>DASUKK010000027.1:0-2118 GCA_036278795.1 Steroidobacteraceae bacterium | reverse complement strand
GACCAGGTGATGGACACGATGGCCCGCCACATGGGCGTGCGTGTGATCCGCGTGGATGCGGCCGAACGTTTCTACGCCGCGCTCGCGGGCGTGGCCGATCCGGAAGCCAAGCGCAAGGTCATCGGCAAACTCTTCGTCGAGATGTTCGACGAAGAAGCGCACAAACTGCAGGGCGTGAAATGGCTGGCGCAGGGCACGATCTATCCTGACGTGATCGAGTCGGCCGGCAGCAGCACGGGCAAGGCGCACGTCATCAAGTCGCACCACAACGTCGGCGGCCTGCCCGAGCGCATGAACATGCAACTGGTCGAGCCGCTGCGCGAGTTGTTCAAGGACGAGGTGCGCCGTATCGGCGTGGAACTCGGCCTCCCGCGCGAGATGGTGTACCGCCATCCGTTCCCCGGTCCGGGCCTTGGTGTGCGCATCCTCGGCGAAGTGAAGGCCGGATACGCGCAGTTGCTTGCGCAGGCCGATGCCATCTTCATCGAGGAGTTGCGCGCGGCGAATCTCTATGACGAAGTCAGTCAGGCGTTCGCCGTGTTCCTGCCGGTGAGGTCGGTGGGCGTGGTCGGCGACGGCCGCGCCTACGAATGGGTGATTGCGCTGCGCGCGGTGCAGACGATCGATTTCATGACCGCGCGCTGGGCGCACCTGCCGTACGAATTCCTGGAACGCGTGTCGCTGCGAATCATCAACGAACTGCGCGGCATCTCGCGCGTGGTGTACGACATTTCAGGGAAACCACCTGCAACCATCGAGTGGGAGTAACCCGGGTAGGGCGGATCGGGGCAGCGTAATCCGCCGGAAGAGGAGAGGCTGCTCCGTCAGCCGGCCGACCCCGCGAGATAACGTGGCAACTCCCGCTCGAACTCGGGGAAGTATTGCGAGATCACGCTGACGTCGAAGCGGCCGAGGATGGATTCCTTGCGTTCGCGGTCGAGCAGGAAGCGGAAAGCGGCGGCGAGACAGTGCTCGGGCGTATGTTGGCCCGCCGTCATCTTCTCGAAACCGGCCTGGCTCATGGTCACGTGGTGGCGGCTCTCGCCGTCTGCCTCGCGGACGATCACCTCGAATTCGAATGGGTCGCCGGGGGTCGTTTGCCTGACCTCGATCACGCCAGCCTCCGCGATTGCCGATTCACCGCGACAGCATTGTACGGTGAAGTCCCCGCATACCGGGGTACCGCCGACTCGCCCAAGGCGGGAAATGCTAATCTGCTGCACCGGCCGCGCCAGGGCAGTACGCGCGGGATTTGATCGAGAGGACTTCGATGAACGAGCACAAGGGCAACCCCGGTACGCGTGAAGCTGAACTGCCGAGGATCTCCACCGGCAGTCCAGGCCTCGATGACATTCTCGGTGGCGGGTTCGATCCCGAGCGCATGTACCTTTATGAAGGACAGCCGGGAACGGGCAAGACCACCCTGGCCCTTCAATTCCTGCTGGAAGGCGCTCGCCGCGGCGAACGCACGCTCTACATCTCCCTTTCGGAAACCGAGCGCGAACTGGACCTGGTGGCCCAGCGCCATGGATGGTCGCTGGAGGGCGTGACGATCTTCGAGCTGGTCCCGTCCGAGACCACTCTGGACCCCAGCCAGGAGCTGACGATCCTGCAGCCGGCCGAAATGGAGCTCAGCGAGACGAGCCAGCTCATTTTCGACAAGGTCCTGGAGCTCAATCCGAGCCGCATCGTGATTGACAGCCTGTCCGAGCTTCGGTTGCTGGCGCAGAGCCCGTTGCGTTATCGCCGCCAGGTTCTTGCCCTGAAGCACTTTTTCTCCAGCCGCAGATCCACCGTGATCCTGCTCGACGATCTCACGGCGCATCGGAATGACCTGCAGCTCCATTCCATCGTGCACGGGGTGGTGCTGCTGGAACAATTGGCCATTGATTACGGCGCGGAACGCCGGCGCCTGCGGGTGGTCAAGATGCGGGGCATACCGTTCAAGGGCGGGTTCCACGACTTCACCATCGAACATGGGGGGCTCGCGATTTATCCCCGGCTGATCGCGGCGGAGCACCACAAGGATTTCCACGGCGATTTCGTGCCGAGCGGCAATGCCGAACTCGACATGCTTCTCGGCGGCGGACTGGAGCGCGGCACCAACGCGCTCCTGAT
>DASUKK010000026.1:0-53590 GCA_036278795.1 Steroidobacteraceae bacterium | reverse complement strand
TCGCCCTCGGTGCGCACCACGAGGTTGCGGTGCGAGCAGCGCCGGCGATGCGTGTGCTTCTTCGCGGCCATGGGTCAGGCGGCTCCGCGGGAGGCTGCGAGGTCGGGCTCGTCCCACACCTCAACGCCTGCGATGTTGGTGTCGGCCTTCATGGCGCGCACGACGCCGCCGATCTTCTTCTCGTCCGGCATCGTGTACTCGCGCGGCAGTTTGCTCACATCCTTGATTCGGAACTTCCAGACGCGCCGGCCGCTGACGCCGCTCACCTTCGGCGTCTCGCGCTGCAGCACCGGAGCGACGACGGCCGCGGCGGTGCTGTGCAGCGTTTCGACCTTCGCCTCGGCGCGCGCCTCCACGCGATCGGCTGCGCGCTCGTGTTTCGCGGCTGCCTGCAGGTCTCCAGCGGAGCGTGCGGCCTCTGCCTGGCGGCGCTCCTCGGCGGCTTTCTCATCGGCCTTGCGCTGCGCCTCGGCCGCCTCGGCCGCGAGCCGCTCACGCTCCTTGCGTGCCGCTTCCTCCGCTTTGCGCTGCGCCTCCTGCTGGATCCGCCGCTGCTCCTCGTCGTAGGCGATCATCGCCCGTTTGATCTGCCCCTTCGCGCGGTCGAGCCGCTCCGCGGGGCCGCGGAAGAAGTCCATCACGGCCTTCTTCGCGGCGTCGATCGGGCGCGTCATGCCGAGCCGCAGCTCCTCGAGGCGCGCGATCGCGCTATTCACCTGGACCAGGTCGGCGCCGGCAGAGGAGTACTCCTCGGCAGTGGCGACTTGATAGTTGCCGGCGAGCTCGACGAGCCGTTGCGCGGTCGCAGTGGCGGCCTGCACCTCCGGCATCTTCGCGGGATCAGTTTGCATGTTTGAACCTCCAGCAGTTGAGCGCCGAGAGGAAGATGCTCCAGTCGGCCGGGTTATCGAGACGGTGGAGCTTGAATCCCTCGGGATACTTGGGATTGAGCTCGAGGCAGTGGCGGCGCTTCACGCGCTCGCCGTGGGTGAAGCGATAGAGCTCGGCATAGGCGGCGGTCTGCGGGCCGACCGTGCGTGGCACCGCGCCCGATTTAACGTCGATGAGCGAGGAGGTGCCGCACACGGGCCCGTAGAGGTCGAGCGTGCCGGCGACCCGGTGCAGCTCGTGGCCCATGCGCAGCTCGCTCGCGATCGGCACGAAGTCGCCCTTGCGCATGAAGTTACGCAGGCCTTCGATGTAGGGCGCGATCGCCCGATCGAGCGAGGCCCAGTCGAGGATCCCGCGCAGCTCAAAGGCAACCGCTTCGTGCACGTGCGATCCGAACACGCGCGCCGCCTCGAGGACATCGGGCGGCACCATGCTCCAGTCAACGAGCTGGCTGTCGAGGACCTGCGTGACCGAGGGCACATGCCGGCCGCCGAGCGTGTAGGTGTGCGTCTCGGCATCGAAGGTCAGGGCGGGTTTTGGCGCCGCGTTCATCAGACCGCGTTGTTGATCCAGGCGACCACCTGGGCCACCTGGTCGTAGCCCATATCCTCGAGGACGCCGAGATCGAACTTCTCGCAGACCCCGTTCTCGGGCACCCCGGTGCGATCGAGGAGTTTGCGCACATGCTCGAGCTGCTCAGTGGTTGCGCGCACCTGGCCGGTGGCCGGATCGACGGGCGCATCGGCCGGCGGAGAGCCGGTTGACGCCGTGGTGCTCTGGTCGGGTTTAGTTGCGCTCGAGGCCTGTGCTGTTGCACCGGAGGGCCCGTTCGTCTCGCCTGAAGCCGGTTTCGTCTCACGATTCGGCTGAGTCGTTGCACGCGGGCGTTCGGTCGCGGGCTTGCCGCGCGGCGCCGGCGCGGCGGTCTCGGCGTCGATAGTGCGGCCGTCCATTTCCTCGGCAGTCGGCTCGCCGCCGAGCTCGTCGGGGAATGCCTCGCGCAAGCCCGCGGCCTCGGTGCACTTCAGCAGCATCTGCCGCGGTGCCTTCGACCAGCGCTGGTTCGCCACGGTCTTGCCAGGGCTCTCGTCATTGCCGCCGACCCCCTTGGTGGCCACAACTTCCGTGAAGTAGACCTGGACCGGATACTCGATGCGCTCGCGCAGCGTCTCGTTCCAGCGGTAGATGGTCATGGCGCACCATTCGGGCGCCGTGATCGGGCTCGAGCCGTTTGCGAGCTCGTCGCCGAACTTGATGGGGTCGCCCCACTCGGGCGCGCTGTGCCCCAGGTACTCGCCCGTGCGCCGCGCGGTGATCCGGTACTCGTAGATGCCCGGGAGGATGACGTCGCGCCACACCCAGCGGCTCTCGGTCGAGCCGTCCTGTTTCATCGACTTCTGCTGCACCCGCATGCCGACGATGTGGCAGGGCTTCTTGAGCACGTCCAAGTTGCGCGCGCGGCAGTAGTCGACCGCGAGCAGGATTGAGTCGGCGAGCGCACCAGGGAAGATGCTGTTGCAGAGCGTGTTCCAAGTTGCCTCATCGAGCCCGCGGGCGATCGCGCCGGCCGGCAGCTTCGATGCAGGGATCGTCGCCGGCGGTTGATCCGGCGGCGGGTTGAACGGATCGCGCTGCTGCGCGGGCCGCTCGGCCGTGCGCGTCTGCTGTTGGGTGCCGCGGCGCTGGCCGGGCTGATAACGGTTATCGACCACGTGCGTGCTCCTCGGCGCGCGGCGCCGGTTTGAAGTCCTCGGGCCGCTCGGTCACGACGAGCTGCCCGCGGCGGTTGTTGATGATGGTGTAGCCGGCGTCTGCGAGGGTCTTGAGCAGCGGCGGCAAGGGGATGCGTGCATCGACGGCGAGCAGGTCGCTCGTCGGCGGCGAGATGAGCAGGTGCTCCGGGATGTGCGTAGCCATCAGCCCGCCTGGCGATGCTGCGAGGAGCCGTCAATCTCACGGCTACCCGTCTGCAGCTCGGCGCAGTGGAGCAGTCCGCGCTCGAAGCCGGCGCGCTCGGCGCGCACCAGCGCACCTAACAGCTCACCCGATCGCGGATGTGTGGGCAGCGACTCGAGGATCTCGAGGAGTGCCTTGCTGGCGCCGCTCATCCGAGCGCAACCGAGAAGCCGACGACGAGAATCACGAGAGCAGCGGCCGATGCGATGGCCACTGCCTTCACAAGCAACTTGGCTGTTTTCCGAAACATGTTGGACCTCCCGACTTGGTGTGCGGGAGGAACCTTATACCCAGAATTGGGTATAGTCAACCCAAAACTGGGTAGAGGCCTAGTCCGTCTTGCGGCCGCTCAGTAGATCATCCAGCTCGACGTCGGCGAAACGCGGGCGCCTCGGCACCGCCCTCCGGGCGCGGCAGGGGCAAGGTTTGGGGAAGATTCGGATCGAGGAGATGATGGGGCTCGATGCGCAGCGCCACCGCGATGTCGGCGACTAGATCGAGCGTAAATCCGCTCTCAGGCTCCAGCTTACGCTGGACTGAGGACCAGGAAACGCCAGCGTCACGGGCGAAAGCCTGTTGTTGAGCGGAGCGGGTGGGGTAGCGCGCCACCGGATAGGTGTGCTCGAACAGCAGTCGCACGTTCGTAGCTACCGTTCGCCGCAACCGTCTGGCTGGCGCTGACGGCGGCCGGCTACCGCGCTTTGTAGATTTTGTTGGCTCGGACACGCCAGCCAAAGATAAAACGAGGCCGTGCCCATTCCTGGGTTGTGAATACCCAAAAGTGGGTATAGGATCGGCGCCCATATGACAGAATCGATGCTGCAGTACGTCGTAGATAGCCTTCAGGCGATCAAGGGGCACTGGGCCGAAGTGGCCGACGCCACGGGCGTCCCGAAGCGCACGATCGAGAAGATCGCTGCCGGCATTACCGGCGACCCCGGCGTGCGCAAGATCGAGTTGCTTGCCTCGTACTTCCGCCGTCGAGAGGCCGGCGCTCCCTCCAACACCGGCCCGGCTGAGCACGAGCAGATCGCGTGAGTCTGCCGCTGAAGGATCTCGGCCGCATCGGCGTGTCTCCGAACGCGCATAAGGTGCTCACCCGCATCGCCCACAAGGAGGGCATGACGCTGCAGAAGCTGGCCCGCGACGTCCTCGAGGCCTATGTGCGTAAGGCGATCCATGACGCCAAGCTAGTGCTTGGCCAGGACGCCGACAATCCGTCGGACACGGAGCCGGACGGAGAGCTCACGGAAGCTCACGGAAGAGGGCGGAGTGGAGTCCGATGAGCCTACTTCGGCACGCACCGGAACACGATCGAGGACTGGTAGGGCGACAGCGGCATCGTGCGCCCGTCGACCATGTTCACCAGGTGCGCCTGGCCGCCGCCGTGCGCAGCACAGTAATCATCGGCATCGCCCACCACGTGCTTCATCGCCTGGGTCTTTGTACCCATGCCGGTCAGGTCCGAGAAGGTGAGCGTGTAGACGCCGGGCTCGAGGGTCGCCACCTTCGAGGTCACGCAGCCGGTGAGCGCCAGCGCGACGCCGCAAATCAGCAGCTTGTTCATTTTTTCGACCCGCAATGGAGGTCCAAGTCAGGCGCCATTCTAGCTTCGGCTTGTCCGGACACGAGCTGACGCCCGTCACGCTGCCCTCGACAGAGGCAGCCGGCGCCGCAGGTCGCTGTGAGCAACCTGGAACCACGAACCATAACGAGCGGGCGGTCTCAGAAATGGCGCGAAGCGCCGCACCAAAGAACCACACCCACGGCGGGCCCGAGGGCTCACGCTGATGGGCGGCTATGTCGCCATGGACAAGGACCTCGACGACGACGGGCGCACCCTCGCGCTGCGCGACGACATCCTCGAGCACCTGCTATCCCTGGGCGTTCCCGCGATCCTCAAGGACGCCCTGAAGCCCTTCGCCCACGAGGCCGCGCTCGGGGCGCTCTACAAGCTCTGGCGCCACGGTGACACTCATCTGCGTCACAGCGTGACGGGTGACGTAACGGGTGACGATGCGTTACGTTTCAACCGCGTCACCATAGCGTTACGCCACCTCGCGGAGGTGACGGGACTGCCCGTCACCCTGTTGCGCCGGCTACCGTCACAGTGGCTCATCGAGCACGACGATGGCACCGTCGAGCTGCCCGGCTACTCGACCAAAAACACCTTACAAGACAAGGACGAACGGCGCGAGAAGCGCAACGCCAGGCAGGCGCGCTACCGGGCAAGGCAGAAGGAGAAACGTGACGCATCGGGTGACGTAACGGGTGACGGTGTGGTGACGTCTACAGCCGTCACTCCCAACCCAACCCAACCCAGTAAAGAGAAAACCCCCCAAACCCCCCGGCGAGGGGCCAACGGCCATACGGCCGTCCGGAGCGAAGAGCGCCAGCGCAAGGACGCCAGCCGGGAAGCCTGGGTGAAGGCGGAGATCGCTCGCAAGTCCGATGACTTCGAGGGGTTGCGCCAGCGCGAGCCGACCATCGCCGAAGCGATCCGCCTGATTGGCGGCTTCCACGCGATTGGCATGACGAACACGGACCGGATGGGCACCATGCGCGCCCGCTTCCGCGAGACCTTCGAGCAGCTGCTCGATCGGCGGAGGGCTGAGTCGTGACGCCCGTCACCACCGTCACTGTGACGCCTCACCGGGGTGAGGAAGGGTGAGCACCAAGCCGATCCAAGGGAAGCTCGAGGGCGTGCGCCTACTCGACGCCGAGGCGTGGCTGCGCCAACGGCTGATCGACCACGGTGTGCTCGAACGCGTACCGGATCTGAAGCACGGGGTGCGCGAGGTCGATCTCGGCGTCACGACCACCGCGATGCGTGCCGAGCGCATGCGCCAGCTGATCCTGCGTCACGGTCTCGAGGTCGTGATCGCCGGCGGCACGCGCAAGGGCAAACCCGAAACCTACGCCGAGCTCTTCGAGCGCGTGTATGGCGAGCCGGTCATCACGGACGCCATGCGTGCCGCGGCCGCGGAGCTCAGGAGACGCAAGCCATGAAGCCACGTCAGACACCCGAAAAGCGCATGCCGGGCGAGCCGGCCAAGACCGCCAGGTGGGCGGCATGGCGCGCCGCGCGCAACCGAGCGATCGCAGACCCGCCGCGCCTGAAGACCTGCAAGTCCAAGGCGAGCGGGGACGCGAAGTCCGAGGAGCGCAACACGTGATCTCGGTGCAGCGCAATCAGTACGGCTGGTGCCTCGGCGCCGATGTCCAAGCATTTCGCGCGCAGGCCGTCTCGCTCGCGAGCATCCATCGGCTGCTGCAACTGTGGGGGCGCGCGGCAGCCAACGAGGACCGGTGGTGAGCGCGCGCTTTCGCCTCGAGGACCTCCCGCCGGCGATGCGCGACCAGGCGCGCCGGGAGTTGGATCTGGTTCCACGTGAAACCCCAACACCTTCGAGGTCCAAGTACGGCAACCAAGTCTGCCTCGTGGAGGGGGAGACGTTCGAGAGTAAGTGGGAACTGAAGCGCTTCCGCGAACTGCAGGAGCAGCAGCGAGCTGGGCTCATTGTCGGGTTGCGTCATCACGTGTCCTTCCCGCTGCACGTGGTGATGCCTTCCGGGGATCGGATACGGATCGGCGAGTACGAAGCCGACATGGTCTACCGCCGCGTTGTGGCGCGAACGTCGTTCGACCACGCAAACCCGGATCCAATGCCGCCGGCCCTCGCGCTCGGCTTTGAGCAGACCTCGGCGCTGGTGATCGAGGACACCAAGTCAGAGACGACCCGCAAGACCAAGATCTACCGCTGGAAGGCCCAGCATTTCGAGCTCGAGTACGGCCTCAGAGTGCTCGACGTCGTTCGGGTGCGCCGCACGAGGCGCAATCGCGAGGTGCGCTGTGCATGAGTTGGTTCTCAGGCGATCACCGAGAGTCCCGCGCATGCGGGCACCTGTCGTCTATGGCTCGCCGCTCGAGATCCTGCGCAGTCTCGGCTGGCTGCTGCTCATCCTCGCCATCTTCACCGCGGCCTGGTGGCCGATCATTCGCGCCGGCGTCTGGCTGTTCAGACGTCTGCACCACTGACAATCGCAACAGGGGGTCTCATGTCACAAAACGATCAACCGGCGCCGGGCGAGCAGCAGCCGCCCACGCTCGGTGAGCAGCTCGCAAAGTCGCTTCAGGCGCACGCCGCCGAGATCCTGCGCAGCTGCCGCCAGGTCGATCAGCACGGCAACGAGCAGATGATGGTGCCGATCGCGCAGCTGCTCATCGACGTGCGCACCCTCGAGGTGAAACTGCAGTGCATCTTCGAGGAGCTCGGCAAGGAGCAGCTCATCGACCCGGAGAAGCTCATGCACCGGACCATCCGCAAATTCGAGTTCGAAGCACGCCAGCTCAAGCAGGCGAACGATGCCCGCCCGAATCTCGCGATCGCGCAGCACATCGGCAGCATCAACGGTCGCGGCCACGGATGAGCGTGCAGGCACAGATGACACGAAAAATCCCGCGACCGTTCCTGATGCGCGGTAAGCCGCGCGTGACCGAGGAGCGGCCGACGATTCATGAGCCGCCGGATTGGCGCGTACCGGAGGTGAAGCGGACAGCGCCCATTCCCGCGAACGTGCTGCGCATGCTCGCGCGTGAGCGGGCGCTCGACCCGCGCTTCCGGCCGGTCGATCGATACCTCTGGCGCTGGTCGGTAGGGCAGGGCACGGGCCTGCCGCCGGATGACGAGGCGGCTGACATGTTGCCCGAGAGCCGCCCAACGGCGCTTGCGCCCGATGAGGCGATCGTCGTCGACATGGCGATCATCCACTCCGCGCCTTGGGCGCGCGATTTCTTGTTCATGTGGTTTCGCTCACCGCTCAGCATCGAGGAGATCGGCGAGCGCTTGAAGATCCGCGCTCGAGGCGTCTACGAGGTGCGCCGCGAAGCGATGGCCTACTACCTCGGCCTCCTGCACGGCATCGGGATCAGCATTCCAACTTGGGAGCCTGAAGAATGACGTCGAAGCCACCGCAGCTCATCGCTGCCCACTACATCGCGCTGCTGCTGCTCTCGACCTGCGAGCGCGGCTCGAAAGAGCATCAGGAAATCATCGAGATGAACGGGCCGGGCGTCTGGCTCGCCCTTGCGGAGCTTCACCTGGTGCAACGCTTCCCGAAGCTGTGGACTCTCACTGAGCGCGGCCAGGTCCTCGTCGATCACATCCTTGTGCTGCCGATGCCTGTGAACGCGTGGCGGATGCCCAATCTGCATTCCACCAGTGCAGTTTCGGAGACCGAGCCGCCGCTGACTGCGACCGCCCAGGCGCTGCACAATGCAGACACCATCCTGGGTGTCGGTACGGCGACGGCCGAGGATGAGGGCGAGCCACCACCGCGGCCGCCGGCACCGAAGCCCATCCAGGGCATCGTGCCCGCAGCGGATCCAGCCGCTCGCCTGAAGCAGGCCGAGCAGCTGCTCGAGCGCGGGTATGGCGTGAGCGAGATCGCCGAGACGCTGGAGATGAGCGCCGACGAGATCGAGCGGGCGTTCTTCGCATGAGCGCGCTCGCCTGGCGTACGCTCGCCCTCGAGCTGCTTGAGGCGGCTCAACATGACCTCGCCTGCGGGCCATTCTGCAAGCCCCACGTCAACTGTGACACCGTGCCGGCATGGCATCGGCGAGCCGCCGAGATCGAGAAGTTCGAGACCGTGCGGCTTGAGGCGAGGCAGGAACTCTCCCTCGAAGAGTTCAATAGCCCTCCCATCGTGTTCGTCGACGGTCCCGCAGCTGGCAGGCCGGATCAACTGCGCTTCTGGATCCTTGCCGAAGAGGTCCTCGAGCGCGAGCGACGGGCGCGCCAGGAATGGTTGCGCGAAGCTGGCATGGTCTGATGCGTACGCCCACGCAGCTCGTGCGCGCCGTCGTCTGGCTCACCTCCAAGCTCCTGCTCAGTGGCCGCGACATTACGCGCGCGCAGCTCTGGCTCCTCCCGCAGGAGCTCGCGATGCTCACCGTGTGCCGCGGCGATGCGATCGAGCGAGACACGTACGGGCGACCAATTCGCTTGTGCGGCATGCGGTTGCGTGTGCTCGGGGTGTGGGAATCGGAGACCAAGCGAGCACCTGGGGCTTGACCAGTGCGCATAGACCAGCGTAAAAAGCGCGCATAGTTGGCGTAGCCGCCAGCGAAGCAAGGCCCGACCGGGCGACCGGTGCGGGCCTTTCGCGTTTCTGGCGCATCCCAACCCTCACCGCCCGCGGCAAACCCGTGGGCTTTTTTCTGCCTGAAAGGTAAGCCCCATGCGCCACACCCGCTCGCTCTTCATCGCTTCGTTGGCCCTCGCGTGCGCCGCTCTCGCAGCGCCTGCCTTCGCGGCCGCGCCGGTCTGTACTCAAGGCAAGGCCGGGGTCGCCCCGATAGCCACCCTCACGTTCACCGCGCCCACCACGAACACGGACGGGACGCCGATCGCGACGCCGCTGTCCTACACGGTGTTCCAAGGCACGGCGACCGGAGCGGAGACGAAGGTGGCATCTGCCCTGGCCGGCAGTCCGATCGTGCTTACCGTCGGGCTCTCCGATGCCACGACGTACTTCTGGTACCTCACCGTCACCGACGCCAATGGCAACAGCAGCGTGCCCTCGAACGAGGTCTGCAAGACCTTCCCGGGGGGCGTGCCGGGTACCATCACCATCACGTTGCAGTAAGGACCTCTGCGGCCCGGGAGCGTGACGAAGAACGTTCAGCGCAAGGACTGGCGCGAAATCTTTACGGCCTGGCGGGACGGCTCGCACCGGCCGTTCCTGCAGCCGGCCGCGCTCCTGGGGTCTCAGCCAGGCTCGCGGATCTCCTACTTCGACACTGCGATCCCGTTTCGCAACCTGGTCAAGCAGGGCGGGCACGGCGGGACGGCCTACAACAATTGCGCGTGGTCGACCGCGACAGCGACAAACGTCAATACGGGGGAGATGCAGTATCTGCCCGTGGATGCGAACGGCTACCCGACCTCGCTCACAGCCACGGACATCGGCAATGGGGCGCCGCCCGGGACGCAGACCTTCGACCGCGTGTTCATGTGGCTGCACGACTCGCAGCCCGCGCTCGCGCCGAACCAGACGGACTTCTTCTACGCGGGCGACCACCGGCTGAAATTCATCGGGCTCGGAACGATGGTCGTGGTTGTCGACGGCTCCGTGGTGCTCACGCTCGCCAACCCCGACGCCAACACCTATGCCGAGGGCACCTTCACAGTCCCTTCTGCGGCCGCGAGCCTGGGGATCTACATCAGCGCGGTGAATTCGGACACGGACAACCCGCGCGATGTCTCGGTAGTCCATACGGACCTCGTCGCGGGCTACGATGCCGGGGACACCCTCCACCCCGACTGGCTCGCTGTGAATGCCAACTGCACCACCTTCCGCGGGATGCAGTGGCTGAACCAGGACAATCAGAACGTCTTCATTGCCTCGCAGACCTACACCGAGGGGGCGACGTCTGTGCCGATACCGGCATGGACATACGCGAGCGGTGAATATCCTCTTTGGTTGAAGGACGGCCAGTCGTTCACGGCGACAATCGAGTACGGCGCCACCACGGCTACGCTGAGCTCCGCCATCGGCACAACGGTCACGACCGCTGCGGTCATCGTAGCTCCCTCGCCCTTGTGGGCAGACCGGGTGCCGGTCGGGTATGTGAGCTACGGCACCGCGCGCGGCTGTCCCATCGAGATCGTGCTCGAGGCCGCCAACGCTCTCGGGTGCGATGCATTCGTGACAGTGCCGTGGGGCGCAGACGATGCCTACTTCACAGGCGTCGCGACGCTCATCGACGAGACGCTCGCCGCCGGGAAAAAATGCACGGTCGAGTTTTCGAACGAGGTTTGGAACACGACCTTCACCCAGTACCACCTCTCGGTATCGGCCGGCCGGCATCAGTGGCCGAGCGCATCGGGAGACTTGATCGCCAACCGCAACTGGCACGGCATGCGCACTGCGGTGATGTCCGAGCTCATCTTCGCGACGCTCGGGGCCGACAAGGTGCCGAGCCGCGTGGTCCCGTCGCTGGGCATCGCTTCCGACAATACGGCCTACCTCACGGAAGGCATGGACACGACGCTCTGGACGGACTCGATCGACGGCTTCACGGGTCCTGCGAGCTCGCACAAGATCGCCGCGGTCAACTGCAACTGGTACTGGGGCTTCCGGCCTGGCAATGCGCACTTCAGCGACACGGATGCCACGGCGATGTTCGCAGCTTCGGTGCCGATCGACGATCTGTTTGCCTGCATGCAGGACAACGTCGGCACCACCGATAACGGCTCGGTGTCGTACACGAGCGTGCCGGCTGGCGGCTGGGAGGGAAAGCTCAAGACCGACCTCGCCGCGATCAAGGTGCTGGCCGACGGCTACTCAGTTCCCGTGATCGGCTACGAGGGCGGTCCCAATACCGTCCCGGTAGACAGCCCCGCCGGTATGGCCGCGGTGATCAACGCCGCGCACCGGGATGCGCGGATGGGCGAGTCCATCAGCCGCATCCTCGCCTGGTGGGATTCGAACATGGGCGCGACCAACGAGAAGGTCTTCTTCTGCAACGTCGCGCCGCTCACCACCGGATCGGACTGCTTCGGCTCACTGGAATCACAGATGCAGCCGTATTCGCCGCTCACTGCAGCGCCGCCGAAGTTTCAGGCGCTGCAGAGCTACCTGCAGAGTTAGCTGATGGCCCTCTCTGTCGTAGATGCCCTGCAAGGCACGGCCGCCAATCCGCCGCCGACCCTGACGGCGGGCGCTGCGTGCGCGGTGGGCGACGTGCTCGCCTGTGCCGTGGTAGTGACCTCTGGCGTTGCGAACAGCGCGACCGTCTCCGACGATGTCAACACCGGCGACTACGATGCGGTCGGGACGCCGCTCAACGTTGCTGGGCTGTGGATTCAGTGGTTTTGGAAGATCGCGGATGCGGTTGGCACGCCCACGCTTTCCGTAGTCCTCGGGACCGCCGAGAGCGGCAAGCTCGCGTATGGCCGCGTCACCGGGTTCACTGGTACGCCGACCGTCGATGCGGACATCTCGCAGAACCTCACCGCGGCATCGAGCACGGCCGTTGCGCTCAACCCGGGCTCGACGACTGCGGATAACGAAGCGGTCCTGCTCTTTTTCAAGGCGGGCGGGACGCTCACCGCAGAGCCGACAGGTTGGACGCTCAAGAGCGGTGTCGGCGCCAACGGCGTGCATTCGCTCATCGCCGCCTCGGCAGGCACCTCGGCCGCGTTCGACGGCACGCTGTCGGCAGCCAATGCCCAGGACGGCGCGTTTTTCGGCATCTTCGACGCTACTGCCACAGCCGCGACCGTCACCTCGGTCAACGGCGGAGATGCGATTGAAGAGGGCGCCACCGGGATAGCCCTGGTGGGCACCGGCTTCGCCGCCGGCATGACGGTGAACATCCTCCAGGGCGCGAACGTCGTCGCCCAGGGGAACGTCACCGTAACGAGCGACACGGCGGCGACGTTCGATTCTGTGTTCGAGCCTGCCACGGGCGCGCAGCTCAAATTCGATCAGGGCGGCACGGGCACGACGCTCGAGGTGGTAGTCAGCGGCGAGTCGAGCGCGGCCATCGCGTGCCCCCTGGCGCCTCCCGCGGGGCTCATCTACGCCGACGTCGCTTCGATCAATTCGACCTCGACTGAGGATGTCCAGGCGACTCCCGCACTCACCGTGGGGGATCAGATCGAGGTATCAGGGAGCGCCGACGGCACGGCTGCGGCCCCGGATGGCCTGACGATGAACGACGACACGACGCCGCTCTTTGCCGCCGGGAGCACGCCGCAGAATTTCTATGCCCGGGCTTGGGACCATACCGACTCGACGTGGGGCGACTGGGAGCTACAGATCGTGACAGGCAGTGCGATAACGACAGCGCAGGCCGGCAACTGGTCTGATGCGGCGACATGGACCGGTGGTCTCGTGCCGGCCGACGGCGACACGGTCACGCTGAATCACAGCGTCACGGTCGATACCGCCGTCACGGTCGGCAGCTCGCCGGCCACGGACGGCACGGCTGCGATCGCCTGGGGCACGGCCAACGTCGTCCTCACGGTGGCTGCGGACCTCACGCTCCGCGGCGACATCATCCCGAAGGATGACTTCACCGAACACGACCTCATCGTGCAGGCCGCTGGGACGACGGTCACTTTCGACTCGACTGCCGCCGCCGCTCCGGCCACCACGCACTACAAAGTCAAGCTCTGGAATGACGCGGTGGATTGGCGTTGGAAGTTCAACGGCACACGGGCGAGCCCGTGCGTGCTGCAATCCGCCGCTGGCGGCGGTGCCGGCTGGTTCGACAATGCCGGCCACTTGGGCGGTCCCAGGATCAACGCCACCTGGACGCACTTCCTGCGGCTCGGGGACGCGAACAACATGGCGCTCAACATCTACCTGGGCAACGGGTCGGCGCCTGAGACCTCATTCGAGCGCTGCATCTTCGACACCTGCGGGGAGCTGCGAGCGCACAATGGCGAGGCCGCGACGGTTCAGCTGTTCCAGAGCTGCGTAGTCAAAAACGGCGTGGGCTCTGTCGACGCCACGCTTGGGATCCTCGCGAGCGCGACGACGCCCGGCAAGATCGACGACTGCTACTTCGCGGGGAGCCTCGAGGCGGATCTCGCCGCCATGATCCTCACGAATACCGTCTGCGTTGGCGCGCTGATCTCTGACGGAAGCGTCGCCTCCACAACTTGCCAGAACAATCTGATCTCGGTGGATGCCGCGCGCACCGCCCCCGGCACCGTCGATCAGTGCTACATGCTCTGCCTCACCGCGGATCAGTCCAATCCGCAAGGTTTGAAGCTCAACAGCGCTTTTGATCACAACGTAACTAACTCGGTCATCGAGGCGCTGTTCCCCACGCAAGGCGGAGGGGACCTGGTCCTCAATGGTGATGGTGCTGCGCATACCTACAGCATCACCGGGAACATCCTGGTCCCGGCAGCGGATGGGACATCCCCGGGCAAATTCGTCTCGCTGATCGCGGCCGCCAGTGCAAGCTCTGTCGCCATCGAGCACAACACGGTGATCTCGAATTGGTCCACCCAGAATGAAAGCGGGGTGGCGCAGTACGGAGAATCTGGCGGCGGCGCTGCTGGTGAGGTGACCTCGCTCAAATCCAATCTCGCGTGGGCATCTGCCGCCGGCAGCAATGGCGCGATTCTCGCGCGGCTCCAGGGGACGCTTCAGGATGAAGTTGCAGCGGCCGATGCTGACTTCAACGCGACCTGGAACGGCACGACCGGAGGAACGGATCCCACGGGCTACGCCTCGGCGACGGCCGGCAGCATGTTCAGCTCCGGAGCTCCGGGGGCGAACGATGTCGTGGTCTCCAAAGACCCGTTCGTCGATCGCACGCGCAACTTCACGAGCTGGGGTGCAACGCTGGGCGCAGCCGATGCATCAGGCACGCTCGACCTCATGCGCCAGCGCCTGGACTGGACCGACCCAGCCTACGACCCCAACGGCCGCGCCACCCCGGCCGCGCTCATCGCCTGGGTGCGCGATGGCTTCCAGGTGACCGACCATGCTCTGAAAAACGCCGGCCATGACGGGGCAACCATCGGCGCGATGGGCTTCACCGGTCTCGGCCGGCGCATGTACGCCGCTTTTGGTCCTCGACTCGCCCGCTACTGAGGAGTGCACACGTGGCCCTAACCCTTGCGACCGTCGACTCCGTCGGCAACATGACCCGCTATGCCGGCGGCGTTGGCGCCAACGATGGCGATACTGTCATCGACACCTCGGATGTGTCGCGCAACGATGAGTTCCTGCTGATGTCGACCGCCGGCGCCATGCAGGTGTTCCCGTCGCTCGATGGCACGAACTACGCGACCGATCCGCTCTCGCTGATTGACATGGGCGCGACCACCACGAGCCCCGTCACCGCGACCACGGCCAACCGGATCTTTGGCTTCTACGGCACCTTCGCCAAGGTGAAAGTGAAGCAGAGCGGGGCGACCGCGGTGACCGCGGCGACGCTCGTCATGTCGAAGAAGGGTAGCCAGTTTTGAGCACGCACCAGCCGGCGCGCCGCTCGAGCCGGATCTCGATGAACGAGAGCCGCACGCTGCTCGATTCAACGGTGGAGACCGTTGCCTTCGCTCACCGGCGTGACAAGCGCAGGGCTGCCGCGAAGGCGGCCCGCGCTGCACGGAAGAAGAACCGACGATGAGCGGAGTGCTGGTTGACCCGATCGCCGTGTCTTGGGCGAGGGTCAATCCTCGTTGTCCATTGCCGAAGGAGCTGGGCGGACCTGGCGGCGTCTCACGCCCGCTGCCGGATCTGCCCGGCTCCCTTCGCGACAAGCCGCTCGGCAATGACTGGACTGTGCAGACGCCTGCAGCCGGTAATTACCCGGTAACAACCGGGGGCGATGCCGAGCTCGGTCCGGGCAAGTTCCTCGGCAGGCCCTGCCCGCACGGTCATCGGGTCCGCTACACCTCGACGAAGGCCTGCGTCGCGTGCCTGCGCGCCGCGGTGAAGCGCTCGACCGAGAAGCGTGTGCAGGCCGCAGCGTGAGCACCTTGGCGGTCGCACAGGCGATCTTTACCGGCCTGTCTCTCGTGGTCGGAATCGCCGGCGGATTTATCGGCGCCTACGTCGGCATGCGGGTGGGAGTTGCGAAGCTCGAGACCTGGCGGGATCTGACATCGCCCAAGTTGGATGACCTTGCCAACAAGGTGACGCTTCACGATGAGGACCTCAACGTCTTCGACATGGAGATCGGCACCCTCATGGAGAAAGCCGGGGTCAGACGCGTGCGGCGCCAGAGGATGCGCGATTGAGCGCCTACTCGAAGCTGCGACGCCAGCATCAGCAGTTCGTCGATGCGTTCGTGCGCCTGGGCGTCGGATCGGATGCCTACCGCGAGGTGTACGGCGCCGATATCAAACGCCCGGATGCTGGGGCCTGCAAGGTCATGGGGCGTGCTGGGATCAAGGAGGCGATCGAGGAGCGCACGCAGCAGGCGATCGCGCGCGCCGGGGTGCGCCAGGTACGCGTGTTCGAGGAGCTCGCCGCGATCGCCTACTTCGATCCTGCGGACGTCGTCGATGAGGATGGGAACCTCAAACCCATCCACGAGATCCCGCTGGCCGCGCGCAAAGCGCTCGCCGGCATCGAGGTCGAGGAGCTCTACGAGGGCCGCGGCGAAGCGCGCGAGCACGTCGGGCGCCTGCACAAGCTGAAGCATTGGTCGAAGGTCGATGCCCTCAAGCTCCTCGGGCAACACCTGAAGCTCTTCGCCGAGCGCCACGAGGTCTCAGGGCCCAACGGTGGCCCGATCGAGACGAAGGACGTCTCCGAGCTCGACAAGGCTCGCCGCATCGCTTTTCTGCTCGCCAAGGGTCTGCTCGAAGCGCAGGCCGATGGTTCGGGCAGCTCCGAACCCGGCAATCCCGCCGGCTCTCCACCAGCACCTAGCAACAAGCAGGAGAAACCACAGTGAAAGCAGTCCTCAAGTCCCTCCACGGCCGAGTGTTCGGCCTGGCCGATGACGACTCCGTCGTCGCCGCCAAAGGCCTGCGGGTCGGCGACTTTCCGCGCCAGATCCTCGTGCCGAGCCCGCTACACGTCGCGCACTTCGATCACTTCGTCGGACAGGCTCTTTCGAGCGCCTGGGGCGTTGCGAAGGGATCGGATGCCGGCGCCGCCAACTTCTCGACCCACGTCGCACTCAACGGCACCATCCGTGGCACCACGGGCGCGGGCGCGACGACCACCATGGCCGTCAACGGCGTGCAGGTCTCGGGCGCGCTCAATTTCGAGGCTGACTCGGGCAACCTCCAGTTCGGCTGCAGGGTGAAGCTTGCCGCGGTCACGACGGTGGCGATCTTCGTCGGTCTCACCGACCAGACCGCCGCGCTTGAGATGCCAATCAATGGCGCCGGCGGGGGCGATGGCTTCACGAGCACTGCGACCGATGCTGTCGGCTTCCTCTTCGACACCACCATGACCAACGCTCACTGGTGGGGCGTTGGCGTGGCGAACGATGTCGATGCCGTCGGGCAGGACAGCGGCATTGCGCCGGTGGCAGCCGCCTACGATGATCTCTTCATCCAGGTGGACGCCAACGGAAACGCCGGGTTCTTCCTGAACGGCAAGCCGGTGGGCACGCTCATGCAAAGTGCGGTAACGAAGTCCGTGCCGCTCGCACCGGTGATCGCGGCCTTCCGCCGCTCGGCCGCTTCGACGACGATCGACGCCGACTACCTTGGCGCGGGCGGCAACGTCGTCTGATGCTGACCGGCACTGAGGCACGCGCGCTCGAGGAGCTGCGTGCCGTCCTGCGGGCCCGGCGCAAGGAAGTGAACCGGGCCCGCTATGTGAGGCGCATGAGGCGCATCTATCCCCGGTGGGGCTTCGGGGTGACACGCACGGAGGATGTGCGCGAGCACTTTCGCGCCTTCGGTGTTGTCGTCAGCCGCTTGGCGTAGACCATGGAGCTCAAGGAGGTCCTCGACACGTTGAATCGCGTGTCGCCGAAGCGTCGCAAGGAGATCGAGCAGGAGGCCATCGAAGCGACTGCCAGCATGAAATGGATCCCGAATCCGGGACCACAGACCGAGGCCTACTTCTCGAAGGCGGACGTGCTGCTGTTCGGCGGCGAGCCGGGCGGCGGCAAGACCGAGCTCATCCTCGGACTCGCCTTCAACGCGCACAAGCGCTCGCTCCTGATGCGCCGCCAGTACGCGAACCTGGCGCCGCTCCTCGAGGGCGCCATCCGGATCAACGGCGGCCGAGACGGCTACAACGGCTCACCGCCGCCCAAGCTGCGGATCAGCACCGAGCAGCTCATCGAGTTTGGCGCCGCGGCGCGTCCTGGTGATGAGCAGGACTGGCAGGGTAACCCGCACGATCTCATCGGCTTCGATGAGGGAACGCAGTTCCTGAAAGACCAGGTGCGCTTCCTCATGGGATGGCTGCGCTCGGTCGATCCGGGCCAGCGCTGCCGGGTGGTGATCGCGACCAACCCGCCGCTCACGGCCGACGGGCTCTGGGTCGTGCAGATGTTTGCACCCTGGCTCGATGAGCGCCACCCGCGGCCGGCGAAGCCCGGGGAGCTGCGCTGGTTCATGACGGACGAGGATGGGATCGACACCGAGGTCGACGGACCTGATCCGGTGATGATGAAGGGCCGGCCGGTAAAGCCGCTCTCGAGGACGTTCATCCCGTCATCGCTTGCCGACAATCCGTACCTCGCCAACACGGAGTACCAATCGCGCCTCGATGCGATGATCGAGCCGTTTCGCTCGATCCTCCTCGGCAAGTTCAAGCAGAGCATCAAGGATCATCCTTTCCAGGTGATCCCGACCGCCTGGGTGCACGCGGCGCAGGAGCGCTGGCGATCGCGGCCGCGGCCGCCGCCGGGGATTCCGATGTGCGCCCTCGGAGTGGATCCGGCTGGCGGCGCCGGCGGCGGCAACGACCGCTTCACGATCGCCCCGCGCTATGACTGGTGGTTCGCACCGCTCATCACGATCCCGGCCAAGGAAGTGAAGCTCGCGAGCCAGGGCGCAGGACACGTGGTTGCGGCCCGGCGGGATGACGCCGAGGTGATGATCGACATGGGTGGCGGCTACGGTGGCGGCACGTACGAGCGGCTCACCGAGAACGGCATCCCGGTGCAGACCTACAAAGGCGCCTCGGCCTCATCCAAGCGCACCAAGGACAAGAAGCTCGGCTTCACCAACAAACGCAGCGAGCTCTACTGGAAGCTGCGCGAGGCGCTCGATCCCGACCAGGACGGCGGCATGGGAAGCCCGATCGCGCTCCCTGATGACCCGGAGCTCACGAGTGACCTCACGGTGCTGACCTACGAAGTCAAGCCGCGCGGGATCCAGGTGCTCCAGAAGGAGAAAGTCGTCGAGGTGCTCGGGCGATCGCCCGACAAGGGCGATGCCGTGATGCTTGCCAACGCTGCAGGTCCTCGAGGCCTCATGCCGACGGCGGGCCCCGACCAGTATGGCCCGGAGCAGGTGATGGCACCGCTCGGGCGCCGCAACGCGACGCCGAAGGTCGACCTCGGCCCACGTCGCCGTCACTCGAGGAGATAGCAATGGCCTACGGACCCAACTCGCAGACACCGGTCAACACCCCGCTCATGGGCTACTCGCCCGATCAGCTCGCGAAGCTCACCCCGGCGCAGCGCGCGAAGCTCCTGAAGCGCGCCAAGGGAATGATCCCGCCAGGTGCTCCCCCTGCAGCCGGGCCCGCGCCTGGCGCGATGGTCAACACCATCCTCACCTGAGGGACGTTCACATGTCTGCAACGGCATACGCCGCGGAGTTTTTTATTGCCGCTGGGGAATCGGGCAAAGGTCCTCTCAAGGGCCTCGCTCCAAAAACGCCGGCGCCACCTCAGCCGAAGGCGATGCCCGACCAGAGCTCGATCCTGCAGGGATCGCAGCTCTCCGAAGCGCAGGCCTCCTCGCTCCGTCGCGGCCGCGCCTCGACCATCCTCACCAACAACGCCGACACCGGCGACAAGCTGGGGCCGTAATCATGAGCCAACCCGACTCGCAAAAGACCTTCATGGGTAATCCCTGCGCGCGCGGCCATTCGGGCCTGCGCTACCGCTGCAACGGCGCATGCGTGGACTGCACCACGCATAATTCCGAGCGCCGCAAGCAGAAACTGCTCCTCGAGCGCGAGCAGCAAGCGGCCGCCGGCCCTGCGGAGACTGCCTCCGATGGCTGAGCCCATTGACTCGTTGGTCAAGCGCAAGAACGCGATCAAGACCAAGCGCGATGCGATCCTGCCCTTCTGGCAGGAGCTCGCCGAGCAGTTCCATCCGTTCCGCGCTCAATTTACTCGGCAGTTCTACCTGTCCGAGCAGTTCATGGACACCCATCTCACGAGCTACCCGATGATCGTGGCGCGGGAGCTGCAGAACACCTTCGCGACGATGCTGCGCCCGCGCGACCAACAGTGGTTTCGGATGAGCACGGATCAGCCCGCGCGGCTCGATCGCCAGGCGCGCATGTGGCTGCAGCACGCCACCGGTGTGCAGTGGCGGGCGATGTATGACCGCGAGTCGATGTTCACCCGCGCGACGAAGGAGGGCGATCAGGACTTTGCGATCTTCGGGCAGTGCGCGCTACTGCGTGAGACCGACCGCGTGAAGCGCCGCATGCTCTACCGCGCCTGGCACCTGAAGGATACGTTCTGGTGCGAGGCGGCCGACGGCACGATCGGGGAGGTCTATCGGGAGTGGAAGCCGAGCGCCTTCAACCTGGCGAAGCAGTTCCCGAAGTCGCGCAAATCCCTCGAGAAGGTCCTCAAGGACGATCCGTACCGCGAGATCGAGTGCATGCACGTGGTGCTGCCCGGTGAGGATTACGATCGCGTGCCGGGGCCCGGGCAGACCACGGCGAGCAAGTTCCGCACGCCCTGGGTGTCGATCTACCTCGACCTCGAGAACAACCAGGTGCTCGAGGAGGTCGCGACCTACTCGCGCGGCTACACGATTCCGCGCTGGCAGACGGTCTCAGGCTCACAGTGGGCGTACTCGCCCGCGGCCGTTGCAGGCCTCCCCGATGCCAGGCTCCTGCAGGCGATGACGCTCACCCTCATGGAGGCGGGCGAGGTTACGGTGCGCCCGCCGCTCATTGCGACCAAGGATGCGGTGCGCTCAGACCTCGCCATCTACGCCGGCGGGGTGACGTGGGTCGATGCCGAGTACGACGAGCGTTTGGGCGAGGCGCTGCGGCCGATGCTCATGACGCAAAGCAACAGCCTCACCGTCGGCGCCGAGATGATGAAGGACGCGCGCGAGAAGCTCGCCGAGGCCTTCTACCTCAACAAGTTGGGGCTCCCCTCGCCCGAGCACGAGATGACGGCCTACGAGACCGGCCAGCGCATTCAGGAGTGGATCCGCCAGGCGCTGCCGCTCTTCGAACCGGTCGAGGCCGAGTACAACGCGGCTCTTTGCGAGGACACCTTTGAAGCGCTCATGCGTGAGGGCGCTTTTGGCCCGTATCAGTGGATCCCGCAATCCCTGCGCGACGCCGAGGTCCGCTTCGAGTTTGAGTCTCCTCTGCACCAGGCTCAGGAGCGCAAGAAGGGGCAACTGCTACTTCAGGCCGCACAGCTCATCGGGGAGGCCGTGCAGCTTGACCCTAACGTGGCCGCCGAGTTGGACGCCGCCTCGGCCCTACGTGACGCACTCAACGGCATTGGGACCCCGGCGAGCTGGCTGCGTGATCCGGACCAGGTCGCGCAGATCGTCGCTGCGAAGAACCAGGCGGCATCGGCCGCGCTGAGGACGCAGCAGATCGAGAACGCGGGCAACGCCGCGCAGAGCCTCGGTAACGCGGTGCAGACCTTCCGCCAGGCGCAGGCCGCGTGAGTACGCCTAAGCGCCTATCCATTCCCGGTGCCGGGAAGGTCGAGCCGTGGCGGGTTCCTGACTATGACCTGGCGGATGCCGCGGCGCTGCAGGCGGTCTACCACGGCCGCGGGACCGAGGATCAGCAACGGCGCGCCTACCTCTTCATCGTGCAGAAGCTCTGCGCGATCGGTGAGCTTTCCTTTCGACCACCTGACATCGACCCCGACGGGCGCACGACCGCGTTTGCCGAAGGCAAGCGCTTCGTCGGCCAGCAGCTCGTCAAGTTCGCAGAGCTCAACCTCGATGTGCTCCGCGAGAAAAACCCGGTGACGGGCAAACCAAAACCCACGGAGCAACCCACGTGAGACTCTTTCGACGACTGATGGGACCTGACGACGGCGCAGGCGCCGGCGCCGGATCCGGAGGTAACGCCAATGGCTCAGCGAATCGCGAACCCGGGGCAGCCGCAGGCGGCACGCCAGCAGGGGCTGGCGCTGGAACCCCTGCCGGTGCTGGCGCTGCTGCGGGCAATGGTGGCGATGGCGGCGGCGCCAAGCCCGGCGGCGATGCTGGCGCAGCGGCGGGCGCAGGTGCTGCGGGATCAGCAGGCGGCGCTGGCGGCTCGGGAACGCCGGCCGATGGCGCCGGCGCTGGTGGCGCCGCAGGCGCAGGCGCCGATGGCAAAGGCGCTCCCGTGGATGACCCCAACAACCCGGGCGCCAAGTGGACCGGCAACTGGCGTGAAGCCTGGGCGAGCGGCGATGACAAGAAGCTCAACTGGGCGAAGCGCTATGCGTCGCCCCAGGCAATGATTGATGCCGCATGGAGCGCGCAGGAGCGGATCTCCAAGGGCGAGCTCGCCCAGCCGTTGCCCGAGAACCCGAGCACCGAGCAGCTGATCGCGTATCGCAAGTCCCACGGGATCCCTGAGAAGCCGGAGGGCTATCTCGAGGCGCTGCCGAAGGAGCTGCACCTCGAGGCAGAGGACCGCGCGATCATCGCGCCGTACCTGCCGATCATGCACGAGCTCAACTTGGGACCGAAGGCGGCGGCCAGGTTGATTCAGTTCCGCCAGGCGGAGGTCGAGCGGCAGATCAACGAGCGCACGGCGGCCGACACGGCGCTGCGCACCAAGACCGAAGATGCGATGCGCCAGGAGTGGGGCGGTGAGTACCGCGCCAACGTCAATCACATCACGAGCTTCCTGCAGAGCCGCCTCGGCGAGGAAGGCTTCCACGACATCATGAACGCGCGCACGCCGAGCGGTGACCCGCTGCTCGGCTCTCCGGGCGTGCTGCGTGCGTTTGCACAGCTCGCCGTCGAGCACGGCGGCGGCAACGTCACGATCACCCTCCCCGATGGCGGGCTCGCCGATGCCAAGGGCGTCGCCACGCGCATGGCCGAGATCGTGAAGCTCATGGCCAACCCCTCGAGCGAGTACTGGCGGGGCCCGAAGGCCAATGCCATCCAAGCCGAGTACCGCAAGCTCGTCGACTTCGAGGAGCAGAACAAGCGCCGCGGCGGCTAAACGAGTTCTCCCGTCCCCAACAGTAACTTGGAGTTATCCCTATGCGATTGATGCTTTTGACCGCGGCGCTCTTCGCCGCAGATGCGGACTTCGGCGCGTCCGCGCCGGCCGATCCGCAGAGCGTGCAGGCGCCTGCACCGCAGACCGAGCCGCCGCCTCCGGTCGACAACGACCACGTCGCCGAAGGCAGCACGCCGTTCAGTGCGCCGAGCTCGAGCAGCTCCTCGAGTGACTCCGCAGCAGACACCGGCTCCGGCGAGCAGACGGCGCTCGGTGCACGAGTGGCTGCCCTCGAAGCGCAGGTGAAGGCGCTCGAGGCCGATAGCGACCATGCCCCGGGACCGCAGTCCGGCGCGCTTGCCTTCGACTCCGGGCCGGCGCCGATGGGCGCCCCGGTGATCGTTCGCAAGGGCGAGACCGTTACGCCCGGAATCGTGGTCGAGGAGGACGCCGGCCACGGCATCACGGTGCAACTGTTCCGTGGCGATCACGGCGTGCACGCCACGCACCACGTCCGGCGCGTTGTCGCGGACGGAACTGGCGACGGCTGGTTCTATCCCTGGGAGCGCGAGACCGAGCCCAAGTAATCCTCTGCCAGGATGACTTGGTCTAATCCAACACTTGCACAGTCAACGTGCAGGCGGTAACTTCTCGGCGCCCGGTCACCCCGCACTCGCGGCGCCGGGCGCCAAGAACGTCCTACGTTCGGCACTGGAATGCACGAGGCGGCGCCGCAAGGTCACCCCGCCGAGCGCACGACAGGCACCCCGAAGGTCGGCATTAGCCAACCCTTTTATCGGGAGTTCCTCTCGTGTCCGATACTGCATTTCAAACGCAATACCGCCAGGAGTTCGTCGCGGCATTCGAGCAGCGTGCATCGCTGCTGCGAGCCACGGTGACCACCGAGGTGGAAATCAAGGGTAACGTCGCGGAGTTCCTCGTCGCTGGCTCGGGCGGTGCGACGGCGGTCACCCGCGGCGTCAATGGTCTCATCCCGGCGCGCGCCGACGCCCTCACGCAGAACGCCTGCAACCTCTCCGAGTGGCATGACCTGGTCCGCAAGACCAAGTTCAACGTGTTCGCGAGCCAGGGCAACCAGCGCGCGATCATGCAGCAGACGACGATGGCGGTGCTCAATCGCAAGACTGACTCCGACATCATCGCCGCGCTGAACACCGGGACTGTGAACACGGGCGCTGCGCAGACTGCAAGCATGCAGCTGATCGCGAAGGCCAAAACGAAGCTCGGCAACGCGGGTGTGCCGTGGGACGGCAACATCACCTTCTTGATCACCCCGGCCTTCGGCAGCTACCTGCTGCAGATGCCGGAGTTCAACAAGGCGACGATCGTCGGTCAGAAGATGCCGATGGACATGTCGGATACCAGCTGGCGCGACAAGCCGATCGTCTACATGTGGCAGGGAGCCTGCTGGATCGAGCATCCGAACCTCCCGGGTGTGGGCACGAACGCCGAGGTGTGCTTCGCATACCACAAGAGCGCGATCGGCCACGCGATCGACACGGCGAACATCGAGAGCCCGGTCGGCTACAACGAGGAGCAGGCCTACAGCTGGGCGCGGTGCTCGGGAATGTTCGGCAGCAAGGTGCTGCAGAACTCGGGCATCGTCATCATCAACCACGACGGCTCGCAGCTCAGCTAAGAGCAGCGCGCAGTCCTCAAAGCAGCTGACGGCGCCCCGCGGGCCGTCGGCAGCGAGGCTACTTCGACATGGCTTACGACACCACGAAGCCCCCGGTGCGGATGTCTCAGGGAATCGACAGCTTCACCGTTTGGGCATACCAGTCGGCCGATGCGGCCGCGACCGTCAAGGCCGCCGGCTACATCTCCAACGCCAAGGACATCGGCATGAAGGTCGGCGACCTGGTGCTGATCGCCGATACCGGCACGCCGCTCGGCAGCATCGCGATCGTCTCGGCGGTCGCCACCTCGGGCGCCACGCTCGCCTGAACCGGGAAGCACTTCGTCCCCCTTATCGGGGCCGCCTTCGGGCGGCCCTTTTTTTTGGCACCACCACAATTTCTCGGAGGAGTACATGGCCAGCAGAAACGCCAACCAGGGCGACCCGAACGATCCGCCCACCACCGACCCCACTGCGCCGGCGGCCACCACCGCGCCACCTGCGAAGGCTCCGACCGCTGCGCCACCAAAGCCGCGCAAGGTCCCCGAGCTTCACCAGGATCGCCTGCGCGAAGCGGACCACGCATACCGGCGCTGGATGGTCACCATCCCACACGGGACGCTGCCAAGCGATCTCGAGGCGGCCGCGTACTGGGCGCACCTCTCGCACATGCTGCGGGCACCCGATGAGCTCTTCTGCCGCTGGGAAGACAACACCGGCGAGGCGACGGCACGCGTCATCGGCTCAGGTCACGGGTGGGTGAAGGTCGAAGTCCTCCACTCGCACAAGTACCAGCACTTCAGCCCCGAGGCGCTGAACGTGATCCTGCCTGGCCACAAAGTGAAGTACGTGAACAACTTCGCCAAGTGGGTCGTGCTTCGCGAGGCCGACCAGCGCGTGCTCAAGGATCAATGCGACAGCGAGGGTGAGGCCTACACCTGGCTCGCCAATTACGCGAAGAGCGTCGCGGCCTAAAAGGAGCGCAAACGATGACCACCGCGACCCGACTGTCGATCTACCAGGGCGCCTGCGCCGTGATCGGGGAGCGCCAGCTCCTCACCACCACGGAGAACCGCGAGAGCCGGCGTGCGCTCGATGACGTGTGGGATCGCGGTGGCATCGGTACTTGCCTCGCAAACGGCCTCTGGAACTTTGCCGCCAGGTCGATCCAGTGGGATTTTGACCCGAGCTTCGCTCCGTCCTGGGGCTTTCAGTGTGTCTTCGAGATCCCGAGCGACTGGGTGCGCTGGATGAAGGTGTGCGCCGATCCTTACTTCAATCAGCCACTCCTTCAGTGCACGACCGAGGGGCAGCATTTCTACACCGATCTGCAGCGCCTCTGGGTGAAGTACGTATCGAACGATCCGAAGTTCGGCATGAACATGGCCGGCTGGCCCGACAACTTCCAGCGCTACGTCGAGGCCTACTTCGGCGAAGCGATCTGCATGCGGGTCACCGGCGATGAGAACAAGCGCAAGGACGCTGAGATCAAGAGAGACGGCTTCCTGCAGCGGGCCAAGTCAACCGATGCGATGGCGGAATCGACCGCGCTCCTGCCGGCTGGCAACTGGAGCATGTCACGCCACGGGCGGCGCGGCTCGATCGAGCGCGGCAATCCCTCCCGGCTCATCGGCTAGCCATGGTTGTCCGAAACTCCGCGGTCCTCGCGTTCAACCGAGGGCTGCTCTCCGAGCTTGCCCTCGCGCGGGTGGACCTATCGCGCTACAAGATGGCGGCTGCGGTCATGGTCAATTGGATGCCGCGCGTGCTCGGCTCCATGATCTTCCGGCCGGGAACGGGCTACATCGGCACCACGGATGGCAATGCCTACGCGCGCACGATCCCCTTCGTGTTCTCAGCCACGGATACGGCTCGCATCGAGGTGACTGCCGGAGCGCTGCGCTTTTGGGTGAATGATGCGCTCGTGACGCGAGTGGCCGTTGGAACCACCGTCACCAACGGCACCTTCGCCGCCGATACGAGCGATTGGACGGACTCGAGCGATGCCGGCGCCTCGGTGACCTGGAGCTCGGCGAGCAATGTGTCCTTCGTGGGTACTGGCGCGAGCAACGCCATCCTCGACCAGCAGGTCCTCGTCGCCAGCGCCGACCAGGGCAAGCGCCACGCGCTGCGCATCGTAATCCTGCAGGGGCACTTCACCTTTCGGGTGGGCACGAGCCTGGGCGATGACTCCATCATCAACGAGACCACGCTCGATGCGGGCACTCACTCGATCGCCTTGACGGCCGGGGCGAGCTTCTGGATCCGCTTCCAGGCTTCGACCACGTACTCTTCTACGCTCGCTTCGTGCGTGGTCGAAGGCGCCAGCACGCTCGCCCTTCCGGCGCCCTGGCTACAGGCGGATCTTCCGAACCTGCGCAAGTCCCAGTCGGGCGATGTGATCTTCGTGGGCTGTGTGGGTTACCAGCAGCGGCGGATCGAGCGCCGAGCGACCGATTCCTGGTCGATCGTTACCTACGCGCCCGAGGACGGCCCTTTCCGGCCGATCAACGTCACCAACACCACGCTCACCCCGAGCGCGCTATTTGGCGACATCACCCTGACCGCGAACAAGCCCTTGTTCAAGGCCGGGCACGTAGGGGCTCTCTTTCGGATCGAATCGGTAGGGCAGGCCACGCAGAACGCGCTCTCGACCGCCGACTCGTTCTCCGACATGGTGCTGGTCACCGGCGTGGGCGGGCAGCGCCAGCTCACAATCACGATCTCCGGTACGTGGGTCGGCACGCTTTCATTGCAGTACTCCTTCAACCCTGATGGCCCTTGGGCAGACCAGGGCGATACGTACACGGCCAACCAGTCGCTGCTCACCTTCAGCGACGGCAACGACAACCAGGACATCTACTACCGCATCGGGTTTAAGTCCGGGGCGTACACCTCTGGCACTGCTGTCGTGCAGCTCTTTTTCCCCTCGGGCACCATCGTCGGGATCTGCCGCGTCACCGGCTACACGAGCAACACCGAGGTAAGCGCATCGGTCATCAAGTCGATGGGCGGCACGAGCCCCACCTCGGACTGGTTCGAGGGTGCCTGGTCGACCTTCCGCGGATTCCCGGCGATCTGCTCACTCTGGCAGGGACGGCTCTGGTGGTTCGCGACGTCAATCTTCGGATCCGTGTCGGATGATTACTCGAGCTTCGATGACACGATCCTGGGCGACTCGGCTCCGATCATCGGACAGCTCGACTCCGGGCCCGTCGACAATATCTACTGGGCGATCGGGCTGCAGCAGCTCGTGCTCGGCACGGCGACCGCCGAGACTTCCGCCAGGTCCACCTACCTCGGCGATCCGCTCACCCCGACCAACTTCAATGTCATGGTGGGCTCGACGCAAGGGTCCGCGAACGTCGATGCGCTGCAGATGGACCGCTCGGGGATCTTCGTGCAGGTGACGGGCAGTCGCGTGTTCTCTCTCGACCTCGATATCTACACCTACAGCTACCGCTCGACCGAGCTCTCGCTCCTCGTGCCGGACTTGAACAATGCCGGCATCGTGCAATTGGCGCTACAGAATAAGCCCGATCGGCGCCTGCACTGTCTGCGCGCCGACGGCACGGTGGGGATCCTCGTCTGGGATGAGGCGGAGAATGTGACCTGCTGGTGCGAGGTCGAGATCGCAGGCGGCGGCATCGTCGAGGACATCAGCGTGCTTCCAGCGCCCGGGCGCGCAGAGGATGCCGTGTACTACCTGGTGCGGCGCACGGTGAATGGTCAGACCGTGCGCTATCACGAGAAGTGGGCGCTCGAGAGCGAGTGCACGGGACTGCCGCTGGCCAAGAATGTCGATGCCCACGCGGTCTACTCGGGCGCTCCCGCGGCGACGTTGGCCGCGATCGCCCCGCACCTGGTTGGACAGACCGTTGCGGTGTGGGGCTGGAACACGGTGAAGCCCTACATCGACGGCAATGGCAACAAGCCGGGCCTTGATCTCGGGGCGTACCTGGTGGGCGCTGACGGCTCGGTGGGACCGCTTCAGTTCAACGGCGCCGAGTACTCGGTCACGAACGCCGTGGTGGGCCTTGCCTACACCGCTTCCTGGCAGAGCATGAAGCAGGCCTTCGCGGCCGCGCTCGGCACGCCGCTCAACCAGACGAGCCGCATCCCGCGCGCGGGCGTGCTGCTACAGAACGCGCATGCGCTCGGCCTTCGGATCGGCAATGACTTTGATCACCTCGATGACCTGCCGCTCGATGAGCTGCCGCGGATCTCGAGCGCCGATGGCGCAGCCCCCGACACCAACGCGGTGCTCCCTGTCCGCGATAACCAGATGTCGGGTTTCAATGACCTCTGGAGCACCGATTCGCGCGTGTGCCTGCAGGCGGCCTCGCCACGTCCTTGCACCGTCCTCGCTTTCACCGTGGAGTTAGAGACCAGTGGCTGACGTTCCGCACTTTGCTCTCGAGACGCTCGATGAGGTCCGAGCCGCCGGCATCGAGCAGCTGCTCGAGCGCCACTACCAGGAGATCGCCTTCTACAAGGACATCCCGCTCGAGCCCGACTGGGATGCCTACGCGCGCATCGAGGCCGCCGGGGGACTGCGGATCTTCACGGCGCGGGTGGCGGGTGAGCTCATCGGCTACTGCGCCTACCTCATCAGCCGCAACCCGCACTACAAGAGCTCGCAGCAAGCCAAGCAGGACGTGCTCTTCGTGCTGCCCAAGCACCGTCACGCCCGGTTCGGGGCGCATCTCATCCTCTTCTCCGAGCGGGCGCTGCGGGCCGAGGGCGTGCAAGTGACCTACCAGCACAGCAAGGCGAGTGAGGACCTCGACATGACAGCGCTCCTCGAGCGCCTGGGCTATGAACTCGTCGACACCATTTGGGCCAAGCGGCTCGATCGGAGCTGAGCATGGGAGCGACTGCGATGCTGACGGGCACCATCTTCTCCGGTGCTGGCCGGGCCGTTGCCGGCAATGCGACCAAGGCCAATCTCGACTCCGAGGCGAGTGCTTACAGCATGGATGCGGGCCAGGCGATCGCCTCGGGGATCCAAGGCGCGATCGGCGAGCGCCGCCGCGCCTCCTACGTCGCCTCGAACGCTCGAGCGCTCACGGCGGCCTCGGGCCTCACGACGACGGGCACCTCGGCGATCACCACCGTCGGCAACATCCGGGGCGAGGGCGAGTATCGGGCGCTCACGCAGCTCTATGAGGGCGAGGAGAAGTCGGACGAGTTGAACTACCGCGCATCGCTGATGCGCAGCGAGGGCAAGGGCGCGCAGAGCGCAGGCTGGCTATCGGGGATCTCGACCATCCTTTCGGGCGGCTCGAGCTGGTGGGACAAGTACGGCAATGGCGATGCGGACGCACTGAGCGCGGCCAAAGCGGCAGGGTACTAAGCGATGGCGCGCATACCTGATTTCACAGCGCTCGGCGAGCGGCCGGTCCCGCAGCAACCCTACATGCGCCCGTTCAACGGGCCCGCAGGAGGTGAGGAGATAGGACGCGGCATGGAGGAGGCCGGACAGCAGTTGAGGGGCCTGGGTGAGCAGCAGTACGCGCAGTCGGTGAATCTCGCGCGCGCTCAGGCCTCAAACGCGCTCCTCGATCACGAGCTCACGGTGAAGGGCATCCAGCAGCAGATCGGCGATGATGTCACCGCCGGCAAGATCCCCTGGAGCCAGGCGGGCCAGGCCTACCAGCAGCAGGTCGAGAAGCTACAGCCGCCGGCGATCCCGAACCTTGACAGCGTTGGGCAGGAAACTCTTGCCAACGGCATCAAGCGCATCACGAACACCGGTGCGATCGCCGTCGATGGGATCTCCCGCCTCGGGCAGCGACAGGCCTTCGTCGACCAGTTCTCGGCCGCGCAGGACAAGCTCGGGAAATTGGCCGGGATGCCAGGCGCCGACATCGACTCGATCAACGGGCAGCTCGCCTCCTACCGGCCGATGGCGCTCGCCGCGGGGATCCCCGCCAACGTGGTCGACGGGCAGATCCAGAACTTCAAGGACCGCAGCTGGTTCAACCAGGCCGAGCAGCGCGCGATCGCCGCGCGCGAAAGTCCGAACGCCTTGAAGGAACTCGCCGGCGACCTCTCGGACCCGAAGGGCTTCTACGCCGGCAAGCTCGATGCCGACAAACGCACCGCCCTCCTGCGGGGCGTCACCAACGATCAGATCGTGCTCGAGAACCGCTTGGAGCACGAGCAGGACAAGCGCGAAGCGAAGGCTGCCACCGCAATGAACCAGGTGAATGAGCAGATCGCGAGTGGCGTGCCGGCGACGCCGGCGCAGTGGAATCAGTGGGGCGCGCTCGTGAACGGCACGAGCCAGGCGGGTGACTACCAGCAGGCCTTGAAGGACGAGCAGACCGTGCAGCAGGTCCTGCGACAGCCTCCCGCGCAACAGCTCGCCTACGTGCAGCGGCGCGCTCAGGAGCTCGACAGCCAAGGCGGCACGCTGCGCGATCGCGCGGACTTCATCCGGCTGCAGAGCGCGGTCAACCAGAACGTTGGGCTCATGCAGAAGGCGCCACTTCTCTACGGTGCACAGCGTAACGGGACGACGGTCCAACCGATCGACTTCGCCGCGATGAGCACTGCGCAGGGGCACCAACAGATCGCGCAGGAGCTGAGCGATCGCATGGCAACGCTGCATGCGATGCAGAAGCAGTACGGCCCTAGCGTGCCGCTGCGGCCGCTTCTGCCGCAGGAGGCCTCCGGGATCTCGGCACAACTTCAGAACTCGACGCCCCAGGAGCGCACGCAGCTGCTCTTCTCGCTCCACGATGCCTTGGGCGATGACGCCGGCTATCAGGCGGCGATGCGGCAGATCGCCCCGCACAGCCCGGTGACGGCGATCGCCGGGCAGATGATCGGGAACTCTGCGCCAAGTCAGTCGCCCACCTGGTTCCAGCCGAATTTCGCGGCGAGCGCGACCGATGTGCAAACCATCCTGCAGGGCGAGTCGCTCCTGAATCCGGTGGCTGCCGGCAAACAGGCGACGCAGGGCGAAGAGGCCGGCAAGGGCACGATGAAGGGCGGGATGCCGATGCCCCCTGACTTTGGCGCCGCGGGACTGCGCGCCACCTTCGGACGTGCGGCGGGTGACATGTTCCGCGACCGCCCGCAGCTCGCCGATGCCTACTACTCGGTGTTCAAGGATGCCTATGCGGGCCTGCTCGCGCAGAGCGGCAACATGAAGGGCCTCGGCGATCCGACGCTCGAGCGCCAGGCACTGAAGATGGCCCTCGGCAATACGGTCGACTTCAACGGCAACAGCATCGCCGTCCCGCGCGGCATGGATCCGGCGGCCTTCGATGGGTACGTGAAGACGGCCGTCTCGCAGGCCATGACCTCGGCGAAGGCACCGGCCGACTGGGCAGACCGGATCCGCGGCTACGGGCTGCGCGAGGTCGGCGGCCTCGGGAGCGGGCGCTACGAGCTCGTCAATGGCAACTCGCCGCTCGTCTCACCCGATGGCAAAGGGCCGCTCATCATCGACATGCGCAGCACCTTCCTGCCCGGAAGCGCTGGCGCCAAGGCCTACAGCGCTGGCGCCGCATCGGCGCAGCCGGCCACGAACGAATACCTGCTCGGGGTGGCCAAGTGAAGAACTTTCGCCGCATCGCGCAGGGCATGGATCCGAAGCCGGCGCTGCGCGAGCTCGCCGAACGGCCTGAACTCTGGGAAGCCTTCACCGTTCGCCAGGACTACGCGGGCAGCGCTCACCGCGACACGAAGATGATTCCGCTACGCGGACCCACCAGGCTCGAGGACATCAGCGACAACCTCGACTCCGTCGACTTCGACATCCTGCGGGAGCTCCCATGCATCTTCGATCTGCTTTGCCGCGCCGCGCATACGGTGCAGGCGCGCGATATCGGCCGTGTGATGGCGGTGAAGCTGCTTGAGGGCGCCGCAGTGACGCCCCACACGGATGAGGGGCGGTATGCCCGCTACTTCGCGCGCTTTCACCTCGTGCTCTCTAGCTCGCCCACCTGCTGGTTCTTCGCCGGTGGTGAGAAGGTGAACATGGCGCCCGGTGAGCTCTGGTGGTTCAACCACCAGGTCGAGCACGAAGTGCGCAACGGCGGCCCTGAGCGGATCCACCTCATCATGGATGCAACCGCGCCCGGCTACACCGGTGCGCTCGGGATGCCCGCGTGAGCACGCCTGCCGATCAAGCCGTCCCGCAGGGTGGGGACGGCTCAACCCCCTTTGCGCTAGAAGAACGTGCACAGCTGCAAACGCCAGGCTGGGATCCGTGGAAAGGCGCGCCGCAGCCTCACTGGTATAGCGGCATGGGATTCAACGAGGACACCGCGTACCTCGGTCCCATGTTCACGGTGCTCCAGGGCGCTGGCCAGGGCGCTGCGAAGGGCGAAGCACTGCTTGCTGGGGTAGGCCATGCCTTCAACGCCTTGGGCGTCAAGGCGGTCGGTAACGTGCCTGTGCTCGGCTCGCTGATGAAGTACGAGGAAGAACGCTCTGGAGCGTTGGAGCAGGATGCCGCTGAGCGCGTGAAGGCGCTGACGCCGGACCCGACGACGACCGGGGCTGCCACGCGGATCCTCTCGGGCCTCGTGAGCGGCGCCTATCGCGTGAGCACCGGCTCACTCGTCGGCGGTCCGCTCGCCGGCGCCGGCCTACTTGGCGCCTCGGAAGCATTGGGTCGCTACCAGCAACTCACCGATGGGCAGACCAAGCCACTCGATGGCGCGCGATCGGATCTCTCTGACCTGCAGGCTGTCCCGGGGTCACAGGACACGAATCCCTCGACGTGGGATAAGCGGGCTGACGGCTCGACCAAGGGGAATGGTTGGCTTGGGCTCCTCAGACGTCCCGACGGTGGCGTGTCGTCTGAGCTCAGCGTGGGCGTTGGGATCGACGGTAAAGAGACAGAGATCCCGCTGATCGTTCCTGGACTCTCGCGCTCTCAGGTCGAGCAGCTCCTCGCGGCGAAACCATCGCAAGCCGCAAAGGTTCCTGGTGTCCTAGATCAGGCCGTCGCGTTCGCTCGGCGCAGAATTGCAGCCGGCAAAAGCCCGTTCGCAGGCTCGAGCGAGTCGCCTCAGTACGACTTTGGCCCGCGCGTTGGTACCGGCGCGGCGCTCGCCTCGGCCGCCGTCACCGGGGTTACCGCGGCCGCCGGCGCGCTCATTCCCGGCGGCTTCGGTGCGAGCCTCTTCTCCAAGATCGCGACAGGCGCTGCGGCAAACGTGGGGCTCGGCCTCACCAACCGCTACGCCGATCACAAGATCCTCGAGGCAGCCGGCTACAAGGACATGGCCGATCAGGCGCGCGTCTGGGACGGCGTGGGCATGTTCACCGATGCGCTCCTCGGTGGCGCCTTCGGTGGGCTCGCGCACCTGCATGCGGCTGCAGAGGCCGGGCGCTCGAAGGACGGCGCACCGAGCGCCCTCGATCAACCGGGCGTTCGGGACGCGGCGCTCACCGCCAATCTCGCGATGCGCGATCGCGCGGGAGCACCTGGCGCGCCGGTGGATCCGGCCTCGGCAGCGACCCACCAGGAGGCGCTCGAAACGGCCATCGGGCAGCTCAGCCGCAACGAGCCAGTCAATGTCGCTGACATCGACGGTCGTGATGCGGCTTTCGTGCAGCGGCCGGCGCAGGAGACCTCTGATGTGCAGGAGCTCTTCACGAACGCACTGAAAGAGGGCGGCGTCCTCGAGGAGCAGCACAGTGTCGATCTCCTCGAGCGCGCACTCAACGCGCGTCTCACCGGCGAGAAACCCGAGGCGGTGCAGACGCCTGCACCGGGCGCCTTTGAGCCCCGCCGACCGGAGGAGACCGACCAGGAGTTTGCCGCGCGTCTGAAGGCTTACGCGAAGGCCAACATCGACACCGGGCCGATGCCCGACATGGGGCAGATGGCGAAGGACTGGCAGCCGTACTTCGCCCATGGAGGCGATGCGGTGGTGCCGCTCGGCGAGCTCGACTTCGGCGCGAAGCCCCAGGAAGGGCGCGAGCAGATGGGCGTCAAGCGCATGGCGGCGGCGGCCAACGGACAGATCCCGAAGCGCGAGCCGCTGCAGGTTGCTCTCGGGGCCGACGGACGCTTGCGCGTAATCGACGGCAAATCGACGCTCGGAGCGCTTCGCCAGGTTGGCGTCACGCACGCGCCGGTCGAACTTGTGCACGGCACCGGCACCGCAGGCGAGGAGCTCGGAAAGCTCAAGCCCGAGGCAGGGCGCAAGCTCGCGCGCATGTACGTCGGGGCGAATGAGGCGCTCCCGCAGTTTCGCGTGAGCCTCGAGCAGCTCGCCCAGGAGACCGGCACCCGGGTCCGTATTGCCCCACTCAAGGGCCTGGGGCGCGCGGTCGAGAAGGCGCAGCTCGATTACGTCGGAGACCCCTCGAAGCTGAAGGACTTGGTGCGCGGAGCCATCGAGGTCGACTCGGAGGCCGAGGCGCGCGCCGTGCTGGATGGGATCGAGCAACACTTCGAGGTGCTCTCACGCGGCCGGCGAAATCTCCTTGATCTGAACGCTCCGGAGCCCCTCGATGGCTACCGCGATGCAAAGCTCAACGTGCGCTTGGAGAATGGCACGATCGCCGAGATCCAAGTGCACGTGCCGGAAATGTTAGCGGCCAAGGAAGAGGGCGGCGGCCACAAGCTCTACCAGCTGCGCCGGCTACTCGATGAGAAAAAGACGGAGCTGACGCCCGAAGAGCAGAAGCGTTTCGACGAGCTCAACGCGCAGATGCGCGCCATTTACGGTCCGCTTTGGGACTCGTTTATGAGGCGCTCGAAGTCTGCCGGGGAGACCTCGGCGCCGTTGCGCAGCGTCGAGCCGAGCGTGAACGGCCGCGGCTCAGGGGTATCGAATGCGCGGGCGGTTGAGCCGCCCTCGGGAGTCGGCTCCCAGGCGACGGGAACCCCTTCGACGTCAAATAGCCTCGTGCCCGGAGCGAACGAGCGCACCGGCCTCACTGGCGAGCGGCGCGATTTGCCTGCCATAGTTTCACCTCCTGCGTCAAGTATACCAAGGGCCGCGCACACCGTCATGACGGCGACCGGTCGGCGCATCGAAGTGGCGCCCAAGGTGGTCGAGCTCGGCGACCTCATCACCTCCGATCACCCCGAGTACCCGCAGGAGCTGCAGCCGCGCCAGCGCGGTGCTCGAGCAGCCCTCACCGAACAGGTGCGGGGGATCGCGCGCAACCTGAACCCGGACCTCTTGGGCAACGCGCCCGAGGCCGATCGCGGCGCCCCGATCACAGGACCAGGCAACGTCGTCGAGTCAGGAAATGGTCGCGCCTTCGCCCTGCGGGAGGTGTACGCCAACCATCCTGAGAAGGCCGCGGAGTATCGCGACTATTTGAAGCGCTTGGGCTACGACACCGAAGGCATGAAGGAGCCGGTGCTCGTGCGCCATCGGCTGACGCCGCTCGAGGGCGCCGAGCGGCGCGCCTTCACCGTCGAGGCCAACCAGACGAGCGTCGCCGCGCTCTCGCCCGTCGAGCGGGCCCAGGCAGATGCTCGACTCCTCGATGCCAGCGTGCTCTCGCAGCTGAAAAGCGGGGAACTCCACCAGGCGCAGAACGCGCCTCTCGTGCGCAGCTTCCTCGAGCGCCTGCCGGAGGCTGAGCGCAACGAGCTCGTCAACCCCGACGGTACGGTGAGCCAGGCGGGCGTACGCCGGCTGCAGGCCGCGATCCTCGCCAAGGCCTATGGCGGCGCGGCCGAGTCGAATGCCGTCCTCGGGCGCATGCTCGAGTCGACGGACAACGACATGCGCTCGACCATGGGAGCGCTCATTGATGCGGCGCCGGCGTTCGCGAAGCTGCGCCAGGCGATCGAGGACGGGAAGATAGGGCCCGAGTACGACCTCTCGAAGGCGCTTACCCAGGCAGTCGAGACCGTCGCGCAGGTGCGCGAGAAGGGCCAGGCGCTCGGGGAGTTCCTGAAGCAGGAGGACATGCTCACCCGCCGACCTCCTGTCGTCGATGCGCTCATGAAGGCACTCTATGACAAGAAGGGCGAGCGGATCGCCGCCCGCGACAAAGTCGCACGCACGCTCATGAACTATGCCGATCGGGCGCTCAAGCAGCGCCTCGACCAGGGCATGCTCTTCGGTGACGCGGCGGTCCCCCCGGAGCGGCTTTTGACCTCGGATGAGAACACCGCGGAGTCACCGACAGCGCAGCCGAAACCTGGTAGCGACTTGTTTGGGCTGCGTACACCCCAGGGCGCGACACGCGAGTCCGTTGCCACCGAGATCGCCCATGGGGTGCTCGAGCAGAAACCCAATATCGAGATCGTGGGCGAGGATGGGAGCACCGAGCGCGCCCGGGCTGAACTCATGGGCGCCGAGGCTGCGGTGCAGACCGCAGAGGAGCGAGCTCCCGATGCGCTCTCGATTGCCGCCAACTGCTTCGGCCAGCGAGCTGCCTGATGAACCCAGAATGCGAAGTGCGCGTTGCGCGTTACTTGGGCCGAGATCTGAAGCCAAAGGAGTCGAAGGAGGTCGAGGACGCCGTGTCGCTGCAGATGCGACTCCTCGCGCGCAAGGACCCGCAGAGCTGGGCGGCGATGCCAGCTGGCGAGCGACTCGACGCCGGCGCCAAGGCGGCTGCACAGGCGATCATCGGAGACCTCAAACTCAAGCAGCAGCGCCTGTCACTGCAGATCGCCGCACACGACCGCATCGAGGCGAAGCTCGGTGACACGTTCCAGCGGTTGCCGACGGATGCCAAGCCGGGCGCGCGGCTACGCGCGGTCTCCCAGCTCCTCGCCTTCGATGCCTCGGGGCACGGGATCGCCTCGGCCGAGACATGGGGCACCGCGATCGCCAACGAGGCCTTCGGGCGACTGCTGCCGCTGTGGAACTCGGTGAAGGGCTTCGCGCACCTCTTCGAGGACCAGAAAGGCATCTCCGACCTGGTGCACGAGCTCTATGGCGAGGACAGCGCGAACCCCGCGGCACGCGAGGGCGCGCGGGTCTGGAAGCAAGCCACCGATGAGCTGAGGAACCGCGCGAACGCCGCCGGCATGGACATCGGCGAGCTCGATGACTGGCACCTGCCGCAGAGCAACAGCCAGACGCGCATCGCGCAGGCAGGCCTCGAGAAATGGTCGGCCGACACCCTCCCGCTTCTCGATCGCTCGAAGTACCTGCACGTCGACGGCACACGTCTGACCGATGATGAGATGCGTGACGTACTGTCGCGTGCCTATGACTCACTCATCACCGACGGGGCCAACAAACAGGAGGCGGGCATCCCGCGCGGCTTCGGCTCGATCGCCAAGCGCGGCAGCGGTCACCGCGTGCTCTTCTACAAGGGCGCCGATAGCTACCTCACCTACCAGGGTCTCTACGGCGAGAAGAGCCTGTGGCCCACTCTGACCGGTCACATCCGCTCGATGGCCCGCGACATCGGTCTCACCGAGACGCTCGGGCCCAATGCGGCGCAGACCTTCAAGTTTTTCAACGACCGCACGTACACCGATGAGCTACGTCAGACGCCGGCGGCGAAGACGAAGCTAGATCACGATCGGAAGTTCAACGAGGCACTCTTTGACTACGTGTCGGGCAACCGCGGCATCGTGAACGCGAAGATCGCAGCGGTCGGCCAGGCGTGGCGCAACTTCGAGACGGCAGCCAAGTTGGGGCGCGTGGTGATCACCGCGCTCGGGGATGAGGCGGGGATGTCCGCAACCGCCTTTGCCAACAAGGTGCCGTGGTCCGAGACCTTCCTGCGGGAGTTCAAGTACCTGAACCCTGCGAACGCCGGCGATCGCGATATCGCCGCACAGGCAGGTCTTGGCATCAACCGCCTGATCGGCGGCCTCAATCGGTTCGGTCAAGAGGACCTGCAGCTGCAGGGCGGTGAGGGGCGCGCCGCGGCGGTGCGCAACTTCATGTCGAAGCTCGCCGGCGGGGTGTTGAATGCCTCTGGCGCCGAGGCTATGTGGGATGCCCGCCGGCGGGCCTTGGGCTCGATGCTCATGAGCTATCTCGGCAAGACGACACGGACGGTCGAGCGCTTTGCCGATATCAACGCACAGGATCACGGGATGCTCGCGAGCAAGGGCATCACCGAGCGCGACTGGCAGATCTGGCGGCGCGCCGAGGTCGAGGACTGGGGCTTGAAGCATGGCGTGCTCACGCCGCAGTCGATTTGGTCGATCCCTGATGAGAAGCTCGATGAGGCGATCGCACCCGATCTCAACCAGGTGCGCTCGCAGGCCTCCGGTAAGCTCGGGGAGCTGCAGGCGAAAGACGCGCAGGAGCAGCAGTGGATCAGCACGCGCGCGCAGAAGCTCGATGCCTGGCTGAAGAGCTCCCAGGCGCGCATTGCCACTCGCATCGGCAAGTCAGACGCTGCCGGAAAGGCTGCTCTTGAGAAGATCGGCGCCGGGATCTCGAGGATGCAGGAGCAGCTCGAGTATGCGAGCAGCTACTGGAAGAGCCCCCCGGATGAGAACACTCCGGGCATCTCGGGCAAGGAGACGGTCGGCTTCTACGGCAAAGGGAAGCTGCGCTCCCTCGGGGTGGATGAGGGACGGGCGCTCGAGGCGATCCGCTCGCTGAGTGCCAACGGGCGCGCGATCGCGCGCGACATGCAGCGCTTCAAGAAAGGACAGCTCGATCAGTTCGCGGAGGACTTCGCTGCGCGCCAGCAGGAGCTCGAGGAGTTCACCAACCGAGTCCAAGGTCGCAGCGCGCTGCGGGCACAGATTGCAGACCGGATCCAGGGCGAGATTGAGCCGCAACTCGCGCAGGCGCGTCTCGCGGCCCGGCGGCACGCTGCGACCATGCTCCTCGGTCACATCCTCGAGGAGACCGGGATGGGCGTCATGGACACCGGCGCCCGCCAGCGCGCCTCGATGCTCTTTGGCACGACACCCGGCACCTTCGCCGGCGAGCTCACCCGCTCGGCCTTTCTCTTCAAGTCCTTCAGCTTCTCGATGATGATGAAGCACTGGCAGCGCGCGGCCGCGATGCCGACCCGCGGCGCGACCGCTTCCTATGTCGCCCGACTCATTGTGACCGGTACGATCATGGGCGCTGTCGCCAACCAGTTGCGCGCGCTCACCACCGGAGTAGATCCGCCCAACATGGACTCGCCCAAGTTCTGGGGCTCGGCATTCCTGCGCGGCGGAGGCCTCGGCTTCTACGGTGATTTCCTCTATGCCGAGGCGACCTCGCACGACACGACGCTCTTGCCAGCGCTCCTCGGGCCGCTGGCGACCGAAATCGAGACGCTCGATCAGCTGACCGCCAACGCCGCCTTCAAGGCCGCTCGCGGCGAGCGCACTGACGAAGGCGCGCATCTTGTCCGCTGGGCGCGCGGCAACATCCCCTTCCTCAACATGTGGTACACGCAGGCCGCGATGGATCACCTGGTGTGGAATGAGATGCAGGATGCGACGAGCCCTGGCTATCTCGATCGCATGCAGGCCAAGGCCTTCGCCCAACGCGGAACCACCTACTGGTGGGAGCCCGGCCAAGTGACCCCTTCGCGCGGCCCCGACTTCGCCAAGGCCTGGCAGCCGGATCTCGGGAGCCAGGAGATGGACCGGATCCGCCAGGCCGTCGCACAGAACAGCGAAGAGTAACGCGCGTGTACTTCGATCCCCCGGCCGCCTCGAGCGGCCTTTTTCATTTCTGGAGCACCTGAATGCCGAGCACCCAAACCGACCGGCTCTTTGGCATCAATTCCGCGGTTGCCATCAAGGCCCCAGTGCTCGCCGTGGCGCTGGGCAACATCGCCCTCACCGGCCTGCAGACCATAGGCGGCTACGCGACTCAGGAGGGCGACCGCGTCCTCGTGATGGGGCAGACAGATGCGACCGCGAACGGCATCTACAATGCCTCGCAAAGCGCCTGGCAGCGCGCCGGGGACTTCGATGGGGCTTATGACGTGGTGCAGGGCACCGTCGTCACCGTCGTGAGCGCTGGCCAGCCTCCGCTTTACTACGTGCTCACCACGGTCAACCCGCAGATTGGCAGCTCGGCGCTTAACTTCGTGGCCCTCGCCGTCAACGGGACGCCGAACTATGCCGAGACCACGGCCGAGCAGAGCGGTGCCACGCCGCCCACTGACTTCTCGGTCGCACCCGTGCCCATCAATGTTGCGCGCTACGGGATCGTGCCGAACCTGGCTAACGCCGCCGACACAAATACCGCGGCGCTGCAGGCGCTCCTCGACCCGACCAAGACCGGCCCTACGGGCCGGCTGATCTTCCCGAACATCACGGGAGCCGACACCTACTACTTCAGCGGGATGATTCAGGTCCGTGATGGCATCCACATGGACCTCAACCACTGCACGCTCTCGTTCTCGAAGGTCTACGCGAGCGCCGATGACACGATGGGGTTCTTTACCTTCATTCGCGATGTCACCGTGGAGAACGGCTCGATCGCCATAGATTATGACGGCACGGGTGGGACGAACCCGGGCGCTGCCTTTCGCATCGGGAGCAGGAGCTCATACCCCTTCGGCAGCTTCGCCGCCGGCATCTTCGACCAGGACGACCTCGCGGCGAACTCCCTGCCGCTCATGGGGAACATCGCCCTGCGCAACCTCTATATCTCGAGCAACAACGCCGGCGTCGTCGCGATGATCCTCATGACCGGAGGGCTGCGTAACGTCTCGCTCGAGAACATCCACTTCGACGGCCAAGGGGTGGTAGATGCAGGCGCTTACTACGAGTTCGGGTGGTCCTCCAAGAACAGTTCTGCCACCACCTCCGACTGGACCTCTTCCCACGCCTGCAACCTTCGCTTCACGAACCTGCACGCGCAGCACCTTCAGTCAGTCGGCACAGTCGATAGTGGCGTGGTTGCCCTCGTCGGTGCGCATCACGCGATCATCGAGAACTGCATCGCCGATCACTGCATCAACGGCATCACTTGCCGCATTGGCGAGGCGCTCTTCTTCCGCCCATGGACGCCCACGGACTTGGAAGGGGCGAAGCGCGGGATCTCAGTGCGCAATTGCACAGTCACCAACAGCACGAATATTGGGTTTGAGCTGCTTGGTGCTGAGGCCGCATCCGGAGGGTATCTCTCAGGAGCCGGCCTCACGGACTCTCAGCAGGTCGACCTCATGGAGTACGAGGTGAGCGGCTGCAACGTGCAGGCAACGGCTCGGGGCGCGTTTCTCTCCGGCAACTTCACCATGCGCAACTGCCGCTTCGATGGCACCGCAAATTCCGGGCAGGTCCTGGTCACGGACGATGTGACGCAGTTCAGCATCGACCGATGCGACTTCGTCAATTCCATCGGCGGCAACGGCCTGGTACTCGGCGGATCCAGCATCGGCGTGTGGGCCACAGCCCGCAAGAAGATGGGCCGCGTCAGCAACTGCCTCATCGCTGGCAACAGCGGCGGCTCGGGAATCATCGTAGAGAACGCGCGACACCTCGAGATCGCCGATAACCGCATCGGCTTCAACGCGCTCTATGACCCGGCCGGCGAGGCCTCGCAGACCTCCGGTATCAACGTCGTCGCAGGCTCTGGCGGTGGCGGGGTGATCGCCCGCGGTAACTTCGTTACCACAAACTCCGGAACGGCCTACGCGCAATCCGGGACCGTCACGGACAACTGCGACATCCAGCACCCCAAGAACGAGGCCACCAGCTCGGGGATATGGGACCTCAATGGGGTGGCGATAGCCTCTGCCACGCAGATAGCGGACAAGACGAGCGTGGTCAACACGGTGGGTAAGAGGCTCGGCCGCATGGCGGTCGACAGCAGCAACAGTCGGCTGATGATCGCAGTCGGGGGGACTGCCACAAGTAACTGGGAGCGGGCGGACGGGGCGGTGTCGGTTACTCCAGCATGAAGAGAACGGCAGATATGACCACGAGGGCGGCGCCGGCCAGCATTGCGAGAACCCCGTACGCGGCTCGGTCAGAGAGATGGCCGGCGTACCAGCCGGTCGCGGGGTGCTCTTCTTCCTCGTTCATCCACTTCGCCTCCCAAGCATCCAGCGCATGCCTCCTGACGCCTGCCATCCAGTGTTGCGGCATGGGCTCGCTCCGTTTCAGGCGCCGCCAATGCGCGAGCCGGTACGCGTCCCACCAGCGCGTGAAGTCTCCCTTATCACCCACGATGGCCCCCTTTGTTTTGCCGTAGGCCGAGAGAAGTCTACTAGCGAGAACCGTCATGAGTAAACTCGCGCGCCTCATCGCGGGCGCCCCCGACCACCTGGCGAGCCTTATCGGGCAGGAGGAGGGTTATGGCCTCCCGGGCACTGTCCCGACCCGGGACAACAATCCGGGCGACCTGCGCCATAGCCCTCACTCGCAGCACCCTGGCGACCCGAACGGCATCGGCGTCATTGATACGCCGGCTCACGGCTGGGAGGATCTCGAGCGGCAGTTAGAGAAATACGCCGCCCGGCAGATGACGCTCCGAGCTGCGATCTACGCCTTCGCGCCGCCGGCTGAGAACAACAGCGAGGGCTATCTGAACTTCGTGTGTGCGGGCCTCGGCTGCTCGCCCGATACGCCTGTTTCCGAGGCCCTAAAAATCCCTTGAGGAGTCCCGTGACCATGAAGACCGAGCGGTTTGTGCTGACGTCTGCACTCGCGATCGTCCTGGCGCCCAAGCTCGAAACCTTGGGGATCTCCAAGGCTGACCAGCCGACAGTGATTGCCGCGGCGGCCATCCTGCTGCCGAGCCTCTACCACGTGGCCGCGGGCTACCTCGAGCAGCTCGCCGCCCGACGAAACCCTTCCTTGCCGGCGTCGGTGCCGGCCCCATCCTCGCCGACACACCCAAACTCCTAGGAGTCTCCATGTCTCTCAACTTCAATATCGTTCCCGTTGAGCAGTGGGCTGCCCAGATGCTCGCCGGCGAGATCATCGCCGCGACCGCAGGTTCCGATCCGGTCAAGCGTGTTGCCGATGCCAACGTCGCTCTCGAATGGGCCGGTGGCATCCAGCAGCTCGCGGCCGGCGACCCGACCTCGGCGCTCGCTGCCCTCACCGCGCAGCTCGGCAAGTCGAGCTGGGATCCGGCCGTCGTCGATGGGCTGCAGAACATGCTCGGCTTCGGGCTGCAGCAGGTCTCGGTGAAGGCGCAAATCACGAAGTTCATTCCGTTCTTCGGAGCGACGGCGAAGGCGGTGGCCGACAACGTCGCGGCCGGCGTGACCGCGGCGGCCAACATCGAGATCTCGACGTACACGCCGAAGATCCCGCAGGCCTCCTCGAAGAGCCAGTCTGCCGGGCCGCCGGCGGCTACCGCCGCGTGAGCGCGAAGAGGCGTAAACGATCCGGGGCGCCTGCGGCCCCGGCATCGCACATCAGGATCCGGATTCCGAAGCCCACCCTGCCGCCGATCCTCACGGCAGCGGATCCGGAGGAGTTCCTCGAGTTCCAGCTCGTGCGGTCCAACTCACCAGGCTCGAGGCTCATCGGCTTTTTCGGCGGCGGCTTTTTCAGTCACGTCGATATCGTGTGGCCGGATGGCCGGCTGTTCGGTGCCCGGTCCGATCACATCCGGCGCATGGCTGATCGCACACGCTGCGACCTCAAGCCCGGCGTGCGCTTTCGCCCGCAGGGCTATGAGCGATGGAGCAGGGTAGTGCGGATCCGCGTGCCCTGCAGCACGGAACAGAAGCGCCGCGCGATGGCATGGGCGCTCGAGCAGGAGTACAAGCCATACGACAAGCTCGCGATCGTCGCCTTCGCGATCGACCGCAGCTGGCGCACCGAGGGCGCATGGTTCTGCTCTGAGCTGGCAACGCGGTACCTCGAGGTGGCGTTCGACTTCACGCTGCCCCTCACCCCGAATAAGATCCCGCCAGGGACCTTCGCATGCACCGCCGGCGCTCGACCCGGTGCCACCATCACCATCCTTCCTCAATCGCTGAAAGAGTAGTCAGTCGCCTGAGCGCTCGTTCACGATTGACGGGAAACACTTCAGATCCTTGAGGCACTTCTGGCAGATATGGTGCTCCACGTCTCTGAACGGCCTTTCGACTAGCTTCTCCTTGGTGGCCTGAGCCTCCCAATACAGCCCGCGCAGCGTCTCTGCGTTGCCGTTCGCTCCGCACAAGTCGCAGTAGTAAATGCGGGTGACGGTCACTTCGACTCCGCGGATGCGCTGTCCGATGTCTCCAGCGGGAGCGCCCGCTGCTTATTCGCCGGGTGCTCCTCCCAGGCCTTCTTGTGATCGGGGCAGATATCCTTCTCGGGCGCCGGTGAGTATGTGCAACTGTCGCACAGGCCGCGATCGCAGGTCGCCTGGCGGCCATCCGCTCTGCAACCGTGGATCTTCCAGTCACACTCCCTACTCGCCGGCGCCCCGCACTTGCAGCAGGCCTTGATGCGCTTCGGGCCGCAGACGATCACTTTGAGCCCGTTGACCACCAGGTGCGAGCACTTCATTGGACGCCTTTCCTAGCCCCGCACCACGGACAGAATCTGACCTCGGGCAAGTCGCTGCCCATATGCCACTCGCCACCATAGTTGCTGAGCAGCCGCCCGTAGGCTTCACTGTCTGTGCCGTCGAGCTGGGCGGTCCTCCATGGCTCGCAGCACACGTCGTCGCTCACTTCAACGCCCTCCCCATGTTGTTGCACCGACGAGCTGCGAGCACTTCACTTCTCGTGCGTCCCCTCGACGCCGCGGGCCATGCGCTCGCGGGTGCGGTCGAGCAGATGCTGCTGCGCGAGGTGCAGGTGATCGAGCGCCGCGGCGTTGTACTCATTGGCGAACGGCCCTCCCTGGAAGGCCTCGAGGCGATCGATCAGGATCGCGATGAGGGCCTCGTGGGTGACCCCGTTCACCCCCTTCTCGCCGATCGGCCCGTTCTGAAAGAGCACCGTCGCGTGCGTTGCCGCCTGGCCGTGGCGGCTCACGAAGGGATCGCTCGGGTTGCTGCCGGAGTTGAAGCCCTGGATCTCATAGAGGTGGCTCGCACCACCCGAACCCGGCGCATCGAGCGCCGTCACGGTGAGCGTGTCGTTTGCGGGATTGACCTTGTGGCTGGTGATCTCTCGTCTCATAGGGATACGTCTCCGGAAGGAGTGGTGGGGTGGGTCAGAACAACAGCGGGGGATCACCAGAGCCGGCCGGCGATGGTGTGTTTCGTGGGAGTAAGCGAATAACTCCCCAGTTACTCACCACGCCGGAAGGCGCAGACACGCGGAGCGCGTAAGCTGATGATCGAGTTGGATTTATTGGTGGGCGGTACTGGGATCGAACCAGTGGCCCCTGCCGTGTGAAGATAGCTCGGAGTCGGCGGCAAGTCATTGCGCTGCCTGAAAATACGGGGTTTTACCCCCTGCTGTCAAAACGTGCATTTCCCTTGATCCTCGCGGTTATCCGCCAAGGAGCTCGCGGACGCTGAAGGCCGCCTTAACCGGCACGAAGTGTTCGTCGGTCAGCGCTTCGCGGCCGTGCTCGAGATAGATTTGCGTCGTGCGCGGATTGCTGTGTGTCATGAGCTGTTGCACGGCGAGCTCCGCATCTGACCGGCGCACGCCGCCGGCGATGAGCCGCGCCTTCATGAGGCGCCCCCCGAGCCCTCGGATCTCGTGGAAGGGCGGGCGATCGCGCTCAGGGAGCTCGGCGAACCGCGGCACCTTGTCGCGCGCCTCGGCGAAGAGGTCGGTCAGGTAACCCGGATTCACGCACGTCCAGTGATCCTTGCCGGCGATCCAACGCCGCTGCATGCGCTCGGGGCGCCGGTGCACCAGGAAGGGCGAGGCGATCGCATCGAGCCGCAGAGCCCGGGCGCGCAGGGCCTCGAGCTCCGGAGTGATTGCCACCCGGATGAAGGCCATGTCGGAGTCGCCTGCGACCTTGTCGCGGATGATGTAGAGCCAACCGTCGCGGAAGTCATCATGCCGCATCCGGCAGACCTCGCCGCGCGCCTGCAAGGTCACGAGCGAGAGCTCCATGGCCAGGCGCAGCAGCTCGCCCGCCTGCTCGTGGATCGCCTTGAAGGCCTCGACGTCGAGCTGCTGGCGGCGCTTCCTGTTCTCGGCGATCTTGCGGCTCGTGCTGCGGCGCTGGACCTTCTCGGCCTCATTCGCCGGCGCCAGGCCCTTCGCAACCGCAAAGCCCCACACGAGCACCAGGATCCGGCGCCACTTGTTGAAGGGATCGGCCCGCGCCGCGGTGCGCGCAAGCCAGTTGCCAAGCGCAACGCAGTCGATGTCCTCGATGAGCGCCTCGTCCTTTCCGAGCTCCCGCTTGATGCGCTCGAGTCGCCACTTCGCCGTCGCCCGCGTGCTCTCGTCCCAGGGTTGGCGCGGCAGCTCCTCGCGCTCCCAGGTGTCGATCACCTCGTTGAGCCGCGGCCGGCCGGCATCGAGCAGCTCCTTCTGTCGGCGTGTCTCGAGGTACTGGTTGAGCACCAGGGCGGTGTCGCGCGCCTCCTGCTCCTTCTCCGGCGGGAAGCGTTTGCGCTTGCCCGTCAGCGGGTTCTGGACGATGAAGCCGCCTCGGTCGCCGTCGGGCCACATGTGGGTGGGCAAGTCGTTGTTCTTCGGGCGCGCCACGCCGGCGATCCTAGACCGCTCAGAGCAACCCCGCCAGCAGCGGGTTCTTGGCGAGCTCGGCCTGCTGCGCGGTGAGCCTCGCGCGCAGCTTCGTCGCCCTGTCGTAGTCGTCGAGGTCGACGTAGTAGTGGCCCTGCTGGGTCGTGCCACCAGGGATCAGCCCCTTGTCGATCCGCCGGCGCAGCGTCGAGTCGGACGGGGCGCTCTCGGGCGTGTAGATCAGCCGGCGGAACTCGCTCAGCTTTGCGAGTCGCATTGGGTTACCTCCTGTTTTCCCAGGCCCTGACGGCGGCGGTCCGCGAATGCTCGCCAGGGTCGATGAGAATGCCGCCGGTGGGCAGCGAGCCGCTGTCGCTGCAGGAGACCTGCGGCATGAAATTGGGAACATCCCGACTGAGGGAATGCCACATCACGGCGTCGTCCAGCCAGAGCAGCATCAGCCTGTCGCAGCTCGGCTCCCGCGATGGCATGCGCCAGCAGATGGCGTGTTGCTGTGTGGCAATCAACAGAGCGCATATAACCCAGGTATGCACGTTCTCCTCCTCACGCTAGGGCCTGCTCGAGGCCCTCGGTGCGCGCGGCGTTAACGCGTAACATCTCGCCGGCGTCGCCGCCAGGCCGGTCGGGATGGTGTTTCATCGCAAGGCGCCGGTAGGCCTCCTCGATCTGCTCGCGCGTGGCATGTGCCGAGACGCCGAGAATCGTGAACCACTGCTCGGACGCTGGAAGCGCGACAAAGCCGGTGAACGCTCGATCGAGGATCTCGGCGCCGCCGTGGCGCTCGATGGCGCGCATGGCCTCGAGGGTCGCGGCGATCGCCGCCAGGTTGTCAGCGAGCCGGTCATAGCGGTCGATCGCGATGCACCTGCGACGCTTACCTTCCTGCCAATAGACTGCGATCCCGGGATCGAGCTTTGAGGTCGCCTGCGCGGAGTATGGCTGACCGTCGATACGCAGCCGCAGGTCGCTCGAAATCACGATGTTGTGCTCGGGCACGCCGAAGGCGCGCAACTCGCGCCGCACGCGACTGATCCCCTCGCTCAAAGAAACACGCTCGGCGGCCTGATAGCGTTGCGCACCTTCGGCGCCGACCCATCCTCCTGTTCCCTTTCGGAACTTCGCCTCCGTACGCTGGTGCGGCTGCTTGCGCGGCCAGCCTGGCGGCCACTGCAGCGGGTAGGCCTGGATCGGTTCGCTCATCGTTCCGACCCCGGAGCTGCGGACTTGCCCAACGCGCGCAACTTTTCCTGCGCCTCGAATGCCCTCCGCGCGATCTCCTCGAGCATCGCCTCATAGCGCGCCGGGTCGGTCTCGCGGAGCTGAAAGAATTCGCTAAGTGACATCGGGCTCGCTCTCCGTTAGACGCTTGATCGCCATCGCCAACACCTTGTGGCGCTCGTGGGCGTCGTCGATGGCCCTAGTGATCCTGCGGCGCTCGGCGAGTGGCGTGGTTTTTAGCCACGAGTCCGTGTCGATCGCCGGCAGTAGGTTCCCGCGTACCAGCTCGGCGGCCAGTTTTATCAGCTCGCGCGTGACATCCGAGGCTAGATACACCTCCCCGGACATCTGCATGGGCAGCATCCCGGCCGGTGTCGGCGTGAGATGCCCGGTGAACCGATATCGCTTCATGGCGTGCTCCCGGACCCGTTCATCGAGCAACGCGGCGCGGGCACTCCGCGCAGCGTGTCTTGTCTGTTTGATAGCCTTCCGGCGGGCAGTCCTCGCAAAGCTGGTCAGCTCCAGCCGGTTCGGTTCCCTTCAGTATGCCGCGCACTTCGCGGAATGACGGCAGACTTCCTGACGTTTCCGACGATGGCGGATCGGGGTCATTCACGCCGATGAGGTCGTGTAGCGCCCCATGCGGGTCATCGCCGAGTTTGTCGATGATCTCGTTCAGCTCTGTCCAAGCAAAGGCTGGAATCTCCACTGTGCAGACGCCGGTCTGCGCGTGCTCCTCGCCGTAGTCGTCCAGGATGTGGTAGATCGCGTGGGCAATGTTGGCCGCGATCCGCCCCTTCGATCCCTTCGGCAGACTTCCGGGTGTCTCGACAGTGCTACGTGCCGCAACGAGCTGCTCCCCGAGCAGATTGGCGATATAGGCGCATTCCTGCCGAAGCGCATTCAGATGATCCCAGTTGCCGCCCCCGCTGATCTCTGCGGTCAGCCAGTCCATGCGCTTCGTCAGGCGATCGTGGAACGCCTGCATGCGGTCTATCAGGGTCGGCCTCGGTTCATCGCCCGTCTTTGAGGAACTCATCTCGCTCATGGGATCACCGCATCGAGCCACGCGCGCAGGCGTTTGGCATCGTCCATCGAGAGAATTATTAGGGTGTCCTTCCGGTACGTCATGGTGACTGTCGTGCCGGCGCCGATGCCGCGACCGTGGCGAATCCTGAGCCAGCCGTTGATGGGCTTGCCGGGATGCGGAAGGAAACGTGCGTCTTTGGGGCTATCCCCGAGGACGACAGTTTCCTTGGGACGATGGCAGGACTGTGAGTCACGGCTTGTCATGTTGCGTCTCGAAACCTGGAGTCGGTGAGGAACCGATGGAACGTCAGATCGGGATAGCAGTCCTTCATGTCCAGATATCGCGAGTACCGCAGTGCTGAGCGTGAATAGCGGATCGTCTTGTGGCTCGCGATCCCGGCGGCGCGTCCCGCATCGGTGCAGGTGAACCACTCATAGCCGCCCCGCGTGTCGTACCGGCGCACCGCGCCGAGCCGCACAAGTTCGTGCATCGTCGGATCACCCGGATTCGCGCAGTAGTAATCCCGGTACGGCTTTGGGTCGCGAACGTCGGGACGGTCGATCCCGAGCATATGCCGCAACACCCTGAGCTGTTCGGCGTCAAGGGGATTCTCGGAACGCTGACCGCTCACGATGGCCTCGGTCCAAAGCGGAGGGTGATGACATTCTCGACGGGCCCATCGACCCGAGAGAGCTCGACAACGGTCGGGTAGCGCTCGGTGATCTTGCGCACGTAACGTGCGATCTTCTCGGCCTGGTCCTTCTCGAGGCACACGCCAACGATGCGGCCCGCGGCCGCGGTCTCGCCGATGATCTGGATCCGCCGGTCCTCGTCCTTGCCGGCGAGGTCAGCCCACTTAGGCCCTGTGGCGATGGTCACAGGACGCGCACCGTTAGGACGGTGCCGGTACGCCGCGCTACGACTCGAGCCTTGGCGATCAGCAGTTCAGCCAGCGCGACGGCCTGCTGAGGAGGCATACCGAGCCACGCGACTGGCGTCCCGAAGTTGATGACAACGTTGCCTCCGTCCTCTCCGACGGCGAAGCGGATGCCACCTTCGTCACTGCCATTGAGCTTGCCGTGCGGGAAGTCGCCCGTGGCGCCGAGTTTCTCTGCCATTAGAGCGCCCTCGTCGTGAGCTCGGGATCGTTGCGCACGTGCTGCGCGAAGTAGCGCCCGGCCGACTCGGCCTTGAGGATCTCCTGGTGGCGGCGCTCGGCCGTCGAGCCAGTGTAGGCGTAGGTGCGGCCGCTGGTGAACTCGATCCGCAGCTCGCCGTCCTCGTAGCCGACGGCTTTGATGTTGCTCGAGGCAACGGGTTGCATCTTCATCGAGATCTCCTGGGCTTGGCCGCGCGCTGGCGCGCCTTCGCGGCGCGGATGAGCGCCACTGACGTCAGCCGGGCGTGTTTGAGGAAACGGTCGTATTTGCGCAGCCAGCGCAGCGCCTCTCGGTCGGTGATGTGGCCGCGCTTGTCCGCGTAGCTGTAGACGATGACCCCGCGCTCCTCCTCGAAAATCTCGATGCCGAGCGCGAGCAGTTGCAGGAGGTTCACGAGCGCCTCCGCTGCAGGGTGTTCACCAGATCGAGCGCAGTGCGCAGGGTTTCTCGCGCGGCGCCCGTAACGATCGTCGGCACGCAGCAGGAATGGCCGCTGGTAAAGGCCTCGGAGCCGATGAGTTCGCCGAGGACCTGGGCGACTTCGAGGATGACGTGCACCTTGGGTTTACCTGCGTGCTCGCGCATCCAGGTGTCAATGAGCGGCGCGAGGACGCAGTGCAGGCAGTCGGGATCGGCGTCGCGCCCGGTGAGCTCCTCGATGCTCATCTCGATCTCCTGTGCTGGTTGGCGTTCGGGCAGCTGCTGAAGTGCGACACGTGCCGGCCCCACTCAAAGGCTTCGTCCTCGGGCTCGACGGTGTCGGCGTCCGTTGGGCACGACTTCCCGGCCGGAGTCGGCAGGAAGATGATCCGGGCGTTACAGCTCTTGCAGCGCTTGATCCGCCGCTCGTGCGCCTCGAGCAACTGCTCGTTATCGGCCGCGTCCTCGAAGCTCACCGCTGCACCCCGAGGTGTCTGAGGAGCGGGAACACGCCGCGGCCCTTTGGGCCCGCGCGGTCGATCCACTTGCCCGTGCCGGGCCAGAAGTCGACGATCTTGCCGGCGTGCGTGACGGTCAGGTGCGCACCCATGTTGCGGCTTATGAAGCCGATGCCGCAGTCGGTGAGGATCTGCGTTGACTGCTCACGGTTGTCCGCGCGCTTCTCCTGCCAGTGCTCGCGGTACGCGCGGAAGTCCTCGCCCATGTCGCTCATCGCGGCGGCGTCCGATCGCGCAGGTAGGAGAGCACCTGGCCGTACTCGGCATCGCCGGGCAGCAGGAGGCTCTCCTCCTCGGTCGCCCTGTCGGCCGGTGCCCCGGCCTGTCCTTGGTACTCGATCGAGCGCTCGCCGGCGTCGAAGCGCGTGACGTGCTCCGGGCATTCGCTACACACGCCGACGAGTTCATCCTCGTCGATCCGCAGCCAGTGGCAAGCGTTGCCATCCTCGTCAACATCGCATGCGTGCAGGTCATCGCAGCCACAGCCGATGCAGACGGTGACCTCGTCGTCCAGCAGATCGCTGAGGATCATGGCTTTGCCGCCTTCTTGGCCTTGCGTTTCTCCTTGATCTCATCGACGACGGCCTTGCGGATCGGATCGGGCTTGACGCCGAGGTGCCGCGCGAGCCGCAGCATCCGGTTGGGCTTGCCGTCGGAGGGCCCGTAGGTGCTGACCTGGATCTCGTCGACCATCGCCAGCTCGACGAGGACTTGGCTGAGTTCGGCCTCGGTCATGTTGGCGACCTGACCCTCGAAGGCGAGCTTGTGCGGATCGCCCGACCAGGAGCGCGTTTCCTTGGGCTTCCACTCGTGGCGCGCGAAAAGGGCCTTGCTGGCCTCGTCCGAGAGCCGACCAAACATAGTAATCGCGACCACGCAGAGGAGTTCCTGGTCGAGGCGCTTCGGCGCCTTCTCCATCACCGCGGTGAGGAGCCGCCGGCGGTACTCGATCTCGCCCTTGCGCTTCGCTTCGGCCTTGCGCTGCTGAGCGCGGTAGTCGTGACTATCATCGTCCTCGGCCACCTTGACGCCGCGGTCCTTCAAGACCTCGCGCACGGCCGCCGGCTTCACCGCCTGGACGATCTCGCCCGTTTCCGGGTGTACGATGAGCACCGCGACCTCCTCGGCCCTCTTGCCGAGCACGGTCTGGTAGTTGCGCTGCTTCGAGTCATCGTAGCAGGGCTGGTCGAGCCGCTTGTAGTCGCCGGCGAGGTACTGCGTGCCGTGCTTGAGGATCTGCAGGGCCGCGGGGCCCTCGATCACCTTGCGGCCGTTGTCCTTCGCCTGGGCGACGGCAATCTTCGCCCACGCCCGAGCCTTCAGCTGGTAACAGGTTGGGTCTGTGCAAACGCCTGCACCCGCTTGCGCGCCCTTCACGTCGGCGAAGAGCTCGAGATTGGCGTACACGGCCTCGCTCTTTGGATCCCGGCACGCTGTGTTCTTCGGGCAGTACGAGCATGAGCCGGCTGCGGGCACCAGGTCATCGCGGCTCGTCGGGAACGGCGCTCCGGAGAGCTTCAACATGTAGTGCTCTTGGACGTGCTCGGCCGCGTGCCGATACGACATCGGTTGCCCGCGATCGTCGCCCCACGCGTTGTTATCCTTCAGCACCTCCTTCAACGCCTGCAGCTGCAGCTTCCTGTCCGGGATCCGCGCGATGAGGAGTGCGACGCTGGCGGTGAGTTCGCCGGCCTTCATCGCCTTGCGCGCCTCGGGCTCGAGGGCGAGGAGCTTCATGCGCGCGTACACGGTGCCGCGCGACTTGCCGACTTTCGCGGCCATCTGGTCGGCGGTGTAGCCGTACTTCGAGAGCGCCTCGTACCCTTCGGCCTCGGCGATCTCTGGCATGTCCTCGCGCTGCAGGTTCTCGATCAGCTGCAGCTCGATCACCTCCTGGTCGGAGAGCTCGCGCACGTTCGCCGGGATCTCCTCGAGGCCCGCCTGGCGCGATGCCACGAAGCGCCGCTCGCCGGCGACGAGCTCGTAGCTGAAGCCCTTGGCGCTCGGGCCATCGGTCAGCTGTCGCACCAGGATCGGCTCGATGACACCGGCGCTCTTGATGCTCGCGGCGAGCTCGGCGAGGGCGCCCTTGTCGAAGGCCGCGCGGCGCTCCCGCTGTGCTGCGGTCTGCGAGAGGGCGATGGCCGTGAGCGGGATGCTGCGGAACTCGTGAAATTGTGCACTCATCGTCGGGACCTCTTGCGGCGCGGATGTTGATTGACGGTGGCGGTTGCGAAGCAGATGAGCGCGAGCATGTAGGAATGCTTGGCCGGGCCGACCTTGCGGCAGTCGGCGCATTGCACCCACGAGCAGCGGTCGCCCTCGGTGCGCACCACGAGGTTGCGGTGCGAGCAGCGCCGGCGATGCGTGTGCTTCTTCGCGGCCATGGGTCAGGCGGCTCCGCGGGAGGCTGCGAGGTCGGGCTCGTCCCACACCTCAACGCCTGCGATGTTGGTG
>DASUKK010000025.1:0-496521 GCA_036278795.1 Steroidobacteraceae bacterium | reverse complement strand
ACCGCAGGCCGCTCGAGGTGGGTTGCATCCAGCGATGCAACGCTACCTTTGCTCAGACGAGCGGACGGAGTCGAAAGGCATTCTGACGGCGTCGCGCAACTACCGCTTCATTGCCTCGAAGAACTCGCTGTTGGACTTCGTATCCTTCATCTTATCGAGCAGGAACTCGATGGCGGCGAGCTCGTCCATGGGGTGCAGGAGCTTGCGCAGGATCCACATCTTGGCGAGCTCTCCCTGATCGGTGATGAGCTCTTCCTTGCGGGTGCCGGAGCGGTTGATGTTGACCGCGGGGAACACGCGCTTCTCCGAGATGCGCCGGTCGAGATGGATCTCGCTGTTACCGGTGCCTTTGAATTCCTCGTAGATCACGTCGTCCATCTTCGAGCCGGTATCGATCAGCGCGGTCGCGAGGATCGTGAGGCTGCCGCCCTCCTCGATGTTGCGCGCGGCGCCGAAGAAGCGCTTCGGCCGCTGCAGTGCGTTGGCATCGACGCCGCCGGTCAGCACCTTGCCCGATGAAGGCACCACGGTGTTGTAGGCACGCGCGAGACGGGTGATCGAGTCGAGCAGGATGACGACGTCCTTCTTGTGCTCGACCAGGCGCTTGGCCTTCTCGATGACCATTTCGGCGACCTGAACGTGGCGGGCCGCGGGCTCATCGAAGGTGCTGGAGACCACCTCGCCCTTGACGGTGCGCTGCATCTCGGTCACTTCCTCCGGCCGCTCGTCGATGAGCAGGACGATGAGGTAGACCTCGGGATGGTTGGCGGTGATGGCGGTGGCGATGTTCTGCAGCAGCATCGTCTTGCCGGCCTTCGGCGGTGAGACGATGAGGCCGCGCTGGCCCTTGCCGATGGGCGCCACCAGATCGATGGTGCGCGCGGTCAGGTCCTCGGTGGAGCCGTTGCCGCGCTCGAGCTTCAAGCGCTTGGTGGGGTGGAACGGCGTCAGGTTCTCGAACAGAACCTTGGTGCGCGAGCTGTCGGGCGAGTCGAAGTTGATCTCCCCGACCTTCAGCAGCGCGAAGTAGCGCTCGCCGTCCTTCGGCGGGCGGATCAGCCCGGAGATGGTATCGCCGGTGCGCAGGTTGAAGCGGCGGATCTGGCTGGGGCTCACGTAGATGTCGTCGGGCCCGGCCAGGTAGGAGCCGTCGGCCGAGCGCAGGAAGCCGAAGCCGTCCTGCAGGATCTCGAGCACGCCGTCGCCGTAGATGTTCTCCCCATTGCGTGCGTGCGCCTTGAGGATGGAGAAGATGATGTCCTGCTTGCGCGAGCGGGCGAGGCTCTCGAGTCCCATGGACTCGGCGACCTTGACCAGCTCGTGGATGGGCTTCGCCTTGAGCTCCGTGAGATTCATCGCAGCCCGCGAGCGCACGAGCTCGGCGGGACTGATGATCTCCGAATCGTCGACGTCGAAGGGCTCCGCCTCGTGCATCAGATCATCGGGACGGCCGCCGCCGTTGCCGTTGGCACGGTTGCCGTCGCGGTCACGATTGCCGTCACGGTTGCCGTGGCGCGGGCCCTTGGGCCGGTTGCGGCCCTGATTGCCGAGATAGCCTCTCACAGGTTGTCGTCCAGGAATGAGGAGAGCTGGGATTTGGACAAGGCCCCGACCTTCTGGGCCTCGACCGTGCCGTTCTTGAAAAGGATGAGCGTGGGAATGCCGCGGATGCCGTACTTCGGCGGGGTCTGCGGGTTCTCGTCGATGTTGAGCTTGGCGATCTTCAGGCGGTCCTGGTACTCGCTCGCGACCTCATCCAGGATCGGCGCGATCATCTTGCAGGGACCGCACCACTCCGCCCAGAAATCGAGGAGCACGGGCTTGTCGGACTTGAGGACGTCCTGGGCAAAGGTGGAGTCACTGGTATGCACGATGTGCGGATTGCTCACGCGGTTGAACCTCCGTCGAAATACAGAGTGCGAAAGTTGTGTTCTTCGTCTTGCGAAGGACTTGGATTGCGAACGGGTGGCGGGACCGGGAAAGTCCCTGCCAGAAGCGCCCGTCAAACGGTTACACTAACTCGTGAAATGAGTATGAGCTTGAGCCTATTAGGAAAGCCTGCTGGGAAGAACCCGTGGCCGGCACGTGGGGGCCGTTGGCCCGCCGTCTTGATACGCTTTGTAGCGCTTCCGGGCCGATTTTGCAAGGCCCGCCAACCCTTGGGTAACAATATAAGCCTCTATTGATGACTGATCCACACTCTACCGGCTTCGACAGCCTCGGCCTCGTCCCGCCCGTCCTGCAGGGCATTCGCGATGCCGGATTCACCCAGTGCACCCCCATTCAGGCCCAGACGCTGCCTATCGCGCTCGCGGGCCGCGATGTCGCCGGGCAGGCGCAAACCGGCACCGGCAAGACTGCCGCGTTTCTGGTTGCCCTGTATCACACGTTGCTCACGCACCCTGCGCCCGCTGGTCGCGGCCCGACGTCGGTTCGTGCGCTCATCGTGGCGCCCACCCGTGAGCTCGCGGTGCAAATTCATCACGACGCGGAAGCTCTGGGCCGGCACACGGGCCTCGTGCACGCAGTGGTCTACGGCGGCATCGACTACGAAAAACAGCGGCGCCAGCTCGCAGAAGGCATCGACGTGCTGATCGGGACGCCCGGCCGCCTGATCGACTATTACAAACAGCACGTCTTCGATCTGAAGCATGCCCAGGTGCTCGTGCTCGATGAGGCCGATCGCATGTTCGACCTGGGTTTCATCGCGGACATCCGCTACATCCTGCGCCGCCTGCCACAGCCGCAACGCCGGCAGTCGATGCTGTTCTCGGCGACGCTCTCGTACCGGGTGCTGGAGCTGGCCTACGAGCACATGAACAACCCGGAGCTGGTACGGATCGAGCCGGACAAGATGACGGTCGATCTCGTGCGCCAGATCATGTACTACCCCTCGATGGAGGAGAAAGTTCCGCTGCTCGTGGGCCTGCTGCGCCAGAGCGAGGCCCGGCGGACCATGATCTTCGTCAATACCAAGCGCATGGCGGAACGGCTGGAGAGTGTCCTCAAAGCCAACGGCTTCCATGCCCAGGCGCTGTCGGGCGATGTCCCGCAGGCCAAGCGCCTGCGCTTTCTGCGCGACTTCCACAATGGCGATCTGGCCGTGCTGATCGCCACCGACGTCGCCTCGCGCGGGCTGCACATCCCCGATGTCAGCCACGTCTTCAACTTCGACCTGCCGCAGGATGCGGCTGATTACGTCCATCGTATCGGGCGCACGGCGCGGGCCGGCGCGGAGGGGGACGCGATCAGCTTCGCTTGCGAGGAGTTCGCGGTCTCGCTGCCGGACATCGAGGGCTATATCGGCCACAAGATCCCGTCGGCACCCATCGCCAGGGAGATGCTGGCCACCGGACTGGCCGAGGGGGAGCTGGCGCCGCGGCACCGGCGGCGCATGCACGGCGGCGAGCGGCGGCCGCACCGGTCGGGTTCGGGCGGGCATTCAGGCAGTCGCGGCGGCGGCCCCGGCAGAGGCGATTCGGGCCACTCCGGCCGGCCAGGCCGGTCCGGCCGCTCGCGACCCAAACCGCGCGGAAAGCCGTAGTGAGACGCGGGCCGCCGGGGGCTGCTGCGTGGTTCGAATGGGACGGCGCGATCGGCTTTTCAAGGCTGGCGGTCCGGTCCAGGCGTATCATCATACCCCGGCACGCCGGCCAGGCTTCCCGCGGGGCCCGCCTCTAGCATTCGTAGCCATGGCGGAAATCGAAGACAACGTCGACCGGGAGCTGTTCCGCAACATGGAAAAGCTGCGCCAGCTGCGCATCGAGCACCGCGACCTCGATGAGGTGATCTCGCGCCTGTCGCTCGACGTGCACATCGATGAGCTGCAGCTCAAGCGGCTGAAGAAGCGCAAGCTGATGCTGAAGGATCAGATCACGCGCCTCGAGAGCGAGCTCATCCCCGACCTCAACGCGTAAGTTCATCGGCCCAAGTCGCCTGCGGCGCGTTGGGCGGCCAGCCGTCTGGCTTTCTCGATCCCGCGGCCCAGGGAACGGCCCTGGTCCGCTCAGTGGCTTGCTTTCGCACGATGCCTGTCGAAATCACACCGGATATTTCGCTGCCGGACCGGGACCTGACCTGGTCCTTCGTGCGCGCATCGGGGCCTGGCGGACAGAACGTCAACAAGGTGGCCACGGCAGCGCAGCTCAGATTCGATCTCGCGGGCACGGCAGCGCTCGATCCGGCGGTGAAGCAGCGTCTGCGGTCGCTCGCGGGACGACGGGTGACCGAGGACGGCGCGATGATCATCGTGGCGCGCAATCAGCGCACTCAGGAGGGGAACCGGCGGGAGGCGCTGGCGCGGCTGGCGGACCTGGTGCGGCGCGCCCTGGTGGTGCCGAAGGTGCGCAAGGCCACGCGGCCGACGCGGGCGGCCCGGCAGCGGCGAATGGATACGAAGACTCAGCGCCGCGCGACCAAGCAGTTGCGCGGGCGCGTGCGCTGGGACGATTAACCGGCGGCGGGGCACCCCGCTGAATCCTGCACGAAACGCATGACCGAGTGACGGATCTGCTCGCTCAGTACGAACTGGGCATCGGCCGCCACGCGCAGCAGAATCTCGTCGAACTCCAGCTTGCCGGCGGCGCTCGAGCGGATCACGCCGCGGCGGCGCAACAGGTCGATGAAGTTCTCGAACAGGGTGCGGTCGAAGAACTCGGGAGAGTTGAGGCCGTAAAGCATGGCGATGCGCTGCGCGTTCAACTGGCAGCGCTCCTCGAGCACCGATTGGGTGATCTCGCCGCTGCCGGCGGCGACGAGCTGTGCGATGGCGAGGTAATAACGCTCGATCGTCTGGATGGTGGCCTGCGCGAGCACGGAGAGCTGCATGGCCTCGCCTGACGAGGGCGGCGGCCTGCGCCAGATGGTGCGCTCGGCATTGGGCTCGATCAGGCCCCGGTGCCGCATGCAGTCGAGCCCGCCATCGACGACTGCGGGAAGCTCGCTCTCGCTCCAGGGCAGGAAGAGCTCCGCGGCGATGTAAGGATAGATGCGCCAGGCGAGGCGATGGATGTCATCGTGCCGCACCTCGGCATTGCTCGAGAAGACACATGCCAGCAGCGATGGCATGGCGAAAAGGTGCAGCACGTTGTTGCGAAAGTAGGTGGCGAGCACTGCGCTCTCGTCGCTCATGCGCAGGATGTCACCCAGCGCGTGCTTCTGGCGCTGCAGCATCTTCATCGCCTCTCCGTAGGCGATGATGCCCGCGCCGCTGAGGTCGGTGAGGGTGATCCGGTCGCTATAGGGAAAGCCGCGCAGGAGCGCGCGGTAGAGGTCGATCTGCCGCTCGAGGTCGCCCTCGGGAAGCGCCTGGCGCGGCATGGCGAGGAGAATGACGGCGAGCAGATTGATCGGGGTGACCGCCGCAGCGGCATTGATGTTGCGCATGATGCGGGCGGCGAGGTCGTCGACCGCGGCGCCGATCCACGGCGCTCGGGCCTCTTCGTCGAACGCGCGGGAGCGCCAGCCACTGTCGTGGCGATCCAGAACCTCTTCGAGGGCAATGGGCTCACCGAGGTTGACGTGCACGCGCCCGAAACGCTCCCGAAGCATCCGCAGAGCCCGCAGGAGGCCGCGCACGCTCTCCTTCTCCTTGGGCTTGCCGGACAGCTCGCCGACGTACGTCGCACCTTCGGCGACGCGCTCGTAGCCGAAATAGACGGGCAGGAAGACCACGGGCCGTCCGGGATCGCGCAAAAAGCTGCGCACGGTCATGGAGAGCATGCCGGTCATGGGCTGCAGCAGGCGGCCGGTGCGGCTGCGGCCGCCTTCGATGAAGTACTCGATGGAATGGCCCCGCGCCATGATGGCGGCGAGGTACTTCATGAAGACGACGGTATAGAGGCCGTTGCCGCGAAACTTGCGGCGGATGAAAAAGGCGCCCCCCATGCGCAACAACCGGCCGACGATGGGAATGTTGAGGTTGATGCCGGCGGCGATGTGTGGCACCGGATAGCCGTTGACGTAAATGACGTACGACAGCAGCAGGTAGTCCATGTGGCTGCGGTGGCAGGGCACGTAGATGACCTCGTTGCCCTGGGCTACGCGCTCGAGGGTTTCCAGATGTCCGACCGCGACGCCGTCATACAGGCGATTCCAGAGCCAGGTCAGCAGACGCTCGAGGAAGCGGACGAAGGCATGCGAGTAGTTCGCTGCTATTTCTTCCGCGTAGCGCGCCGCCTGCAGCAACGCCATTCGTCTCGTCAGTGACTTCTCGCGCATCTCCTGAGCAACGGCCGCACGGACGGCGCGCTTGCGCAGCACGCGAGTGACGATGGTACGCCGATGGGAGAGGTCGGGTCCGATTCGCGCGGCACGATGCTGCGCATAGAGCGCGCGCAGAGAGCGGGCGACCCGGCGGCCGCGCACCGCGACCCCCACCTCATCGCCCAGGAGACTGCGCAGGGAGATCGGCTCTTCCAGCTCGACGAGGGTGTTGCGGCCGTTGAACAGCACCTGCAGGAACTTGCGGGCGCGGCTGGTCAGCGCCCAATTTTCCACGAGCAGCAAGCGAATCCAGGATGCTTCACGCTGCGGCGCCCGTCCCCAATACACGGCCACGGGCACTAGCTCGATATCGAGGCTGGGGTCGGCATCCAGAGCCGCGAGCATCTGTTCGAGCTGCGGCGGCGGCCGGCGGTCGAGCCGCTCGTCCCAGAAGCCGCGCGGCCGGCTGAGGTAGAAATAGGAACGCAGATCAGACTTGGCGAGCAGAGGCTTGCGGGGCCGCGGGAGCTTCAGATGCACGCACGCGCGCTGCAGGATGGCAAGGTCGGTGATGCTGCGTCGCTCCAGCACGTAGCAGACGGCCACCGCCCGGCTCTGCAGGCGTGCGGAGATGTCCTCGGGCAGGACCCGGTATCGCACCCAGATCGCGAGCACGCGGTGCAACAGCCAGTTCAACCGACCCCCCTGGGACAGCTATTCGAACGCTAGCGCCGGAAGGTCTAGCGCTATCAAAAAATACTCGAAGAGATACTGGATGACGCGGATCTGAGTGTGCAGGTTGTGGTCACTTTCCAGAAGGTGCAGCGCGGCGCGCGACGCCTGTGCGAAGCGTACGCTGTGCTCGAAGGGCACCACGTCATCCCGCCATCCGTGGACCACCGTTGCGGGACAGTCGAGCGCGCCCTCGCGCAGTTCCGGCAAACCCGGCATGTACAGCGCCGGCGCCATCAGGAAAACACCGCGAGCATGCAGGAGGGAAGCCGACGCTACCGCAACGTATCCCCCGAGGCTGGAGCCGACGAGCACCAGGTCACCGGCCAGCTCTTTGGAGAACTCGACGAGTCTCGCGATGCGTTGGCGCGGCTCATCGAGGCCGCGGTAATCGACAGAATGCGCTTCGTAACCCTCGCTGCGCGCGACTTCGGCAAGGGAGGAGATCTTCCGCCCCCACGGCCCGCTCTCCTTGCCATGCGAGAACACCACGTGCCGTCCGGTGAGGACGGGGTCCGCGGAGGCCTCGGCATTGGGATCGGTGGGAGGGTTGGCGTCACCCGGGCTCATCGGTCGAATCATGCAGGCAAACCCGAGCCGGCGCCATAATCATTCGTCGGCATGCCCCCCTCTTCCCGGCGCGCAGCGCTAGAAGTGAAACCCGTAGCCGAAGAAGACGGTCTGGACGCCCATCAGGGAGAGGCTGCCGAGCACCACGCCGACGATGATCAGGGAGAGCGGTACCTGGATCGCCGCTCGGACGGGTCGGCAATCCCAGCTCACGTGGTGCAGGAGGGGAAGCATCAGATAGCCCAGGGCGAGGCCGAGAAAGGGCAGCTGGACGGTCACGCACGCCAGAGTGACGAGCACGGCGCCACAAACGAGCTCGATCCCTTGCACGAGGGGATCATCAGGATGGCTGCGCCGCGCGAACTCCACCAGCGAGAGGCGTACGCGGTCGGTAATGCCGTGCCATGACGTCTGTGGGCGGCCTCTATCCGCAGTCACGTGAAAGACCGCGCGCCGGGTGACGGCGAACAGGATGACCCCTATCGAGGACAGCGGGCCCAGTGCGCCATAGAGCGCGGTGCTCTGCGCGAGGAAGGACCAGAGGCGACGCGGATGCCGTGCCATGTCGATGACGAAGCAAAGCACGGGCGAGACGAGTGCGATCAGGGTGACGACATAGAGATCGGCACGATCGAGCACCTCGAAGGCGGGGTTCAGGCGCAGGACGGGCACGAGCCATGGCCTGCCGCCGATGACCCAGGTCATGGTCGCAATGTTGCCGTAGAGGCTCGTGAGCACGATATTGGCATCGAGCACGAACAGGAAGAACAGGAAGGAGAGCGGCAGGTTGAGGGTCGGCAGGAGAATGTCGAGCTTTTCCACCCAGGTGATGCGCCGCGAGCGCAGCAGGCGTCCGGTCTCCCGGATCAGGAACTCGCAGGTGCCGCGGGTCCACTTCATGTGGCGCACCCGGAACGCACGCACGTCTTCCGGGAATTCCTCGTAGCACACGACGTCATCGGCGAATCGCCCGCGCCAGCCGGCTTCGCGCGCGCGCAAGGCGAAGGCGAGATCCTCGCTCACGAGCTCGGGGAACCCGCTGGCATCCAGCCAGGCCTGGCGTCGGACGAGAGCTCCGTGCCCGAGCAGCATGACGAAGCCGTAGTCGTTGCGCAGCGGGTGATACCAGCGCCAATGGCTGTCCACGCCGGGACCGACGTCGCGAGCGAGCGAGCTGGTGGTGTCTGGATTGCAGCGATGTGTCGCCTGCACGAAACCGCAATCGGGCTGTGAGAGCAGCCGCGGCACCAGGGCCTGGAGAAAATGGGGCGGCAGGATTTCGTCCGCGTCCACGAGAGCGAAGAGCGGCTCGCGGGCGGCGGTCGTCAGAGCATGATTGAGGTTGCCGGCCTTGTAAGCCCTGCGGTCGGGCCGCCTGATCACGCGGACGCGACCGCGATGCGCGGCCGCGAACAGATCGATGCGCGCGCGGCACTCGGGATCGGTCCCGTCGTCCAGAATGTAGACCTGGTGATCCGGATAATCCTGCTCGATGCATGAGAGCACCGAGCGCTCGACGAAATCGTTGCAGGTCGTATAGAGCAGCGCCACCGGCGGCCGCTCGCTGACCGCGGCCACCGCCCGGGGCGTGCGCCGCGCACGCCGCGCATACCAAGCGCCGAACACGATCACCCCGACGTTGTATGCCGCGTAGCCCCAGGCAATGTCGATGAAAAGGACGAAGAACCAGAGCGCCCCCTTCGCCCACAGCGTCTGGCCCAGCGCCGGCAGGGTTGCGAGTTGCGGATGAAACCAGGCGACCGCGACCGCCCAGAGAGTCAACACTGTGAGGTAGAGATGCGGCTTCGGGCGCCATCGGGTCTGCGCGGGTGCGACCTGTACGACAGTCGTGGCGCGCGGCCGGGTATCGACCGCCGCCGCCAGCTGGATCGTGGGCTGGGACGCCGCGATGGCGGGCTCACTCGGCATGGTGATCAGAGATACGCCTGGAATCCGGCGGCCACTACGGTTTCTCCCGGCAGTCCTTGGGTCGTCTCGTGCCACGCGTAGAGCAAAAAGGTGAATCGCAGACCGATGGGCACGGAAATGTTGCTGTAGATGCGCGTGACGCTCTTGCCGCCCGTTGCGGACTGCTTGCTGCCGAGCGCGACGCCGAGGCCGAACTGCGCCTGTCCCGGGGTGTGATAGGTGGCGAGCACCGCCCCGCGAGTCTCGTGATAGGTGCCGTCATAGGCATAGTAGAGCGTCGGCTCCACGGAGAAACTGTCGTTGATCTGCCGGTACGAGCCGGCGTAGGCAATCCACTGCGAGGCGGCCGGGGTACGGCTCCACCAGAAGCCGATCTTGGGCACGTTGTTCCCGAGGAAGAAGACCTGTTCGGCGTCCACGACCGGGTCGTTCTCTCCAGGCAGATGCCGCTCGCCTGCCTCGACTTGCAGCCCGAGCTTCGAGGTGTAGTTGTAAAAGGCGCCGGCGGTGACGGTCGACGCGTTGATGATGCGCCGGTCGGGAGTGAAGAGGTCGGCCCCGAGTCCACGGTCGTCGGTGAGCCAGAGGCGCAGATCGTGGTTGACCTGCAGCGACAGTTGCGCGAAGCGCAGTCCCGTATGGCTCTCGCCGCCCGAGGCGCTGTGGCCACCGAGCAGCATGATGGCGGGGTTGCTCTGCACTCGGGCCTGCGCCACCGCTGTGAGACCCGAGCTCGCTGCCGTGAGGCCGGGCTTGAGCTTCAGCGCTTTGTCGAATGCCGCCTGCGCGGCGTCGTAGTCACCCTGCTGCAGCGCGGCCTGGCCGATGGCAAGCGCATAGTCGGGATTTTCCGGATCCTGGCTGGCGAGCGCCTCGAACTGGCGGCGCGCATCGCTCGGATGCCCGCGCCAGAGCGCCACGTAGGCGAGCCCCTTCTTCGGATCCAGATCGTAGGGCTGCAGCCGCGCGAGGCGCTGGAAGACCGTAACGGCATCGTCGAACCGATGGCTCCAGGCATAAGTCCAGCCGAGGCCGCTCAGTGCCTCCGCATTCTGCGGCTCACGCTGCAGCCCCTCGCGGTAATCGGCGATGGCTGCATCGAAGTTGCCCTGCCAGGAGCGCATGCGGGCCCGTCCGAACAGCGCCCGCGTGTTGGCGGGATCGCTCTTGTAGGCTTCGCCGTAGAGGTCTTCCGCGCGCGCGTACTGGCCGCGGGCCTCGGCGCGCTGTGCCTGGATGAAAGTGGGCGAGGCAACCGGTTGCGTCTGCGCCCGCAGACTGGCGCCGGAGGCCAGCAACAGCAATGGGGCCAGCAGGCGGGCAATGGAGGCGGATCCCCGGGTGGCGCGCGAAACGCGTCTTCTTGGCATACCCGCCAGCTGAGCAGGAATCGTGCCTCATCCATCGGCTGAAGTCGCCTGACGGCGCTTTTGGCGGCCAGCTCTTTGACTGGATGGCGTGCGCGGCCCCAGGGAACGTCTGCACTGAGACCCGTCGATGCGAGAATACGTGCCCGGGCAAGCGGCCGCTCAATGACTTGCTTTCGGACGGTAGGCTCTAAGTAAGTCCGAGGGACGGGGCGGGCTATCCGGGGTGGGCTATCTGTAGTCCATCTTTTTCAGGATGGTGGTTTCGATTTCCCACTCGACCCGTTGGCGGGAGGTGGCCAGCCGGTTGACGCTGACGGGGCGTACGCGGCTCGCCGCGGGATGATGGGTCACCAGCCAGGCATCGAATTCCCCCGGCCTGCTGGTGGCGAAACCGAACAAAAGATTGACACGGCCGTCGGCGATGGTGTCCGGACGGTTCACGCGCTCGTCGCAGATGACGAAATAGCGGTCGCCGGCATCCGGGCTCGTGAACGCACCCTGCTCCGCCAACACCTCGAGAAAGGTGTCGACCAAGGAGCGGGCGCGCGCCCAGGTCGCCGGGCCGTTCTGCTCGAGCAGCACCCAGCGCGTGCCGCGCTCGACGCTCGCAGCGACCCACAGGCCCAGGCGCCGCGCCGCGAGATACCTCCAGTCGTTGAATCCACTGCCGCCGTTCGCCAGCGTGCGCGCATCCACGCGAACACCGGCGCCTCCCGCGGCCGTTCGCGGGACGGACAGTGTGTTGATTCCAACCTGCGCGAGCCGGAGGCGATCCGCGTCGCTGACACTCACCGCCGGCTGCATCCCAGGACGCAGAGTCGCTTCCTCGCTCCCCGGGGCGGACCACAACGGGCAGACGTCGTCGCTGCGCGCGAGCATGCCCGCGACCGCCCCGCAGGAAGCGAACGTCTCCAGGCGCCCTCGCAGCCGATCGAGCGCCTGGACGCGGGGGTAATACATGACCGCATTGTCGCTGCGAAACGGCCAGATGCGCATGCCGTCGAGGGCTGCGCGCGGGGTGGTCCAGGAGGCGGGTGGATCCACGATCAGCATCGCGTGATGCTCGCGGCAATAGCGGGCGGCAACCAGGAGCGCGCTCAGACCCACGTCATGATCCCGCGCGAGCGGCGGTATGCAGAGGAAGTTGAATCCGTCGGCGGAGCTCAGGGCGAAAAGTCCCGTGCTGGCCGCCGCTGACCCGATAATGTCGTAGTCGGTCAGCGGGCCGCCGTCGTCGCCATCGGCATTGGAGAACGCGTAGCCGATCGCGGAGCCGCCCGGGCCCGCGGAACGATCCGGACGCTGCGCGGGAAGCGGCTCGACTACGCGCGCCAGGCGCGATTGCACCAGAAGATCGGTGAGGCAGCGGCCTGAATCCGGCCGCAGCGAGGCGCGGCGGAAGATCTCCTGATCCTCGATGAGCTCCGACCCGGCGGAGCGAACCCGCTGAACGACCAGGTTGAAGCGATCGGTATCTCCCTCGGGAATGCCGTCGTAATCGACGGACGCGCGCAGATACTCCCTGGAGCCGGGGTTGACGCCCGCCAGGCGGAGCGCCCCGGTGCCGGCCGGCAGAGTGACGGTCGGCGGGCGAGCGCCGTTGGCGACGCGCACGACGATGGCACGCCCACCGCCATGATCGAAGAACTGCTCGACGGCGTAGGAAAGAGTCGAGGGTTGCCACAGTCCGCCGAATACATGTTGGAACTCAGCGAAGCTGGCAATCGTCACTGGACGCTGCACCGGCCCCTTGAGCGTGCGGCCGATGAAAGCGGTAACGGCGCTCGGAAGGCGCGCGATGATAGGCTCGGTCAGGCCGCGCGCGAGCTCCAGGCCGGGCGCAGCGCGTTCAACCACTGATGAGAATCCCCGCCGTGTTCTTGTTGTAGTGGCGGACTCTATCACAACAGCTCAGCGGCTGCCGAAGTCCCTCGGAGGCCGGCGCGAGGTCGCGCGGCCGAGCTCAGGTCCCGGTGTGATCCGTAGTCGTAGCCGGCGCGGCAGAGGCGCCGTGGGCGGGATCGGCGGCTGATCGCGCCGGTGTGCCAGCAGCGGGCGCGGCAGCGGGGACGCCATGGGCGTCGCCTGACGTGGCGCTGGAAGCTCCGTCGCCGTGATCGATGCCGGACATCATCTTGTTGAACTCGGAGTCGCTCAGGGGCAGATCCGTCTTCCCGTCCCACGTCGAGCCCGGGGGCAGGATGTTCTGCACGAGGCGCGCATGGGCGACCACCTGCTGCAAGCCATCACCGCCACCGTCCACGCCTGGATCGACGCTCTGGTCGCCCGAGACCGGAACCGGAACGCCGACTGGCGCGGCGACGAGTTGCGCCACGCGGCCCCAGTCGATCTTCTGCTCGAGTTGCTTGAGGTTCTTGCGCTGCGCACGTGTCAGCGTGACGGCCAGAAGCCGGCGAGATTGCTTCGCCCAGGGACGCTTGTCATCTTCCAACGGGCCCGCCGACTGCAAATAGAGGCGTCCGTCCAACCAGCCGAAGACATACGGCTGGTTCACGACCCGAACCTCGGTGCCGTTCGACACCATCTTGAAGATCTGCGCGATGTCCTCGGGAAACAGGTGGACGCATCCGTGGCTGACGCGCAGCCCAACGCTGACCGGCTTGTTGGTCCCATGGATCAGGTAGCCCGGCCAGGCCAGGTGCAGCGCGTAGTCGCCGAGCGGATTGTCGGGCCCGGGGCCCATCACCCTGGGCAGCTTGTCGCCTTCCTTGAGGTGCTCGGCGATGATCGAGGGGGGGACGTGCCAGACGGGATTCTTCTCGTGCGAGAGGACGCGGGTCACGCCTTGCGGAGTCTTCCAGCCCTGCCGGCCGATGCCGACCGGATGGGTGATGACGATCTGCGGCTTGCCGCGCTTGTGGGGCGGGAAGTAGAAGAGCCGCATTGCGGCCAGATTGACGACGATGCCCCGGTGCGGCGCATCCGGCAGGATGTACTGCGTGGGCACGATGACGGCCGTGCCGGGTTTGGGCAGCCACGGATCGATATTGGGATTGGCGCGAGTCATCTCGCCCAGGCCGACATTGAAGCGCCTGCCGATATCGCTGAGTGTTTCGTCCTTGCGGACCTTCACGATCTGCAGGGCGCCGACGACGTCCTGTCCCGGCGCGAGGACGAAATGCTCCGTCTGGTCCGGCAGAGGCGCCGGTGGCTCGGCGGGCGCGACTTTCTTCTGAGGGGCCGGCGCGAAGCGCGGCGGCGGGCGCAGCAGCGAGCAGGCGCCGACGGCGAGAGCCAGGCATGCCGTCAGGGCGATGCGAGCGGGGGAAGACTTCATCGTTCCCAGATTATGGCATTCCAGCCGCCCCTCCGAGCATCCTGTCGGCGTTTGGCGACCGAGTCACTGCGCCAGGTCCCTTCGTCGGCGACCTGGCTACTTGCGACGTGCGAAAGCAAACCAGAGAGCGGCTCAGGCCGCCCTGGGGAATAAAAAAACCCCCGGTCCAATCGGGCCGGGGGTTCGAAACGCGGACTTTCGATGAAGGGAAGGAAGTCCGCTAGGGGATACCGACTCTCAGTGCAAACGCGCCCAGTGCAAAATCTTGATCTCGTCCGAATCCAAGTCGAAGCTCTGCGCCAGCAGGCATCGCAGCTCCTTCGTCCCGCCGCCGCTTTCAAGCGGATGCCGCAGCTCCACAACGCCACTCCACTCGTTCGAGGCTGGCGCGGCCGGTGCCCGCGGACTGCCCGTCATGAAGTGCGTGTAGTACTTGGTAGCCACGGCGAAAGCCTAATTTCGACGCTCGGCGGCGTCCGTGATCGGTTCCACAGAACACCAGGGTTTTGACAAAATCGCCGTCATGGGACGATTCCGACCACCCGCGCCTGCGGCTTCGAAATACATCACGCCGGAGGGAGAGCGGCGGCTGCGCGACGAGCTGGAGCAACTCTGGCGACTCGAGCGTCCGAAGGTGACGCAAGCGGTAGCGGAGGCAGCGGCTCAGGGGGACCGCTCCGAGAACGCGGAATACACTTATGGTAAACGCCGGCTACGGGAGATCGACCGGCGGGTGCGATTTCTGCGTAAGCGTCTCGACGGCATGGTTGTCGTTGATAAGGCGCCCACCGACCGCAACAAGGTCTATTTCGGCGCCTGGGTAACGTTGGAATCAGACGACGGTGCGCACTCACGTTACCGCGTTGTCGGGCCGGACGAATTCGACCGAGAGCCTGGCTATATCAGCATGGACTCGCCGCTCGGAAGCGCGCTGCTACGTCGAAGCTTGGACGATGCGGTAACGGTCGAGCTACCGGGTGGTAGTCGGACGCTGATCATCGTAGAGATCGCCTACGGCCTGCCTACCACGCAACTCGAACGTTCTTGAACTGCCAGGGGTCGGTCTTGTCGAGGTCCTCGGGGAACAACCGCTCGCGCTCGTGCAGCGGTGTCCAATCGGTGTAGCGGCCGATGACCGGACCGAGGTACGGGGTACAGATCTCCAGGTTGCGCCGGAAATCGATTTCATCGGGCTCGACGATGCCGCAATTCGGGTTCTCCATCGCCCAGACCACTCCGGAGAGGACGGCGACGGTGACCTGCAGGCTGGTCGCATTGTTGTACGGAGCGAGCTTGCGTGCCTCCTCGATGGAGAGCTGCGAGCCGTACCAGTAGGCATTCTTCTTGTGCCCCGCGAGCAGGACGCCGAGCTCGTCGATGCCGCCCACGATGTCGTCCATCAGGATCCGTTGCCGCTCCTGCTGCACGTAGTTGCGGCCGGCCAGCTCATGAACTGACACCACGGCGGAATCGCAGGGATGGTAAGCATAGTGTACGGTCGGCCGGTAGACGACCTGCGCGCCGTCGCGGACGGTCAGGTAATCCGCGATCGAGATGGCTTCACCATGCGTGATGCAGTACCCGTGAATGTGGCCGGCCCGAGGCGTCCAGGTGCGCACGCGCGTGCCGGCGCCGGGCTGCATGAGGTAGATGGCTGCCATGCAGCCAAAGTCATGCCGCTTGCCGTCGCGGGGGAAGTTGCGCTCGTGAGTTCCCCAGCCCATCTCGCTGGGCTGCGACCCCTCGCTCACGAAACCGTCGATGGACCAGGTGTTGACGAACTCGCCCGGCTCCTTGGGAACGCGCGAGACCTGAGTGTCGCGCTCGGCGACGTGAATGACTTTGACGCCGAGCTGACGCGCGAGCTCGCCCCAATCGCCCCGGGAGGCGGGCTTGCCCGCATCCACCTGGGTGTCGGCGGCAATATCGAGCAGCGCTTGCTTCACGAAGTGCGACACGAGCCCCGGGTTAGCGCCGTGCGTCAGCACCGCCGTCGGTGCGCGCGCGTTGCCCGGACGCAAGGCCAGCGCTTCTTCGCGCAGGGCATAGTTGGTGCGGCGCCCCGCAGGGACGGTCGGGTCGGTATAGCCGCCCGGCCAAGGCTCGATGCACGTATCGAGGTACATCGCGCCCTTTTCCCAGCAGAACTTGACGAGCGCGATGGTGGAGACCTCCACGGACACATTGATCAGAAAGTCGCCGCGACCGAGCAGCGGATTGAGCACCCGACGGTAGTTCTCGCGGGTGAGCCGCTCCTTGACGAAGCGGATGCCATAGCTTGCCGCCTCGGCGTTGCCCCGATCCTCCGCAGTGATGATGCTGATGCGGTCGGCAGCGATGCCGATGTGTCGCAGGATGAGGGGCAGGACGCCCTGCCCGATGCTGCCGAAGCCGAGGATGAGGATGCGGCCGGGAAACTCTACGTGGATCTTGTGCTCAGTCATGGTGCTCGTAGGGTACCAATCTTGGCACGGCGCTTACACTCCATCGTGCGCAAGCAAGTCATTGAGCGGACCAAGGCCGCCCTTGGGCCGCGAGCCCGGACCCGGTAACAGGGCTGGCCGCCCGACAAAATCGCCGGGAGCGATTTTGGACGGCGTTAGCCGGCCCGCAGGGCTCGGCGCCGGATGCGCCGAGCAACCGCCGCAGCCGACTTCGGGCCGATCGATCAACACTGGCCGCTCAAAGCGGCGCAGGCGACTTTACTCGGCCGCATCCCTGCGCCTCCGCCCTGGCCGGGCCCGCCTGACTCCGTCAGGCGTGCAAAATCGCTCCTAGGGATTTTGTGAGGCAATCCAATGAGGAGGATACGTACGCTCGTAACCGGGGAGAGACTCGATGCGTGCGACCCAGCGGCCAACCGCGGGGTAATGGACCTCCACAGGCATGAACCGGGACGCGAGCTCGCGCGCCTCGGGACGCTCCAGCGCGCGCTTCAGCAGCTGAAAGCCGGGGAAAATGACCATGTCGACCGCCGAGAAGCTCTCGCCGACCACCCAATCGGATTTCGACAGGCGGCCCTCGATCGTGCGCGCCTCGCTCGCGGCCGCGTGCATGGCGCGAGTGATCTCGTCACTGCGCAGGTCGGCCTTCGCGAACACCGCTTCGATGATGCGCGCGAGGTGCGGCTCGATGTAGGCCTGATACTCGCAGATGACCCGCATGATGGTGCCGGCTTCCTCGGGGGTGCGCCCGAAGATCGGGGGATCGGGATATTTCAGGTCGAGGTAGTAAAGTATGGCCAGTGACTCGAAGCAGACGTAGTCCCCGTCCTTGAGCACGGGCACCCGGCCGCGGGGGTTCATATGGAGCATCTGCGGCGATTTGTGCTCCTGCTTGGAGAACTGCAGCAGGTGGCTCGTGTAGGGCAGGCGCTTGTATTCGAGCGCGAGCAGCACCCGCCAGGCGTACGGGCTGCCGCTGCCCCAATGGATGTCGATCGCCATTGTGACAATTGTATCGAAAGGCGCGAAGATCGAAAGCAAGTGACTGAGCGGCCGTTTCCCGGAGCACGTATTCTCGCGTCGACGGGTCTCAGTGGGGCCGTTCCTGGGAAGGGCCGAGGCCCACGATGGGCCGAGCAACGCGGCAGGATGCCGACTTTGCGCCGATAGACGGACGGGCTACGGGTATGTCTCAGACGACGCTCATAACTCCGCGGCAGCTTGCTGCGCGACTCGAGGACCGGGACCTGGCGGTCATCGACTGCCGCTTCGATCTCGCGCGCCCACAGTGGGGCCGCGAGGCGTACGCAAGCGCGCGCATTCCGCACGCCTCGTATGCGCACCTGGACCACGACTTGTCCGGGACGAGCTCCCCGGCGACCGGCCGACATCCGCTGCCGCAGGTCGACGAGTTCGCCGCGCGCCTCGGGCAATGGGGTATCGACGCGCAGGTACAGGTGGTTGCATACGACCAGGGGTCCGGAGCTTACGCAGCGCGGCTCTGGTGGCTGCTGCGCTGGCTGGGACACACGAAAGTCGCGGTGCTCGACGGGGGCTTCGCGGCATGGCAGGAGGAGAAGCTGCCGCTCGATGCGGCGGCTCTTCCCGACTCGGGGGCCCAGCCGCGGCGCCAGCGTCCCCCGCGCCGCTTCGATCCGCGACCGGACGAGGAGATGGTGGTGGGCACCGCGGAGCTCGAGAAGCTCATCGCCTTGAAACGGCTCGCCTCCGGGGACGTCGTGTTGGTCGATGCCCGCAGCGCCGACCGGTTCGGGGGCCGTAATGAGACGATCGACCCTGTCGCGGGCCACATTCCGGGCGCGCGAAATCATCCCTTCACCGACAACGTGGACACCACTGGACGATTTCGCGACCGCGGCACGCTGCGCGAGCGGTTCGCGAAGACACTGGAGGGAGTGCCTCCCGATGCGGCGATCTGCATGTGCGGATCGGGGGTGACCGCGTGCCACAACCTGCTCGCGCTGGAGGTCGCCGGCCTGCAAGGCGCGCGGCTCTACGCCGGCTCCTGGAGCGAGTGGATCCGCGACCCGAACCGCCCCGTCGCCGTTTCCAATGAATAGCGGGCAGGGCCGTTCCCTGGCCCGCGGCAAATGCGTAGGGTCTCGCGAAAATCGTCTCGACGATTTTCGCCAATCAAAACCCGGGCAGGGCCGTTCCCTGGCCCGCGGAAAAAGTGTAGGGTCTCGCGAAAATTGTCTCGACGATTTTCGCCCATGAACATACCGGACTCTCGCACGTGGCCGTAGATCCGAAGAGCGCTTTGAACGGCGCTCGCAAGTTCAACCCCGCCCAGCCCTGGCGCATCGAGGACTCTCTGGAGCTCTACCATGTCAATGCGTGGGGCAAGGGTTACTTCGGCATCAACGCGGCCGGCCATGTCGTGGTTCGACCGGACGCGCAACCCGGGCGGGACATCGACCTCAACGAGGTCGTGGAGGGCCTGGAAGCTCGCGACCTGACGACGCCGGTGGTGGTGCGGTTCTCCGACATCCTGGCGCATCGGTTGAAGCATCTGCACGATGCTTTCGCGCAGGCGATCGCGGAGAACGATTACCGCAACCGCTACGCGGCGGTGTTCCCCATCAAGGTGAACCAGCAGCGCCTCGTCGTCGAGGAGGTCTATCGCTACGGGAAGGAATTTGGCTTCGGTCTCGAGGTCGGCTCCAAGCCGGAGCTCCTCTCCGTGATGGCAATGACGGAGAACGCCCCGGAGCGGCTGATCATCTGCAACGGTTTCAAGGACGACAGCTACATCGAGGCGGTGACGCTCGCCACGAAGCTGGGACGCACGATCATTCCGGTGGTGGAGAACTTCGATGAGCTGGAGCTCATCTTGAAGCACGCCGACCGTTACCAGGTGCGGCCCCGCATCGGGGTGCGCGTGAAGCTCTTCACCGAAGGCTCGGGCCGTTGGCGCGAATCGGCCGGCGAAAAGTCCAAATTCGGGCTCTTCATCACGGAGATCGTGGAGCTCTTCGGGGTGCTGAAGGCGCGCGGGATGCTGGATTGCCTGCAGCTCGTGCACTGCCACCCGGGAAGCCAGCTGCAGGATATCCGGCGCGTGAAGGACGCGATCAATGAGCTGGCCCACGTCTACGCGGAACTGAAGCTCATGGGAGCGGGCCTGCAGTACATCGACGTGGGCGGAGGACTGGGCGTCGATTACGACGGCAGCGGCACGAACTATCTGTCCTCGATGAATTACACGCTCAACGAATACGCGAGCGATGTCGTCTATCGGGTCGCGAGCGTCTGCGACGCGCGTGACATTCCGCACCCGATGATCATCAGCGAGTCCGGCAGGGCGATCGCGGCTTACCACAGCGTGCTCGTGTTCGACGTGCTGGGCTCGTCCGCGCTCGACAAGTTCAGGGTGACCGGCCGGGAGGATGAGGACTACGGCGGCGAAGAAGAGCTGCCACAGCCGGTGCGCGACCTCTTCGGGGCTTTCGGTTCGGTGAGCGAGCGGCGGCTGGTGGAGTGCTATCACGACGCGCTGACGGCACGCGAGCAGGTGCTGCAGATGTTCAATCTCGGCCTGTTGTCGCTGGAGTTCCGCGCACTGGCGGAGCGGCTCTACTGGGCGACGTGCGCCCGGGTGCGGGACTGTTGCCGGCGGCTCGAGCGGCTGCCGGAGGAGCTCGAGGGCCTGGAATCGATCCTGTCGGATACCTACTTCTGCAACTTTTCGGTGTTCCAGTCGCTGCCCGACAGCTGGGCGATCGACCAGCTGTTCCCGATCATGCCCATCCACCGGCTGGACGAGCGGCCCGAGCGCACGGGGGTGCTGGCGGATATCACCTGCGACTCGGATGGGAAGATCGACCACTTCGTGTCACTGCGGGACGTCAAGCGAACCCTGGAGCTGCACGAACTGAAGGCCGGACAGAAGTACTACCTGGCCGCGTTCCTGGTGGGCGCTTACCAGGAGACCCTGGGAGATCTGCACAACCTGTTCGGCGACACTCACGTGGTGCACGTGCGCTTGCACGACGAGGGGGGCTGGTGGATCGAGGAGATCGTCAAGGGCGATACGGCCAACAGGGTCCTCGAGTACATGGAGTATGACGTAGCGGAGCTCTACCCTGCCCTGGCGAGAGATTGCGAGCGCGCCATTCGGGACGGGCGCATGACTATCGCGGAGAGCCAGATGCTGAAGCGGTTCTACGAGAGCGAGCTCGACGGATACGCCTACCTGGAGCCGGCCGGCAGCTGACCCCCGGCGCGACACCAACCCGTGTGTTGTCCGAAAGCAACTAATTGAGCGGCCCGAGGCCGCCCCTCTGACACCCGCCAACGCAAGAGTTAAGGGCCTCAGGAGCCAGCCGCGGGGTGAAACAAGCCATGAGGCTGGCTGCGCAAAGCGGCAGGATGCCGACTTTGCGCCAATAAACAAACAGGAGTAGCATGGTGTCGCGTTGGTATCCCGCAGGGATGAGTACGCTTGAGTTCCGCAGTTTCTTTCGAATCCCTTCCCCGTCACGTAATCCTCCATGATCACGCGGCACATGCGACCGCTTCGTGCGGCTCGCCGCTGTGCGCATTGCGAAGAGAGACTTCCGGATGACGACGATCTACGTGGGCAATCTGCCCTTCAATGCCACCGAGCAGGACGTGAAAACACTGTTCGAGCGCCACGGCAAGGTGGAATCGGTCAAGCTCATCAACGATCGGGAAACCGGCCGGCCACGCGGCTTCGGTTTCGTCGAGATGTCGCAGAGTGAGGCCCAGGGGGCGATCCAGGCCCTGAACGGCTTTCAAATGAATGGCCGGGCACTCAGGGTCAACGAGGCCCAGGAGCGCGCGCCCCGCGCCCGGCAAGGCGGCGGGCCATTCAGACGCTGAAATAGCGTCCATCTCGTCTTTGACACAAACCCCGCCCCGGCGGGGTTCTTTTTGTGCGGCCGGCCCGCCAGAATGCGTGCAATGCGTCAACTGAAGATCATCGCCTCTCTCGCTGTCTTCGCGTGCCTGCTGGGCGGGCTCATCACGGCGTGTGTGACGACCAGCGGAAGGGAAACGACCGCCAACGCCCTGGACGGCATTCTGGCCGGCACTCAGCGCACGGCCGTGGACCGGGCCCGGGATCGCTTCCGGCATCCCAAGGAAACGCTGCTCTTCTTCGGCATCCGGCCGCGAACCCGGGTATTGCAGGTCTGGCCGGAGTCGGGCTGGTACACCAAGATCATCGCGCCGCTGGTGCGCGAGCGGGGCCAGTACCATGCGGCGGTGATCGCCGAGGACCCGGGCAGCCGCTTCCTCACTGCGCGCCTCGCCAGCTATCGGCGGCTCCTCGCCTCCCGGCCGGACCTCTACGGCGGGGTGAAGATAATGACTTTCCCGCCGGATGGGCGCGATGCGGTGTTACCGGGGTCGGTCGACATGGTGCTGAGCTTCCGCGACCTGCATGAGTGGATGGCAGCCGGTAACGCGCAGCAGGCGCTTGCCACGATCTATCGCGCGCTGGCGCCGGGCGGGGTGTTCGGGGTGGTGGACAACCGTGCCGACCCGACGGTGCCGCAGGATCCGCGGGCAAAAACGGGGTATGTCCGGCAGGACTACGCGATCCGGATGATCCAGGCGGCGGGGTTCAGGCTGGTGGCGACGTCGGAGGTCAATGCCAACCCTCGCGATACCAAGAATTATCCTTGTGGGGTTTGGGCGCTGCCGCCGGATTATCGGCTGGGGAACATCGATCGGGCCAAGTATGAGGCCATTGGGGAGAGCGATCGGTTTACTTTGAAGTTCGTGAAGCCGGAAAAGAACTAGAGACTGTGAGTCAGGGCGCCGGGGGCTCGCTTGCAAAGGGCCTTCCCGGGACCGCCGCAAGTACATCCCTGTAGGCTGCCGCAAAAACGTCCCTGTTTTTGAGGCTTCCGGGAAGTTCCTTTGCAATCGATCCCCCGCTGAGCGGGACGCGGTCGGGAGCGAGCCCTACCACATTTCTTTCAGACGGGCGCTTATATCCAGGGCGGCGTCGCCGCTCTCTTCGGTGAGGACGTCGCCGGTGATGCGCGAGCCGTGAAAGGCGGTGGCTTCCAGGGTCTTGAGGACTTTGTCGGTGAGGAAGCGGCTGCGGCCACCGTAGACGTGCGCATCGCCCAGTCGATGTTGCGATGTCAGGTGGAACTTCAGGGGGGCGAGCAGGAGGAGCTCGTTTTGGGCGCGGGTGAGTGCAACATAGAGCAGACGCCGCTCCTCGTCGATGAGCGCGGGCTTGCCGGTTGAGAATTCGGAGGGAAAGCTGCCATCGACGACGTTGAGGAGGTAGACGGTGTCCCACTCCATGCCTTTGGCGGAGTGGATGGTGGACAGGATGAGGTAGTCCTCGTCGAGCGTGGGGCGGCCGGCGAGATCGCTGGTGGCGTTCGGCGGGTCCAGGGTGAGCTCGGTCAGGAAGCGCTCGCGGGACGGGTATTGGCCGGAGAGGACTTCGAGCTGGTCGAGGTCGCCGAGGCGTGTGTGGAAATGCTCGTACTGCCGCTCGAAATGCGGGCGGTACCACTCCCGCACGAGATGCACCTGTCCGGCCCACGGCCGCTGCGGGTCCGCCAGCGCCATGAGGAGCTCGATGAGCTTGCGCCATTCCTGGGCCGACCCCGACGGCGGGGTGAAGCTCTGCAGCGAGGCGAGAGAGCCGCCGTTTGACTCGAGGTGGTCGAGCGCGCGGCGCGCGTTGGCCGGTCCCATGCCGGGCAGAAGCTGCAGGGTCCGGAAGGCCGCCAGCCCGTTGCGTGGGTTGTCGGCCCAGCGCAGCACGGCGAGCAGGTCCTTGATGTGTCCGGCTTCGAGGAACTTGAGGCCGCCGTACTTCACGAACGGGATCTGCCGTCGCGCGAGCTCGACCTCGAGGACGTCGCTGTGGCTCGAGGAGCGGAAGAGCACCGCCTGCTTGCGCAGCGGCACACTGGCTTCGCGGCGCTTGAGCACCTCGCCGCAGACACACTCCGCCTGCGACTGCAGGTCCTCCACCGTCACGAGTCGCGGGCGCGGTCCTTCGCTGCGGATCGACAACAGGTGCTTGCGGTGCTGGCGGGGAGCTTCCGCCATCACGGCGTTGGCAACATCGAGCACCTGCTGGGTGGAGCGGTAGTTCTGCGCAAGGGTCACCACTTCCGCCCGCGGCGTGAACCGGTCCGGGAAGCCGAGGATGTTCTCCACCGCGGCGGCGCGGAAGGAATAGATCGCCTGCGCATCGTCGCCGACGACGGCGAGGCCGGCGCCGTCGGGCTTCAGCGCATGGAGGATCTCCGCCTGCAGCTTGTTGGTATCCTGATATTCGTCCACCAGCACATGGTCGAAATGGCCGCCCACGTGCGCGGCGAGGCGCGGATGGGACATCATGATCTGCCAGTAGAGCAGCAGGTCATCGTAGTCGAGCAGGTTGTTGCGCTGCTTGCGCTCCACGTACGCGCGATAGAGGCGCGTCAGGTCCGACTCCCACTGCGCGCACCAGGGGAACTGCCCTTCGAGACTGTCCTTGAGCGGGCGCTGGGTGTTGACTCGATGGGAGTAGATCTGCAGACAGGTATCCTTGCGCGGAAAGCGCTGCTCCTTTTGCGCCAGCCCGAGCTCCTGCCGCAGGCCGTCCATGAGGTCCGCGGAGTCGCCGCGGTCGAGCACGCTGAACTGCGGATCGAGCTTCAGGTGCCGCGCATAGTGACGCAGCAGGCGATTGCCGACGGAGTGGAAGGTGCCCGTCCAGCTCATGCGCTGCAGGATGCTTTGGCTGACCCCGCCCAGAGTGTCGCCGAGCGCCGATTTGGCGAGCTCGTACGCACGGCGGCGCATCTCGGTGGCGGCCCTGCGGGTGAAGGTCAGCATCATGATGCGCGCGGGGTCGACGCCGTGGATGACGAGATGCGCGACACGATGAGCCAGAGTGTCGGTCTTGCCGGTGCCTGCCCCCGCGACGATCAGCAGTGGACCGGACGTGAAGCCCTTTTCCGGCAGCGGCTCGCCATAGGTAACGGCACGGCGCTGGGGACCGTTGAGCTTCGCTAAGTGTGACGCCGTCGACATGACGGCGGGGGACTATACGTAATCCGGTGACCTGCTGTCACTGATTGGCGTCACGCGTTGAGCATACAGCACCGACGCCCGTCGCTCACTGGACGTGCGGCGCCACTTCACTCGCCTACGGCGCGCGCCGGGGCACAAACCGGCGGGATATCCGCGCCCCAGGTCAGAAGGTGCAGTTTGACGTCACGCTCGACGGCCGCGAAATCGACCGAGACGGCCGCCAGATCACGCGTCGGCACGCGGCAGTCGTCGAAGTCCACGCTAAGCCCTACATCGCACAGGATCCGTGCGCGTACGGCCTCGCGGTACTGCGACGAGCGGCCCAGGCGGTCGACATCGAGCACCAGGTCGGCGACGGGCTCGGCAACGGCGTGAGACAGCAGTGAGACGGCGATGAATGCGCGATACGACAGCTCATCGCTCCAGGGATGAAGCGCGGTCTGGAGGAATTTGAACTGCTGCGACAGGCCGCGGGGAAGCGCTGGAAGACCGAGCGTGCCCGCGAAGCGCCGCGCCGGCGTGCCCTCGGGGGCGAGCGCCAGGATGAGAAAATGACACAACTCGAAGTAGGAGACCGACATCTTTTCGCGGTAGCTGCGGCAAGACAGCCACTGCTGCAGGGGGTTGCGGCGGATGAGCACATGGTAGCCGCCGAGCGCGCTCTTCAGCGCCGCCGCGCGGGCGAGGGAGCGGGAGAAGCCGAGCACGGGATACGTGTCGCGGCGTCGCGCGTGCCGGATGAGCCGGGAGATATACAGGACCTCGGGCCGGATGCCCGCCGCGGTCGGGAAATAGCGCTCGAGCGCGAACGCCTTGCGATATCCAGGCACCCCTTTGAGGAATGGGCGCAAGACCCCGCGATACTCCTCGGCGTAAGGCAATGCCAGGTGCGGATGACGCGAGTCCCATCCCTGTGCCGTCTGGCGCCGGATGCGCTTGGGCGAGCTTCGTGCCAACGATTCGCCGAACGGCTCGTAGAAGCTCGTCGTGTGCAGATTGCGGCGAAAGCGACTCCACACGTACGTGCTCGAGCAGCGCCAGCCCGAATGGAGGAAAACCGCCCTGTGGTGCTCCGGAAACTCTCTCAACGCATCAGGTCCCATCGTGCGCCGCCCGCCCACAGCGAAGCGGCGGCTCCGGTGCAGGCAATGATGACGTTGCTGATTCAGCGGCAGTCTACGCATGCGCGGCCTCGGCAGCCGTTTCGAACTGTAACCGTGCTAGGCTGGGTGCTCATGAAACCGGAGAAGCAGACGACGCACTTTCGCGGACGGATCATTTCGCTGACCACCGACGAAGTGCGTCTGCCGAACGGCCACCTCGCAGCACTCGAAGTCGTCCACCATCCCGGCGGCGCCGCCACGGTTGCGATCGATGCGCAGGAGCACGTTTGCCTCCTGAAGCAATATCGCTACGTCGCGGATGGTTGGCTGTGGGAATTGCCGGCGGGAAAACTGGAGCCGAACGAGCCGCCCCTGCTCACCGCGCAGCGCGAGCTCGTCGAGGAGGCGGGCGTCAGCGCGCGCGAATGGCGCAGTCTCGGCTCGTACCTCAGCTCGCCAGGTATCTTCACCGAAGTGTTACATCTCTTCCTGGCGACAGGGGTGACGCCGGCGGCGGCGGCTCACGAGCAGGCGGAAGTCATCGAGGTGCACTGGGTTCCCTTCGCCGAAGCCTGCGAATGGGCGCAGAACGGCCAGATTCGCGATGGCAAGACGGCGATGGGACTGCTCCGGGCGAATTATGTCCGCAGCCGTGGAGACCAGGCTCCCGCCACGGACTGATCCGTGACGAATGTCTCAGAACGGCGACAGACGCACTGATATGGTGAATGCGTCCGCGAGCCGCGGCTTGCCTTGATTCGATGCATTCCTTGGAAGCCAGTACCAAACAAATCGACGGCGCGGAGGACCGCAAGCAGGACAGCACGGGCGAACGCCGTCGCCTGTCACGTGTCCGCCACGACGACCGCGGAAACGCCTATGTCGAATGGGTCGACGCGCCCGCTGAGCTGGTCGAGCGCCCGAAGCTCGAGATCGAGGGCCACACCGGGGGACTGCAGCTGGATACACAGCGCAGCGCCTACGACCCGTACTCGAACGAGTCCGGTGCCGGGCGCAAGACGGGCAACACGACCCGCACGGACCTGCGCAAGCTCTCCGAATGGATCAAGATGATGCGCGAGCTGGAAGAGCGTAAGCGCAACGGCGGCGAAGAATAGCGGCTCAGAGCCCGCTCGCTGCGGCACCACCCCCATCACTCGGCACTGCACAGCAGGCCAGGGCCGTTCCCTGGCCTGCGGCGAAATGTGTAGGGTCTCGCAGAAATCGTCTCGACGATTTCTGCCAATGGACGACAGGCCAGGGCCGTTCCCTGGCCTGCCGCGAAATGTGTAGGGTCTCGCAGAAATCGTCTCGACGATTTCTGCCAATGGACGACAGGCCAGGGCCGTTCCCTGGCTTGCGGCGAACGGTGTAGGGTCTCGCGGACAAAATCGCCGGGAGCGATTTTGGACGGCGTCAGCCGCCCCGCGCAGGGGGCGCGCCGAGCAAATCGTCTCGACGATTTCCGCCTATGGATGTGTGTCGATGTGCGCGAGCTTGCGCGCGTTGCTCAGGCGGTAGAAACGCCGCAGCTCCCTGAGCACCTCCCCTTCAGTCCCGGCCCCGTTGCGACGCAGCGACCGCTCGAGCCGACGACAGAACTTCTCCGCGTAGCGGCTGGCTTCACGATAAAGATCCTCCCGCCCTTCGGCGAGCCGGGGGTCGATGCGCGTGCGCTCGAAGAGGATCCGCAGCAGCTCCGCGGGGAATCGGCCGGGTAGCTGGCGGCGCAACAGCCAGTAGCTGGCAACGTATTTGTCGACTTCCGCCTGCATTTCCAGCTCCAGGATCGAGACGGGGCGGTCGTGTCCGGCGTTCCAGGCGAGGTACAGGAAATGGCTGACGCCTTCGAGGGCCTTCCAATAGTCCGCGACATTGCCATCGTGCAGGCGCACCATCGGGTTCTCGCGCCGCAGCCTTTCCAACAGCCCGGCGTCGAGGTACAGGGAGATTCCCGCCTCGCCGCCCGCCGCCGCGGGCTGCGCGACGATGAGATCCTCCTCCGATGTCCGCCCGCGCACGCTGGCCGGCAGTCGCCTGCGGTCCGTGACGAGGAAGTCATACACGTCGTGAGCGATGCTCACGTCGTATATGCCACCGATGAGCTGCTGCAGCTGTGTCAGGATCACGGGATCAGTGGGCGACCTGCATGCCGCCGGCCGCGGTCGGATCGACGCCGAGGCGCTTGAGAATGGCGTAGCTTCGGCGACTGCCCGTCTTCAGCCAGATCTCATAGAGGCGCAGGATGTCCTTGTCCGAATGCGTATGGGCGGTCTCCGCGAGCTCATTGAGCGTGTCGACCATGGGCTGGAATTTCGCCGACAGCTCCGCGAAGACGCCGCCGAGCACTCTGCCCTTGCCGCGGGACAGCGTTTCGGCGAGGACGCCGTAGGCTCTCCCGCCCATGGCGATGTGGTAGTCGATGTCGATCAGCTTGCGGGCGAAACTCTGCGCGAAGAAGCCGGCGATGAAGAGCGACACGTCGCCCAGGCGCTGCAGGTTGCGGTTGCGGTCGTCGGCGGAGCGCGCCTCGAGCGCATCGGACAACATGACGACGAGGGGCTTGAGCCGCGGTCCCTCGGGCGTGCGGTCGAACAAGGCCTCGGAACGGGCGAACAGAGTCAGCAGGTTGACGACGTAGTGCTCGGTCTGGCCTTCGACCGAGAGATGCTGACTTTCCAGGGCGCCGTGCAGGGCCTCCTTGAAGTATTCCTTCAAGTTCGCGACCGGCTGCACCCGGCTGGCTGAGTGAGTATCAGACATGGCTGTTACCGACCTCCTTAACACATCTCCCACGAAACAGTCCAACAGCGCAACCGGCCGGTAGTCAAGCGGCCCAGGGCCGTTCCCTGGGCCGCGGGGCCGAACGAGCCAGTATCCAGCGCTCGCGCAAAGCGGCAGGATGCCTTGCGCCTGTAAAAACAAACGGCAGGACGCGCCTAAAGTTCACCTCACACCGGGGCGGGATTCCGTGATGTATCGATCATTGGTCGCACAAAGTCGCCGGAGCGGCTCGCGGGCAGGCGCCGGCGCGATCGTGTCTATTCGCCGTTCAGGTTTGGCAGCTTCGAGCGGGGAGTGCTAACAACTCAGCCAGCTGCATGCAGTCCGCCACATTGACATCGGCCGGCTCCAGGTTGGCCGGCCAGGGCTCCTGGCTGCGGTTCATCCAGGCGGTGCGTAGGCCGGCCGCGCGTGCGGCTTGAACGTCGAGGAAAGGGTCATCGCCGACGTAAAGGATCTCCCTGGGCTCCAGACGGAGGTCGAGCGCTAGCTTCTGAAAGCAGTAGAGATGGGGTTTGGCGACGCCGACCTGACGCGCGTTCAATGAGACGCTGAAAAGCCGCGCGAGTCCGATCCGCTCCAGATCGGCATTCCCGTTGCTGAGCGATGCTATCGCATAGCGTGTGCGCAGGCGCTCGAGCGCGGGCTGGACATCGGGATAGGGTTGCAGGTCATTTCGCGCTGCGAAGAATACCTCGAAGGCGCGTTCGGCCACGGCTTCCTCGTACCCGCACTCACGCGCGTGCGCCGCCAACGTGGTGATGCGCAAATAGGTGAAGTCGTGGGCGTTGTGCGGCTCGCTGCGGGCGAGCCGCTCGCGCGCGGCGCGCATGTCTTCGGCCGATAGCCGCTCGGTGATGCGCGGGCAGTTCTCCCGCAGCCACGCGTGCAGGAACTGCTCCGCACGAACGATCACCGGACCAACATCCCACAGTGTATTATCCAGGTCGAAGGCGACTGCGCGCAGCTCGCCGAGCCCGGCGGCCCGGGATGATGCGGCGCGGCCCAGGCTCAAGGTTCCGATCGTCGTCATGCCATGCAAGGTTACCATCCCATGCCGGATCTGACTCTGGTGATCGGCAACAGGAATTACTCCTCCTGGTCGCTACGGCCGTGGATGCTGCTCAAGCATCTGGATGTCGAGTTTCGCGAGGTCGTGATCCGGCTCGACACGCCCGCGACGAAGGATGAAATCGAGAAGTACGCGCCGAGTGGACGGGTGCCGGTGCTGCTCGACGGTGATCTCTGCGTGTGGGAATCCCTCGCGATCTGCGAGTACGTGGCGGAGCTCAGCGGACGAGGCTGGCCGCGGGACCCGGCCGCGCGCGCGGTTGCTCGGGCCGTGTCCGCGGAGATGCATTCCGGCTTCGCCAATCTGCGGATGGAGTGGCCGATGAACGCCCGCGCGCGCCACCGCCGCACGGTCCTCACCCCGGGCCTGGAGGCGGATATCGATCGGGTCGATGAGATCTGGAACGACTGCAGGCGGCGCTTCGGTGCCGCCGGCCCTTGGCTCTTCGGGGAGTACTCGGTCGCCGACGCGATGTACGCGCCCGTGGTGCTGCGATTCAATACCTATGGCGCGCGGGTCTCGGAGACGGCGCGCTGGTACATGGCCGCGGCGCTCGAGGATGCGGCCCTGCAATCGTGGCTGGCCGCTTCCAAGGCGGAGCCGTGGACACTGCCTCGCAGTGAGATCGGGTAAGTCCTACCCATAAGTCGCCCGCCACTCGGCCCGATAAGACATCCCCAATGACATGAGGCGCTCCAGCAATTCCGGATAGTCGATCCCGGCCGCGCGGGCCGACTCGGCGAAATCCTCGGCCGCCTCGAGGTTGGGATTGGCGTTGGCTTCGAGCGCATAGACTTCGCCGCTGGCGGTCGCCCGGAAGTCCATCCGCGCGCAGCCGGACAGGCCGAGCGCCCTATAGATGCGGCGCGAGAGCTTGTCGAGACGGGTGATCACGGCCGGCGCGAGATCCTCCGCGGCGCGGGTGGTGATGCCATACTTCGCCTGATATCGCTTGTCCCATTTCACTTTGCGGGTGGCGATCGCGGCCAGGGAGTCCGGCATGGAGCCGAACACCATCTCCCAGACGGGCAAGCGCGTCAGCCGGTCGTTGCCCATCACGCCGACGTAGAGCTCGCGGCCTTCGATGTATTCCTCGACCAGGGCGTCGGAGCCGATCTGCTCGTGGACGAACTCGATCCGCTCCTTGAGCCGCGCCGCGTCCTCGACCACGGAGGCCTGCGCAATACCCAGCGAGGCATCCTCGACCGTGGACTTCACGAAGAGGGGGAAGCGCAGCTTGCTTGGCACGCGGATGCGCGCGCCGCGCTGGAAGACGGCGAACTGCGGTGTGGGAATGCGATGGAACGCGAGAAGCTGTTTGCAGAGAGGCTTGTCACGCGACAGCAGCAGTCCGCGAGGGTTGCAACCTGTGTAGGGTTGGCGCATGAGCTCGAGGAACGCAACGACGTGCTGATCGTACGTGACGATGCCGTTGAATTCCTCCAGCAGGTTGAACACGATGTCGGGCTTCCATTCCGCGATGCTGCTGCGCATCTCGGTCAGACTGTCGAGCACGCCCAGACAACGGACGTCGTGCCCACCGGCGCGCAGACTGCTCGTGACGTCGTATTCAGTACGCCATTCCTCGATCTCTTTGTCGCTATGGCCTTCGAGAGATTCCGGCGGCACCAGGCTCGCGTGTACGACGACGAGCGCGCGCAGTTTTCTCATAATCGCAGGTGCGGAGTCTCGCCTTGGCGGTAGAGGCTCGCGAGCCGCTCGAGCAGCCATTTGGCGCTGCGGATGGCATCGCGGCGGTTACCGCGGACGTAAAGCTTCAAGGTGTCACTGCGCTCGATGAGCATGCGGGCGATCTGCTGCACACTATAGCGCTCGAGGCCCAGCTTGCGCGACACGGAGGCGATGAGTGATTTGCTGTTGGCGCGCAAGAGGGTTGCGGCGCGAGTGGCGCCATGCCGCGCCGGCGCAGGCGCGAACAACCTGTGCAGAAACTCATCGGCCAATCCCCGCCGGTAGTAGCTTTGCCGGGCGAGCTTGCGTCGATAGTGCTGGGCCAGGGTGCGCGTGTTCGTCTCGACGGGCTCTATGCGGATGCGGTTGCGCACGGGCGCACGGCGCCCCCGCACCCCGGCGATCAGCTCGTCGACGGCGCTCAGCTTCTGGTATGCCGGCCAGTCGGCGTAGCTCTTGCGCCAGCCGGATCTCGGTGTCAACCAGACCGCGAAGGTCTCTGCGAAATCCTCGGTCGGGTGCGACTGCGCATACCACTCCCCCAGATGATGCACGTAACGACGGCTGCCGGGCCGCGCTTTGTACCGCGCGGGGTATTGCAGAGACGCGGGGCCGAAGACCTCGCGCCATCGCTTGCGACGGCGCAACCTGTAGGCATTGTCCAGCGCGTGCCCTGCTTCGTGGCGCAGGATGCGCATGAACCAGCGGCTATTACCGCCCTCCGCTTCCCGCATGATGCGGCGCTCCAGCCGCTCGAGGCGCGGGTGCGCGAGATAGAACGGGATCGCGATCCCGGGGACGCCATCCGGAGAGAACCACTCTTCCGACAGCCAGACGTGCGGGTGGAAGCGGATGCCCCGGGCTTCGAGCTCCGAGTACAGTCGCTGCACGCGCCGCTCCAGGCGAGAGCCCTGCAGCCGCAGGCCGAGATCGCAGAAGCGCAGATTCAAAAGGCTCTCGTCGGAGAGACGAGTCCACGCTTGCTTCTTGACTGGCTTGGTTGTTCTCGAGCGGGCCACGCGCCCGCAAGCCTACCCGATCTGCAGCAGGAAATGCTGCAGAAGACGATCTGCGTAGGTCTCGATGACATCGCGCAGCAGAAGACTCTCTCGCCAGGGAGGGGGAATCGCGCTCGCCCCATAGAAGGCACCCGCAAGCTGACCGCAGGCGGCGGTCGCGACGTCCGAATTGCCACCATAATTGGCCGCGTGAAGCACGGCGTCGCGGAAATTTCCGGTTGCCGCGAAGGCTTCGAGGGCGATCGCAAGCGCCTCGGTTACGGTGCCGCCTGCGCGCGCAGCCTTGCCCGGCGCTGGAGGCTCGGCCGCAGCCGAGATCTCGCTCAGAATGCGCGCCTTCGGCTGGCCGTGCAGCGCCAGGAAGAGCCCCCGGGCGAGCTCATGGCAGGCGCCGAGTACCGCCGGGGCCTGGCAGGTGGTACGCGCGGCGTCGCTGGCGAGCTGCACGGCCTCCTCTTCCACAGCGAGGAAGAACATCACCACGGGGGCTACCCGCGAGAGCGGCTCCGGGTCGAGCTGGTCGGGCGCGTGCGAGCCGGAGAAGAGCTGCCGCCGCCACTGGGACATGGCGAGGGCGCGGGCGGTGCTGGCGGTGATGCCGAGGCACTGACCGGTGGCGGAAAGGTAGCCGTCCCGCTGCCAGCGCCTGTAGCGTGCCACCTGGTCGCGGGCATCGAAGCCGTTGGTTGCGAGCAGGCTGTCCGCCAGACAGAGTGCCATCGCGGTGTCATCGCTCCAGCCACCGCGCGGCAGCGCGAACGGACCCCCGCCGATCAGATCACCCACCGGAGTGAAGGTACCGGGGCGGCGATATTGGGTCGCGGCGGCGACGGCGTCGCCGGTGGCGAGCCCGAGCAGAGCACCGAGGAAGCGCTCGCGGATGCTGCGGGCGGTCGCGAGCGCGGCAGGGTCCAAGAGCGGGTCGGGACGTGCCAGCGTCGGTTCCAGGCCGGGTTGCGGCGCGGGCTTCACAGCCGGTCCGAGCACGGGCTCCGCGCCGGGCTCCACGGCCGTGATCGGTTGCGCCGAAGAGATCGCCGCGGGTACGGCCGCGGATGCCGCCGAGGGTAAGGCTCCCGCCGGGGATTCCCAGGGTCCTGCCCAGGGTTCCGCCGGGGGTTCCGCCGAGGGTCCTGCCGCAGGTCCCGAGAGTCCCGCCGCGCCCGCGGCTGTCACGCGCGGCGGGGCGAGCGGGAACCGTAGCTTGCGCGCTGGCCAGCGGCGGATGTAGTCGGTCTGAGCCTGGGTCTCCGGTACGCTCGGCCAGAGCTTGGACCGCTCGGACTGCTGCCAGAGGCGCGCGAGCTCATCGAGCGCCTGCTCACCGGTCAAGCCGCGCTCGACGAGCAGGCACCCGACCACGGTGCCGGTGCGACCGATGCCGGCGCGGCAATGCACATACGCGGGCCTTCCGGAGCCCAGCGCATCGTGCAGGCAATCCAGGATCTCCATCATGTGCTCGCGCTTCTCGGGCAGGCCGTGGTCGCGGATCGGCTTGCGCAGGTATTCGATGTGAAACGGGAGCGCCTGGTCGTAGGAATCGATCTCGCTCGGATGAGTGAGATCGAGGAAGCATTCGATGCCGGTGGCCAGAAGAGTGGAGAGGCGTCGGCGGGTGGCGTCGGGCGTCGGCCCGGAAGGGTGTTCGCCAGCGAGGAGCAGGCCGGGAAGAGCCCAGTAGGAATTGGGAAGGGGCGGAGCGACTTCCATTACCGATTATGAGTTCGCGGCTGCGGCCTCGATCAAGGTGTCCTCTTCTACCATGGTCATTGCCGTAATGCGCGCTGACGGACCGGGACCGTGCGCAGGCTGTGTGGAAACGCGCCGTGCGTCGAGAGCGCTGAAGTCGAAATGGCGAGGGTCGGCGAGGTGCTCGAGCTCGACGTGGCGCAGAGCGGAAAAGATGCTTTCGGTGCGGCCGGGATGGGCGCGCTCCCACGCGGCGAGCATTTTCTTGATGGCGACCCGTTGCATGTTGTCCTGCGAGCCGCAGAGCTTGCAGGGGATGATGGGGAAGCGGCGGCCGCGGGCATAGCGCTCGATGTCACGCTCGGCGACGTAGGCGAGCGGACGGATGACGATGTGACTGCCGTCTTCGGAGAGTAGCTTCGGGGCCATCGCCTTCAGGCGTCCGCCGAAGAAGAGGTTCAGAAAGAGTGTCTCGACGATGTCGTCGCGGTGGTGGCCGAGAGCGATCTTGGTGATGCCGTTCTCGGCGGCGAAGCGATAGAGCGCGCCGCGGCGCAGGCGGGAGCAGAGTCCACAGAGGGTACGACCCTCTGGAATGACACGTTTGACGACGCTGTATGTGTCCTGCTCGATGATGTGGAACGGGACACCCAGGGAAGTCAGGTACTCGGGCAGAACGTGCTCGGGAAACCCGGGCTGCTTCTGGTCGAGATTGACGGCGAGGAGGTCGAAGTCGACGGGCGCGCTGCGCCGCAGCGACAGGAGGATGTCGAGCAGCGTGTAGGAGTCCTTGCCGCCCGACAGACACACCATGACGCGGTCGCCGGCCGCGATCATGCGAAAGTCGTCGATCGCCTTGCCGACCGAGCCGCGCAGCCGCGCCTGCAGGCGCGCGAGAGTGCGTGACGGGCGAGCCGGTGCTTTCAGCGAGGACACTTAACGTGTCCTCGCTGCGGCGAGCACCCGCGCACGGATGCGCGGGCCGGGGAGCCCGCCGCCAGGGATGGCACCTGCGACTCGCCCTCTCTCCGGCATCTCAGGCGGCAGCCTCGCTGAGCGCCGCTTCCAGGTACTTCGCCTCGATGTAGCGGATGAAGGCGGAGGCGGAGAGGGGCTTGCCGGTGGCGCCGCGCAGGAGGTCCTGCACCGGCATCTTGGAGCCTAGCCCGTGCACGTGAGTGCGCAGCCAGCCGAGGAGTCCCGAGAACTCCCCGCGCGCGAGCTGCTCATCCAGCGCGGGCACATCGCTGCGCAGGCTCTCGTAGAGCTGGCTGGCGATGACAGCCCCGAGGGCGTAAGAGGGGAAGTAACCGAAGGAGCCGACGGCCCAGTGCACGTCCTGCAGGCACCCTTCGCTGTCGTTGCTCGGACGGATGCCGAGACGCTCTTCCATACCCTTGTTCCAAGCCTCCGGCAGATCACGCACCGCAAGCGAGCCGCTCAGCAGGTGCTTCTCGAGCTCGTAGCGCAGCATGATGTGCAGGGGATAAGTGATCTCGTCGGCATCCACGCGAATCAGGCCGCGGTGCACGCGCGTGAGATGAGCGTAAATGTTCTCGACGTCCCATTCCGGTCCGCCGACGCCGAAGTGCTTGACGATGAGCGGCTGCACGTAGCGCACGAATGGGCGGCTGCGGCAGATGAACATTTCGGTGAGCAGGGACTGGCTCTCCTCCAGGGCCATGCCGCGGTCGCGCCCGACCGGCTGGTCGCGCCAGTCCTGCGGGAGGCCGAGGTCGTACATGGCATGGCCGGTCTCGTGCAGCGCCCCGAGCAGGCCTGAGAAGAGATCGTTCGGATCGAGGCGGGTGGTGACGCGGATGTCGCCGGGAACGCCTTCGGTAAACGGATGCTCGCTCTCGTCCAGGCGGCCGCGGTCGAAGGAGAAGCCGATCTGCTTCATCACTTCGACGATGAGCGCCCGCTGCTTGCCGGCTGGAAACTTGCCGCTGAGAGGCGCGGGCGGGCGACTCTCCTGGGCGGCGATCGCCTCACGGATGAGCGAGGGAAGACGGCGTGAAAGCCCCTTGAACATCGCGTCGATGTCCGCCGTGGTGATACCGGGGCTGAACTCGTCCACGAGCGCGTCATAGGGCGCGAGGTTGAGGGCCTGTCCGAGCAGCGCCGCCTTGTCGCGCACGAGGTGCACGACCTCCTCCAGATGGGGTGCGAAGAGCTCGAACTTGCCCTGCTGGCGGGCCTCGAGCCAACGCACCTCGGCGCGGGAGGTGGCGCGGGCGAGCCGGGAAATCAGCGATACCGGCGTGGCGATGGCGTGGTCACGCTGGCGCCGCATCTCGCGCAGATTGGCCACTTGCCAGTCCTGCAGACCCTGGATATTGGCCTGTGCGCGATCGAGGAGGCGGGTGATGCGCGGCGCGGTGAGCAACGCGTGATACTCCGTCTCCAGGGCCGCGAGTTGCTCGCCGCGCACGTCCGCGCTGCCACGGGGCATCATCACGGCGGCGTCCCAGCGAAGGAGCGACAAGGCTCCACGGAAAGCATGGAGTCGCTTGAACTCCTGCTCTAGTTGTTTGTATGGCGAGGCTGACATGATCTCTTCTCGTCCGTTCGCTCCGCACCGGGCCAAAGCGGCCCTGAAAGTGCCCCGAAAATGAGCGCGTCGACGCCCGTATTGGGGTGGCCGGAAGCGGGAGAATGGGCATAGTCTACCAGCGAGCGGCGCCGGAGCCGCCCGCCGGGCGAAGAGATCTCTTAATAATCAATGACTTAGATTTGAGCCCAGCCGATTGACACTCCGCAGGGGGGGTCAGGGCCCGGACAGCCTAAAAGACGAAGTGCCGCCACTCCGGCCATCGGGCCACGGCGATACCGATACCGATCGAGACGATGAGCAGCAGGGTGAGCGTGAGTCCTATGAGAAAGCGTTGCATTGACGATGAGATGAAGCTTGCGGGCGCGGGCGACATGATAGCCCTCTGGAGATTGGCATGAATTCGAGCATTTGCCTGCTCGCCGCGGAAGTGGCGCCACTATCCAAGACGGGTGGGCTCGCCGACGTAGCCGCAGCGCTCGCGAAATATCTGGTGGCAGCCGGGCACGATGTGCGTCTGTTTACGCCTGGTTATGCGTCCATTGACCGCACGAGATTCCCGATGCAGCCGCTCGATGGGTTGCAGAACGTGCCGCTGCAGGTCGGCCCGCATCACTATGTCTTCTCGGTCACCACGACGACGCTGCCCGGCTCTGACGCTCGGGTGTACCTGATCGACTGCCCGGAATTGTTCGCGCGACCGACGATCTACACGACCGACTCGGACGAGCACCTGAGATTCCTGGCCTTCACCCGTGCGGTGCTGACCACGTGCCGGCGCATGCAGTGGTCGCCGCAGATCCTGCACTGCAACGACTGGCACACCGCGTTCGCCCCTCTTTTCATCAAGGTGCTGTTCGAGGGCGACCCCCTCTTCGCGCGCACGCGCTCCGTTCTGACGATCCACAACATCGGCTATCAGGGCATCTTCAGCTCCGCGGCGATCGCCGACTTGGAGCTCGGCCCCAAGAGCTATCTGCTGCACCAGGATGACTTGCGTGCGGGGAAGATCAATCCGCTGCGGCACGGCATCCTCTATGCGGACGCGATCACCACCGTTAGCCCCACGCACGCGCGCGAGATCTGCACCGATCAGTATGGGATGGGCCTGCAGGACTCGTTGCGTATGCGGGCAGAGGCGCTGACCGGCATCTTGAACGGCGTGGATTATCACGTCTGGGATCCACGCAACGACAGGTATCTGCCGGAGCACTACGGGCCGGACACTCTGTCGATCAAGGCCGCCTTGAAGAGCGCGTTCATCGCGCGGCTGGGACTGACCACGCCGGTGACGACGCCACTCGCAGGCATCGTCAGCCGGCTGGCCGCGCAAAAGGGCATCGAGCTGATGTTCGAGTCGCTGCCGGAGGTGTTGGAATGGCGCGATCTGGGCTTCGTCGCCTTGGGAAGCGGCGAGCCGCAGTACGAGCGCTTCTTCACCGAGCTCGAGCGGCGCTTCCCCGGGCGGGTGGTGTTCCGCCAGGGGTACGACGATGAGCTGTCACACTGGATCGAGGCCGCGTGTGACATGTTCCTCATGCCTTCGCTCTACGAGCCGAGCGGACTCAACCAGATGTACAGCCTGCGCTACGGCACGGTGCCGATCGTGCGCCACACGGGCGGACTCGCGGACTCGGTGGCGCACTACGAACCTGAGACCGGCGAAGGGACGGGCATCGTGTTCAACGATTTCAACTCCGAAGGGCTCGAATGGGCGCTCAACACGGCGCTCGACCTCTACGCGCAACCCGATGAGTGGCGGCGATTGGTGCACAACGGGATGGCGAAGGACTTCTCGTGGGACAGGCAGGGCGAGAAGTACGTCGCGATCTATCGGCGGCTGACGGGATAGACCGCTCGCCTGCGCTGCCGCATGGTGGCGACAGATTCCGGATTCCGCGGCGCATGTCTGCTGCCTGAGACATTGCGCTCGCGCTCGCGACGGCGTTTACTGCCGGCCAAGCCAAGGGCAAACCCGCCGTAAGGCGGGGACGCAAAGCCTCCGATCTGAGTCTCAGACAGCGGGGCTGCCGGTCCGAAAGCCGCCATCGAGCGGCAAGGAACCGTCGCGCGATCTCGGGCAACTCGACTCGCACTCGAGCTCCGTCCATCGTGTTTGCCGCCCTGGTGAAGCCAAGTCGGGTTTCTACACGGGGTGGTCACAATGCCTTCTCTCAAAGTCGCCGCGGCGCGCCTGCGGTACGGGACGCTCTGCACGCTGGCGTCGCTTGCACTGCTTTCTTCTCCACACGCCAGCGCGACCATGTCGCTCGTCATCACCGGCACGCCGCCCACGAGCGCAAGCGTCGGCAAACTATATTCGTTCCAGCCCGCGGCGCGCGATCTCGCCGGCCGGAAGATGACTTTCAAGATCTGGAACAAGCCGTCGTGGGCCTCCTTCGACACCTCCACGGGCCGGCTGTACGGCACGCCGGCCGCGGGCAATGTCGGCACTTATCACTGGGTGCAAATCGAGGTCTTGGATGGGATCTCCCATCGCTGGCTGCCTGCCTATACGCTGACCGTGTCACCGGCTGCAGCGGCGGGCGCCCGGCCGGTCATCAGCGGTACGCCCCCCGCCACGGCCATCGTCGGCCACCTTTACTCGTTCCAGCCGGTGGCGCGTGATCCCGGCGGCCTGCCGATGACCTTCCAGATCTGGAACAAGCCCTCCTGGGCCTCGTTCAGCACCACCACGGGGCGGCTCTACGGCACACCGACCGCGAGCAACATCGGCACGTACCACTGGGTGCAAATCGAGGTGTTGGACGGTGTCTACCATAGTTGGCTGCCCGCCTACACGCTCACTGTATCCGGCGCGACATCGACTCCGCCTCCGTCGGGCTCGGTGACGATCAACTGGACGCCACCGACGGAAAACATGGATGGCAGCACGCTGACCAACCTCTCGGGCTACCATATCTACTACGGGACGAGCCAGGCGAGTCTCACCCACGTCGTCAACATCACGAACCCCGGACTCGCCTCCTATGTCGTAAGCGACCTTGCCGCGGCGACGTATTATTTCGCGGTGACATCCGTCAACTCGAACGGCACCGAAAGTCCCCGTTCCGCCGTGGTGAGCGCCGTGGTTCAGTAGCCGGGGCGCGGCAGGCTCGATGGAAGAGCTCCGGATTGCGAGACGCCGCCGGCGTCGTCGCGGCCAACTCGGCGCGCGGACGTCATGGCTACTTGGCTCCAGCGCCCGCCAGCGCCGGCATCCGCGCGGCGGAGAGCGCCGCCAGGCTGTCGCCGGGCCTGCCGAAGAGCTGCGTCAGCCGCGCCTGCCAGGACGGCGCGCGCGCGCAGTCGCGGGCCATCGCGAACCATTCGTGGAATGCGAGGACGAAGGGATTCAAGCTGCCGATCGGATGCGCGAGTCCGAATACGATGGGGGTCCCGGACCGCTCGTCCGCGAAGCTGCCGAAGAGCCGGTCCCAGAGAATGAGAATTCCACCGTAGTTGCGGTCGAGATACTCGCCGTTCGAGGCGTGGTGCACACGGTGGTGCGACGGCGTGTTGAATATCCACTCCAGCGGCCCGAGCCGGCCGATGACATCGGTGTGCAGCCAGAACTGGTAAGCCAGGTTGACCGCCTGGATGCCGGCCACGGCGAGCGGGTGGAGGCCGAACCAGTACAGCGGAAGATAGAAGAGCCAGTTACCGGAGAGGAGCTCCGTCGCACCGAGGCGGAACGCGCTCGCGAGATGGATGTGCTGCGGTGTGTGGTGCACGACGTGGGAGGCCCATAGCCAGCGCACCTCGTGCGCGAAGCGGTGCATCCAGTAATAGGCCAGCTCCACGCCGACGAACGCGGCGGCCCAGCCCCAGACCGTATCCAACGGGATGGTGGCGACTCTGTGCGACCAGACGAGGAAAGCGAGCGGCAGCAAGGTGAATGGCCGCAGGAACTTGACCGGAAGACGCAGGAGGTAGACGCCGATGCTCGCCCACATCTCGCGCCAGGGATACGACCGCCCTGCGGCGATGAGGTACCAGCCTGCCTCGAGCGCGATGGCGGCGGCGATGACGGGCCAGAGCCGACTGTGCACGAGGTGATGAAGATGGGTCATGGCTGCCCTCCGGTTGTCTTCGTCACTACCTCGGAGCGCGTTGCACCGTTGAATCCGGTGGCACTGCGGGAGACGATCGTCGTGCTGCCGCTGACGCTGCGGCTGACGGATTTCGCGGCTGTCCGGCCATTCGGGCCGGTCAGGGTGGTCGTCCCGCCGAGATTGCCGCCTCCATTGTTGTAATGGGTGGTCGCTGCGGAATACGTGCGCCCATCACGGCCTGTGTAGCTTGCAGTGCTGCCCTGCCCGGGCGTCCGGGTCCGCGTCTCGGACCGCGTCGCACCGTTGAATCCCGTCACGCTGCGCGTGGAGGAAATGGTGCCGTTCCTGACGGTGCGACTGTAGTTCGCACTCGCCGTCTTGCCGTTCGGGCGGGTCGCAGTCGCGGACCAGCCGCGATTGCCGCCCCCATTTCTGTAGGAGCTGACGGTGCCGCTCCAGGCGCCCCGGCGACCGGCGACCCACCGCTGCCCCGCGTCGGCCTGAGGCGTGGCGAGAGTGAGGGACAGGACCAGCAGCAGGGCGGCCGCGGTAATTGCTGTGTTGCGTGTCTTAAACATGGGCGTCTCTCCTTTCGCCGAGTGATACGGCCAACCGCGTGGCCCCCCCCTCTGCGGACCGCCGGCGCGGGGGATCTCATCCGCTCGCCCGTATCGGTGTATCTGGCGCCGCCGATCGGGCGCCCCCCTTCCTGATATGAATGAGGTCCCGTCATGGCGCTTCCCGCTCGTTTCATTGGATCCCTTGCACCCTCCCCGCGCGCCGCTAACGAGCCACGGCGCTCGAGGCGCCCTTCGCTCCCTGGAGCACTGGCGCTCGCGCTGGGATGCGCGATCTGCGCGCCCGCCGCGCTGGCTCAATCCTCGGCGACCCTTACGGGCAAGTGGCAGCTTTCGTGCACGGGACGCCGGGGAGAGGTGCGGCAGATCTCACTCGACCTCCGGCAGCAGGGAGCGACATTGACCGGCAGCTACAGCGCCGGCCAGCACTCCGGACAGTTGCATGGCAGTGTGCAGGGCACCCAGGTCTCCCTGGAGCTCGAGGGAAAACGCAGGAGCGCCAGTCTCACGGGGACGACGGACGGCAACAGCCTGCAGGTGCAGACGGCCAAGGGAGTCTCCTGCACGGCCACTCGGCAGTAGGAAGATGCCTTGGAGGAGATGACGTACATCCCCGGCGGTAGCTTTCGCATGGGGTCGGACCGGCACTATCCGGAGGAGGCGCCGGCGCACCATGTCGTGGTGGATGATTTCTGGATCGACCGGGATTCGGTTACGAACGCCGATTTCGAGCACTTCGTCCGGCGGAGCGGCTATGTGACGCTGGCGGAGCGGCCGCTCGACCCGGATCAGTATCCGGGGGTCGCCAGGCATCTGCTGGAGCCGGCCTCGCTCGTCTTCTGACCTCCGCGCCAGGCAGTGGAGGTGACCGATTGGCGGCGGTGGTGGCGGCTCGTGCCCGGCGCGAGCTGGCGCCGCCCGCACGGGCCGGGCTCATCCTGCCGGGGACTCGAGATGCATCCGGTCGTGCACATTGCCTTCCAGGACGCGCTCGCCTACGCAAGGTGGGCGGGCAAGGCCTTGCCGACAGAGGCGGAGTGGGAGCTCGCGGCACGGGGCGGCCTGGAGGATGCCGAATATGCGTGGGGTGACACGTTCACGCCGGGTGGTCATCACATGGCCAACACCTGGCAGGGGCAGTTTCCGCACGAGGACACCGCGCTCGACGGATTCGAGCGCACGTCGCCGGTGCGCAGCTTCCCGCCGAACGGCTACGGTCTGCATGACATGATCGGTAACGTCTGGGAATGGACGTCGGACTTCTACGCTCCGCGGCATCCGGTACCGGCCGTGAGGCCCTGTTGTGTGCCCCGCAATCCGCGCAATTCGAGTCCCGCCGAGAGCTTCGATCCGAGCCAGCCGGCGATCGGCGTGCCGCGCCGCGTCATCAAGGGCGGCTCGCATCTGTGCGCTCCCGGCCACTGCCGCCGTTACCGGCCGGCTGCACGGCAAGCGCAGGCGATCGACAGTCCGGCCTCGCACATTGGATTCCGCTGCATCGCACGTGACGGGGCGCTCTCGCGGGGAGGCTGATTCGATGCACGCGAAGTGCGTACGCGATGGGCAAGGAGCTCCGAGCCTCCCCGGCGGGACGTGACTAACAATGGTCCGCAGCGCTGAGGAAGGGGGTCAGCGGTCGGCCGTCTTGACGCAAAGCTCTGCTGTCTTGAGCTTGAGCAGGGACCGACACTATTTCCGCATGTCTCGCGCGACCGTGCAGCGAGAATACTGCTTGCCATCCTTATCGGAATGATTCTCGTTGCCGTATTGGCGCGCATGCAATCGGCGATCGTCAGGGTCCAGTCTGGCGGTCAAAAGTGCGCGGTAGGTGCGCCGCTCCGCGCGATGCTCAGCCATCTTGAAGGGCTTGTCGGTCTCGGCAGTCGTCACGGCGACGATGGGAGTTTTGCGGCGGCTGCGGCTCATGGAGCTACCTTACCCCAACGCGCGCTCGAAGGCCGGGCATCGAGGATCGTCGATTTCCGATTCACTTCCTGGCTCTGGGACACGGTCTCATCCGTCGGATGGCCTGGGAGCCCGCCCGATTCCCATTCACGGCACGCAACCCGAGCGTATCGATCGTGCGCCACGCCGTATCCGTCGACGAGCGCAGACGGTTCTTCAGGCAGAATCAATTCGAGCGCATTGCCGAGCAGGATCTCGAGGAGCGCTGGTTTCCCGGCGCCACTGCGATGTCGGTGGCGGGTATCCGGTAAGCTACGGCGGGCTGTGGCAGGGAGCATTTCGATGGATGCTCGAGGCGTCCACGCATGTCAGGGCGGCCGCGCGGAAGCTTTGCCGGAGCGCTGTTCTCGCGCACGCCGCGCGAGCACCAACCGGCTCCGTCCTTCGGGGGAGATCGCCGCGAGCGCTTCGATCAGCGGGCCGCTGAAATCGTCGACGAAGCCATTCCAGCTCGTACGCCACGCGGCGAGCGCCTGGCTCGCAGCCTGGGGGTCGAACGGCTCTGCGGCGATCTCGCGCTCGAGGGCGCGGCGGGCGATGGCAACCTGTATGGCCGACCGGACATAACGCGACTTGTCGCGCTCGAGTACGGCGCGGAATGTCCCCGCATCCTTCGGGGGAAGGACGGCCTGCGTGCGCTCGAGAGCACGGGCCAACGGGGTGCCGCCCGTGGGAAGAGCGGCGGTCCCGGCGCGCCCACTCAAGAAATGTCCGGCGATCACCGCGGCGAGAAAGACATTGCAGACGAGCGAGAGCGACAGCGCCAGCCAGCGCCAATCGAAACGCGCACGGGGGTCGTTCACGGTGTTCATGGTGAGTCGGTCAACACTTGCAAGGGCGCCGGTTGCAGCAGCGCCGTGAGGTCTTCCTGCGGAGCGGAGGGCGAGGACAGGATCCCGAGCGCGAGGCCCGCGATCACTGCGAGGCTGGCCGCCGTCACAAGGCCGATCCACTCCGCCGGCCGGGGCCGGTAGTGGCCCGCGGCACGCGGGCGCATCCCATGGAGAGCGGTTACGCCTCCGGACGGCGGCCGTCGGATGCGCTCGGACACATTTTTCTGCAGTCGATGAAGCGCCGCGTCGGCGCTCTCGCCGCCCCAGAGCCGCTCCAGCCGCGCGGCGCGGGCGGCGGCGATGATGTCATCGAGCTCTTTGGCCCGGCTGATGACGGCCTGGGCCTCCACGGAACTGTCGAGGAGCGCGAGCGCTCGTCCACGCAGCCGCTGCGGCCAACGCTGCAAGTCTGCGCCGTAGCTGTCGGCCAACGTTCGGAATCGTCTGAGTGTCATCATGTCGGAGCCTCCGCGCCGTCACGGTCCGGCAGCAAGCGGTCACGCAGGTGCGCGCGTGCGCGGGCGAGCAGCCGCTCCACGGCCTTGGTGGTTACTCCGAGCGCCTGGGCGGCCTCGGCACCTGACAGTCCCTCGTCGTAAACCAGTGTCAGGGCGGCGCGTTGTCCCTCCGTCAGATCGGCCATTGCCCTGGCGAGGGCCGCGCGCCGGTCATCGTGCTCCAGAATCTCCTCAGCGCCCGTTGCGGGATCTGCGGTGTCGAAGTTCTCCGGCAACGGCACCGGCTTCGGTCTACGGCGGAGATCTATGCACAAGTTGACCACGATGCGATACAGCCATGTCGTAAAGCGAGCGCGGCGTGCGTCGAAATCGCGCGCGCGATGCCATATGCGAACCATCGCCTCCTGGGCGATATCCTCAGCGGAATGCCGATCGGGCGCGATGCGGGCCGCGAGACGCAGCGCGAGCGGCGCGTGCCGTGCCACGATCCTGTCGAATGCGCGGCGATCGCCGGCCGCCGACCGGGCAAGCAGCTCGGCGTCGCTAAGGTCGTCCGAGCGCGCATCCGGACCATCGGTTTCACCCTCCCAGTCCATTCGCGATAGCGTACCCTCGGCCGGCAAGCGCGTCCTAGAAATGATAGGCGATGCCGGCACCGACTACGACCTGCGTCCGCCGCTCGACGATCGGGCTCTGCGCCGCATCTCCCGTTAGATCACTGATCCGCGCGAAGGCCCGCCACAGGATGTGCGTCGAGGCGCGATAAGTCAGACCCGCGTGGATTCCTATTCTGTTGATTCCGGCGCCGGGCGTGTAGGCGGGCAGCCCGGATGCCGCCGACTGTCCGGGCGAGATGCCGAACCACGTTTGCTGGAAGTCGCTGTCACCGAACTCCAGGTCGGGCCCCACCGCGACGAGAGTGCGAGCCGCGGCGAACACGTGCCTGAGGTCCATCTGCATCAGGCCCGAGAGTCCGTTGCCCGCATGCGCGATCGCCTGACGCGCGGTAACCGACACCTCGAGCGGGCCCCGGGCATAGCCTGCGAAGAGTCCCGCCGTGGCGCTGGAGGAGATGTCACCGAGTCCGATGAGACGTGGATCGTCGCTCCCGGCGCGGCCGCGCTCGAAACCGAGGACGGGTCCGGCCCGGAATCCGTGCGAGCGGATCGCCACCACGCCGATGCCCAGCGGACCGAGGAAGAGGCGGCCCCTGCCATAGTTGAGCGAGATGAGAGGCACCAGCCGCGCCCGCTCCTTGCTGCCGCCGGGATATTTGGGCACCGCCGCCACGCCGGCGCCCAGCGAGACACCCCAGCCCGCCGGAGTGTGTGCGAGACCTTGTTGCTCGAGCGCCTGCTCCTCGAGAGATTGCTGCGCCCAACCGAGCGTTGGCGCGAGGACGGCGACGGTCAGCAGCAAAATGGCGCGGGCGCGAAGCCACGGGGGCCCGGGACATGGCAAATTCACGTCAGAGGCTCGTCTCGATGGCACATGAACGCTGATACGTGGGAGGCGTGGCATTCCCCCCTCCCCTGTCACTGTGGCGGCAGAGGAGGCGGAGGGGGTAGGTACGGCGGAGGCGGTGGTGGGTAGGGCGCCGCCGGGACGACGACGCCCGCGGGAACCGCGTAGACCACGCGAGCACGGGCGGGCTCCTGCACACGCTCGCCATTGCCGACCATGCATTGCGTGTACGCCATGTCGTAGCCGCGCTGAACCGCGGCGGCTCGCGCGCGGCCGCGCACGGAACCGCTGAGCAGCCCTGCCAGGAGGCCGGTGCCCGCGCCAACAGCAGCACCGCCGCCAGCGTGTCCGGAGGCGGACCCGATCAATGCTCCAGCCGCGGCGCCGACCCCGGCCCCGACGGCCGCACCGGCTGCCGCGCGGCTTGCTGCTACCTGGCCCGGCGGCGCACTGCTCACGTGCCCGGCAGCGTACTGCCGGCATAGCTGGTCATGCTGTTGGAAAAGCACGAAGCTTTCGCCAGTCGCAGGCAGTGCGAGCACAGTGGGCGAGATCTGGCGCGGCGCGGTGGCGCAGCCCACCAGTGGCAGTGCGGCCGCGACGGCACAGGCAATCGGGCGCAGAGGGGGATTGAAAGCGAGTAGTCTGATAGTACGGTTGCTCATGCGTCTTATACGGACGGTGTGAGCCAACCCCCCCGCAGAAGGTATCAGGAGAGACATCATGTCCGGCACCGACATTCTGCAACATCCCATCCATCTGGGCCGCGGAGCGACCTCGGTCGTCGAGCCTGCATTCACCGGCGACATGGAGTGGTACCAGGGCTACACCGGCCGGCATGCCGGCGACGGCGCCGAAGGCCGCCTGGTCAGCATGTTCACTTTCAACGAGCCCTGGGGCATGTGGGAAATGCATCCCAACGGGAGCGAGGTCGTGCTGTGTACCGCGGGCGCCATCACTCTGCATCAGGAGACGGCGGACGGCACACACCGCACCGTCTCTCTGCGGCCGGGCGAATACGCCATCAATGAGCGCGGCACCTGGCATACGGCGGATGTTTCCGGATCGGCCACGGCTGTCTTCATTACCGCGGGCCTGGGCACGCAACATCGCGCGCGGTGAGATGCACCCTGAGGGATGGAACCCGAGGGGGATCAGGCAGCGTCCCGCGTATCACTCGCGAAGAACACTTGGAGTGAGCGTGATGATGCGCAGCAAGTTGACAGTGTTGATGGCGGCGACGGCGCTCGTGTCCGTCGCGGCGCCGGCCTATGCGGCCCGAGTCGTCGTGGGCGTTGCGCCTCCGGCGCCCCTCGTGGAGGTGGTACCTGTCCGGCCCGTTGTGGGCCATCAGGTGTGGCGGCCCGGCTACTGGAGCTGGACTGGCGCGCGGTACGTCTGGGTCCCGGGCGTGTACGTTACACCACCGCGTCCGCGCGCAGCCTGGGTGCCGGGCCGCTGGGTCGCGGGGCGCCGGGGCTGGGTGTGGGTCGGCGGGCACTGGCGATGAGGAGCCGGACCATGCGCTCGATCAACACCCGTTCGGTGCCGCGAATCGCCGCTGCGCTCCTGCTGCTTCCCGCTCTCACGAGCTGCGGCGGTGATGGCGACTGCTGGGACTGCGCGCTCGAAGTATCCAACGGCCTGGTCGCGGCCGATTTCGGCGGCAACGGCTCGAATTCGATCGTGGCCACGAGCACCGTGCTCCAGGATGCGCAGATCAATCCGGGAAACCTGAAGATCTATCTCGCCGGCGCTCCGGGCGCGTTTGCCGCGCCGTCACTGATCCCCGCCGGCGACGATCCGCTCTTCCTGGCGAGCGTGGATCTCAACGGCGACCGGCTGCCCGATGTCGTCTCCGCGAGCTATGACGACTCACGAATATCGGTGTTCCTGAATGAGGCGCAGAGTCCCGGGACGTTTGCCGTCCCACTGGCGCTCGCCTCGCAGGGTGTCTCGCAGGTTGCGGTTGCCGACATGAATGGCGACGGCTCGCCCGACATCGTCGCCGCGGATTTTGCGGTCTCGCTCTTCCTGCAGACTTCGCCCGGCACCTTCGGCAGCGCGGTGGGTCTGTATCCGGGTGGGGCAAACTGGGTTGCCGTCGGCGACCTCAACGGCGACGGGATTGCCGACATCGCTCTCACCGATTCGGTGGGCGTGAAGCTGCTGCTGCACGTCGGCCCCGCCAGCCAGATCGCCTATGCGCCGGCGCTTTCCGTATTCACCCAGACGCCGAACGCAAACGTGGCCGGCGCCAATCTGATTGCGATCGCCGATGTCAACGGGGATGGCAGCAATGATCTGGTCATCACCGATCCCGGTCCGACGGGCTGTGGATCGCCGACGGTATCCGTGCTGCCGCAGGATGCGGCGCATCCCGGCCAATTCCTCTCTCCGGTCAGCTATGCGCTCGGCGGCTGCAATCCGGCCGAATCGATCCTGGTGAAGGATGTCAATGACGATGGCCATCCGGATATTCTCATCGGCGGCGAGAACGCGGTGACGGTCCTGCTGCAGAACGCGGCGAGCCCCGGCACCTTCCTGGCGGCGAGCAGCTACGCCGCCCCGGATTCCAACGAGATCGCGCTGGCCGACATCAATGGTGACGGATATCCGGACATCGTGGTGCCGACCGGACCGCCACAATCCATCGTCAACGGTGTACAGGGAAATGCCCCGGGCGCTCTGTTGCAGAACAGCGGCTCACCGGGAACGTTCACGGCGTTGCAGCCGCTACCTTAGGCCCGAAGGCGCGAATGCAATCGCCTCGGGTCAACGCAGAGTGAAGGTGCCGTGCTGCTCGAACGGGATGGAGCGCAGCCAGCCGTGGCTGAGCCGCACCTTGCCCTGCATGCGGTAATCGATGCCCTGGCCGCGAGGCTTGCTCAAAAGGGTGAAGAGCGCGCCGGCGGCGTTCGCGGAGACGTCCATGTTGAACTCCGCCGTGCCGAGTGCGGGGACGACGAAGCTGGCGGCGGAGACGCCCGTGGCGAACTCCTGGCCACCGAGATAGACGGTATAGGAGAGACCCTGGACAGGGAGGCTGCGGTCGTTGGGATTCTCGACGCGCATACGGACGCGGAGCTGCTGCTCGAGGAGGTTGGCCTTGCGCACTTCGACGTCCACGATCGACAGCTTGGGGGTCTCGAGCTTCGGCACGACCAGCGCACAGCCGGAGAGCGCGACGGCGAGGAGCAGCATCTGCACGGACCGCATGGCAGGGATGTTACCGAGCATCAGGCGCGTCCGTACATGCGGTTGAGTCGTGCGTAGTCGCTCGCGAGCTGTGCTGTGAGCGCGCCGGCGGGCAGGCGCCACGACCAGTTGCCCTGCACCGTGCCCGGTGTATTGAGGCGGGCGTCGGAGCCCAGCGCGAGCAGATCCTGCACGGGAATGACCGCGAGCTGTCCGACCGAGCCCAAGGCTTCGCGGATGAGCGCATCGGGCATGGATCCCGGGGCAGCTCGCAGCATGGCGTCGACACTGCGGCGTGTCTCCTCGTCGAGGCTGCGGTACCAACCGAGGGTGGTGTCGTTGTCATGCGTGCCGGTGTAGACGATGCTGTCATGCTCGTGCATGTGGGGAAGGTGGGGATTGTCGCCCTCGCCGCTGAAGGCGAACTGCAGCACGCGCATGCCGGCCAGTCCGAAGCCCTTGCGCAGCGCAACGACATCGTCGGTGATGACGCCGAGATCCTCCGCGACGATCGGCAGGTCGCCGAGGTCGTCCATCAGCAGTCGCAGGAGATCTTCGCCGGGGGTCAGGTGCCACGCTCCCGCGCGGGCATCCGCGGCGCCGGCGGGCACTGCCCAGTGCGCCGCCAGAGCGCGAAAGTGATCGATGCGCAACAGGTCGACGCGCTCGAGCTGCTCGAGCACGCGCGCGCGCCAGTACGCGAAGTTGTCACGCCGCATCGCCTGCCAGTCATAGAGGGGATTGCCCCAGAGCTGCCCGGTCTGCGAGAAGTAGTCGGGCGGGACACCGGCGACGGCGGCCGGACGACCGTCGGCTTCGAGCTGGAACTGCCCGCGGTGCGCCCAGGTCGCGGCGGAATGCGGGCCGACGTAGAACGGCAGATCGCCGACGATCCGCACGCCCCTTGCGCGCGCGTGCGCGCGCAGTCGGCGCCACTGTACGAAGAAAACGAACTGCTCGCGCTTGATTCGATGCAACTGGGCGGGCAGATCGTGCGTAACCCGAGCGAGCGCGGATGGCGTCCGGTCGCGCAGCTCCGCAGGCCACGTCCACCACGGCTCGCCGGCATGCACGCCGCTCAGAACCTCGAAGAGAGCGTAGTCATCCAGCCAGTGCTGTGTTTGGTCGAGAAATGCGGCGTACTCTGCCGGGTCTTCGCCCGGCGGCTCGGTGGGATCGAGGAAGGCCGGGTTGCCGGCGAAGTCGGACCGCACCCAGTAGGGAGAGCCGTCCGCTCCCGTGGGGCCGGCGGGCAATATTTGCCAGACGCTGAAGCCGCCGTCCGCCAGCCAATCGATGAATGCACGCCCGCCACGGCCGAGCGGAGCCTCGAGCGAGCCGAGATGCAACAGCACTCCGGCGCGACGCCGGTCCAGCACGGGCAGACGCATGTCGCGGGGACTCCCTCCCTGTCAGCTTGCGTATGCTCGGCGCATGACACCGCCATGCTCCGGGCGGCCGCGGCCGACGGAGATCGGCTGCGCGAGACTTTCGGGCGGCGGCAGGCCGAGAAGGCGGTAGAGAACGACGAGCTGGCGGCGATACAGACTGTCGAACTGACTCACCGCATCGGCGGGGTTGTAATCACCGAACCACCAGAACCAGTCCGAGCTCTCGCAGAGGGCGAGCTGGCGCTCGACGGCGCTGCGCTGCGCCGCATCGAGCGCACCCGAAGCCATGACGCGATCGAAGGCCACCTTGGCATCGCAGAGAAGATCCCAGGCGCGATTCTTCGCCGGGTCGCCCATCCAGGTGGCGAGCGTGCCGTGCACCCAGCTGCCGGCCACCACGCTCTGCAGGGGAAGCGGCTCGAGGCCGCGCGCAACGCAATCCGACAGCGTAGTCAGCTCCAGCAGCGGATGTGCGGCCAGCAGCGCATACAGCGCGTGCAGGAAGTAGTAGCCGTTGAACGGGTAGTGCTCCCAGGCGTTCTCGCCATCGAGGGCGATCAGCACCACATGGCGGGCGCGGCCCTCGGTCGGCTGGGTTGCCGCCGGCTCGTCGTACTGCCTGGCGAGATGCGCGAGCTCATTGACGAGGTTGTGCGCGGCATCATCGCCATGCCAGGTCGCGTACGTGAAGCCGATGAGGTCCGACAATGTGTCGTCGCGAAAGAAATCGACCATGTTGCCGCCGGGTAGGCGGTAGGGCCGGTTGTAGGCGCGAGCGTCGCGAGCGGCCCTGGGATCGCCGCGCACCAGGGCGCCCTGCAGCACATTGGCGCTGCTCGCCGCCCACTTGAAGCCGGCACGATCGAGCAGCTCCAGCGTGCCGCGGCTGATCGCCCCTTCCGAGGGCCAGCAGCCGCTCGGGTCCGTGCCGAACGCATGCTTGAAGACGCGCAGCGACTCCCGCACGTGCCATTGCGCGCGCTCCGCCCCTCCCGGATAGCACTGGTGCTGGGGCAGCGGCATGTTGGGTACCGCATCGCGCGCGGCCTGGAAGTCGAGCAGCAGCGGGACGATCGGATGGCCGTACGGCGTCACCGACAGCTCGCACTGTCCCCGCTCGGAAAGCTTTCGATAGCGCGGCACGATGGAGGCGACGAGGTTGCCGACCAGGGACAGGAGCTCGCGCCGCTGCGCAGCCGTGAACGCGCGGCCCTGCTGGGTCAGGCTGCTCACGAGCGTGTCCGACCGGCGCACCGTCTCGCCGAGCCAGGCCAGGTGGTACCAGACCGCGAGATCGTGGATGAGCTGATCGGAGGCGTAGCTCACACGCTCCACGGTCGCGAGCGTCTCGGCGAGCGTGGCGAGCTCGAGGTACGGGCCGAAGCGCTCGATCATCTGCTTGCGCTGCGCCTTGAGGCAGGCGCGCAGCAGCTCGAGGCGTTCGGCGGGCTCCGCCGGCACGGGATCCGGACCGAGCAGCGCGAGCACCGGATCGGGCAGCGCGCTGCCGAGAGTCAAGTGATCGGCCACGCGGCGCGAGATCTCCTCGAGCTGCTCGAGCAGCACGGGTGTGAAGTTGACCACCGCGCGCGCCGCGGGATTCGCTTCCATGTGCGCGGCCATGTCGGTGTAGTCCTTGATCGCGTGGAGATAGGTCCACGGCAGCACATATCGTCCCGTGAGGGCGTCGCGGTACTGTGGCTGGTGCATGTGCCACAGCAGGACTACCGGCAGCCGTGAATCGGATCCCATGAGATCTAAGCGGACTGCCGGCGCAGCATGTCGGGGGTCACGAGGACGACGCCTTTCTCGGTGACCACGAACCGGCGCGCATCGTCGGCTGCATCGAGCCCGATGCGCATTCCGGCGGGGATCTCGCAACCCTCATCGACGATGGCTCCGCGGATCTGACAGCCGCTGCCGATGAACGCGTGCGGCAGGATGACGGAGCGCTCGATGCTGGTGCGCTCTTCCACCCGCACGTCGGAGAAGAGCAGTGACTCGCGCACCATCGCGCCGGAGATGATGCAGCCTCCGGAGACCATCGAGTTGATGGCCATGCCGCGCCGTCCGTCCTCATCGAGGATGAACTTGGCTGGAGGCTGGTGCATCTGATAGGTCCAGATGGGCCAGTCCTCATCGTAGATGTTGAGCTCGGGCCTGACATGGACCAGCTCGAGATTCGCCTCGTAATAGGCGTCTATCGTACCGACGTCACGCCAGTAGCTCTGCGCGCGCGTCTTGACGTCCTGGAACGGATACGCGAACACCTGCAGGGTCGTGCTCAGAGTCTTCGGGATGATGTTCTTGCCGAAGTCGTGGGCGGAAGCATCGTCGGCCGAATCCTCCTCCAGGAGACGCTGCAAGAGACGCGTGTTGAATACGTAAATGCCCATAGACGCGAGGATTGTGTCCGGCCTGCTCGGGAGAGTATCCGGGACGGCGGGCTTCTCCGAGAACCGCGTCACCCGGTTCCATTCCGTGGCGGTCAGAACGCCAAAATGCCGCGACTCGCTCGCGGGCACTTCGACCACACCGACGGTGATGTCGGCGCCTTTCTCCACGTGATAGGCGATCATCGGACCGTAGTCCATCTTGTAGATGTGATCGCCTGCAAGCACCAGCACGTGCTTCGGCCTGTGGGAGAGGATGAGATCGATGTTCTGGTGGACGGCGTCGGCCGTTCCCCGGTACCACACCGGACCTCTCTGCTGCTGCGCCGGGATGGTCTCGATGAACTCACCGAACTCACCGCGCAGGTAGCTCCAGCCGCGCTGCACGTGCGCGATCAGGGACTGGGCCTTGTACTGGGTGAGGATCGAGATCTGGCGGATGCCGGAGTTGACGCAGTTCGACAGCACGAAATCGACGATGCGAAACTTGCCGCCGAACGGGGTCGCCGGCTTGCAGCGATGCTCGGTCAGGTCCTTCAGGCGCTCGCCCCGCCCGCCGGCCATGATCACCGCAAGAGTGCCGCCAGTCAGGCGGCTCACATAGCGTCCGGAAGAGGCGCGTGCGGGCTGTCGGGACATGCTTGAGTTTCCTGGGACGCTTGGACTCGCGCTGGCGGGGCTCACGGGGCAGCGGCTTTGTTATGCGCCAATCTTAACGTGCGCGCGGCCTAAAGCCACTTCATCAGTCCGAGGGCGTACTCGTGCGACAGCAGGTCGTGCCGCGGGTATATGCGCATCTCCGTGGCGAACTGCCCGCATTCCGGCGGCTCCGTGTCGAGCGCGAAAACGGCGGCGCCGTCCGCTTCCTGCTCGCCGGTGGGCGTGAGAGGCACGCACCAGAGGCCGTCGCGCTCCGGTGGCACGAACGATGAGAGCGGCGGGGGGCCCTGCTCTCCCTCGGGGAGCAGGCGGCGGGCAATGAGCTCGACGCGTACATCGGACGGGTGCAGACCGTTCAGGCTGGCTGCGACCCGCACGCGAAGGGGCTCACCCCGGGGCAGCTCCGCGGGGGCATCCGCGACCACCCGCAGACTCACACGAGTCCAGGCCTGGCGGATCTTTTGCTGCCACTCCGCCAGGGCTCGGGCGCCGGTAAAGCCGCCGGCGGCCAGGCGCCGGTACTGCTCCGCCGCTGGGCCATAGAGCCCCCGGGTGTAGTCCTCGAGCACCCGGCTCATATTGAAGCGGGGAATGACCGTCATCATGGCGCGCTTCGCCCGCGCGACCCACTCGGGCGAGTGCCCGACCTCGCCCTCTCTCTGGCCCGCCGCATAGTAGAGGGGGATGATCTCCTCTTCGAGCGCATCGAGGATGAGCTCCGCCTCGAGCGCGTCGCGGCGCTCCGGATCCTGCACGTTGGCCGGCGGTATGCCCCAGCCGTTGTCCTGCATCCAGCCCTCGGCCCACCAGCCGTCGAGGATGCTCAGGTTCAAGCGCCCGTTGATCGCGGCCTTGATGCCGGAGGTACCGCTCGCCTCGAGAGGCGCGATGGGATTGTTGAGCCATACGTCGACACCGGAGACCAGCGAGCGCCCGAGCTGCAGGTCGTAATCCTCGAGGAAGATGATGCGGCCGAGGAAGTCCGGGGAGGTCATGAGCTGGCGGATCTCGCGCAGCACGCCCTTGCCAGGCTCGTCCGCGGGGTGCGCCTTGCCGGCAAAGAGCAGGATCACGGGCCGTTCCGGATCGTTCACCAGGCGCGCCAGGCGGGCGCGATCCCGCAGCAGCAGTGTGGCGCGCTTATAGGTCGCAAAGCGCCGCGCAAAGCCGATCGTCAGCACGTTGGGCCGCAAAGGGTCGAGAAACCGCGTGACGTGGCGCAGCTGCGCCGGGCTCATGCCTTTGCGGGCGTACTCGCGCTGCAGGCGCTCGCGCACGCTGGCGAGCATCCGGGACTTCACGGACTGAGCCGCGGCCCAGAAACGGTCGTTCGGCACGGCCTCGAGCGCGCTCCAGAACTGGACGTCGCTCAGCCTGTCGCGCCAGCTCGGGCCTAGCTCCGTATTGAAGAAATCCATCCAGGTCTTGTGCAGGAACGTCGGCACGTGCACGCCATTGGTGACGAAGCCGACGAGGTTCTCCTCCGGCCGGATCTCCGGCCACTGGTCGGCGCACAAGCGAGAAGAGACGGTGCCGTGAATGCGACTGACGCCGTTGACGTGCCGTGCCCCATTCAAGGCAAGCCGGGTCATGTTGAAGAGGCCGGGCGCCGCCGGGGTACGGGCGAGGTCGAGGAAGCGTTCGACGGGGACGTCCAGCTCTCGGAGGAAATCGCCGAAGTGGCTGAGGATGAGGTCATGCCCGAAGGCATCGTGTCCCGCCGCGACCGGTGTATGCGTCGTGAACACGCAGGCGGCCGCAACGGCCTCCAGGGCAGCGTCGAACGGCAGACCCAGGGCCAAGTGCTCGCGCAGCAACTCCAGGATGAGAAATGCGGCGTGGCCCTCGTTGAGATGCCAAACGGCAGGCTTGATGCCCAGCGCGCGAAGCGCACGGATGCCGCCGATGCCGAGGATCATCTCCTGCCGGACGCGCGTGGACTCATCGCCGCCGTAGAGGCGATGGGTGATGTCACGGTCGCTCGGCGCGTTTTCCGGGGTATTGGTATCGAGGAGGTATACGGGCACCCGGCCGACCTGGGCCTTCCAGAGGCGCGCGACGACTTCGCGGCCAGCGATACGCACGGTGACTTTGATCCACTCCCCGCTGGCATTGCGTGCGGCCACGACGGGCAAATCGCGCGGGTCGTGCTCGCGATATTCCGCGTGCTGAGCCCCGTCATTGTCCACCGTCTGGGTGAAGTAGCCCTGCTCGTAAAGTAGGCCGACGGCGACGAAGTTAGCGCGTCGGTCGCTGGCTGCTTTGCAGTAGTCGCCGGCGAGAACGCCGAGGCCCCCTGAATAGATGGGGAAGCTTTCGTGAAAGCCGTACTCCGCGCAGAAATAGGCGACGAGCGGCTCATCGCTGCGCGGGGCGGGTGCGGTGAGATAGGCATCGAGCGCCTCGAGCGCGCCACGATAGCGCGCCAGGTACACCGGGTCCCGGGCGGCGCGATCGAGATTCGCCTGCGCGATGCAGCGCAGCAGCAGCCGGGGGTTGCCGCTCGTCTGCTTCCACAGCTCCGGATCCAGGTCTTCGAACAGCGCCCGGATCGGGCGATGCCAGGAGAAGAATAGATTGCCGCCCAGCTCGGGCAGGCGCTTCAGGGCCTCGGGAATGACGGGAGTGATCTCTAGAAGCGTATTGCGCATTGCGTTCCTGTCTCAGGCTTCCTGCGGCGAATGAGACCGCGCAGTCTAGCGGGTCGCGTGGCCCTCTGCCCATGCGCACCGCCCATCGGCGCAGGGGGTCGGCCTGAGCGGTAGCTGAGGCGGGCGAGGCTGAGCCACGACCCCCCAGCCAAGGCATTGGCTCATCGGGTGCCGCCGGCGCCTCAACCGATACAATACCGAGGATGCAAAACGATTACCGTCCGCTGCCGCTGCTCGCCGCCGGCGTGGTGCTTGCGGCCGCCCTGGCGAGCTCGAGCGCGCAGGCGCAGCGAATGCCGCTCGGAGCGGGCTTGCCGAGCGTGTCGCTCTCCGGCCCCTGCCTGCCTTCCGGCAAGTCGTACCTGCGCGCGCGCATTCGCGGCGCAATCAAACTCGACGTCGATCTGCATGGGCCGGCTCTGGCCTGCGAGGGAGGGCCGCGCGTCGATGGAAGCGGCATTCGGATGGGATTCGAGGGGCCGGTGGGGACCGGGAAGCGGCGGGTGCGGATGGTCTTCGGCATCGACGGCGCGCACGAAGGGCGGCCGGGCCGGGAGCTTCCGACCAACCTGACGGTGATCTTCGAGGGCGAGAAGCTGATCTTTGCGACCCAGGGCGATGGCAACTGTACCGTGGATCGGCTGCGACAGAGCCCGGTGAAGGCCCGCTCTTATCTGATCACGGCGCACGGGTTCTGCATCGCGCCAGCCAATGATATCCGCGGCGATCGCCGCATAGTGGTGACGACCTTCGACTTCGCGGGTCGCGCCGACTTCGACACTCCATGAGGCCACGAGGAAATCCCAGCGTGACACGCCACCCCCGCTCTGCAGTCTCCCCGCGGAGACCGTCGGCTTTATTCCTGCTGCCCGCCCTGCTGCTGGCGGCTTCGCTGGGCACCATCTGCCTGGCTCAGTCCGCGCCGATCGAGAGCCTGACGCACTTCCCGCGTACGACCCTCGACATCACGGCTCACGGGCACACCGATCATTTCGAGGTCTGGATCGCCGACACGCCGGCGCGGCAGGAACAGGGGCTGATGTTCGTGCGTGACCTGCCGGCGGGTCAGGGGATGTTGTTTCCCGAGGGCTCGCCGCAGGTGGCGCACTTCTGGATGAAGAATACCTACATCCCGCTCGACATGGTCTTCGTGGGCAAGGACGGACGGATCGCGAAGATCATCGCCGGCGCGAAGCCATTCTCACTCGACGTGCTCTCTTCCGACGTGCCCGTCATCGCCGTGCTGGAGCTGCGCGGCGGGGAGGCGGCGCAGCTCGGACTCCAGGCCGGTGATCGGGTGACCTGGAAGCCGAGCGCGCCCTCCCGCTGAGGCTCAGTGCAGGGTGTATGAGACGGTCCCGTAGACGTACCGGCCGCGCGGATCACCGTACGAGATGTCGAATCCGCCGATGAAGTTGTTGGCCGAGGAGGCATAGTTCGCGTACGGCGGGACCTTGTTGACCACGTTGATCGCGCCCAGCGTGAACTGGAGCGAGTGCAGGCCGGAATAGGTCGCCTGCAGATCGAACGTGTCGTAGGGGCTCACGTCGCGGAACCGGCTGGTGACCGATGAGGCGCTGTCGTGGTAGCCCTTCTGGAAGTGCTGGGTCGCCGACACCGACCAGTCTCGGGTCTGGTAGCCGAGCGTCAGGGTATGCCGCCAGCGCAGGTGGATGCCGCTGACCGTCGGCAGGCCGAAGTCGAGCTGGCTGGTCCAGGTGCCGTTGGGGTTCTGGTTGGCGAACTTGTAGGTGTACGAGCCATCGAGCACGGAGAAGACCTGCCCGGGGCCCACCGGAACGACATACCTCACGTTGAGATCGACGCCTTGCACGTAGGTCTTGAAGAGATTGGCGGCGGTCTGGCTGATGGAGATGATGTTGCCGTCCGCATCACGGGTGATGAAGCTGGCGAACGTCGTGGCGGTCTGCGCGTTCTGCAGAATGGTCGCCGTGGAGAGGCCGCCCACCGCAATCGCATTGCGCAGGTAGATCCAGTAGGCGTCGAGGTCGATGTTGAGGTTCCTCACCGGTGAGATCGCAGTACCCAGGGTGAAGGTCTTCGACTTCTCCGGCTCCAGGTTGGGATTGCCGCCGGTGACGGTCGTGAACTGGAAGCTGCAGGCCGGATTATTGGGATCGAACGTCGGGCACTTGATCGGATCGCGGGTGCCGTTGGCGGTGACGCTCCGGGCCTGGGAGGCGTAGAGGTCCGTCAGCGAGGGGGCGCGGAAGCCCGTGCCCGCCGAGCCGCGCACCAGGAACCACTTGGTCGGCTGCCAGCGCAGCGATATCTTCGGGTTCACGGTGGTGCCGACACGCTGGTAGTTGTCGTAACGCACGGCAGCATCGGCATCGAGTGTGGACAGCAGGTAGCCGTTGAGCTCGACGTAGGCCGAGTACACGTTGCGCTTGGCGTCTTCCGGAAGCTGATTGCCGCCCTCGCCCGCGATGTCGCCGGTCTGGATGGCCGTCGCCGGGGAGTAAGCGAAGGTCTCCCGCCGCACCTCCGCACCGACCGCGGCGTTGAGGGGTCCCGTCGAGAACGTGGCGATCTCGCGGCTGGCAGTGCCGCCCAGGCTGGTGAGCGAGGTCTTGCTGTTGAACGATTGGCCGACGAACTCGGTCGCCTTGGCCGCGGAGAGCGCGCTTGCATCCGTCGTCGGTCCGAAGGGATTGATGGTGCCGGTGTCGAGCAGCGGCATGATCTTGGAGTAGAGCGGATATCCGGACTCCAGATCCTCATGCACCTTCACCTGGCTGTAGAGGATCGACACGTCGTAGTCCCAGCCTGCAGCACTGCCCTTGGCGCCGCCGACGATGCGGGACGTGTCGGCTATGTCGGCCTGCTGGCGGCCGCCATTGGCGAAGTCACGATAGATGAGGTTGAGGGGCTGGCCGGCCTGCCCGTACTGGGCGGCCAGGGCCGCCGGATAGTAAGGGCTGCTCGGCGGCAGCAGGAACGCACCCTGTCCCGGCTTGACGGCCTTGTAGCCGGGATAGTCCGTGGCCAGCAGGTTGGCCAGGTAGGCGACGTAAGGGTTGTCCGGCAGCAACGGATTGCCGCTGGAGAGCGGCACCGGCTGCACGAAGCTCGTCGTCCGCACCTCGGAGTACAGGGCGTTGGCGTAGAGCTCGGCCTGCGGCGACAGCTCGAAGGCGCCGTTGAGCAGGACGCTGCCGCGCTTCTCCAGCGGCTGCAGCGAGTCGAACGGCGTGTTGTCGAAGCGGCACTGGGTCGGGAAGAACTGGTCGTTGAGAGAGTCCGGCCCGCAGCTCCCCGCCCCGGGACTCACGGTGGCCCCCTTGGGAGCCGCGGGGTTCGCAGGGATGGAAATGTTGGCCGGGAAGGCGAACGAAGAGGTCACGTCGTTGCCATAGCCCGGGCTGTAGCGTGTGGCGAAGTCGCGCGCGGAGCCCATGATGGGCGACATGTGACTGACGTTGAGGCCGACGCCGAAATTCCAGCGATCCTGGGTGATGGAGCCGAGGCCGGCATAGAGGGAGCCGGTTTCTTCCGTGCCGCCGCCGGAGTCCGTCGGGGTGCCCACGGTCGCGGTCGCCGTCAGGCCCTGATAGTTGCTCTTCAGGATGAAGTTGACCACGCCCGCGATCGCGTCGCTTCCGTAGATGGCGGAGGCGCCGTCCTTGAGGACTTCGACGCGCTCGATCGCACCCACCGGAATCGCGCCGATGTCGACGGAGTTGCCCGCCGCGCCCGCCGATCCGCCGCCGTAGACCGACGCGCGCTTGCCGTTGATGAGCACTAGCGTGCGTGAGCTGCCGAGGCCGCGCAGAGAGATGGTCTGGATGCCGCCGGTGAGGTTGCCGGTGGCGTCGACCGATACGACGCTACCCGCGCTGCTCGTGGCGCTGATCGATTGCAGGAGCTGCTCGACGTTGGTCGCGCCGGTGCGGGCGATGTCCTTCGAGCTCAGAACCTGTACGGGCAGGGCCGTCTCGGCATTGATGCCCCTGATCGAGGTGCCGGTCACGACGACCTCCTGCAGAGAGGAGATATTGGAGCCGGCGGACGAGCCGGCATCGGCAGCAGCGCCGGTTGCGACCTGCGCATCGGCGGGAGCCGCAACGGCCGCACCGATCAGGGCGAGGAGGCCCATGGTCAGGATCGGGCGGGCCGTGAGGCCGGTGAATCTCGGATCGATACTCATACGTAACTCCCCAATGGGGCGGCTCTAGGGCCGCTGGCGCAAAACGGCGGGAACTCTATCACGTGATTTTCGCCGCGGCCCAAAGTGTTGCCTTTGAGCCACGGCGGTTCGTCGCTCGCAGCCCACTGCTCGGCGCAGCGGGTGGAAGCGAGCTCAGCAGGTATAGATGCACGGCGTGTTTGTTCCATCCCTGTCGCGATCCGGTTCATCTGCAGCGGGAAAATTGCCTGAAATTATCGAGAAAATTCCGGTATACGCTTTCCTGCAATTCGTCTCTCCGCGCGAACCGTTCACCGCAACGGACCCTCATCTGCGCGAAGGGACTGCATGGCCCCGGGTCCATGCCATACTTGCAGCTCCCCACGGCCGGGTAGCGCGGCCGCCACACGATAATATAACGTCGACGGAGGAGTCCCCGTGAAGCGTCTCGCGTCCATCGCCTGCCTGATTCTTTCATTGCCGCTTTTTGGGACCGCGGCCGTCACGCTCGCCGCGGAACCCAACGCGAACGCACGACCCTTCGCGACGCAGGACAACCCGGAAACGCTCGTGCTCGATGCGCGGGACGCCGGACGCGGACTCATGACCGCCACCCTGCGTATCCCGGTCGCACCGGGTCCGTTCACATTCGTTTATCCCGCATGGACGCCGGGCGAGCATGGCCCGACCGGCCCGCTGGCCGCTCTCTCGCAGATCAAGGTGGCGGCGAACGGGCAGCCGCTCGAATGGCGCCGCGACGCGGTGGACATGTACGCCTTCCACGTGAATGTGCCGCGCGGCGTCCGCGCGCTCGACGTGCAGTTCACGGTACTGGTCAACTCACCGGACGTGATGTCGACACCGAATCTCGCCATCCTCAACTGGAACCGGGTGCTCTTCTATCAGGCTGACACCAACTCCCATCGCGTCTACTTCAAGCCCAGCATCATCCTGCCGGACGGATGGGGCTACGGCACTGCGCTGCCGGGGCCGCAGCAATCCGGACAGCGGATCGACTTCGCCGAAGTGCCGCTCAACATGCTGGTGGACTCGCCGCTCGACTGCGGCCGTTACTACAAGCACATCGAGCTGTGGCGTCAGGGCAGCGCGTATCACGTGCTCGATGTCTTTGCCGACAAGCCGCAGGATCTCGAGATCCCGGACGAGCTGATCTCCAAGTACAGACGACTGGCACCGGAAGCGCTCGCCCTCTACGGATCGCGGCACTGGAACGACTACCATTCGCTCCTCGAGCTGTCCGATGTGATCGGCTTCCAGGGCATCGAGCATCACCAGTCGAGCGACAACCGCGCACCCGATGATTTCATGACGAACCCCCGGGATCAGCTCGCGGCCGGCGATCTGCTGACCCACGAGTTCTCGCATTCCTGGAACGGCAAGTACCGCCGGCCCGAGGAGCTGACCACCCTCAATTTCCAGATCCCGATGCAGACGGCCCTTCTTTGGGTGTATGAGGGCATGAACCAGTATCTCGGGGACCTCCTTTCCTTCCGCACGGGAGTCAGGAAGCCCGGCGATTATCCGGAATACCTCGCGGCCCTCTATGCGCGGCTGGCGAGCGAGCCGGGCCGCAACACGGAGCCGCTGATCGACACGACGACCGCCGCGCCCTACCTCTACGAGGCCGTGGGATCCTATCCCAGCATCCGCCGCACCTCGGGCGACTTCTACGGCGAGGGAGAGTTGCTCTGGCTGGACGCCGATACGCTCATCCGCGAGAAGACTCACGGCCGCAAGTCGCTCGACACGTTCCTGCACCTTTACAGCGCTCCGGCGTTGACCGGCCCCATCACCAAGACCTACACCCGCGCCGATATCGAGCGGCTGCTGAATGAGGTGGCGCCGAACGACTGGCATGCCTTCTTCCAGAAGCGCGTGTACGAGGTGGCACCCATGGCGCCGACCGACGAGCTGGCGCGGGCGGGCTGGCGCCTGGTGTACACGAGTAAGCCCAATGAGTTCATCACCGCGCGTGAGAAGCTGTCCCACTCGACGGACAGGTGGTACAGCTATGGCCTGCTGCTCGGCAAGGACGCTACGGTGATGGACGTGCGCGAGGACTCGCCGGCCTGGCAGGCCGGCATCGCGCCCGGCATGAAGATCGTCGCCGTCGATGGCCAGGCCTTCACGGGCGATGTATTGAAGTATGTGACGATGCAGGCGGAGCACTCCAGCGGACCCACTGCCTTCCTCGTGCAGCAGGACGGCTGGTACCACACCTATCAGGTCAGTTATCACGGCGGGCCGAAGTATCCGCACCTCGAGCGCGTCGCGGGCCAGGCGGACATGCTGGCGCAGATCATGGCTCCGCACGCGGCACCGTAAGGAGCTCCACCATGCGTACGTATATCACCGCAAGCGCGCTCGTCTGCCTGGCACAGGTCGCCGCGGCGGCGGGCAATGACCTGGTCTGCAAGCCGGCGGCCACGCTGGCCGCCGACCTCGCGGCCCATCGGACCACCTCGCAGGCGCTGGTCGCCGGGTACGAGGCCCGGATCGGCGAGCTCAATCCGCGGGTGCACGCGGTCATCGGCCTGAATCCGCGGGCGGCAGAGGCGGCGCGGGCCGCCGATGCGCGCCGCGGCGCCGGCAAGCCGCGCGGTCCCCTGGATGGACTGCCGATCCTGGTGAAGGACAACATCGATGTCGCCGGCCTGCCGACAACGGCCGGATCACTCGCTCTCGCGCAGAATGTCCGTGCCGTCAGCGCCCCGGCGGTGCAGAACCTCACTCGCGCCGGTGCGGTCATTCTCGGCCGGACCAACCTGTCGGAGTGGGCGAACATCCGCTCCGAGCACTCGAGCAGCGGGTGGAGCGGCGTGGGCGGGCTCACGCGCAATCCCTACATGCTCGATCGCTCGGCGTGCGGATCGAGCTCGGGGTCTGCCGCCGCAGTCGCTGCCGGCATGGCGGCGGCCGCGGTCGGCACGGAGACGGACGGATCCATCGGCTGTCCGTCATCGATGAACGGGTTGGTAGGCCTGAAGCCCACCGTCGGGCTCGTCTCCCGCACCGGGATCGTGCCGATCAGTCATACGCAGGATACGGCCGGGCCCATCACCCACACCGTGCGCGACGCGGCCATGCTCCTGACCGCGATGGCCGGCAGCGATCCGGCCGACCCGGCCACGGCGGATGCGAATGCGCACCGCATCGACTACACCACTGCGCTCGATCCTCGTGCGCTCAGCGGCGTGCGGTTGGGCGTGGCGCGCTTTTTCCTGAAGGGGTTTACCCCGGAGACGCTCGGTGTCTTCAACCGCGCGCTCGCCGTACTCAAGGCGCGGGGCGCGACTCTGGTGGATGTCGATGACTATGACATGGGGAAGCTGGGCAAGAACGAAAGCATCGTGCTGCACACGGAGCTGAAGGCGGACCTCGATTCATATCTCGCCGGATCGCCGCCCGCGGTCAAGACCCGGACGCTCGCTCAGCTCATCGCCTTCGACGATGCGCATCCGGAAGAGATGACCTGGTTCGGGCAGGGATTCTTCGTGCAAGCCGAGCGTACGAAGGGCCTGCAGGATCCGGCCTATGTCAAGGCGCGCGCGGCCAATCTGCGCCTGGCGGGTCCCCAGGGGATCGACAGGCTGTTGCAGGAGCATGGCGTCATCGCACTGATCTCTCCCACGCAGAACCCGGCCTTCGTGATCGACCTGGTGAACGGCGACAGCGCCAGTCCCGGCGACAGCGAGTTGCCGGCGGTCGCCGAGTATCCCTACATCACCGTGCCGATGGGAGAGGTCCACGGATTGCCGGTGGGCCTTTCCTTCATCGGGCCGAAGTGGTCGGAGGCGCGGCTCCTCGGGCTGGCGTATGCCTATGAGCAGGCGAGCCACACGGCGCGTCCGCCCACGTTCGCGGCGGATGCCCTGCATCCGCAGCCGGCTGAGCCGTGCCAGTGAATCGACGGGCTACGCCGGCCGGCATGTCGAGTCGGGCCCGTTTGACGACACGCCGTCGGGCCGGCGGCGACCGTTAGGGACTCAGTCGGAGAGCGGTGGGCGGGGCCGCAGGTTCTCGAGAATGGGGCAGCGGTGCTCGCGGCGGCGCTCGCGGCAGCTGCGGGAGAATTCCTCGAGTCGCGCGCGTTGCGACGAGAGGCGGGAGATCACCTGCTCGATCGCCTCCACCTTCCGGCGCACGGCCACATCGAAGTTGTCGCAAAACCGCGGTGCACCCACGATGGTCAGGCGCAGCAGGTCACGCAGTTCGCCTATCGTGAAGCCGACAGCACGGCCTTCCCGCACGTAGCGCAGTCGCGCGAGCATCTCGTCGGGATAGCGCCGCCAACTCCCGCGTCCGGAGGCACGGCGCGGCAGCAGACCGACTCGCTCGTAGTAGCGGATGGTATCCACTGGAAGCCCGGAAGCTTTCGCAAGCTGCCCGATGGTTCGCAGGCCCATGGCATCACTCCGTGCTTGAAACCCGGAGTATGCTCCAGGTTTATAAGGGCTGCATCGAAGACGACGTGGAGTCCAACGTGCACTCCTTGCGAGCAAGCCTTCTCCTGAGCACCCGTACCGCCATGCGCGCGCCGGGCCTGGTTGCAGCAGCCGCGATACTTCTGGCTTGCGGCCGCAATGCGATGGCCGGATCGAAGCCAACCGCCGGGCGCACCGTCGCGCCCGTTATCGCAAACATCCTCGCCGCCTGGAATCGCGCCGATGCGCATGCGATCGCCGCCCAGTACGAGACGGGAGGCGATTTCGTCAGTCCCGATGGCATATATGCCACAGGCCGGCGCGAGATCGAGACCTTCTATCGAGGGGCGTTCGCGCAGGGATACGCAGGTAGCCGCGCAACGGCCGTGGTGAGCCATTTGCGCGACCTGACGGGGACTGTGGCTCTAATCGATGGCGCCTGGACCATCGAGCCCACGCCGGCATCGAAGATCCGGCAACCGGAAGCCGGACTCTTTTTCGCCGTGCTTCACCGGCACAACGGCCGCTGGTGGATCGCGGCGCTGCGAGAACAGAGCAGTGCCCGTACTCTGCGTGAATTCGGCGCAGTCAATGGCAATCCGCACGACGGACGCCCGTAGCGAAGCCTGAGCGATGAAGGATCAGACCTGGGCCGGCCACCTCGCGGTTCTTCCGGGAAGAGGACGACGATGCGGCGATCAGACAGCGCGACAGCCGGTGATGTGCGCAAGCCCGGGATCGAAGCCAGAGAGGTCGGTTCATGAACCTCGTCTTCGACCTGGATGGGTCACTTGCCGATCCGGAGCTGGGGATCACGCGCTGCATGATGTTACCACCCTGGCCAATTTCAATAGCTCATTCGAAAATTCATCAAATTGAACGAGTACAAGAACCAGCAGACAAATCCCAGGGATATTGCCAAAGCACACCTGGAAATCAGCAGCCGAAGACCTTGCCTGGAACACGCAACGTCGAAGGTTAGGCAGGCAAGGTGTACGATAGAAACTACAAACGCGCCCGCACTGACCGAATATAACAGTAAGAGGATCGTATCTGGTCGGTCTCCCAAGGTGCTAACCGGACCCGCGCTCACCCTGAACAGCCAATACCAGACGCCTAAAACTGCAACGTCAATCAAGGGTGCGGAACCCTGTATTGTTCTCATAGCGTTTCGGGGCTGGCTCGAGAACATCAAGCGCAAGACCCAAGATAGGGCAGCGACTGCAAGCACCAGCGCTGATGACACCAATGCGGGAATTATCCAATTGCCATTCTCCGCAAAAGGGACGGGCTGAAACACGAAACCCGTAGTAAAGTCATCGGTCGCAAAGTAATCTATGTGTCCGCTGTCATCATGCACGAACGCTATGCGGCCTTGCCCGGCTACATTCGCAAAGTCGTAAGGCCCAACCGCGCGCCATCTTTCGACGGTTCCTGCTGGATCCTGGAATAAGCTAAAGGTCAGCAGGCCATCCTTATCGAACCTGAGCCGCAACGGGCTAAATAGATTATTGACACGCAGAAAGTTGCTCTCGGAGCGGCGGCTAAGGAAATAGGTTCCCTCCATTGCGGCTCTATCGATGGGGCCGGCATACCTGGGCGCTTTTTTGCTTCGTCGGGCGGAGCTGGAAAGTACCGATCCAAAAACGCGCGAAAAATCGCAACGCGCAATTTCTGGGCCGCGCCTCGCGATCCAGCGCTATTCATCAAAACGATCAGTCCGACTTTCCTGTCGGGAAGCAGATGCATATCCGTCTCGAAGGTTTGAAGATCGCCTCCGTGTCCAATGATACGAAGTCCATTCCGGTTCTCCTCTTCGAATCCCAGCGTATATCCATTTAGATTATCGATTGCTCTCCAGGCGCTCTGATGCATCAAAGCGACGTATTTCGGAAGCAGAATTGCGTGACCACGGAATGATCCGCCGTTCAGGTGCGCTATTGCGAAGCGAGCCAGATCGGCAGCAGTCGAAGTCATTGCTCCGGCGGGAGCTGGCTCAACCCAATTCATCGGACGCGCGGCATTTGAAGCGAGCAAATAGCCTTTGGATAACCTGGAAGCCATCTTTTCCGGCAGGGGTTGACTGGCGGTGCTATCGCGCATGCCCAAGGGTGAAAATATGTTCTCCTCCAAGTATCCGGCGTAGGGCAAGCCGGATGCCCTCTCGACTATGTATCCCGCAAGTGCGGCACCATAATTGGAGTAGGCGATAACCCGTCCGGGCGGATAAATCCGGGCCGGTAGGTTATGCCGGACATACTCTCCAAGGTTCCGCATAGCCGAAATATCGTGCACAAACAGGTGCTCACTGCTGTCCTCGAAGCCGGCAGTGTGGGTCATTAGATTTCTGAGCGTAATTGGCTTGTGGAACGTATAAGGAATCTTGAAGTCAAGATACGCGTTGATGTCGCGATCGAGATCCAACTTATGCCGTTCAACTAGTTGCAATACGGCAGTGAATGTGAACGTCTTGGTGATCGAAGCAATCCTGACTGGCGTAAATGGCGTCATTTTTTGACCGGTGGCCACGTTGGCATAGCCATATCCGCTCTGGAAAATTACCGAATCTCCGTCGACCACAGCCAGCGAAAGTCCGGCAATATCTCCTTGCGCGAGGGCATAAGGAATGAGCCCCCCAAAGAATGCGGCGAGATCACGAGCTTCTAACTTTGGCGGACCGCTGCTGTCGTGGCTCACAGTGCTTTGCGCAAAAGCAGAGCCAGGCAGAAATGCAAACGGGGCCGCGCAAAGAGCCCGCCAGATGAGCGCGCGCGAAGCGGCGCCTGGAATAACAGAGCCTATGGCAGCTTTGCCTGTCCGCGAGACCAGCCGAAGAATGTTTGTCAAAGCACCGCTCGCATAATGTGGCCCGCACTCATCAAAATGGTTAGCGCAAACTTCGGGTGGACGATCCGCGGTCAGCCGTGGTCGAACCACTGAAGGTCGCGCGTCCATATTGACCTGATACAAGTCGAACAGCATCCGTGAACGCCTGTTGAGCCCGACGAGCACCTGATGCGGGGACCGCGGGTCGGCCGACGGGTTCCGCGTGCTCGAGCCCGGAAAGAGAGTGAGGTCCCTGAGGTCCTCTTCCGCCGCGCTCGATGGGTATCCTCGCGTACTGGCGTAGTGGGCCTGGCTGCGTGCGCGCCGGAGCTGGTGGGCCGCAGCGGCGGGGCTGCCGCGATTCGAATGAGTGTCAGCAGGCGCATCGCGGGGTCCGGCCGCTAGCCGCCGGTCGTGGTGAGCGTCAGAACGTCGATTTGCCAGCGGCCACCGCGTCGGGCAAAAGCGCCGATCCAGTGGATGGGATCATTGAACGAGTCGCCGTTGGCGTCCGTAGCGTGCAGATTGACCACGAATTCCAGGTAAGCATGATCGCCCACGCGATCCTCCGTCTGAGGCGCGCCCGGCTTGATCGTGTATTGCGCCCGGGTGCCTAAGATGTTCGATCGAAAGAAGTCTGCGAGCCCCTTTTGCCCGTGGTAGGAGTAGGGCGACGCGTCGACCAGTATCGCGGCGCCCCGGGTGAATGCCTGCAGGAATCCGCCGATGTCGTGGCCATTCGAGGCGGCGAGCTCTACCCGCGCTGCGGCCATCAACGGATCTTCGACCGAGCGCCCGCTCGCGGCATTGGCTGCCGCAGCAGGCGCGGCCGCACGGGCGCCGGTAGCGGTAGCGAGCACGGCTGCGGCCACGAGGCCGCCCGGCACGATTCTCAACAGAGTGGCGGATAGATGGCGAAAGCTCTTCATGGACAACCCCTTGGACGCGTGTTGGTGCATCATCCCAGGTCGCAACGTCACGCGGTCACGCGGATTCGATGACCAGGCGCTCGCGCGCGACGAACGTCGCCAATGTTGATGATACGGAAGCCGAGGCTATCGAGCCGATGGTTGCGCGCCGCTCGTCGCGCGCCGGAGCTCCTGCACTGCGGCCGCGGGGGCCGTCAGCACCGGAGCGGCGAACTGGGCAGCGATGGCCGGCGCGGCACGCGCCAGGCTGTATTGGACCAATGCCACGGCGTCGTAACGCCTGTCCTGCAGCGCTTGCACAACCAGCCGGTCGTGGCGCTGCGGATCGCCGGCGTCCAGCGCTGCGAGCGCACCGTCTACGTAGACCGGCTCGATGTCCAGGCCCGAAGCGACTTTCGCTGCCATCATCATGCGCAGCGTGGGAGCAAACGTAGCCACCAGCGCTACGCGTCCCTCGATGGCCGCGATCTCCGCGATCATCGCCTCGTTGGGGCCCCTGACAGGCAGCGGCGCGAGGTCGTCCCGCACGGCATGGATGCACGGAACAAAGGCCGAACACGTAAAGAGGATGGCGTCGGCATCGAGCGTGGCAGCGTATCGTCCCAGGGTGAGAAAGCGTTGCGTCATTCGATTGTCGAGGACTGGGGCCGCGGCAAGATTGGTAGCGAGGCTGTCGTCGAGCAGATTGGTGAGCCGCGCCTCGCACCAGTGCTCAGCGAACGCGGCTTCGATCGGTGCCAGCGAATGGCGCATCGCATGGATCAGAACCACTTGCGTCAAAGCGCCTGCCTTTTGTGATGACTTAAACAAGTGTATCATAAAATGACGTACTGAAACACTTGGACCGGACTGCTTCAGCCGCACGTGGTAACCGCACCTCCCGATGACTACCCGCGCACTATGACCCGCGCCGCGGCGGGGTCGGCTGAGAAACTCAGGCCGAGGCACATCCTGATGATTTCCCTGGGCGGGGTCATCGGTGCGGGCTTGTTCGTCGGCAGCAGTGTGCTGATCAGCTCTGTAGGCCCGGCGGTCCTGCTTGCCTACGGCATCTGCGGACTCATCGTCTTTCTGGTGATGCGGATGCTGGCGGAGCTCGCACTCTGGACGAACAACTCCGGCGTGTTCACGGAGTATACCCGCGGCCCCTTGGGAAGCTGGGCCGCCTTCACGTCGGGTTGGCTCTACACCTATTACTGGGTCATTGTGATCGCGGTCGAGACGATAGCGGCCGCGGGGACCCTGCAGCGCTGGTTGCCGCTGCCGATGTGGCTGCTGGCGACACTGCTGCTCGGATGCCTGGCCATCGCCAATCTGAGCGCGGTTCGCATGTACGGTGAGCTGGAATTCTGGTTCGCTTCGATCAAGGTCGCTACAATCATCCTCTTCGTCGCATTTGGGCTTGGATACGTGCTGTTGGGCCAGCACGGATTCGAGGTGGGACCCGCGCTGCTGTTCAGGCGCGGCGGCTTTGCGCCGCATGGTTACGGCGCAGTCCTCCGCGAAGTCCCGGCCGCGATGTTCGCGGTCGCCGGCGCGGAAATCGCCGCCATCGCCGCAGTCGACTCGAGCGATCCCGTCGGCAATACGGCTCGCAGCGTACGTACGGTCGTCCTCCGTGTCTTGGCGTTCTACCTCAGCTCGATGCTGATCATTCTCATGATGGTGCCCTGGAGCGCCATCGTGAGCGGCTATTCGCCCTTCAGCGCCGCTCTCGATCGCGTCGGCTTCGGCGACGGCGCGGCAATCATGGACGCCGTGATATTGACCGCCATTCTCTCCTGTCTCAACTCCGGTATTTATGTTGCGGCTCGCACGTTGCGGGGCCTGGCGGATCGCGGTGATGCGCCTTCGCTCGCGACGCGCTGCGACGCACGTGGTACGCCATACATTGCCGTGCTGACCGTGGCCGTGGCCGCCTACGCCTTGTCGCTGTGCGCGGCTTTCTCCTATCGAGCCGTCTTCCACCTGCTGCTGAGCGCCTCGGGCGCTGTCATGCTGTTCATCTACTTGCTCATCGCGCTCGCGCAGATCGTCAACCGCCGTGCCCAGGAGCGGCTGGGGGCACCCCTCCCCGCCATCACCATCTGGATCTTTCCGTGGCTCAGCGGGCTGGTCGTCGTGCTGATCGTCGGCGTTCTGGGCTTGATGTTGATGAAGCGGCAGACCGCAATCGACCTGTTCGCTTCATCCGCATCGGCCATCATTGTGTCGGCCGCCTATGCCCTGCGCAGATCGCTGGCGAGTTGATCGCTGCGCCTCAGTGCGCGTGCGTGCAGGAGAGCCCCGCATCGATCGCCTGAGCGAGGCGGTCGACGATGGCATCGATCTCCACGGCGTTGCTGATGAACGGAGGCGCAAGCAGGACATGGTTGCCCCGATCGCCGTCGATGGTACCGCCCATAGGATAGACAATGAGTCCGCGACCCATGGCCTCACGTTTGATATGCGTGTGCAGGCGCAACGACGGGTCGAAGGGCGCCTTGCTCTCGCGGTCCGCGACGAGCTCGACGCCGCGCAACAGGCCCCGGCCTCGGATGTCACCCACGTGCGGATGCCGTTCGAGGCGCTCGGAGAGCGCGGTTGCCAAGCGGTGTCCCATGAGCCGCACGTTCTCGAGAAGCCCATCGCGCGCGATCACCTCCTGCACCGCCAGCGCGGCGGCCGCGGCCATGGGGTGACCCATGTAGGTATGGCCATGCTCGAACGCGCCGGTGCCTTCCCTGAAGGCCGCGAATATATGTGAGCCCAGAATCACCGCGCCGATGGGCTGGTAGCCGCCGCCGAGTCCCTTGGCTATGGTGACGATGTCGGGGACGATCCCCTCCTGCTCGAAGGCGTAGAGGGTCCCGGTGCGACCCATGCCGCACATCACCTCATCCAGGATCAGCAGAACGCCGTAACGGTCGCAGATGTTGCGAATCTGCCGAAAGTAATCGCCGACCGGGGGCACGGCGCCGGCCGTCGCACCGACCACGGTCTCAGCGATGAAAGCCATCACCGCCTCGGGGCCCACAGCAAGGATCTCCTCCTCGAGCGCCTGCGCTGCCCGTCCGGCATATTCGCCGTCCGACTCCCCTTTTCTCTGGAAGCGGTAGGCGTAGCAAGGCTCGATGTGACGAGTCTCGACCAGCAAGGGGCGGAATCGCCTGCGCCTAAGGAAGTTGCCGCCGGCTGCAAGGGCGCCCAGGGTGTTGCCGTGATAGCTCTGGCGGCGGGCGATGATGTGGCGCCGCTGGGGCTGTCCGATTTCCAGAAAATATTGCCGTGCCATTTTGAGCGCCGCCTCCACGGCTTCCGAGCCGCCGCTCACGAGATATACATGGTCGAGCTTGCCGGGCGCTGAGGCCGCGAGCCGGTTTGCCAACGTTTCCGCAGCCTCGCTGGTAAAGAACGAAGTATGTGCATAAGCGAGTTTGTCGAGCTGGGCATGCAGCGCCGCCCGGACATCGGGGTGGGCATGCCCGAGGCACGAGACGGCGGCGCCCCCACTGGCATCAATATAGGCACGGCCGGCCGCGTCGAACAGCTGTACGCCGCGCCCGCCTACGGCGACGGGAAGATCGTCGTCGATCTGGCGGTGAAGCAGATGGGTCATGAGACTTTCCCGCGGTGCTTGGGATCGTAGTGGACGCGGAAAGCAGCGAGCTGCTCCTGGGCATCTTTCAGCGCTCTCAGCGCGTTCGCGCCGCCACGGCCGGCAACGAGCGCAGCGAGGATCTCCGCTGCCGTAAAGGTCGGCGCCATGGCGTGAAAGAAGGAAGGACTATGGGTTGGAACGAGTATCGCGTGCTGCGCTTGCTCCGTCAGGGGCGAGACCGCGCTGTCGGTGATCGCCACCACCGGGACATTGCGGGCCCGGGCATAGCGCACCGCCTCCACCACGATTCGAGTGTAGGGCCGGACGCTGCTCACAAGGAGAACATCATCCGAAGCCGCGTTGTGCAGTCCGTCGACACCGAGACCGCCGAATCCGTGGAACAAGATGACCCCGTCGCGAACGAGGGAAATCACGTAGTGGAAATAAGCGATGGCCGGAAAGCAGGCGCGCATGCCGAGGCAGTAGATCCGGCGGGCGCTCGCCAGAGTTTCCGCTGCGGCGACCAGCCTGGACAGGCTCTCGGGCTCCGCAAGGGCGGCAACCTGCGTCGCGAGCGATGAGGCGATTTCGGCGGCGAGTGCCTGATCGCCCCGCAGCTTCTGCCGGGCCATCTGTTGATCGGCCCGCCGTGCCAGGTCGAACCCGCCCGCGCGGAAGACTTTGGCATAGAGCTCCCGGACCGCCTCATACCCGGTCAGGCCCAGATGCTTGGCGAGTCTCGTCATGGTGGCGGGCTGAACGCCGGCGACACGTGCCTGCTGGCGCATGGTCAGCAGCGCCACATCGTGCGGATGATCCAGGATGTACCGCGCGGCCTTCTGCAATTGGGCGGACATTTGCTCGAAGCCGCTGACAATCTGGCGAGTGAGGGGCGCAGGGTTCATATGCACAGCTCCGCAGCAGAGGTCGCGACTGAATCGATCGAGCAGCGGGAGAGCCGGGACTCAGGGATGGACACTTGCTTGCGGCAGATATCTCAATTGAATGGGAGCCGTCCCGGTCTCACGCAGAAGTCCGTCGAAGGCCGCCAGATCCGTCTGTGTCAGCGCTCGAAGCCTGGCAAGCTCCCTACAGACCCGCGCTGACAGGTAGTCGAAAACCTTGTAATCGGCAACGGTCGGCTTCGATTCAGAGGCCTCCAGCCAACCGAGCAGAGAGACCAGTTTGTCATCCAGCCGGTCTGGCCAATTGATGTAGTCCTCTTTTGCGGGCGCTCCCGCCTCGACGCGAAACTGAATGAGCGCATCCTCGATGCTCCAAAGCTTGCGGTTCAGCACGTTGCCGAGCCGGTGAAGACGTGCCGCTTGCGGGGTCTCCTCGAGCCGCCCCATGTCATTGAAGACCTGGCGCCGGATGCTGCGGATTTCCGCCACGGCCGCGAACGCCTCGTTCGCTTCGTCTCGGATTCGTATTGCAAGGCGCAACTGTTCGTCCGAGTCGGCTCGTGTAGTCCGCATTTTCGGATCCATTACGACTTCGAACGTCTGTGTTTGTGTCTCACCCCCGGCTGTCAGGCGAACCCTGTACGTCCCGGGCACCACGATAGGTCCCCCGGGATCACCAAAACGGAGGACTGCCCCCGGGGTCTTCCTTACCCCCGGATACTTCATGTCCCATACGAATACGTTGGCTCCAACCTTCGAAGGCAGCGGGGGGTCTGGCTGCGCCTTCGGCTCGAATCGATCTTCTGCGGATCCGGGAGGCGCGGGACGATCGGAGGAGAATTGCCGGATGAGCCTTCCCGCGGTGTCGAAGATCGACAGGCTGACGTTTTGATTCAAGCCATTGGGAAGGAAGTAACGGATGGACACGCCCGCCGGCACAGAACCAGGATCGGGCCGGCTCTTTGCAAATTGCAGCACGGTGGCGCTGGGCTTGAACAGCCTCACACGCTCCACGGCGAAGTCCCGCTGCAGCTGACGCAGCACTGTCAGGCCATCAAGGATCCAGTACGCCCGGCCGTGCGTCGCAGCTATGAGGTCGTCAGACTTGGTACCGAGGTCCCACACAGGGACCCGCGGCTGGTTCAATTGCAGCGACTGCCATGATTGCCCGTCGTTGAAGGAGACGTACACTCCCCCGCTCGTTCCGGCGTAGAGCAAGCCGGGGTTGATCGGATCCTCTCTGATGGTGCGGGTGATCTCGTTCGGGGGAATTCCGGCGGTGATCTGTGTCCAGCTCCTGCCGGAGTCGCGGGTCTTGTAAAGATAAGGCCGGTCGTCGCCGAGCTGATAGCGGGTCGCAGCGACGTAGGCCGTGTTCGTGTCGAAGTGACCCGGCTCGACGGTCCAGATGAAGGTATGCGGCCTGATTTTCGCGGGAGTTACATTCTTCCAGTGCCCGCCATCGTCCTCGGTCACGTAAACCAGCCCGTCGTCCGATCCCGTCCATAAGACTCCCTTGCGGACCTGTGACTCGGCGAGGGTACTGATCGCCGAATACCACTGCGTGAGATTCTCCCTCGTGAGGGGACCCCAGTACCTGTCTGGACTCGAAGGTGCCGAAGGCTCCATGGTGCTCGGATCGTGAAGCGTAAGGTCGGGACTGATGACTTTCCAACTTTGACCTTTGTCGGTCGACCTGAAGACGACCTGGGCGGCTGCGTAGAGCGAGCCGGGTTCCGTCGGCGAGATATAAACGGGAAACCACCAAAGCCATCGGTATTTCATGTCCTCCGGGCCCTCGCCGTAGTCGTTTTCAGGCCACGGTGACACCCACCTCACCCGCCCGGTCCTGCGGTCCGATTGCGTCACCCAGTGGTGCTCTCCCCCATAGGTGATGTCCGGGTCGCCTGGGTCGGCTGCGACCACGGCGTCTTCCCCTCCGCCCACCGCGAAAACTGCAGGCAGGGAGCTGTCGGCACGGCTGCCGACCGAGATGGCGCCGTGATCCTGCTGGCCTCCAAGAACACGGTACGGAAAGCGGGAATCCGTGGACACCTTGTAGAATTGCCCTGTCGGCTGGTTCTCCACGCTCGACCAGGTTCGACCACCATCTACCGTCACTGAGGCCCCGTTGTCGGTCCCCGCGATCATGCGCCGCGGGTTGGCGGGGTCAATCCACAGATCGTGACTGTCGCCCGAATGAAACTGAGTCATCGTTCGGCCGCCGTCGATGCTCCTCCACAAACCGACTTCCGGAACGTAAACGGTGTTCGGGTCCTTGGGGTCCGCTATGACAGTGCCAAAATACCACGGCCTCTGAAAAAGATGCGGATCGCTGGTGGTTCTGTGCCATGTGGCGCCGCCGTCGTCCGAGCGGTACAAGCCATTTCCCTGGCAGGTGTACTGCAGGCAGGGCTGCCAACCGCGGGGAATGTGGACGTCCGCCGGCGGCCATGCGCCTCCGCGGGTCCCCTCCGCGGTCATGATGGTCCAGACCAGGCCGGGCCTGGCCGCGGATACAGCGACTCCGATACGGCCCTTGAGTCCCTTGGGCAGCCCGGGATTGTTCGTGATATCAGTCCAGTGGGCGCCGCCATCCGTAGTCTTGTAGAGGCCGTCACGGGGTCCGGCGGTCCTGTTTGACCATGGATAGTTTCGAGCTTGCCACATCGCCGCATACAGGACGGAAGAGTCGTGGGGGTCCATGGCGAGATCGATCGCGCCGACTCCAGGGCCTTCGTAAAGAACCTTTTCCCAGGTCAGGCCACCGTCATCGGAACGGTAAACGCCGCGATCCGGATTCGGACCGTAGGCGTGACCGAATGCGGCGACGTAGACGCGATCGGGGTTCGCGGGGTCGATGACGATCCGCGCAATGTGATGCGTGCGTTCCAACCCGATGTGGCGCCAGGTTTTACCTCCATCTACCGACCGCCACATACCATCGCCGGGCACGGTGGTGTTCCTCATCGTTGACTCGCCCGTGCCGACATAGATGATCCGTGGGTTCGACTGAGCAATCGCGATCGCGCCGATATTGCCGTTATCGAGGAAACCGTCGGTCATGTTCTGCCAGCTCACCCCGGCGTCTTGCGTCCTCCATACTCCGCCACCCACGGAGCCCAGGTAGAAGACGTACGGATTGGATGGATCACCCGCGACTGTCGGAGAAATACCACCATGAAAGGGACCGATCAGGCGCCAGTGCAGCACCTCGAGCGAGGAGGGGTTTGCGGAGAGCTGTGATCTGCCAGCAGCACCGTTGGCGATGCCGGCGCGAGCGACGAAACTGGTGGCGATGGGAAGGACGAAGAGGCCCGTTGCGGTCAGTAGAAGCTGACGCAGAAAGCTCGACTTGCTCATTCTGCCGGCACCGCGTCGAGTTGCGGAGAGTTCAACGCTGTCCCGGGAGGTATCGTCGCCAACAGGAGAATGCGCTCACAGGCTATGATGCAACATACGTAGCATAGTGTACTATGCTGCAACAACTGTTGCAAATCATCCCTGAGAAGGGGCTAGATGAAAATCGCTCATCCACGGGTTCATGACCGAGGACACCCGCCGGGCGCCCCGCGGGTGCCAGCCGCTCCCGTGCCGGCCTATCTGTCCATCGGGATGTGCTTAGCGTTCGGCATCGGATAGATGTCGAACCTGAAGCCGATGTTCGCTTTGATGGTCGGATCGTCCGCTGCGAGCAGGTGAGGGTCCATGCCATCGTCCAATCGGACTATGCAGACTCCATAAACGCAGGTCGGTTCGCGGACAGGCCCGAACGCAACCGCTATTCCCTTCGCGAGCAGGCCCGACCAGTACTCCACGTGCTCCTGCATGAGCACCAGTTCCTCCGGCGTTCTCTCCGAGGCGAAGTTCGGGCGCGGCGGATTCAGCTTGAAAAAGAAATAGCGCATCTGTCGCTCTCCGATCGGGGTGTTGGCGGCCTTTCTCCGTTGCCGGGGCAGCGCGCCGGCCCATGTGCGTGTGCGGCCCGAACGGGCCGTGTCTCTTGCCTACCGCGCGTTCGGGGCTCCCCAAGGGCTCCCCAAGGGCTCACCCAGACTGAACCGCATGCTGCGGAAATCGATTGTGAAGCTGTCGAAGCCGGAGACGAAGTCCTGTCCCAAATTCCCGTAGATCGCCGCGTTGTCGACGCCCGTGTCCGCAGCGTCGATCATCACGTCGCGCAAGGTCGCCGTTCGAGCACCTACCTGGAGCTTCAACACACGTTGCACAAAGCCTTTTTTCCTGACGGCACCGCCAGCGCCTGCCGAGACCTTCTCCACTTGCTGCCAGTGCGGAGCTTGGCTCTTGAACCGCTCGTAATAGGCCGTCAGCAACTCGGTTCGCGAAGCACCCGTATCGAACGAGAACGGCAGGCTGTGTCCGGCCATCTTGCACTCGATCACTGGCCGCAAGCCTTTCATGTACATGCGCACGCCACCGTGAGAATCGGACGCCAGGTCACCAGCCAGCAGCCGGCCGTCGCGACGGAAGGTCAGGCGTCCAAGCGCCTGAAGCACTGGATAGCCAATGATGGCGTTGATTTGATAGCGATGCCCCTCCTTGTCGTACGGGATATTCAAGTCTTTATCCGGCAGCACAAGGACCACTACGTGGTGCAGAATCGCCCCGCCCAGCCGTAACGTCGGGATCACCGCCACGCGCATCGTGTTCTCCACGCCGGTAAGCGCCTGCACCCGGGCGCTTCCCGGCAGCGGCTGCAGCCTCAACCGCTCTGCAAAGCCATGTGTGACGACCGACATATTCGCGCCGGTATCGAGCAGCCACTTCCCGCCGACGCCATTGACCGACAGGTCTGCTTCCAGGGAGCCAAGCACGTTCCGCCCGGTCTGCAGCGCAACCGGGCCCGCGAAACCGATGGTCTGGCGGGGTGTATCACTCAGGATGCGATAAACCGCGGCATCGTCCTCGACGCCTTGACGCTGAATCGGCGAAAGCTCTGTCGCAAAGCTCGCAAGCAGCTCCTCTGCGCTTGCGGCAGCCTTCTTGTATTCGAACAGCTTGCCGTAGTCATCAGTCAGAGCCTGCAAGGCAAGCGCAGCTCGGCTCACGCTCGAGCGCCGCAGGGACGGCAGCGCGGCCGTCAACAGGCGAATCGATACCCATAGCCTCCCCTCGCGATTCGCGGCCATGCCGTTGAAGTACTCGCGCGTCGGTCCGTCAGCCGCGGCTTTGAGCGTAGCCTCAAGCCGCCTGATCTGAAACGACTGCAGGGCCTGGTCACGCCCGTCCCCGGCAGCCGTCGCGGGCGAGCTGACGAGCAGCGCACTGCAGACTGTCAGAAGGCTCATGCTCATATTGAACGCGTGTCTCATGCGAGGAGCCGGCCTGACCTTGAACTTTCGTACAACATATCTTTTCGCATTCAGGATCGTCAACTGCCGAACTCTGGATTCCTCGACGCCGATCAGCGAAGTCGCGCGAGTGCCTAAGTCTCACATCCAGACACCGCTGCCGGCTGGCCCGCGGTGGCACTCCAAGCTGCGCGCACCGAGGACGTGCCCAGTATCTGCAGAAGGGTTTCGCGGCAACGCCTGCGAGTCGACAGCCCGACGGGGCGGTGCGACGAAGCGCCATGCGGGCGAAGTCCCGCCGAGAAACCCGTTCGCAGGGCCTTTCCTGGCAGTTGTGTTTGCGCCATCATGCGCCTCAGGCAAACATCAACCGACGGCGTCGATGGCTACCGCCCGTCCCCAACTTCTGCGCATCGGCCAGCTCGCAAAGAAAGCGGGCGTAAGCGTCCAGACCATCCGCTTCTACGAGCGCGAGGGGCTGCTCGCGCCACCGTCACGTACGCTCTCCGGTTATCGCGCCTATACGGCATCGGATTTGGAACGGGTGCGGGTGATCCGCGTATGTCAGAAGGTAGGATTCACTCTCAAAGATGTGAAGGTGGTACTCGAGCCGCACGAAGTGCTCGCTTCCTGCAGCGGTGCTTCGAGCGCAAGATCTGCAGCACGCGAGAAGATGCTCATCTTTGCACGCCAGCGGCTCCTGCAAATCGAGGAAAAGCTCGCCGCGCTGACCCAGCAGCGCGCCGACATGGCCGCGCTCGTCGCGACGCTGGCGGAGGACGCCGTCATGGTATGTCCCGCCTCTCGCGCCAGGCAAGAGTCCGACGATTCTGATCATTGATCCAGGTGTGGGTCCTTCACCCATGGCGAGGCAGAGGCCGATGACTACAGTATTGAGCGTTGTTTATCAGTCAAATCGCGGGCACACGCGCCGCATTGCAGAAGCCGTGGGAGCCGGCGCAGCCCGAGTCGACGGAATCGAGGTCGACCTCCTGGAGATCGTCGCTCGCGACGTGCGCGAAGGCCGATGGACGAACCCGTCCATCATGGCCAGGCTCGATGCCTCCGACGCGATCGCCTTCGGCTGCGCGACCTACATGGGCAGCGCCTCTGCGGTCTTCAAAGCCTTTCTGGAGACCGCCTTCGAGAAGTGGCGGGCGCAGGCCTGGAAAGACAAATTCGCGGCGGGATTCACGAATTCGGCATCCCCGAGCGGCGACAAGCTGTCGACGTTGCTGCAACTCACGGTGTTCGGCGCGCAGATGGGGATGTTTTGGGTAGGCGTCGCGGATGGTCCCGGCGGTAACCTCAGCACCTCGACGGCCGCGAGCATCAATCGCATGGGAAGCTGGCTGGGCGTCATGGGACAGAGCAACGGAGATCAGGGCCTCGAGCTCGCCCCTTCGCGCGGAGACCTCCAGACCGCGAGCCGCCTCGGAGAGCGGCTGGCTCGCGTGACGCAGCGGTGGCACGGGCGGGGCTCGTACGTCACGGAGCGGGCAGTGTTCAACTGAGTCGGCCATGGTATGGACCGCCTCTCGCGCGAAACAACGATGCGACACTTTCTGATCATTGACCCTGTACCTGGGTATAGGGTGCACGCTTTCTGCCTTCCGATACCTCGGAGAATGAAACAACGCCGATGCCATCGGCTGAGGACATCGAGGCATGTGCTGCGGACTGGCTCGCGCGCCTCGATCGGCTCGAGGCGGGGGCGGGGGCGCTTGAGGCCTTCGAAGCCTGGTGTCGAGCCGACCCGCGACACTTGGCGGCATATCTGCGACTGCTCGATGCATGGAATCGGCTGGATGTGCTCGCGCGCTCATCTGCAGCTCACGGGCGCCCGCGGCAGATGAGGAGCAGGTCGGAGAGAGATACCGATTCAAACGTGAGGAGAGACGATCAATGAGTGCCGAACTTTCCAATGATGCATCCGCAGGCGCGGGCGAGCCCGCGCGCACGCTGGCTCAATCCGAGCGGGCTCTGCACCTGCAAAGGATCGTGAATGCCCCCGGCAGTGCAGTTTGGCAGGCCTGGGCGACGGCGGACGGCCTGAAGAGTTTTCTTGCGCCGGAAGCGAACGTCGAGCCAAAAATCGGTGGCGCATACGAGCTCTTCTTCAATCCCGCCGACGAGCGGATGAGCACCAAGGATTGCAAGCTGCTGAGCTATCTGCCGGGGGAAATGATCTCCTTTCAGTGGAGCCTGCCTGGCGATGTGTTCCCCGAGCTTCCGAAGGCGGCGACATGGGTCGTCGTGCAATTGCGACCGCAGGGAGCGAGCCGTACAGAGGTGCGGGTGACGCAGTTGGGGTGGGGCACCGGACCGGTCTGGGATCGCGCCTACGCCCACATGCAGATCGGCTGGGAAATGGCCGTCACGATGCTCGAACAGCGCTTCGAGCGTGGTCCCATAGACTGGGAGGCGCAGCGGCGGATGTGGCAGGAGGCGCGCCGCCAAGCAGCTCAACCCTCCGACCCCGGCGCGAGCTGATCAGGCCTGACTCGTCCGCTTGCGTGTCGGGCACCTCCCATTACGATGGAGAGGGCCCATCATGATGGGTCCCGCCTCTCGCGCGAAGCAACAATCCGACACATTCTGATCGTTGACCCTCCACCTAGGTACAGGGTGCAAATTTTCCGCCGTCCCCGATACCTGGCGGAAAAAACTATGAATCGCGCTCGAAGTATCCAGCTCGCGCTGCTACTGGGCATCACGTTCCTCGGCGCAATGGCCTGGGCCGGTTGGGACACCATGAAGCGATCGGGAAGCATGGTCCCGAAAGGCATGAGCGCAACGGCCGTCGCCAAAGCCGACCCGAACACTTCCGCGCGCCTGATAATGGAAGTGCTCAGCGTCGGTGCGGGCGGCCAATTCAGTGGGCGCGTGCTGGAAGCGCACGGAGGCCGCTACCGCATTAGCCCCGTTCCGGTAGAGGCGCAAATGACCGCCGAATCGGCCGTGATGATGGGCGGCGTGACCGACATCAAGCCGCGCGCAGTGCTGCAGCTCTCCGGGCGGTTCGATGACAGTCACCGTGTCCGCGTCGCGCGCGCGGTGGTGCTCACCGGCTACGTGACAATCGAGCCGTGATGCGCGGCTTTCTCCTGGTGATGAGCGGCTGGCTCGCAGCCACGATCTTCTGCACGACCCTGATCGTGCCATGGGGAGTGGACGCCCTGCACATTTGCGGGCCGCCACGCCGGCGCTTCATGACACTGCACTTGGCGCTCGGCGTTGCAGTGCTGGTGGTCGGGCTGGCTCACGGAATGCTCCCCATCAGCTCGGCCGGCTTCTCTCTCTTCAGGAAGCCCGCACTCGTCCTCGGCCTGAGCGCATTAGTGCTGCTCCTGTTGCAGGCAGCCCTGGGAACTGCGCTTCGCAGCTCCAGGGTGGCGCGGCCGCAACTACGGGGGGCTCACGTGGCAACGATGCTCGTGCTGGCCGGGGTCATCGTGGTCCATATCCTCGTCATCCGGGCCTGAAGCACCTCGGCATGCGGGCGGGTCTCATAGCTCTTGCAGCAGCCACGGTACTCGTGCTCGCCTTAGTGGGCGGGGGCATCTGGTACACGCGGCGTCCTGCACCGCCCGGTCCGACGCAAGTGCGCCATACGAGGCCAACGCTTCGCATCGCTTCTTCCGACATCACCGCAACCGGCACCGTAAAGCTGAAAAGCGGCGCCGATGTGCGCGTGGGCGCACAGATCTCCGGGATCGTCGAGAGGCTCAACGTCAGCGTCGGTTCACCTGTCCGGGCCGGGCAGGTGATCGCTGTACTGGATACGCGGGCGATTCGCGCGACCATCGCGGAGGCGGAAGCCACGCTAGCCAAGGATCAGGCGATCCTCGTGAAGGACGCACGCAACTATGCGCGCCTGAAGCGACTCCTCACAACCCATGACGTATCGCAGCAACAGGCGGACGATGGCCGCGCTGATCTCATTGCTCAGCGCGCGACGGTGGCCTTCGACCAGAGCAATCTTCTCGCCGCCAGACTCAACCTGTCCTATGCAACGATCCGTGCTCCCGTGAGCGGCGTGGTCGCGTCAGTCTCGACGCAGCAGGGGGAGACGGTCGCCGCAGCGTTCAACACGCCGACATTCGTTACCATCATCCAGCCACACGCGCTGGAAATGGTTGCCATGGTAGACGAAGCCGACATCGGGCCGGTGCGAGTTGGCGAGCCGGTGACCTTTACCACCGAGACCTACCCCGACCGGCGATTCAGCGGTCACGTCACCCGAATCGCTCCCACGGCGACGATCATCTCCGGCGTAGTCAATTATGAAGTCGCCGCCAGCATCGACGGTGATGTCGGGTCGCTGCGCCCGGAAATGACGGCAACTGCAAGCATCCACACCGCAGATGATCGCGGTCGTCCTTTTCCCGCCGCGACTCGCCGCTCGAGCGCCGAAAGCACCGTCGCCACGCGCATGACGCTCGGCAACGCGAAGCGCGGGCCGACCGGCCCCGGCTCGAAGCCGGCCTCCGCAGCAGGGATCTCAGGCGGCCTGAGCCGCGCAAACCGGTTCACAATCGAGGAGCCCAACTCATGATCCGCATCCAGCACATCGCCAAAGAATATCCTCGCGGCGAGGAGCGCGTCATCGCCATCCGCGATGCTGATTTTACCGTGCATGCCGGCGAGTTCGTCGTCATCCGAGGCCGCTCGGGCTCCGGCAAGTCGTCTCTCCTCAACATCATCGGCTGCCTCGATCAGGCAAGCCGGGGACAATACCTGCTCGATGATGTCGAGGTGAACGGGATGTCGGACATTTCGCTCTCGCAAATCCGCGCTCTGAAGATCGGCTTCATCTTCCAGTCATTTCATCTGCTGCCGCGCACCTCTGCGGCGGAAAACGTCGAACTGCCCATGGTGTACGCCGGTCGCGCGCCTGATCGTGCAGCGGCTCTGGCCGCACTCGGTCGCGTCGGCCTGGCGGACCGTGCCGATCACTATCCCAGCCAATTGTCCGGTGGTGAGCAACAGCGGGTCGCCGTGGCGCGCGCCCTGATCAACGACCCGGCACTGATCCTCGCGGATGAGCCCACGGGCAACCTCGACCAGGCGGCTGGCGAGGCGGTGATGGAACTGTTGCAGCGGCTGAACCGGGAAGGTCGCACGATCGTGCTGGTCACGCACGACGATGTGGTCGCCGCTTATGCCAGCCGCACCCTGACCATCGAGGACGGCGTCGTGACGGAGGGGAGAGCATCATGAGAGTTTCCGGACACGTGTGGTTCGCCTGGCGTACGGTGCGCCGCCATCGGCTGCGCTCGGCATTGATGATGATCGCCGTCGTCATCGGCATCTCCGGCCTCACGGTACTGTCGTCTATCGGCGAGGCCACGAAGCAGGAGACGCTGGCGCGCTTCAAGAACATGCTCGGTACTTTCGACACGCTGGTGGTGCGTCCGGGAGCGGGCAGTATGCGGGGCATGACGAATCTGGCTGAGAGCGATGTCACGCTAACTTTCGATGACGGCACTGCGCTGACGGGTGCTTCCTTCGCCCGCAATGTCGTCGAAGTCGAGAATGCCTTCAAGATCGACGCCAGCTACAGCGATCAGCACGCTTCGCCCGCCGTATTCGGGGTTTCCCCCAACTGGGCCGCGGTACGCGGCGAGAGCCTCGCCGAGGGAGACTTCCTCACGGCTCAGGACGACCAATCACTCTCGCGCGTCGCAGTCCTCGGTGCCGATGCGCGCCGCGACCTGTTCGGCGACAACAATCCCCTGGACAAGATCATTCGCATCGCCGGTGTTCCTTTTCGAGTCAAGGGTGTGCTCAGCCCACGCGGCGCGGGACCGACCGGCGCGAGCCTGGACAATCTCATCTTCATTCCGGTGAATACGGCCGCCAGGCGCCTCTTCAACCGCGACTACCTGACCATGTTGATCGTGCAGCTCAGGGACCCTGAGCGCAGCGATGCCGCGAGGTCCGAACTGCGTCAATTGCTGCGCTCGCGCCATCGTCTCGATGGCAGCGCTCCCGACGATTTCACGATCTCGAGTCCGCGCGCCATCATGGCGCGGGTGCAGGCGATGGGCTCGGCTCTCGGCACGTTGCTCCTCGTGATCACGGCTCTCGCCCTGATCGTAGGCGGCATCGTCATTTTCGCGGTGATGCTGGCGGGAGTCGGGGCGCGGCGCTCCGAAATCGGGGTGCGGCGCGCGGCGGGCGCCAGCCGCGGGGCAATCGCAGGACAGTTTCTCGCTGAAGCGAGCCTGATCTCCCTGATGGGTGGGCTCATCGGCATCACCATCGGCGTCGGCGGCACGCAAGCCGTCTCGGCAGTGGAGCGCCTGCCTTTCGTGATCGACTTACCGGTCCTCGCCGCGGCAGTGATGCTCTCGATCCTCCTCGGGGTGATGTTCGGCGCCGTTCCGGCCGTGAAGGCCTCCAGAGTCGACCCCATCGAGGCGCTGCGTGAGTGAGCAGGCGATATACGCAGCTCGCGCGGATCGCCGCACGCAATGTGCTGCGCTTTCGCCTGCAATCTGGCCTGATTCTCTTCGCCGCGGCGATCGGGGTCAGCGGCGTCATTGCCGCTTCCGAGCTCACCCTCGGGGCCCGGGCGAAGATCGACGCGCAGTTTGTGCAGCTCGGCGCCGAGCTGATCGTCGTGACACCCAAGCCGCCAATCACCGGCCTGCGCCGACTGCAAGGCGCGCCCGCGCAGATCACACAGGCCGACTATGCGGCGCTCGGGCGTCAGCTCTCAGGTGTCCGCTCCTCAGCCTCGGCGGCGCTGTCCCTGCGCATCGCGGCAGGCGCTCTGTCCAAGAAGACCCAGATCGTCGGTGTCGAGCCTGCATTCTTCGCGATGAAGCATTGGCCCATACGCGAAGGCCGCCTGTTCGCGGCGGACGACAATCGGCGCCTGCGCAGTGTGGCGCTGCTCGGCAGCTCCGTCGCGGAAGCGCTGTTTGCCGCACGAGATCCGGTCGGCGAGCTCATCATGATCGGTCGGGTACCTTTCACGGTGATCGGGGTGCTGTCCACACGCGGCCAGGGGATCGATGCGGTTGATGAAGACGACCAGGTCTATGTCCCGCTGCAATCGGCGATGCGCCGGCTCTCCGATACACGAGGCTATGCCAGCCTGACTTTCGATGCCGGCAGGATCGCGCGGATCGCGCCATTGTCGAGGCGTATCGCTATGATCCTGGCCGCGCGGCACCGATCAGATCCCGCCGTCGGCTTCAGCGTCCAGGATCGGGAGAGCACCATCGATGCGCAGCTCGCCACTTTTGCGCGTCTGACGGCGCTGTCGCGCGGCGTCGCGCTCGGGGTATATGCCATGGCCACGATAGGCGTCTTCGCGATCTCCTGGCTCACCGTGGGCGCTCGCACCGCGCAGATCGGGACCATGCGCGCCCTCGGCGCGAGGCCGGGCGACGTCTTGTTGGGATTCTTCCTGGAGGGTGCCCTGCCCTCCTTCGCCGGCTGCATGGTGGGCTGGGCCGTCAGCACACCGGTTTCGGCGCTCCTCGCATCGCTGGGGCAGCTACGGGTGGCACCCGCGTCCTCGTTCGCCTCGGCCGTTGGCCTCGCTTCAAGCTTGATATTCGCGGCGCTGTCGACAGCTGCCGCTGCGCGCGCCGCATCCGTAAGTCCCACCGCCGCAATGCGCTCAGTTTAGGCGACGGCTCCTTCCTGGCTACAGCGCTTTCAAGCCCGACGTCACGGGCATGCGTGCGGCAAGCAAGGCGGGCAACAGTCCACCGATGAGACCGATCGCCACCGCCCATTTGAGGCCTGCAGCAAGGAGTGCCGGCGTAACGCGAAATTCGAATACGACCTGGCTGAAATTCGAGCCCAGGGTGGAGGCGGTGTAGTGACCGAACAAGGCCCAGGCCAATGCTGCGCCGAGAGCTCCGCCCGCCAACGCCAGGAGAATCGTCTCGGTAAGCACTGAGACGACCACCGGAGCACTGCGGAAACCCATGGCCCGCAGGGTTGCAATCTCTCGCGTGCGGATGGCGATCGCTGTGTACATGGTATTGAGAGCGCCGAAGACGGCACCGACTGCCATGATGATGGCGACCGTCGTCCCCAGAATCCGGATCATCCGGCCGAGGGCCTCGGACTGTTTCTCGTAGTACGTCCGCGTAGTCGAGACATCGACCTTGAGACGCGGATCTCCCGCCAGCGCCGCTTTGAAGGCCTGGAAGTGCGCGGCATTCGACAGTCGGACCGTGAGTGAACTCACATTGCTTCCGTGGCGATACACCGAGGCGACGACGTCAACGTCGGCCCAGAGCTCCGAGTCGTGAGCATTTCCAGAGTCAAACTCTCCCACGATCGTCCAGGGCTGCCCACCCAGCACGACGCTGGACCCGAGAGTCAGCCCTTTGAACTCTCTCGCGGCGGCCTTGCCGACGATCAGCTCTCGCAGACCGGGCGTGAAGCGCCGGCCCGCAAGGATGCGCACGTCCGGATGGACACCCCAAGCCGCCTGCTCCACTCCTCGGATCGCGACGTTGGCCGGACGGCCGTCACTGCTTTTTGGCAGCGAAGCGACGGTGATGAGCTCTGGTGATGCCATCGGCTGGCCGCGTGCATCTCGCAACACCTCCGGCTCCTCCCCGGCAATGGTCGCAGTATCCCGGTCCAAACTGGAGCTGATCTCCGTCTGCGATCCGGCTCTCAGGACAATTGCGGTGTCGTCGGTGCCGGCCTGCCGCAGGGTCGACTCGAGTCCCTGCGCCAATGAAAGCAGAGCCACCAGTACCCCAACCACGCCGGCGATTCCGACCACGACAACCGAGGCCGCGCCAGGGCGCTGCGGAAGAGTAGCCATGCCCATCTGCGCGACCGACCATGCTTGACGTCCAACACGTGTGAGCGAGAACCACCCGACCAGCACCGCGCAAGCGAGCACGAGCGACCAGGAGGGCAGGAGCGCGAGCGCTGCAAGCGCGCCGATCGCGGCAATGGAGCTCGTCACGAAAGAAGCGATCTTTTGATACACGTTGCGTCCTCAGTGGCCCGAAAGCGCATCGACGATGCGCAGCCGCATTCCATGACGCGCCGGCAACGCTCCGACCAGCACGCCAATCAGAGCCGTCAACCCGAGCCCCTGCAGCCAGATTGCCCAGCCGACTGGCAGCAGGGGAATCTGCGCGCCGAGCCGCGCACGCACCAGGCCCACTACCAGGCTCGCGAGCACGAGGCCTGCCGCGCCGCCCGATGCAAGGAGGAGCACGGATTCGCCGAGGACCAGGGACAGGATTCCTCGGCCGGGAAACCCCAGCGTCTTCAAGATCGCGAGCTCTGGGACACGCTCCCGAACCGCCTGCGTCATCGTATTGCTCGTCAGTAGAATCAGGGTGAAGAACACTGCGCCGAGGATGGCGCCGACAATAGGCCCCATGTCTACGTATTGGCTGATCAGGTGCGCGGCAAAGGCGTCCTCGCGTTGCGTTTGCGTTTCGTGATCGGAATTGGCCGAGAGCGCATCGATCGCCCGCGCGATGCGGTCCGCCTGGCGGGGATCCGCCACCCGCTCCACGTACCAGTTGACGGTGCCGTTGCCGAGTGCGCTGGCTTGGTCGAAATAGTCCCAATGAAAGTAAAACCCGTACTCCTCGCTCTCGAGGCGCGCCGCGCTGACGTGGTAGATCCCTACCAGGTCAAAAGTCCAGGTATTCGATCCGTTCTTCTGCGCAAAGATGTCCGCCTGTACGGGAATCTTGTCGCCCAACTTCCAGTGGTAGCGCCGCGCCAGGCCCTCCCCGACCACCACGCCCGTACGGATCGCTGCGAATGCACGCCGCTCGGTGGCCGGCATCTCATACTCGGGAAAGAGAGCGAAAAACCCAGCTCCCACGGCTTCGCCCCCGAGTGCGTGCTTCGGGGTCTGATAGTAGCCGCCGAACCAGTTGACGTATGCCGCTTCGCTGACGCCCGGAACCGCTTCGATGCGCGAGTACAGACTCTTGGGTAGCGGCACCGTGAGGCTCGCCTTTGAGAAGGTCACCAGCCGATGTACCGCCGCGACGTTGTGGCCGGCTTCCATGAACGCGCTGCGCACGGAGTCGAGCACGCCAAACAGAAGGAAGGCGAGCATTATCGATAGCAGCGTCAGGAGGGTACGTGCCTTGCGGCGCAGCATAGCGGCCCAAACGAGATGCAGGTACTTCACGCAGCAGCTCCCTGCGCGGTGCTGACCAGGGTTCCCTTGTCGAGCTGCAGAGTCTTGCTTGCAAAGTCTGCGGCCTTGGGATCGTGTGTGACCATGACGATGGTCTTACCGTGGTCGCGATTCAAGCGCCGTAGCAGCGTCAGCACCTCCACCGCGGACTGACGGTCAAGGTCCCCCGTGGGCTCATCACACACCAGCAGCATTGGGTCCGATACGATAGCGCGCGCGATGGCGACCCGCTGCTGCTGGCCGCCGGAGAGCTCAGCAGGCTTGTGCGCTGCGCGGTCGGCAAGACCCACGAGCTGCAGGGCGACGTCGGCGTGGTTCGTCCGCTCGAGCGCCGACAGCCGGGTGAGGAGCAGGGGGAGCTCTACGTTCTTGCGCGCCGACAGCATCGGCAGCAGGTTGTAGAACTGAAACACGAACCCGACGTGCGCGGCCCGCCACCGGGCGAGATCGCTCTCGCCAAGCTGTTCGATTCGCTGGCCGTGCACTGCTATGACGCCCTCCGTCGGGGAGTCCAGGCCCCCGATCAGATTGAGGAGCGTCGTCTTACCGGAGCCCGAGGGTCCCATTAGGGCCACGAAGTCTCCGCAGCCGATGCTCAGATCGATGTGATGCAGCACCTCGATCTTTTGCTTGCCGCGAATGTAGACCTTGCTCAAGCCCAGGATCTCGACCAGCGAATTCATATCAGTCACTCCGGTTTTACTTTGACACGCATTCCGTCACGGAGCTCGGCGGGCGGCCGGCTGACCAAGCTCACGCCGGGCGCGATGCCCTGGATTTGCCGCTGACCCGCCTGCCGACGCACCAACACAATGGCCGTCTCGTGTGCACGACCCGCCTCGATGGTGAAGACCACGTCGCGGCCTTCTCGACGCACGATGGTCGAGGCAGGGATCAGGACGGTTCCGCGAGTTGCAGCGTCAATCGGTAGGCGCATCGCCGCCGCGGGCGACTTTCGCAGGAACGAGACTCGTACCCCCATGTCGGGAAGGATGCGCGGATCTTCGCGATCGAGGGCGACACGAACCTTGACAGTGGCTTTGCTTCTGTCGGCGGTCGGTACGATCGCAAGAACATGTGCCGGAATTTCCCAAGCCGGGTAGGCATCGAGCACTGCCATCGCGGCTTGCCCGGGGTGCACTCTATGCAGATACGCTTCGTTGACGTCGACGTCGACTTCCAGGGAGCTCATGTCGACGATCGTGGCAACTCCGGTTCTAGTGAAGCCTCCGCCTGCTGACATCGGGGAAATGACTTCTCCGGTCTGCGCCGCCTTGTCGACAACGACTCCCGAGAACGGCGCGCGTACCACGGTGTAGCCCACATTCACCTCCGCGGCGTGCGCGCCTGCCTGGGCCACTTCCACCTGTCTGCGCTGAGATTGGATTTGCGCCGCGAGCGCCGCCACCTGAGTCTGGGACGCTTCGAGTGTCTGTTCGGCGATCAAGTGTTGGCCTATCAAATCCTCGTTTCGCGCAAGATCCCGGCGCGCCTGTGCCAACTCCACCTCGTCCTCACGCAGAATGGCCCGGGTACTCTGCAATTGAGCCCTGGCCTGAGTGAGCGCGGCCCGTTGCGCGCTGTCGTCCAACCGGGCGAGTACTTGACCCTGGTGAACGGGCTCTCCGTCCTGGATCAATACTTCCGCCAGCTCGCCGGCGATTTGAGTCGAGACGGTGGCCTCCCGCTCCGCGGTGACATAGCCGGTCGCTTGCAGGACCGTTGCGGCAGCGGACTGCTGCCCCGAGAAGGCGACCGCCGTTGCCTCCGCTACGTTTAGCTCTCGCTCCCGTGCCTGCGACAAGATGACTGCGCCGCCCCCCGTCAGGACGAGGACTGTGAGCGCCAGGGCCCACTGATCAAGGGCGGCGCGATGCCCGTCTCGATCCGCCGCATTTATCCGTAGGCGGCAGAGCAGCTCACCCGTATCAGAATCGCCGGGCTCAACGCATCCGTCTCCTCGCGACGGATCCGGGTTTCTGAGATCCCGCCGATCGTCCGTCCGGATGGTGTTCATGTCGCGTTCCTCCCGGCGCCGGATCCCGGCTCCGGTGCGAGCGCGGCCATTCGCCGCAGGCGGCGGATCCACGCGCGTTCCGCCCTCGTCTGTAAGAGCCGGAATCGCAGAACGTCAGCGGGAAAGGGAGCGGCCTGGAAATGCTTGGTGATCTCGACGAGCCGCTGCTCTCTCGCCCGGAGAAACGCCTCGCGCGTATCCAGCACCTGCGCACGCACGCCGGGACTCAGCACGTGGAAAAGCCCAATCCGTAGCTGAAACGCGCTGTCGGATTCCGCCTCCTTGGGCGGGAAGGTCGCAAGCCGCCGCAGCAGCTCCGCGCGTCCTGCCGGAGTGAGCGTGTAGAGCAGCCGCGTCTGTCCGCGCTTGCCCGGAGAGGCCGTCTTGGCAACCCAGCCGCTTTCCGCAAATCGTCCGAGCAGCGGATAGATCACATTGCTGTGAAGCGGCCGCCTGCCCTGCGCGAGGCCGGCTTCCCTCTTGAGCCGGTACCCGTACCGGGGGCCATCCAGTAACAGTGCCAATACGATTAGGTCAGTCATGATACGGTCCATATTGACCGTATGAGCCCGATGAGTCAAGCGCGGGCAGATCGATGCGGTCCCGGCGAAGGGGGGCCGGACATCTCTGAATTCGAGAATTGCCGTGGCGGCTAAACAGCGCTCGCCGGCGAGGCGAAGCTCATTGAGCAGCGCGAAACTGCCGTCTTGCTCGCGGACAGCCTTGCTGGATCAGGGGTCGGGCTACAGGTTCCGGCAGCTCGTCCAGGGCACCCTCGCAGTCTCGTCACGGTTCCAGGCGGTTCGGGAGGAGTTTGGCAAGGCCGCGGCAAATCCCACCTCGCCATCGCGATCGCTACCCCCGTCTCCTTCAGCCGCATAGGCAATGGTCTCCCCACTGGCGGGATTCTTGACTTCAAAAGTTTTCCCGGAGACTGCGCTGACCCAGTTGTCATCGATCAGCATCATCTCCGGCGTTACGCGGCGAGGCTTTCTGCTACGTGTCGCATCGCGCGCGGCGCGCAGCAGTCGGTCGATCGTCGCCACACTCATCGCGAGCATCTCGGTCCGGATGACCTCATCGAGCTTCAGATGACCATGTCGTTCAAGCGCCGGCAGCAGGATACGGAGCAGCGGCTTTAGCCGCTTTCCGCAGACCCTATCCGATGCTTCCCACAGCACGATCAGCGCCTGCTTTGCCGCCTCGTCGTAAATCGTTCGACGCAGACGCCGGCCCGTTCCGGGGTCGCCGAGTCTGCTGCGTTGAGCAGTTAGATCGCGTACTTCGGGTGGTAGTCGCTGACCGCTGGTCACGCTTCCGTTGCAGTGCTCGGCCAGGATCCTAAGCTACGGCCAAGTGTCTTTTGAATCGAGCCGCCCAGGATCAATATGCATCGGTTTGCCGTAGCGGGCGATGGCGATGGCCTTCGCTGCCGCGCCGGCCGTGGGCGCCAACAAGAGCGGGTGGCTGTATTATGGAGGGGGTGCTGGAGGAACTCGGTACTCGGCGACTTCGGCCCCGCCAGCCTCTCCGACCGGGAAAAGCGGAGTCCACTTGCGGCCCTCGAGGAGCGCTGCGGCACCGGGACTGTCGTGGTCACTTCCCAGGCTTCCCGTCAGCGACTGCCACCAGTTCCTCGGCGGCGGACGAATCGGCGACCCGGACCTGCGCGTAATCCTTTCGCCGCGCAGGCTTTCCTCATCGAAACGAGAGGGCGAACGAGCGGATATCTTCGGCCAGCTTTTCGGGTTCCTCCAATGCCGCGAAATGACCGCCGCTCTTCATTTCCGTCCAGCGTACGACGTTATATCCGCGCTCGACGTAGCGGCGCGGCGGAATCGGAATTTCTTTCGGAAAATGCGCGACCGCCACGGGCACAGCGACGCGCTCGCCCGCGCGAAACCGCATAGGACACTTGCGGCCTTCCCAGTAGAGCCGGATCGCGGATGGCATGGACCGGGTAAACCAATACAGTGAGACAGTGGTGAGGAGCTCATCGTACGAGAACCGGCCGAGAACCTCGCCGCCGCAATCGCTCCAGGAGCGGAACTTATCCACGATCCACGCAGCCAATCCAACTGGTGAGTCGTTGAGCGACGCAGCCAGTACGTCCGGTTTGGTACTCTGAAGGTGTGAATAGCCACCTTCCGCATCGACCCACGCGGCACGCTGCTCGAGGTAGTCCCGCTCATCAGCGGCCAGCTCATCCGAGTCACCGAGATGTGGTTGATAGGAGCCGGGGATATAGTTCAAGTGGATCCCGAGGAGGCGGTCAGGGTGGTGAAGACCCAGGGCGGTCGTAACACCTGCCCCGATATCTCCTCCGTGAGCGAGAAATCGGGAGTAGCCGAGGGCCGTCATCAGCCTTATCCATTGATCTGCAATAGTGAAGACGTTGGTGCCGGTCCGCGTCGGCGGGCTCGAGAACGGATAACCGGGAAGAGAGGGAATGATGACCTCGAACGCTTCCGTCGGCGAGCCAGCGAATCTCTCGGGCCGAGCGAGCATTTCGCCGAGCACCCGCAGCTCCGCGAAGTGACCGGGCCAGCCGTGTGTGAGCACGATGGGGAGCGCTCGCGACACATCGCTTCGAAAGTGTAGAAAATATAGCGTTCCGGCTTCTGTCTTTGCCGAGAATTGCGGCAGTGCGTTCAGCGACGATTCCATGCGACGCCAGTCAAATTCGTGGAGCCAGTAGTCGGTCAATGCGCGCAGGAACGCCTGATCCATGCCCATCGCCCAACCCACGTCGTCCATGCTCGATGGCCAGCGTGTACGCTGCAAGCGCTCGTTCAGGTCGGCAAGCTCCGCTTGGGGAATGGAAATGTGGAAAGGCTGGATGTTCATGCGAGTGATCCGCGCGTCAAATTGAACCAACCTGGCAGGACCGTTCGGGCGTGCGCGCCCGCGCTCGTGGCCGCGCCATTCAATGGGCTTTGGTTTTCATCGGCCGCTGTTAGCTCATGGGATCCACCTAAGAGCGGAGCCGCAGCCGACTGCGGCGCACACGATCGCGGTTACCGCACGCCGCATCACGGCACCACTTCCGTATGTTTCGGGTGGTTTCGTCGAAGAACACCCAACGGCATCCCCCATTCGGGCAGATCTTTACGCGCTGAGGATCGTCCTCGGTAAAGGCCTCAGCGAATGACCCCAATGCTGATGCGCCAATCCACCCGGCATCAGAGCGCAAGGGACGCGTGGCTAGATGCCAGCCATGAGGATCGCGAGAGAATATGCGACGCACCGGGACACTCAATGCCGCATTGATCGCCCTTAGGTCATGCGCAGGAAGCGTGCGAGACGCACTCCAACTCGTAACCAGGGATCGCAGGAGCGAACGGCTCTTCTGCAACTCTTGCTTCGGGCTTCCCATCGCAGTCTTCCACGCTCCAAGATCCCATCGGACCAGGCAAGCCCTCACCCAGGAGTCATCCTCCAAGTGATCGGTAACGTTGCCGCGCCCATCCCACTGCATGCTGTTGACCACGTCGATCCACAGGTAGCGCCGTCCAAATCCTTCGGACAGAAATCTGTCACGCGAGTAGGCCATTGGAGTTCCGCATTTCCGGCATTAACACTGCAGATTATACCCACGATCGCTTGGCGTGTCGCAAAACCAAATCAAAAGAGCATCTGTTCACGTAATGGCTAACGCGGGCTTGTCCCATTACATCGAAGGGGCGTACAATTGGATCCGTGGACTGGAGGCAAGGCGTGCTTCGCGTGCGAAGCGCACCATCCTCGCCCATCCGAACATTTCCTGCCGACGCTCGCAGCGGCCTCCCCCGGCCACGGGATCCTCGAGCGCTGCATGTGCCTATCGACAGAGGAACTCGTGACGGCGTGGCGCCTCAAGTCTGATACCTGCTTCTCGTGGCTGGCGGCCATTGCAGCTTGGGTAGGCTACCGGCCCTTGGACTACTGCTTGCACGAGCGCGTTGCCAGGGCCCGCAGGCAATTCCGCAGGGAGACCGTGGCTGCGCCTGCAAAAAACGCCTGTTTTAGACATGAGCTTCCATATCGGGGTGAGTAATCCCTCGCATGGAAGCGATGAACAGAAGCTTTCCTTGAGTCGAACTGTCTGCCCCAAGCTGAGGGACTCAGGCGTATCGGTCGCCCTGTTTCCAGTAGCCGCATTGCTCCTTGCGATGATCTGCGTCCAATTGGGTGCGTCGGTCGCAAAGACACTCTTTACGCGCGCCGGCATCCTGGGTACCGTGGCACTACGTGTTGGATTCGGGACCCTGATCCTCTGCGCCGCGCTTCGACCTTGGCGCGTGCGCATATCTGCCCGCTCGTGGCCTCGGATCGCCCTCTACGGAGTGACCCTCGGGACGATGAACCTGCTCTTCTATCAGGCGCTCCATAGGTTGCCGCTTGGGGTAGCGGTCGCACTCGAGTTTACGGGGCCTCTGTCCGTAGCGCTTTTGTTGTCCCGCCGTACGATCGATTTCTGCTGGGTGGCGCTCGCCGTGGCAGGACTCTCCCTTCTGCTGCCGATCTTGCATGCCCCTGTAAATAGTGGCCTCACGGGTGTGCTATACGCCCTTGGGGCGGGCGGCTGCTGGGCGCTCTACATCGTTCTAGGGCAAAAGATAGGCATTGCCCACGGCACTCAGAGCGTTGCGCTCGGCAGTTCAATTTCAGCTGTCCTGGTTCTGCCAATTGGCATCCTAAGCGCTCCGCGATCCTTCTTCTCGACTTCGATCGTCCTACCAGGAATTGCGGTCGCGGCTTTGTCCACAGCCTTACCCTACTCGTTGGATATGGTTGCGCTCACGCGTCTGCCCGCGCGGACCTTCGGTGTGCTCATGAGCCTCGAACCCGCTATCGCGGCGCTAATGGGATTGCTCTTCCTGCATGAGATGCTCTCCATGCTGCAATGGATCGCCATCATGCTGATCATAGTCGCGTCAATCGGAGTTACCGCGACTGGAGCGCACGGAGCACCCGCCCCAATTCCCGATTGACCCGGCGATGCCGCGCTGGACTGGACTTCCCTCGGCAACACCGCGCTCCGGCGCAGCGCGGACAATGGCGCCATCCGGACGCCCGTCGCGTGAACGCCGCAACGATTCGCGGCAACGGGTTGCTCTTCAGAGCGGTCGCTCAGGCACGCGATCGAACCTTGCCACTGCGGATCGGCCACAGCAGCATCACCTGCTCGACGATTCTTCGCAAACTGGCGCGTGACGCGCCGTCGCGCGCCTTGATTGCGATGCCGTAAAGGCTTGCAGTCACCGCGCCTGCGAGCGCGTCGACATCGGTGTTCGCAGGTATTTCGCCAGCCGCTCTCGCCGTGTAGATTCGATCACGGACCGCGTGCTCTAGATCGCTCCGACGGCCCTCGAGCGCGTTCACTACATCGCGCGATTCAATTGTACAGTTGATTGCGGCCAAAACTACCATGCAACCCCACGGGTGCCGAGAATCAGAGAAGCACTCTGTAGCATCCATAAGGAGACGTCGAATGGCACGCTCTCCTGTAGGCTCCTCGACAAGCGCGTTCCTGGCGAATTCGCCCGGTCCAGCCTGATAGCGATCCACAGCCTCCATAAACAGACGTTTCTTGTCGCCGAAGGTGCCGTACAAGCTTGGCGGACTGATCCCCATGGCCTCTGTGAGATCGCTCACCGACGTCGCCTCGTAGCCCCGGCTCCAGAACAACCGCATCGCTTGCTCGAGCGCTGCGTCGCGCTGGAATGCAAGCGGCCGGCCGCGTCGGGCACCGGATTTCGCCTTCTTAATCATAGCGCCTACTATGATAATCGCCTTGACTTCGGGATACAATCGAGCTATTACTGTAGCGTTCGCTATGTAAATAGCCACTCTCATTGCCTGACGACCCCCGGAGACAACGTCTCATGCAGCTCTTCTCACCGATTTCACTCGGCGCGTACCGACTACCGCACCGCATCGTCATGGCCCCCATGACACGCGGCCGCGCCAGCAAAGGCCAGGTGCCTACGCCGCTGAGCGCCAGCTACTACGCCCAAAGGGCAAATGCGGCTCTCATCATTACAGAAGCTACTCAGATCTCACTGCAAGGGGTCGGTTATCCGTCTACTCCCGGCATTCATACAGCAGAACAGATAGAAGGATGGAAAGGCGTCACACGAGCGGTCCACGCGCACGGCGGTAGGATATTCGCACAGCTCTGGCACGTCGGTCGCATCTCTCATCCGTCAATGCAGCCCAATAACGCTCTGCCCGTGGCGCCGTCCCCGATTCGGGCGCGCGGCGACGCATTCACTTATGACGGGCCGAAGCCCTTTGTGACGCCGCGCGCACTCGAACCGGAAGAGATCAAAGGTATCGTCTGGGATTATCGGCATGCTGCCGACAGCGCGCTCAAGGCTGGTTTCGACGGTGTGGAGCTCCACGGCGCGAACGGTTACCTGATCGATCAGTTTCTTCGTGACGGCACGAACAGCCGCTCGGACCGCTATGGCGGTTCGGTGGCAAATCGCGTCGAGTTTCTGCTGGAGGTTGTGGATTCCGTATTGAGCGTATGGGATCCGACTAAAGTCGGTGTTCGCCTCTCTCCCATGAGTTCGTTCAATGACATGGCAGACAGCGACCCCGCGGCAACATTCAGCTACGCAATTCGAGCGCTGGATGAGCGGGGGCTTGGATATCTTCACTTGGTGGAGACTGGTGTCGAATGCGCGGCGGATGGTGTTCGTCTGGATGCCGCATATTTTCGCTCTCTGTTTCGGGGTCATCTGATTGCGAACGGAGGATACGACCGCCTCAGAGCGGAGGCAGTGATCGCAAATGGGGCAGCGGATCTCGTATCATTCGGCGAACTATATCTGGCCAATCCGGATTTACCGCAACGCTTGATTGCGGGCGGGCCGTTCAATCCACCAGATCGCGCCACCTACTACAGCGGCGGAACCAGTGGCTATACCGATTATCCAGCTCTCGACCCAAGGAGACTGACCGCCCCAGCCGCGGATCCGGTCACGTGGTCGCACGAGGCCGTTCTGGACGCCTCAGGGTAGGCAGCGACCCATCCCATCCTCCGAATCTGCTTTGAATTGCCGCATGCCTCCACGCCACCGCCTACAAACGCTCGAAGAGCTTGAGCACGCCCCGGTCTTCTTGACATACCGAAAGCAGGCAACACATGTTCGACCACAAAATTCCCGAAATGAACCTGAAGCCGGGGCGCACTGCGCTCGTGCTCACCGACTTGCATAATGACTTCCTGACGTCAAACGGTAAAGCCTATGGGCTGATCAAGGAGAGCCTTGCGCGCAATAACACCGTGCAGAACATCGAGCTCCTGTTGCGGACAGCCCAGAACGCCCGCATGAAGATTTTCGTGTCCCCGCATTATTACTACCCTCACGATCACAACTGGACCATGCCCGTTACACCGCTCGAGGACCTGGCACACCGAATCGGGCTTCTTGATCGCAAAGGGGTGCTCACCCTGGAAGCATTTCACGGCTCGGGTGCCGATTTTCCCGAAAGGTACAAGCCCTTTATCTTCGGTGAGAACACGATAGTTACCAGCCCGCACAAGGCATATGGGACATCGACCAACGACATGATTCTTCAGCTTCGCCGAAATCGGATTGAGCAGATCATCCTCGCCGGGCCAGTCGGCAACCTCTGCGTAGAAGGTCACCTGCGGGATTTCATCGAGCACGGATTCGAAGTCGCGATGGTGCGCGACGCTACCGCGGGCGCCAGGAACGAGGAAGGGGACGGCTACCAGGCCGCACTGATCAACTGGCGCTTCATGGCACACGCGCTATGGTCGACGTCGGAAGCTCTGAAGCGGATTGGGGCGCACATTGAGAGCTTCGCCGACGCCAGCGGCTGAGCCCTCGGGGTTTGCGCCGCGTCCTGAGCTCCACAGTGGAACTCAACCGCCGCGCCCCGGGGCAATTCACAACGGCCCGCACCGGTCGCCTTGGTATCGAATTTCCAAGCCATGTGGTCCGCGAATGAGTGCGCTGAGCCAGTCGTCTCTCCTCAACCTCGATAACGTAACTTGCGAGGCATCTCAATGATCGAGCTCCTCGGTGACGCGACAGGCAATTGCATACGGGTAGCAATTGCGCTTGAGGAGGCCGGGCTACCCTATCGAATCAGAAAGATTGACTTGAACAAGGGCGAACAGCGTAGCCGCGAGTACTTACGCCTTTGTCCGTCCGGCCGCGTGCCGACGATCATCGATGATCAAGGACCGCGCGGAGAACGGCTCGTGCTCACGCAATCGAACGCTATTCTGGCGTACTTGGGCGAGAAGAACGGCCGTCTTCTGCCGAAGGACGAATATCTGAGGGCTAAGACACTCGAATGGTTGCTCCTCTTCGTCACGGATGTCATCGCGCCCAGCCATCAGCTCTTCCACCTGCAGCGAGCACTTGGGCCGGCATTATCAGTGGATGTCACTCGCGAGCTGAACCGGCGTTCGGTATCGATGTACAGGCATGTAGACGAGGAGCTTCGCCGATCTCCGTTCATCGCAGGCGATAGCCTGTCGATTGCCGACATTGCCGGGTACACGATCACGGCTGCGATTCGGGATCACTTGCCGTGGAATTCGTTGACCCACGTGCGCACATGGTTCCAGGCTCTGGCGCAACGCGCTGCTTTTCAGCGTGGGGCGGAAGTTTTCAGTAACCCGTGAGCTGTCAAGCGCACTTCGTCCGACCATAAAGGCGAATGCTGGCTTCAGGTTCGAATTGAATCGGGAGAACTGCCGTGACGGCAGGAGGCCGCTCGCCGGTATCAGGTGGCTGCCTTCAGCGATAGGTATCGCGCAATAGCGTACAGCAGGCGCTACAACTTCCCGAATACGAACCCCGCGACTCCCGGGTATTCGGCGGTGGCGGACGCGCAAGGCCTGGCGGCGTTCATAAAGATGATGCACCTCGGAAAGGTGTATCTCATCGGGCATTCATACGGTGCCATCACGGCGCTCTTTTGCAACAGAGCACCCGGAGCTGATCCGGGCTGCCGTGCTGGTCGAGCCGCCCGCCGTATCGCCGCTGCAGCACCTTCCTCCGCAGCAGGCGCCGACGGGCGAGCGATGTTTGCGGACATTCAGGCTCGGATGGTCGGGCCGCGGCAGCCGGCTTGACGGCGGCCGTTATTTCTATTATTCTGGAATTATGGAATCACAAGCCGCCATCGAAGCGCTTGCCGCTCTGGCGCAGGACAGTCGCCTGCAGGTCTACCGGCTGCTGGTGCAAGCCGGCCCCCGCGGCAAGGCGGCGAGCGACATCGCGCAGGCACTGGCGATTCCCGCGAACACGCTGTCTTTTCATTTGAAGGCTCTGAGTCATGCCGGACTCGTCGGTTCCCGGCAGGAGGGCCGGTTCATCTATTACTCGGCCAACTACGAGCAGATGAACTCGCTGCTGCGGTTTCTCACCGAAAACTGTTGTGGCGGCCAAAGCTGCATCCCGGCCGCCGCGTTCCACAAGAGGAGAACATCATGAAGCGTCTACACGTTCACGTCGCTGTCGGGGACCTCACGGCCTCCGTTCGCTTTTATTCGAGGCTCTTCGCGGCCGAGCCGGTCGTCCTCAAGGACGACTACGCCAAGTGGCTGCTCGAGGACCCGCGACTCAACTTCGCAATCAGCCAACGCGGCTCCAGGCCCGGCATCGAGCATCTTGGCATCCAGGTCGAAGATCGCGCCGAGCTCGAAGAGGTGTATGGAAGGCTTCGACGGGCCGAGCGCCCCGTGCTCGAGGAAGGAGAGACCACCTGCTGCTATGCGCATAGCGAGAAGAGCTGGATCGAAGACCCTCAGGGCATTCAGTGGGAGACATTCCTGACCAGCGGCGAGAGTACCGTTTACGGGCATGACTCTCTCGCCGCCGCGCCGGCGGCAACCGCGCCGACGCCTTCGTGTTGTACGCCGCGAGTGGCCTGAGTGCTCGTGTCGAGGCACGCCAGTTCGCAGGACGAGACAGAAGGATCGAGCTCGACCGCGTGACCGCGGTGCCTGCCGGCAACTGATATTTCGTCGGAGGTAAACCCCTGAAGATCTCGAGCCATGCACCGGCCTGAGCCCGCTACATGAAGAACTGCTCCGAGGTGACCTTGCCGTTTTTGATCTCGTAGACGCAGACCTCGGTAAGTTGCATGCGCCCACGCCCTTTCATCGTGAGATCCATGGCAAGTGTGATGGCTATCGCATTGCCAGCCACCAGAGGTGGGGAAGCGGCACAGGAATGCACCTTCTCGACCATGGACTGCCACTTATGGCCCTTTTGAATGATTGCTGGCAAGCCTTTCGTTTCACGGGAAAATTGCTCCGTTGCGCGGGCTTCGATGCTAACGGCATCCAGGGCGAACAGCTCTCGCTGCGCCGCCTCGAATTGCCCTTGACCGACCAGCTCGGCAAGGCGTGCAGCGATTTCTTGCGTCTGCATCATGACCGGACTCCTACTGATGGTAATTTGCGCGACTCCACGCGGTGACGGCGCACGCCGACCAATTCGCGAGCCGACCTCAGGACAGCAGCGTCCTAGCCTGACGACCGATCGGACGCCAGGTTTTCCAGGGTATAGGAGCGCTGCTCGCCTTCAAATTTCTGCCCCGTATGGGCAACCAGCGTGACGTGCCGCTCGACCAATATCTCGTCCGCGATGATCACGCCCTCGCGGACGGTCGTGTAGCCGCTCCAGTGCGCTTCACCTGGCACAATCCGCACGTCGAGCGTCTTCCCGTTGGTCGTTGTGATGGTGATTGAATTGCGGTGAGCGTCATCGGACGAAGGGCCGACTCCGCTGCCTTCCCGTGTGAGCGTGATCACCCGGTTGACCGGGTCCAGGCGCAACACGCGGACCTGCTCGGTTCCCCGTGGACCGATTTCCCACGGCTTTGCAAGCGTGACGGCCCATGAGTCGCCGGGACGAACGTCGTCCGGCACATCACCCCAGAGATAGCGGTTGAAGATCGTTCCACTGGTCTCGTCGTTAAGGGCGCAATGATCGTTCCAGCAGTCGGTAATGCCGTCCGCCATGCGCTCATGGACCCACTTCTGGACGGGCCGGCCGTCATAAACCCCTTCGCCACGGAATGTGATCTGGTTCCCATGGACTGCCGTTACCACGTCCTCGCCCGTACCGCTTATCCTCCTGACTACCTCCTGGAATCCGGGTCCGGAAATAGCCACCGCTTTGGAGAATACGGACGAGAGGCGCTCCCCCACCTTCAGATTGGGCGCCAGATAGGCGCTGCTCGGCTCCGCGGCAGCGGCCGTGGCCATGCAGGCAAGCGTGCAGGCAATCAGGGATCGACTCAGTGCTTTCATGCTGGTTGTCACCGTGAGCAAGCGTGTCTCAATGGCTCGAGGGTACCCGTACGTGTCAGTACGTGATGACCAGCGAACGGTTTTTTGCGCAGAGCCGCTATTCGGCGGTCCGACCGTCCTGAGCGACGAGTGAATCGGCGCGGTAAGGCGCTGCGACGGACTTTGACGAGATCGACGACCTGGCCGCAGGTTTCCCTCACGGCCGCATGCCGTGCTGATGGCGCGTGCTCGACCTTTTTGTGCTTGTCCGAATCAAGCGGCGGGCTGTCGCTCACATTGCAGCGTATCGACAGCAACCCCGGTCTGCTTGCCGGTGAAGCGCGAGTAAGCAACTGCGTAGTGCGTGCTGCCCTTACGCTCGAACACGAACCGGTCCAACTGCCGCCCTTTGGATGCCAGCGTCCAGGTCAGTCGGCCACCGACCCAACCTGGCGAGGTGTAGCGGCGGATGCCCGATGCGTCGTCGAATACATAATTCTCGAAGCCCTTGCCAGCCGCGTCATACCGCCACATCTCGATGGCCTGGAACCCAAAGGGGGGCCGGTGATATGCCGCATCGTGAGGCAGCGGCCCAGCAGCTCCGGCGCGAACCGCTCGGCGGAGGCGATGGTCCGGCCGCTGGCCGGGAACTGACCGTGACAGGACCAGCCGCCCGCGAAGAATCTCAAGGGCGCGAGCTCGTCCGCCAGGACCGGGCGTATGGTGTGGCCGCCAGCTCCCGCGGGCCATCGCCGGCCCGAGATCGCGCGGGGATCGGCCGCGCCGGCCACGCCCATGCCCGTGAGCAGTAGCAACAGCCAGCCCGATGGGGCGCAATGGAAGTCCGCCGCCCTTCGATTGGCGCACGACATTGAATACGCGCCGAAGGGCGCTGTGCTCGCCGCTCATCATCCTATCGCGCTGGAATGTGCGGCCACGCAGTACCATCTGCCGGCGCGATAGATCCAGACATCGGTGGCACGGCCCGAGAATTCGTAGGTTTGCCTCGATCGGAACCCTTGACCTCGAATTTCACGGTGACCACGGCCGCATCGCCATACACCTGGATCCTGCGATCCGTTTCCAATGTCGAAGCCGGCGGCGGCTGTTGTGCGACGAGCGCGAGGAGTTGCCGCTTATCGCGCAGCACGCCGCTTTCGCTGGTATCCACGAAGCTGTCCGCCAGCACCCCCGCGAGCAGCCCGGCGTCGCCGTGCAACAATGCGTAGGAGTATTGATGCTCGCGCTCCAGGATTTGAGTGGCAGGCTCGCCGTCCTTCGGTCCGGACGGGGCGGCGAAGCCGGTGGCCGAGACAACGGTGAGCAGAAAGAATGCGATCAGCCGCGGAAGGCGTTTGCGTTCGAGCATGAGCATCTCCCATGAGCCTGACCACGAAGCCCCTGGTCTACTTCCGGTTACATCAACCGTCGCGGCTGGTTTCAACAATTCCATCTGCATTGGTACCCAAATTCTGCAGCAGCTTACCCACGGTCCATCATTGACAGACACTCGGTTGGTCGCATTTCGCACGACTTCGCCGGTCGGCTGGCACGCGCGGTCCCAGGGCGCGAGCTATCGAGGATCGGCAAATTGCTCTTGGCGCCGTTCGCGGCAACTACGAGAGAATGCTGCGGGTCGTGCGAGTCGAGCGGCGGGCACGTGAGAGCGCGCCATGCGGTGACTCGCTGCGCTTCGAAGACGCTTCCGGCGCCCGGCATCGTCCGGTCAGCGACTGCGGTAGCGTGGTTGCTACAGGGCGTCATTCGCACTGCGGCAAAAGCGGGGCGAACCTTTGCTCGTGCGCCCGGTGGCAACGGTAACCACGTGGAAATGGAGCGGGACAACGCAGTGGGAGCCGCAGCGCTCTGTTGTTTTTTTGCAAATCAGGGTCTCTTCGCGGCGACGCGCTGGTAAGATTCGCAACCACAGATCCAGCCGGGGCTCAGCCCTGGCCTCATATCTGAAACTCTGAACCAAGCCGGTGCAGCTTCTGCGAAGAGGCCCCCGGGAAACGTAGCAGTGGCCAGCGAAGGCCACGCTGAGGAGATCTTGATGAGACCGAATCGTGAACTGGCGCTGGCCGTCAGGCGCGCTCTTGCAACCGGGACCCTGGCGCTCTGCGGCGTAGGTGCCGCGACTGCCTACGCGCAGCAGGCAACTACCCAACAGCCGGCCGCTGCGCCGGCGGCGAGCGTAAAGGCCGCAACCCAACAGGCGACCACTGCGAAGAAGACGACCGGGAAAACCGCCACCGCGCAGAAGCGCATCCTGCTCGCGCAGGCGACTGCGGACCAGACCATTCCGCAGCCCGCCGCAGCACAGGCCCCTGCTCAGCTCGAGACCGTCGTGGTCACCGGCACCCTGATTGCGCGGCCGGTGGCCGAAACGGCCGAGCCCATCACCATCGTGAAGGCGGACACCCTGAAAAACCAGGGTCTGACCAACGTGGAGCAGGCGGTCGACCAGATCAGCGCAAATGTGCCCGCGCCGTTCAACATTGCCCAGTCCGTTGGACAGTTCACCGGCGGCGGCTCCTATGTCAACCTGCGCGACCTGCAGTCGGAACGAACGCTGGTCCTGGTCGACGGTCAACGGTTGGCCACCAACGCTACTACCGGCCTGGGGGTCGACATCAGCGGTATCCCGTTCTCGGCGATCGACAGCGTGCAGGTGCTGCGCGATGGCGCCTCGTCGCTGTATGGCTCGGATGCGATCGCGGGCGTGGTCAACTTCATCACTCACAAGAATTATCAGGGAGGCGAGGTCGATGTGAATTACAACCGCCCGCAGGGGGCCGGCGGAAGCTCGGGAGATGCGAATTTCATCTTGGGACATGGCGACCTGGTGAGCGATGGCTATAACATCATGATCACGGGAAGCTACAGCAGGCAGAACGAGCTGAAGGCGCAGCAGCGGTCGTTTTCCGCCACGGGCATCAACATACCCCAAGGTCTCAATAATACGAACGGCATCGGCACCTGGCCGGGGACCGTCATCGATGGCGCGGGCAATGAGTGGCAGTCAGGTTATCCGGCCTGCGCAGGCGACCCGTTGTACCTGTCCAGGCAGAACGGCGAGTGTCTGTACGAGTATTCAGCCGCGACCGACATCATCCCGGAGTCGAGCGAGGCGTCCGGGATGGCGAGCATCACCAAGACGCTGGGGGAGGACAACCAGGTCCGCCTGCAGTACTTCTATACCCGCTCCAAGGTAGTCGATTGGGGCGGCGCCATGTTCTATGCGTACGCGATGACGCCGCAGAACAATCCGCTTTACTACCCGACCGCATCGCAGCTTAGCTGTGTAGGGACCTGCACCGCTCCGGACCTGACCGATCCCGTGAACGTATACTGGAGCGACCCGAACAACAACCGCTACTTCGGCAACACCAACACCGAGCAGCGCGTTCTGTTGACGTTTTCCGGAACGGACTTCGGGTGGAATTACACGGCAAACCTCAACTACAGCCAAAACAAGGCGGTGGAGGAAACCGTCGGCGGCCTGCCCGATCTCTCGGCGCTCGCGGACGGCTCTGTCGACATCGATGGCGATTCGACCCCGCTCCTCAACAACCTGATCAACCCCTTCGGCGCGCAGACCGCGGCCGGACAGGCCGTCATCGACAGCTCCTACATCAATGGCCCACTGTCCGTCGGCAAGGACAAGCTCTGGAGCGTCGATGGCCATGCCAGCCATGACTTGGGAGACGCCTTCAACGCGGGAACGCCGGCTACGGTAGCCCTCGGCTTCACGTTCGGCGGCGAGAACTTCAATTCGGCCACGACTGCAGCGGCCGCCACCCTGGCTCCGGCAACGGGATTCTTTCCCGCCTTCGTCAATGGCAGCCGCACCACACAGGCGGTCTATGCGGAATTGGATGTGCCGATGTCGTCGCACCTGGACGTCGACGTTTCGGCTCGCGAGGACCGGTACAGTGACTTCGGCCAGACCACCAACGGAAAGCTGTCCGTACGCTATCAGCCATCGCACTACGTGACGTTCAGAGGGTCTGCGTCCACCGGCTTCCGTGCGCCCACCCTCAACAACCTGTATGCACCCAACGTCCTCGGCGCGACCGGCGGTACGATGGGCCTCGGGACGCACTCGTCGGGCTACGGGAACGCGGTCTGCGCAGCGGAGCTGGCGGCAGGCACCATCGCTACGGCCACAGGAGAGTGGACCGAGTCGGTCTGTGACAACCAGGGATTGCAGTTGACCGGTGGCAACAGGAACCTGAAGCCGGAGACGTCGGAAAACTTCGATGTCGGCATCGTCGTCGAGCCGATCCGGAATATGGGCATTACGCTCGACTACTACCGGATCCTCCTCAAGGACGCCATCTCGCACATTCCGTACACGGCCATCTACGGCGATCCGGCGTCGTTCCCGAATGAGCTCGTGTTGAACTCGGCCGGGACCCTCTCCGAATCGATCAGCCTGGCGAGTGAGTGCCCCGCGTATACCGCGCCGACCTGCGGCTACGTTCTGCAGGATGCGGTCAATACCGGATTCATCACGACCGACGGCGTCGACCTGAGCGTGAACTATGTACAGCGCACCCCGATCGGCACCTTCGCCGAGGACCTGGAAGGTACTGCGATCCTGAAGTACGACGATCAGTTGTACACCGGTGGTCCGGTGCTGAATCTGGTAGGTTGGTATAACAGCGGCAATCAGCCGGCACTGCGGTGGCAGCATACCCTGCGAGTCACCTGGATGAGTCCTGAAGGGATGTGGGGTGCGGGACTCAGCAACCGCTTGATGTCGCGCTATATCGACCAGCTCCCCGACGGCAATGGCAACCCGAGAAACGTGGGTACCGACTCCACTTGGAACATTTACGGGTCTTACAAGCCGATCAGGCCGCTGACCGTGCTCGTGGGAATCCGCAATGTTCTCAACCACAACCCGCCATTCTCAAACCAGCTCGGCAACTGGCCTACGGGCTACAACCCGGTTTTCTCGGACCCGACGCTGCGGACGTTCTACGTCAACCTCAAGTACAATTTCCTCTGATCCGAACCTCCGAGTCCACTTCAAGCCCCGCTCGCGCGGGGCTTTTTTTTGCTCGCGTGCTCAAGCCGTGCATCATTCTGCCGGACGAGTGGGGCTACGGCACGGCGCTGCCAGGTCCGCAGCAGTCGGGACAGCCGATCAGTTTGCATCCGAGACCGATTGGCTCCTGTCGCTGAACGCGCGGCGGCCAGTTCTCCCGGCCGGGTATTCGAGCGTTTGAGCAGCGTGAACGCACGAACCCGAGAGGGTATGGTAGGGGGATACCGGCGGCTTGATGGGCCGCCCAGCCCGGCGAGGCGTGGGGAATTGACCGAAACTCCCGAAAAGTGGCTGCAGGCGGCGAGCCGGCTACGGCAGATGAATCGCGTGCCCGAAGCGATCGCCGCTTATGAGCGGGTGCTCTCCCGGTGGCCCGATCTGCCGAACTCCTGGTACAACCTGGGCTTGTTGCAGCGGCAGGCCGGGAGGCTGCAACCGGCCCTATCGTCCTATCGCAAAGCGCTCTCGCTGGGAATCTCGGCGCCGGAAGAAGTGCACTTGAATTGCAGCGTCATTTACATGGATTTGCACCAGGAGGAGGCGGCGGAGAGCGAGTTACGCACCGCTCTGAGACTGAATCCGGGCTACGTTCCCGCGCTACTCAATCTCGCCAACCTGTGCGAGGACCTTGGCCGCCGGGATGAGGCGTGTGATCTCTACCGGCAGGTTCTCGCGCTGGAGCCGAAGCGCTACGAGGCACTGGCCAGGTTGGCGAATGCGCAGCCTTCACACCTGGCGCGTGCTTCCACGGCTTCCGGGGCTTGCACCACGCCGACTACGTCCGTTCCGGCGACTGCGGCGACTGCATCCGCCCCTTGCGCAGATGCCGGACCGGCGGCAGATGCATCCGATCGGGGCCCTTCGGCCATGGTCGCCGCTCTGCGGCGGGCGCTAGCGGACCCGACGGCGTCGCCAGCGGAGAAGGCGAGTCTGGGGTTCGCGCTCGGGCGTTTGCTGGATGACCAGGGCGACTACGATGGGGCGTTCGCCGCCTATCGGCAGGGTAATCTGGACAGCAGGATCAGCGCCGGAGCGGGGTTCCGCGCGTATGACCGGGGCGCTCAGGAAATGTTCGTGGAAGCGCTGATGCGTGCTTTTCCGCGGCCCTCGCCGGGCGGACCCATCCTTCCGAGCCCATTACTGGAAATGCCGGACTCTGCGCGACAGAGCCCGGACCAGGCGCGACAGATCCCGGACTCAACGCAAGGGATGGCGGACCAGGCGCGAGAGATTCCGGACTCAACGCGACAGTTTCCGGACCTGGCGCGGCGGATTACGGACCCGGCCTGGCAGGCCCCAGACGTGGCGCAGCAGGTTCCCAACCCGGCGCAGCAGAAGGGACCTGCCCCGATTTTCATCTGTGGCATGTTTCGTTCGGGCTCGACCCTGGCCGAACGGCTGCTGGCTTCGCATCCGGGGATCGAGGCGGGAGGCGAGCTGGGGCTGATTCCGGGACTGGTCAACGGGCCGTTGCGGCCGTTTCCGGCTTCCATGGCTTCGGTTTCCGCCGAGGCGCTGGCTCGCCTGGCCGGCGGCTACTCGGAGGAGTTGGGGCGGCGGTGCGCAGGAGCGTCCTACGCCACTGACAAACGGCCGGATAACTTCCTGTACCTCGGTCTCATCAAGAGGTTGTTTCCGCAGGCGAAGATCGTGCATACCACGCGGGAGCCGCTCGATAATTGCCTCTCGGTCTACTTTCTGCATCTGGATCATGGCATGAGCTATGCGCTCGACCTGCGGGACATCGGACACTACTACCGGCAGTATCGGCGGGTGATGGCGCACTGGCAGGCCCTCTACGGAGAGGACATCCTCGACTTCGAATACGATGCATTCGTGCGCGACCCGAAGCCTGCCGGGGAGCGGCTGTTCGAATTTCTGGGCCTGGATTGGCAGGATGGTTATCTCGGCCTGCCCGCAAGGGGCGCCGTCCGGACGGCCAGCGTCTGGCAGGTCAGGGAATCCATCTATCGACGATCCTCGGGCCGCTCGCGGCACTACCGCAAGTGGCTGGAGGAATTGGAACGGGAGCTGCGGGAGTGACGATGCAGCCCACGATACTGCCGATCCACGCCACGCCCATGGGCCTGATTCCGCTGCCGGAAGCGGCAAAGTGGAACACTCCCGTGGCCGAGATCGTCGCGCGCCGCGCCGCTGCCGATGTTTCCCGGGCAAACCCCGGCTCGCCAGGACCGCTGGTGCATGTCGGCACCGAGGACACGATGACATGGAACGAGGCGCCGGTACGGGCGATGATCGCCGAGATTCTGCGCGGAATCGCCTGGATGGCACGCAGTGTCAATCGCTTTGCGCCCGGGGAGCTCGAATCGTTCGCGCTGCAAGCGCGGGCGACATATCTGATCGTCAACCGGGATGGCGGGCTGGGAGTGCGCAACCACCCCATGAGCGCATGGACGGGCATTTATTGCGTCGAAGCGCCGGAGCCGGTGGCGGAGCGGTCCGACAGCGGCCGGCTGCGCATCTATGAGTCCCGCTTGTACACCATGTTCGCCGATGCGACGACGGATACGATGGTGCTGCCGTTTCGCCCAGGCCACTACGGCTATGACCTGGCGCCGGGCGTGCTGGTGATCTTTCCCGGCGGCGCGCTGTATGAGATCGCGCCGGTGCGCGGGACCGGGCGCCTGCTGGCGCTGACGGTCCAGGCGCGATTCGTGGCGCCGGGCCAGAAGGGGCTGCTTGAATGGTAACGTCCCAGCACTTGAAGATCGCGCCTGCCTTCGCCGTGCCCATCGTCGAGTCGCAGCTCGAGCCTTGCGCACGTCTGAATCGGGAGTTGGAGGAGCTCTTCCTGAGTCGGGAAACCGACGAGTACCGCAACCCGATGCCGAGCCACATCGCCCAGCGGGAGGTGTTCGAGAGCCGTTTCAACTTGTTCCGCTGGCCCGAGGGGTGCGTGCAGGAGTTGCGGCGCTTCATGCTGGACACCGTGGCGCGTTCGGTGCTCGCACTCACCACACTGACTCCTGAGGATTTCGGCAAGCTCACTTTTCAGAATCACACTTGGTTCCACATCACGCGTTATGCCGGCTCCTTCGTTGCCCACAATCATCCCATGGCGTCGTGGTCCGCGGTGTACTGCGTGCGTGCGGGAGAAGAGGTGCCCGATCGCCCCGGGAGCGGCATGCTGCGTTTCCTCGACCCTCGTGCGGGCGCCAACGCTTACCTCGATCCGGCCAATGAAGCCTTGAACCCACCTTATCGGGTGCGCATGGCCGAATTTCGGCTGACGGAGGGTCAGATCGTGGTCTTTCCGTCCTATCTTTTCCATGAGGTGACGCCGTTCTACGGGCGGGACCTGCGCATCACCGTGGCCACGAATTGCAAGTTTTCCCGGTAGGCTGACCGCCTGTTGCGCAGGTGCAACGGGAGCCTTGCGGCGAGGGCTGGCGCGGCCGGGCCGCCGCCCCGGGGCCCGAGCGTTGCGCTGATGCCGCAACCGCTTCCATACAGCGATTTCACATAAAAGACGAGCGTTCCCACCGCACCCGAAAGCTTCGGCGACCATCGAATCAATGCACGGGAATCGGGCCGCGGACGGGGCCGCCAAGCGCTGCAATCCCCACCCTGGCGCGAGCTTCGGCGGGTCCGAGGGCCGATAAACCACGATCACGGCGCGGACAACGCGGGTTGCCGGCGTTGAGTAATTGTTGTAGCGTTTCCGCACCAGCGTTCCGGCGGGGCTTATGAGCCGGCTACGTAGCAGTACTTGTGACTCACGATTTGCCAAATTAAAAGGGGAGTCCTAGCGTTATGAAGAGCTTCAATCTCAACGTGCGAGGCGCAGTGCGCTTTGCGCTGGCAGCGTGCGCAGCTGCCGCGGCGAGCCAGGGTGCGATCGCCAGTACGGCCGCTACTACGGCTAGCCAGGACGCGAGCGCCAACAACACGGCCACCACCGCGAAAGCGACCAAACCCACCGCCAGAGTGATCAAGACGGCTAAGGCAACCAAGGCCGACGCCCAGAAACGGATACTCCTCGCCCAGGCAACGAATCCCCCTGCGCCTCCCGCCGCGACTGAAACCACCTCGACGGCGGCACCCATGACGACGCTGCAGACCGTCGTGGTGACCGGCACTCTCATCGCGTTATCGCCGAATGACGTGTCCATCAGCCCGATCACCAGCGTCAATCAGAAGGCCTTCCAGAACGTCGGCGCGGTGCGTATAGAGGATCAGTTGCAGAACTTGCCGCAGTTCACCGCGGCACAGAACAGTGGCGAGGCCATTGGCTCCAGCGGCACTGCGACCGTTAATCTGTACGGCCTGGGAGCCGTCCGTACGCTGGTGCTCCTCAATGGACGCCGTATGGGTCCAGGCGGCGCCCCTAACCTCGCCAGCGTGGCGGACATCGACCAGATCCCCTCAGCTCTCGTCCAGCGCGTCGACGTGCTGACGGGCGGCGCCTCCTCGACTTACGGCGCGGATGCCGTCGCCGGCGCGGTCAACTTCGTCCTGGATACCAACTTCAACGGCGTCAAAATCGACGGGACGTACTCGTTCAACAATCACAGCAATAACAACCAGGCCGATCTGGCGCTGCTGAGCGCCTTCGGCGCCCCGCTGCCGCCGAGCACTGTGAACACCGGCCAGAACCGGGACGTGTCCATCGTGATGGGATCGGACTTCGCGAATGGCAAGGGCAATGCAACGGCTTATTTCACCTTCACCAGTACCTCGCCCTCGGTAGGCTCGCAATTCGATGATGCAGGTTGCAGCATCATCGGCGGTGACACGAAGGACAGCCCGCTCGCCTGCGGCGGGTCCGAGACGATGGGCACGGGCGCGTTCGTGGAGACGGGCCTCGTGGGGACGGGGACGGCAGCCCACACGGTTGGACTCGTTTCCGATACCGTGGATGGAAAGTCCGGGGTGATGCGCCCGATCGTAGGGACGGACTTCTACAACTACGGCGCCACCAGCTACTTCCAGCGCAGCATGAAGCGCTATACCGGCGGCGCGTTCGTCCACTACAACCTCAACGACAACATGCAGGTGTACTCGGAGACGATGTGGGCCAACATCGAGACGGTAGCGCAGTACGGCCCGAGCGCGGACTTCTTCAGTCCGGCTAACATCAGCTGCGCCAACCCGCTGCTGACCGCGCAGGAAGTGGCGACGCTCTGCAATCCGACCAACCTGGCGCTGAACCAGGCGTACGCCAGCCAGAGCCTCGGGCTCAACCTGGACCCCAACGAGGTCCACCTGTACATTGGCCGGCGCGACGTCGAGGGCGGTCCACGTGTCGATGACTACGTGTCGAACTCCTTCCGCGAGGTCCTGGGCACCAAGGGCGCACTGGGCGACGCATGGAGCTACGACGCCTTCGCCATGGTGTCGAACTCCGAGCTCCAGCTTCACCACAACAACAATCTGGGAGTAATCCAGATCCAGAACGCGCTGGATGTCATCCCTGATGCGAGCGGACAGCCCGTCTGCCGGTCCACGACCGGCATCAGCACGGTCCCGACCGACACCGGGTGCGTGCCCTGGAACATCTGGGTTCCGGGCGGCGTGACCCAGGAGGCGCTCAACTACATGCTGATCCCCGCCGGGTTCACCGAGACGGTGCGCGAGCAGCAGGCGCAGGGAACCATCAACGGCGATCTGGGCCAGTACGGCATCAAGCTGCCGACTGCCAACGAAGGCATCAAGGTCGCAGGCGGCCTCGACTGGCGCGAGGAGTGGCTCGACCTGCAGCCGAGCTTCGTGTCGCAGTTTGGCCTGACCTCGGGAGACTCGCCGATCCCGCCGGAGCACGGCAATTTCAACCTGTGGGAGATCTTCGGGGAGGCCCGGGTCCCGATCCTCTCCGACAAGCCGTTCTTCAACCGGCTGGAGGCGGACATAGGCTACCGCTATTCGAGCTACAATCTCGGCTTCAATACCAACACCTACAAGTTCCAGCTCGAGTGGGCGCCGGTCAGCGCGCTCCACGTCCGTGCCGGCTACAATCGCGCGGTCCGCGCGCCGAATATCGATGAGCTCTTCTCGGGCAACAGCATCGGCCCGGGCGGCGTGTCGGATCCCTGCTGGGGCGCCACCCCGTCTCTGACCCAGGCGCAGTGCGCGCTGACCGGCGTATCGCCGGCGAACTATGGAAGCTTGTCCGTCAACCCCGCGGCGCAGATCAACAACGAGACGGGCGGCAACGTTCATCTGCAGCCGGAGATCGCCGATACCTACACGTTCGGCGTGGTGTTCCGTCCGGAATTCGTGCCGGGCCTGTCGGCCTCGCTGGACTACTACGACATCAACATCCGGAACACGATCGAGGCGCTGGCCGCCTCCACCGTGATCCAGGGATGCGCCACCGGCACGACGGCGTTCTGCGGCCTCATCCATCGCGGTCCCAACGGCTCGCTGTGGCAGAACCAGCAGACGGAGTTCGTGGTCACCACCAACCAGAACATCGGCAAGCTGCGCACCAAGGGTGCGGTCCTCAACGTCCAGTATGCGATGGGCGTCGGTGGGCTGGGACACCTGAACCTCGGGCTGCAGGGCAACTGGGTGCGTGAGCTGATCACGCAGCCGACTCCGGAGCTGAGCTCTGCGTATGACTGCGCCGGGTTCTACGGGGCGACTTGCGCGGGCAACGGCACCATCGCCGATGGACCGATCCCGCACTGGCGCCACGTGTTCACGGCGTCGTGGGAGACACCGTGGGCGGGCCTGGGCGTCAACCTGCGGTGGCGGTACATCGGACCGACTCAGGACGACGGCTTGAGCTACAACCCGAACCTGAGCGGCGACGGCTATTACACGGCCGCCGACCACATCCCGATGTACAACTACTTCGACCTGTCGGCCAGCATCCCCGTGGTCAAGGGGGTGACGGCGACGCTGGGCGTGAACAACATTGCCGACAAGGAGCCGCCGCTGGTTCCCTCCGGCACGTTCTCCGCCTGCCCGACGGTCGGCTGCAACGACAACACGTGGCCGGGAATGTACGACACCATGGGCCGGTACATCTTCCTGCACGTCGAGGCGCGGTTCGGCGGGGAGGAATCTGCGAAAGAGTGATCGCCGAAGGACGCCAGGCGGCGGGCTTCGGCCCGCCGCCTTTTTTTTGCCCGCGGTGAGCGAAAGTCAGCGCGCCGGCTCGGGCGTATCGCCGTAGTGGCGGCTGTAGATCTCCGTCGCCACTTTGACCATCTCCTGCTCCGCCGGGGTCAGGAACGGGTTCCAGACGTCGAAGATCAGGATGGCGCGCGGCACGTCGGAGTCGTTCCAGGCTTCGTGCTCGATGGTGTCGTCGAACGCCCAGGCCTTGCCGGGAATCCATTCACGCGTCTCGCCGCCGACGCGAAAGCCGCAGCCGGGAGGCACGACCAAGGGCAGATGAACGGTGAGGCGGGAGTTGGTCATGCCGGTATGCGCGGGGATGCGGGTCTTGGCATCGAGAATGGAGAAGAAGGCGTTGGGCGCACGGGTGTCTATCCGCACGCACGGCGCCTGCTCGAGGAGCCTGGCGGTCGCGGGGCAGCGTGCCAGGTGGGCGGGGTACGGCTCGCCATAATTCCACAGGTAGTAGGCGCTCCAGCGGCGATTGTGGTTGAGCTCCCGCCACTGATCGAGCGGGTCGCTGGCCGCGAAATGCACGTAGGGCGTGAGGCCGTCGCCGTCGGTGGCCAGTACGTCCAGCAGCTCCGCGCGGATGGTGTCGGCGGCGGCCTCGAAAGCGTCGAGCCAGGGGAACATCGCGCGGTCGAAGAACTCGATCACGGGCAGCTCCGGGAAGTACATCCAGGTGGGCTGCGACGGGTAGGCGGTGCGTCTACCGAGCAGGATGTCGAGGCACATCCTCACCCGGCGGTCGCTCTGTCCGTGACGTTGCTGCACCTCCCGCAGGGGGGAGTCGAATTCCGCCGTCAGGCTGTCGAGATCCCGCGCGACGATGGTGCGCGCATGAGCCACGGCTTTGGCGATCGTCTCCGGTAACTGAGTCTCCGGCAAGATGCAGGCGAGCGCGTTGCGATAGATGCGGGCGGCGACGCGGATGTCGCCGGCGTCCTCGTAATGCGAGGCTTTCTGCAACAGGGAGGAGAGATGGCGTGGCTGGAGGGTCAGGGCCTTCTCGAGCGCTTCCAACGCCTCCTCCCGCCGCGCGAGGGATTTGAGACTGCCGGCGAGGTTTGCCCAGAGCGCCGGCTCCGCGGGCGCGGCGGCCACGGCGCGGGCGAAGAGCTTCTGCGCCTCTGCCGCCTGGCCGCGATGGAGCATGCGGACGCCCAGCTCGTTGAGGACGGCCGGGTGGTTGGGCGCCTCGTGCGCCAGGCGCGCCAGCAATTGGTCGGACTCTCTCGCCCGGCCGGCAGCGGCTTCGCGCTTGGATGCCTGCAGCATGCCGAGAATGGCGGCTTCGTCCCATTGAACCGGATTGGCAGTGCCCACGGAGCAACCTGTATTGAAGGCGGCGATGGCCGGATTGTACCGGCTCGGCGCCTAGATTGACGGCCCGAGCGGGCTGTGATTCCAATAGGGCATTCGAGCCTCGCCGGGGAAGCTGGGAAGACGCCTTGACCACCAATGAGTCGATCGCCCTGGAGCTGATGTCGCTATCGGCTCGTCTCGCCTCCGATCCGGCGAGCGTGCGGGCGCGGGCGAGCGCCCTCCTCGCCCTAGCACCCGCGACCCGTTCGCTGGCTTTGCTGGTGGCCTCGGCCTCACTCCGGCTGGGAGAGGCCGCGGCGGCGGTTGCGGCCTTGGAGCCCTGGGTGGGGCGTGAGCCGCAGTCTGCCGTGCTGCGCCTGGAGATCGGACGCGCCTATCGCGCAGCCGGACGCGAAGCGGATGCCGTTGCAGCGTTACGCGAGGCTGTCACACTGGACGCAGCGCTCGCCGAGGCGTGGCGGGAGCTGGCGGAGCTGTCGTTCGCCGCAGGCGACGAGGCGGACGGTGACGCTGCGTATCTGCAGTACAGCCGAGTCGCGAAAAGCGCACCGGAGCTCGCAGGCCCCATGACCGCGCTGGCGGAGGGTCGCATCGACGCCGCGGAGCAGCTTCTGGAGCGACACCTCGCCGGCTCGCCGGGCGATTCCGCGGGCTGGCGCCTGCGGGGCGAAATCGCCATGCGGCGGCAGCGGTATGCCGATGGCGAAGGATTTTTCCGACGTTGCTTGCGGATCGCGCCCGGCGATGCCGCCGCGCAATATGGGCTGGCCAGCGCGCTCTATGAGCTGAATCGCTGCGATGAGGCGCTGCCGCTGATCGATCGCCTGCTCACGTGCGAGCCCGAGCGGCCGCTTTACATCGAGCTCAAGGCGAAGGCGCTGCGGCAGGCGCTGCGCAACGGCGAGGCGATCGCGCTCTTGCGGCAATCGATGGCGCGTCACGCAGACTGTGCCGGGCTGCTGCTGCTCCACGGTCACATCCTGCGCGAAGAGGGCGAGACGGCGGCCGCCATCGGGCTCTATCGCCGGGTGACGGCTCTCTCGCCGGGCGCGGGCACCGCCTGGTGGTGCCTGGCCAACACGAAGACGTACTCCTTCACGGACAGCGAGCTCACCGACATGCGCCAACTGCTGGATTCGGGGCGGGCGGCGGGCGCCGACCGGATCGACCTGGAGTTCGCGATCGGCAAGGCGCTGGAGGACCGGGCGGAATACGAAGAATCGTTCCGGCACTATGCGGCGGGCAACAGCTTGCACCGTGCCACCTTCACCTATCGTGCCGCGGCGGTGGAGCGGACGGCTAAGCGCGTCTGCGAGACCGTCACACCGGACTTCATAGAGCGACGGCGCGGGTGGGGAAACGATCGCAACGATCCGATCTTCATCGTCGGACTGCCACGGTCAGGCTCGACGCTGCTGGAGCAGGTGCTGGCCAGTCATCCGCAGGTCGAAGGAACGCATGAGCTGCCGGAGATCCCGGGGATTGCCGCGACGCTGGTCGTCCCGCAGGACGGCGACAGCGCCACGGTGAGCGATCCGCTGACGTCATTGACAGCGGCGGACATTGCGGCATTCGCAGACCGCTACCTGACGCGTTGCCGGCGTTACCGCCAGTCAGGAACGCCCCGCTTCACCGACAAGCAACTCGGGAACTTCCGCAATGCGGCGCTCATTCACCTGATGTTCCCGCGGGCCGCCATCATCGACATCCGCCGCCATCCGATGGCTTCCGGCTTCGCCTGCTACAAGCAGCATTTTTCCCATTTGGTGCCCTTCTGCTATGACCTGACAGAGATCGGACACTATTACCGCGACTACGTGCGCCTGATGGACCATATGGACGCGGTATTGCCGGGGCGGGTGCACCGGGTCTACTACGAGCGGCTGGTCGCGGACCCGGAAGGGGAAGTCCGCAAGCTCCTCGACTACTGCGGCCTGCCGTTCGAGCCAGCGTGTCTGGAGTTCCACGCCAACAGGCGAACCGTGCGCACGGTCAGCTCCGAGCAGGTGCGCCGCCCGATATTCAGGGACAGCCTGGAGCAGTGGCGGCATTACGAGCCCTGGCTGGGTTCATTGCGCGAGGCGTTGGGCGATCTCGCCGCAGCGTATCCGGCAACGCCTACCTGAAGAGCGACGCACGCCGGGTGCGGTTGTCGGCGGTTGTCGGGACGGGCGCCGCCCGCGGCAGAAGGAGAATGCGGGAGCGCCCGTAGTCCAGAACGAGCGCGCTCACCGAGCCCAGCACATCCATGCCGATGATGGCCGCGGGACGCCGCTCGAGGTTCCAGACCTTGAAGATGGCGACGTGGGTATAGACGATGTGCAAGTGTTGGATGGCAATGGGCCCGAGCGCGATGGTGGGAGAGCGGATGGCGCCCCCGGGGGCGATCTGCCGGGTCACGCCGAAGACGCGCGCGGGCGACTCATCGCTGGACATCTGATCAAGCAAGGCTGCGCGCAGCGCGGCGTTGCCCAAGGTGTTGGAGGCACCGGTATCGATGACGGCGGCGACGGGAATGCCGCCGATCCGCGCGTTCACCTGCAAAAGGCCCCCTGCGGTGCGGGTGGCGGGAATGACCAGGTAGCCATTGGTATTGCGCAGCGCCGAGTTGTCGATCCAGACCCGGTCGTGCGCGAAATCGACTTCCACGTGCCCGGCGCCGAGCCCCGCCATGCCGAGGATGCCATCGAGCCCCTGCAACACCGCGCCGTCGACGAGGGGCATCCTGACATCGGTCCGTACGAGGCCGCCTACCTGGAGCCGGGAGACATTCACCCAGGGCAGCTCCTGCACGCCGGTGGCGCCCTCCACCCGGATGACTTTGTCCTGGATCAGGGGCAGGCTGAGAAGGGATACGAGGCGGGGCGAGATCATGGAGGCGTCGGCCGCGCTGTCGAGCAGGAAGCGGAACGGCCCTTTGCCATCGAGTATGACCGCGGCGACGACGCGTCCGCTGCGATCGGGTTGAGTTGGACTGGCGAAGAGAGAGCTCGCCGAGGCGGACTCGGCGGCGGTCGACGGCGGGCTCGTCGAGGCGGCGGCCGGAGGTAGTGCGTGCGGAGCGTTGGCCGACGCCGACGCCACCGCTGCCGCCAGCGAAGCTGCCAGCCAGAGCACGATCCGCGGTGCGGACTTCATGGAGCGCTCCGGGCGAAATGCCTGGGTCGGGCACCCAAGTGCACTATACATCCACGAGCCTCGGGCAGGGTGGCTGGCGTCCATCGAAGGCACCCGTAACGTTTTCGCCCGTCCGGGCCGCTCCCCGATAGAGCCACTTTGAGCCTCCCGATAGGACCACTCGGCCGGTCTCGTGACGCAGGTGCCTGACAACACTACATAATTCGAGTCGGCCGGTATTCGAGGGCCCAGGACCGTCAGGCTCGGTTTACGGTCGTGGCAGTTACCGTGGAGCCCGAGCAGGTGACGTCTGCCGGGAGTTGCGCTAAGCTCCCAGAAGAGCTGTTTGCTAACTCCGACAGGTTGGCGGGAGACGACCATGGCGACATTACGAACGCATCTGCTCCTCGGTACCGTCCTGATCGCCGCCGGCGGTTGCGCCCAACAGCCGGTCAGAGCCGACTACACGGCGCCCGCAGCCGTCTCGGCGACAGCACCCGCCTCTGTCAACGCCGCCTCGACTCAGTTGGCGAGCGCTTTTCCGGCCCCTCTTCTCGTGTTTGCTTACGAGCAGGGCTGGCGACAGGTGATGCTCCGCGGCAACGATCGCTATTTCTGCCGATCGGACGCCCCGTCGGACTCACTGATCCCCAGCCAACGCTGTGTCACCGAGTCGCAGCTGGAGTTCATGCGGCTGACAGTGGAGCAGCAGCGCGAGCAGCTCACTCACCCGCTCCCCCTCGATCGAGCGGGCTGACCCGCGGGGAGACCAGTGGCCATGCCTGGAGTCCGTCTCCTGCTCGGTACCGCTTTGCTTGCCGCAGCCGGCTGTGCCCAACAGCCGGTAACAGCCAGGCACGGCTCCCCGGCAGCCGTGCCGGCGACAGCGCCGCCCACGGCGGCATCGAACCGGGCGATGAAGAGCACTGTTCCGCCGCGCATTCTCCTGTTCGCGCATGACCAGGGCTACAGGCAGGTGGTCATCAAGGGCGGCACCTACTATTTCTGCAAGACAGAGGACCCGATGGGTTCGATTATTCCAACCCATCAGTGCGTCGATCAGTCGCAGCTGGAGTTCTTGCAGCAGAAGGTGACGCAGCAGCAGGAGCAACTCAGCAGGCGGGTTCCTCAGACGGGATCGACTGCAGGTCCATGAGCCCGAGTCTGTAGGGCGCTCGAAGGGTTACGCATGCTTCGGGGCTCGTCGAATCGATGGCCCTAAATCAGGTGTAGACTCTGGGCGTAGACTCTGGTTGGAAGGTCGATCTCGGGTACTACGGGAGACCCATCATGACCGCACTGCGAGTTCCCCTGCTCCTCGGCACCGCTTTGATCGCCGCCGCCGGTTGTGCGCAACAGCCGAAGAGAGCCGACTATACGGCCCCGGCAGCGGTCGCGGCGGCAACACCCAACCCGGCAATTACCGCCGCTTCGGCCCGGACGCTGACGCGCGCTTTCCCGCCCCGGTTGCTCGTGTTCGCATACGACCAGGGCTGGCGGCAGGTGGTCATCGCCGGCAAGGACCACTACTTCTGCCGGACGGATGCGCCACCGGGCTCGATGATTCCCGGTCCACGCTGCCTCTCTCAGTCGGAGCTGCAGACCGAGCAGCTGCTCATCGCACAGGAACAGGAGAAACTCAGGCAGCCGATTCCGTACCTTCCCATGAAGTAGCCGTAAGGCCTCACGGCGTCAGAGTGGGACCTGCGACGACGCCCGTGAGATGGCGGGCGGCCATCGCCTGATTGAAGCTCGCGACAGCGCCGGTCAGGAAGTCGTCGTAGGCCCGGACCGCGGCCCGATACTGCGGGTCGAGCAGCGTTTTCTGCTGCCGGATCGCTGCGGTGACCGCGTCGTCCTCGCCTTTGAGCATGTCAGCCAGCCTGGCCGCCTGCTCGTGAATCCCATCCGGAACCCGTAGCTCCGATTCCTCGGCGCCGGGATTGCTCGTGATCTTCCCCTCGAGAGCCTTGCTCGCCTTCTGGAGGGATTGCGCCGCCGTCTGCAGGACGTGCTCATCGGGCGAGTCTTTCACCGATACCTGCAAAGCGTTCACCTGCTCGTCGATCGCATGGAGGCGGTTGAGCGCCACATCGAGCTGTGAGACTTCGTGGAGCACGGCCTGCGTAAGCTGGTAGCGGTCCTGCATGTCCTGCTGGCTCGCGTGCGAGGCGGGATCATTGACGAGGGTGAAGCCCTGCGTGGCCGTGTGACCGCCGATCGTGAGCGTCGCCGTGTAGTTGCCCGGCGGTAGCATGGGGCCTGCCTCGGGCCCCTGCAGGAACGGCAACGCGGACTGCCAGCGTACCGGACCATCGGCGCGCAGGTCCCAGTAGATGCGCTGCAGTCCGGCCTGACCCGGCACCCAGGGTACCTTCTTGCCCTGCGCAACCTGCGCCGGCCCCACGGGTCCCTGCTCTGCCTTGCCGGAATGCAGTCCCTTCATCGTGCGCACCACTTTGCCGGCGGAGTCGGTGATGACGAGCTCACCGGGATCCTCGACGGCCTTGGGGAGGTAATAGCTGAACTCGGCGCCGTAGGGAGGATTCTTGCCGTAGAAGGTCGCATCGCCGAGCCATCCGATCGGTGTCCATGGCCAGAAGCGCAGCGCCACGCCGGGATGAAACAACGTGACCGGCGATTCAGCCGTCTGCTTCCCGTAGTCCTGGAACGGTGTCAGGTCATCCAGAACCCAGAGCGAGCGCCCGTGAGTCGCAACGACGAGATCGTTGTCACGCGCATCGAAGGCGAGATCGTGGACCGAGACGTCGGGGAGGCCGAGACCGAAGAGATACCACTTCTTGCCCGCGTCCCACGAGACATAGAGGCCGTTCTCCAGACCCGCGTAGTAGAGATCCGGATTGTGGGGATCGCGCCGGACCACGTGGGCATAGACGCCGGACGGCAGGTTGCCGCTGATCGAGGTCCAGTGTGCGCCATAGTCGCTGGTGCGATAGAGGTAGGGCTTGAAGTCGCCGCTGAAGTGCCGATCGACCGCGATGAGGGCACTGGCCGGATCGTTCGCCGGCACATCGATCGATTCGATGCGTCCCCAGGCGGGCAGCTTCGCAATGTGGCCACTCACGTTGTTCCAGGTTTCACCGCCGTCGCGGGTCACCTGCACGTAGCCATCATCGGTGCCGACCCAGATCACGTTGGGATCGGAGGGTGCGGGGGTGATGGCGAGAATGGTGTCGTACACCTCGGCGCCCGAGTTGTCCTTGATGATCGGCCCGCCGGAAGAGCCGAGCTTCGATGGGTCGTTGCGGCTGAGGTCCGGACTGATCGGCTTCCAGGTGCGGCCGCGATCCTCGCTCTTGAAGAGGACGTTGCCGCCCGCGTAGAGCACCTTGGGATCGGCCGGCGAGACCGCGAACCCCGCATCCCAGTTGAAACGGTAGGGCAGACCCGCGACTCCGCCGCCGCCGGTGTCGCGCGGATACGGCGAGATGCGCAGTATCTGTTGGCTGGCGCCGTCGAAGATCATCAATTCCTGGTTCTGCGTGCTGCTGTAGATGAGATTCGGGTCATCGGCCGCGGGGACGCCATACATGCCGTCACCGCCGTTCAACCTGAACCAGGCCCGATTGAGAATGCCGGCCGGATTCTTGTCGCGGCCGGGGCCGCACCAGGAGAAGTTGTCCTGCAGGCCGCCGCAGACTTCATACAGCGGCCCGCCGCCGACGGCGACATGATAGTACTGGCCGATCGGGAAGCTGTGGAAGAAGATCCAATGCTTGCCGTTGTCGAGCGATAGCGCGGCGCCGCCGTCGTTGCCGTCCATGATGCGGCCCGTGCCCGCCAGGTCGATCCACATGGTGTGATGGTCCACGTGGATCGAGCTGGCGATCTTCTTGAAGTGGTGACCGCCGTCGGTCGATTCGAGAAGGGCGTTGGAGATCGCAAATACGTGATCCGGATCCTTGGGGTCGACTTCCAGATGCGAGAAATAGAAGGGCCGCGCGTCGACTTCCTCGTTCTTGCTGACGAGTGTCCAGTGCTCACCCTGATCGTCGGAGCGCCAGACCACGCCTGCGTTGGAGCCCATTACCGCATACACGATGTCTGGCTCGCTCGGGGCGATGGCGAGGCCGATGCGTGTCACCGGCTTGCCCGGCAGGCCATTGCCGCTCAAGCGTTTCCAGGTGACGCCGCCATCCATTGACTTGTAGATGGCGTCCTCCGGACCACCAGCGGAAAAGCCCCAGGGTGTGCGCCGATAACGGTAGGTCGCCGCAAACACGATGTCGGGATTCCGTGGGTCCATGACGAGATCGCCAATCGCGACGCCAGAACCCGCGTAGAGGACTTTCTGCCAGGTCGCGCCCCCGTCGGTCGTGCGGTAGACGCCGCGCTCCGGGTTGTCCTCCCAGGGGCTGCCCATGGCGGCCACCAACACGGTATCGGGACTGAGCGGATCGACAGCGATGCGCGAGATCTGGAATGTGCGGTCGAGGCCGAGATGCTTCCAGTGCAGGCCTGCGTCGGTCGACTTGTAAATGCCGTCGCCATAGGACACGTCATTGCGGACGGAAGATTCACCGGTGCCCGCCCAGATCACCGCCGGATTGCGCGGGTCGATCGCAAGCGCACCGATGGAGGCGACCGGCTGGTGCTGGAAGAGCGCCCTCCACGTCGTGCCGCCGTCCTCGGTGCGGAAGATGCCGCCGTCCGCGGCGCCGACGTAGTAGATCTGGGGGTTGCCCGCTACCCCGACCACCGCGGTGACCCGCCCGCCGCTGATGGCGGGCCCGATCTCGCGAAAGTGAATGCCGTCGCTGACTTTCATCGGCAGCTCGGTGCGGCCGTGGGAGTCCTCCTGCTGTGGCCCAGATTGAGCTGCGGCGAGCGCTGATAGTGGTACCGCGAGAGACAGGATAAAACCCACGATCCAAAGCCCGCGGACGGTGATCTTGCTCATCGACGCCTCCATCGGGACGTGCCGCCGCACAGGATCGCGCCGGCGCGTGCCAACCTGAAGCTTCGAAAGGTACCGGGCGCCGGGTATTCTGAACAGGCGCCCGACGGCCCGCTCGTCGCAATGGCGGATCGTCCTGCCGGGGCGACGGGAATTCAGCCCACCACCCGTGTTGCGGAGGCGCCAGGCGCTGAGCTCAGCGGCGGGTTGCAATCATACAAGTACTTGTATAATTCCAAGCGCAGCAGACGAACTTGCTATCGCTTTTGTCCCTCGGCATCGCCGAAGCGGAGTTGACACTTTGATCCACCGCCATCTGAACCATCAGCGCCTCACGCCTGCTCCCATTGACGATGTGATTGCTCGCGGTCGGTGGATGGATTGGGCTGAATTGCGCCGAGCAGCACTCGCGGATCCTTCCGTACTCGATGACATTGAGCGGGTGTGCCGCGCCTACGTCTCGGATCCTTACGCACAACGCCATCATTTCTGGTTGCACTATGCCGCAGAGCACCGCACCGCCACTCCCTGAGTGGGAGCTCGTCCTGTCGTCGGCAGCGCGCCTTCAGTCCATCATCCCTGGGGCCGTGCTGGTTGGAGGGACCGCTTCAGCCATTCACGCCCATCATCGCCTCTCGCGGGATACCGACCACGTGCTGGTGGATTTGCGATCCCGCTTCGACGAGGTACTGGCGCAGCTCGAATCCGTCGCTGGGTGGAAGACCGTGCAGCGTCCAGTGCAGATTCTCGGCAGCCTCGATGGAATCGAGACGGGCGTCAGGCAACTGATCCGTAGCGAGCCGCTCGAAACTACTGTCGTAAGCTACCTCGGCGCTGATATCGTGGTTCCGACGGAGGCAGAGATCCTGCGCATCAAGGGCGCCCTGATTCTCAAGCGCAATGCCACCCGCGACTATCTCGACTTCGTGGCCCTTGCGGCCCACATGGGCGATGAACGGGTTGCGCGGGCACTGCAGCCGTTCGATCGCCTGTACCCGCAGGAGAGCGGAGAGTCTCCGTTGCAGCAGTTGCAGGCGCAGCTTGCCAATCCTCTACCTCATGATCTGAAAGTCACGGAACTGCCCGAATACAAAAGTCTGGATCCGCGATGGCATGACTGGAATGCAGTCAAAGTCGCCTGCGCGCATCTGGCAGCAATTATTTTTGACCGGGTGTGCGAGCTGATGGAACGCGCGAGCGGCAAGGAAGAGATCTGACACGCGCAATGAGCAAGAAGCAGGCCGAGGAGATCGCAGTGCAAAGCGAGAGCATGCGACTGCGATGTGAGCTGATGGCAGCGCTCAAACAGCACATCGAGCATCTCGGCATGAATCAGGCCAAACCCGCGGAAGCACTCGGGGTAACGCAGCCCAGAATCTCCGATCTCATGCGCCGCAAGATCGCCCTGTTCAGCCTCGACACGCTGGTGGAGATGGCCGCCGCCGTCGGCCTGCAGGTGAAGATTCGGGTCACCAAAGCAGTGTGAGCGATAAGCGAGCCTGGCGGCGACCGACTGGCCCACCATCATCTCGCTGTACGATACGCTGCTCTCGATCTGCGCCACTCCGGTGGTCGCACTCAACCGCGCGATTGCGATCGCACAAGCGCATGGGCCGGAGCGGGGTCTCGAAGCCGTGCATGCGATTGCGGACCGGGACCGGCTCAGAGCACTTCGAGACCGCGCTCGCGTTGACACGCAATTCAACAGAGCGGCGATTCATCGAGCGGCGCATTCGAGCGTGCTCTGATGTCCGCCCGCACCTCGGCAAGCAAGTGGCATCGAGGGGAAACAGCGGCCTCTGATCTCGAGCACGATCACGCCGGCGCCGGTATCTCGAACGTACCTGCGACGACTTCCACGAAATTCCGCTCCTCGTGCACGATGAAGCGCCGCTCCTGCGCAAACCTGAAGTTCTCGCGCGCCTCCGCGTCCTGGTGCAGGCGCTGCTGATAGCGCTCGTAGGCGGAAAGGGTGTCGAATCCGCCAATGATTCCCCAACCGACGTAGTTCGTGCCCTGCCAGGGCAGGAAATAACCGATCAGGGAAGCGCCGCAGCGCGGAATGATCCTGCCCCACCGGGCGGCATATTCCTGGAACGCATCCCGCTGATAGGGATCGATCTCGTACCTGATGATGCAGACGATGGCCATCTTTAGACTTCCGGCTGGGTGCAACGGGGTGGATGCGGGCGGCGCTCCCGCGGCCGGGGCCCGGGCGTCCGAGACGTGGGCAGCGAGGATCCCCGCGGCGAGCACGGTGCCCTGTGCCATGAATGAGCGCCGAGTCAGTCCGCTGCTGTCGGGTGTCTTGTCGGATCTCATGTGCGCCGGTAGCTCCAGTCCTGCCCGGCGGTGACTCTACGTTCTCCCCTGCGGGCAACGATTCGAGGCGCGTCGAAATGAGGAAGTGTGGTGCGCGAGGCGCCCTATTGCGTCCACTCCCGGCGTGGACCGCCGTATCCGTCGATGGATTCCAGCATCGCCGCGACCAGCGAGCGCTCGGTATCCGTGAGCTCGGGGCGCCAGATGTCGAAGAGGAGGACGACGCGCAGCTCTGCACTCCTGTTCCAGGCCTCATGCTCCATCGTGTCGTCGAAGATGACGAGCTCGCCTTCGCGCCAGGGCCGGGTCTCGTTGCCGACTCTCAGAGCACACTGCGGCGGCACGATCAGGGGCAGATGACAGATGAGACGGGTGTTGAGGAAGCCATGATGGGGGGGTATGTGCGCACCCGGGCGAAGCAGTGAGAACAGCGCAGTCGGCGTGCGGCCTTTGATGCGGCAGAGCGGCAGCCGCCGCAGAGCAGACAGGGTCGCGGGACAGAGGGCCGCATTCTCCGCGACCTCCTCACCGTTCTTAATGAGGTAACAGGCGCCCCAGGCGGGATCGTTGAGCAGGCCGTTGGTATTGAAGACCGGCCGATCGGGGTCTGCCTGCATGTAGGGGGCGAACCGGTCGGCGCGCGCCAGCAGTGCGCGCAGCTCGCCCCGGATCGCCTCGGTTTGCCGCTCGAGCTCGCTCGCCCAGGCGAAGTCGCCGCGGTCGTAGAACTGGGTCTGCGGCAGCTCCGGGAAGTAGAAGACCTGCGGCTGTTGGTGATAGACCTGACTGCGGCCGAGCATGAGGTCGAGGGCGTGGGCAAAGCGGCGTGTCCCCGCGCCGCCGAGACCGCTGCGCCCGAGGTCGGCGAGAAGATGTCTCTCGAACTCGAGCGAGTTGCGCGCGACCAGGGCGGACACTCGCTCCAGCTCGCCGCGCCAGGCGGCGGGGATCTGGCCGATCGATTGCGCGATCTTGAGAGCCGCGCGGTAGAAAGGTGTCGCGGCACGCGGATCGGAGCTTTCGCTGTAGAGGTCGCCTTTGCGGATGAGCGCCGGCACGTGCCGCGGCTCGAGCTCCAGGGTGCGCTCGAGCGCGGCGCGTTCCGCCTCGAGCGATCTCATCTGCCGATGCGCAAGCGACAGGCCGAACCAGACGTCCGCGCCTGCGCCGGCCGCCGCGGCCGCGCGACTGAAATGCTCTCGCGCCGTCGCCGCGTCGCCCCGCTGCAAGGCCGCCAGGCCGGCCGCCCGCAGCGAATTGGGATCACTCGGCGGATCTCTCGTCGGATTACTGGGGTTTGCGGTCATTGCAGGTTGGCACCGCTGGCGCACCGGTCGCGTAGCGTAGCGCTATACTGCGGCCGAGAACACCCGAGGGGAATCGGTGTCCGGATCGAATGCCGCGCTTTCTGCGCAGGAGATCGCCGCCTCGCCAGCCTGGTATCCCCTGGAGCTCTCCGGCCCCGGGCTCGTGCGGCTGGTGCGCCTCGATGAGGCGGCGTATCGCGGCGCGAGCTTTCTCGACCAACGCATCCTGCAGTTGCGGCCGGAGCAGGCGCTCGTTGCGCCCGCGACCCTGGGGTCGGCGGCGGCGGCGCTGACGCCGCGAGCGCACTACATCTTCCATATCGGACACGTTGGCTCGACCCTGGTATCACGCCTGATCGGCGAGCTTCCCGGATTGTTCTCGGTGCGCGAGCCGGTGCTGCTGCGCGAGATTGCGCTGGCTGCGGCCACGGAGCGGATCTGGGGCACGCTCGAGCTGCGCGATGCGCTCAGCCTGCTCGGGCGCAAGTGGCACCCTGCGCAGCGGGCGGTGATCAAAGCGAGCAGCTTCGTCAGCGAGATCGCGGAGCGCGCCTTGGAGCTCGACGCGACCGCAGCCGCGGTCCTGATGTTCACTCCCGCCCCCGCCTACTTGCGCTGCATCATCGGCGGACCGAATTCGCGGCTCGAATCGCACGCGCTCGCGCCCTCGAGGCTCGCGCGGCTGCGGCGGCGGCTCGGGGGGGCTTGCGCCGTTGATCCCCGCTCGGAGGGAGAATGGATTGCGATGAGCTGGTTGTGCGAGATGGTGTGTCTCGAGGCGGCTGCGCGGCACTTCGCCTCCAGGGTGGTGTGGGCCGACTTCGACGAGTTTCTGGTTTCGCCGCGGGAAGGTCTCGCAGCGGTTCTGAAGGCGCTCGGCGCAGACGTGGATCCGAAGGAGATTGCGGGACTGCTCGCCGGGCCTCTGATGGGCCGCTACTCGAAGGCACCGGAGTACGCCTACGACGCCGCGCTGCGTCAGGAAGTGCTCGCAGCCGCGGAACGCGAGCACGCGGCGCAGATCCGCCAGGGCATGGCGTGGCTCGCAAGTATCTCCGGCCGGCATCCTCTTATCGATCGCGTCCTGTCGAAAGCGCGTCCGTAAGCGGCCTGGGGCCGTTCCCCCCGGGCGGCGAGCCCAAATGGAGCGATATGGCCGCGCTCGCGCAAAGCGCCGCGAGGGGACTTTGTGCAGATCAAAAAATACGGCGGGCCGAGGCCCGCCGTAGATTCCTGTCCCTGATCAGACCGCGCGGATCAGAACTGCATGCTGATCTCGCCGAACACGTAGCGGCCGCCCCAATCGTAGGTGCCGGGCATGGTGTTGCCGTTGCCGATCGGGGGTCCGGGCAGACCGGTGGAACCGACGATCGGCGGCGACTTGTCCATGATGTTGTTGACACCCAGGCGGAACATGATTCCATCGGTCACCTGGTAGGCGCCCGAGAAATCGATGTAGTTGTATGCCGGGATGGAGACATCCGTGTTGGGGATCTTGCCGTTCGCGACGGTCGAGCCGATGCGGCCGAGGTTCGGATTGCTGCTGAGGAATTCCAGGGTCGTGGAACCCATGTAGCGCCAATCCACGTAGAGCGACAGCGGCTGCCAGGGCGTATTCCAGTTGAACGACCACACATGGTGCCACTTGTACAGCGGCGCTCCCGCGCCGGAGGTGGAACCGCTGCACGTCGGGCCGAAGAAGCCGGCGCAGTTGTATTGCGTGCCGGCGCTCGCGGCAATCGGCGTCACCAGGTAATCATTGAGCAAAGTGCCGTTGAAGCTGGTGCTGAGCCTGCCGAACCGGCCCAGGTCGTACTGGTACGAGGCATCGAAGTCGACGCCCTTCTCCTCCAGGGTACCGACATTGGCCAGTGTGTCCGTCACGAATCCAGCCGACGTGAGCCACAGTGAGCCCAGGGCATCCCGGTTGATGAGATCGCAGAACTGGCCGGAGCTGGCACACGAATTGAGGATCGTGTTGGCGCCGATCGCGCGGATGATGTTCTCGATCTTGATGTCGTAGTAATCGACCTGCAGGCGCAGATTCGGCACCCAATGCGGCGTGAAGCCCACTCCAAACGACTTCGTTATCGCGGTCTCGGGCTGGAGGTTGGGATTGCCGCCGCGCAGGCCGTTGTATTGTGCCGCCGGGTTCGGGGAGATGCTGCCGTATTGCGATGCGCTGACCCCGGTCAGGGCGCATTGCGCAGCCGAATATGAGGGAGTCGCCCCTGCGCAAGGATCCGACGTGCCGTCGAGCACGACGTTGCGGACGGAGAAGAGCTCCACCACGTTCGGCGCACGCACCGCGCGTGTGAAAGTGCCGCGCAGCCTCACGTCCTGAACCGGTGCCCATTCCAGGCCCGCCGAGAAGGTGTTGGTGTCGAAGCCCTGGGCGTAATGGGAATGCCGGTAGGAATCGTCCATGTCGAGTGATCGGGCGAAGGGCTTGTCCTGCAGCAGAGGCAGCTTCACCTCGAGGTACTGGTCCCAGGACTCGACCGTGCCTTGTACGGGCAGCGTCGCGCCGCCGGAACCGGCGAGATCGCCGGCCTGGTACGTCTGGTCAGGCTGCGTGTAGGAGTGGACGTCGATGTACTCCGTACCCAGCGCCACCTGCAGGCCGGAGTGAGCCGTCGGAAGCTGAACGTACTGGCTGAGGTCGCCGGTGAAGTCGGCTTCCACGATCTGCTGGAGGACCTGGCCGCGCTGGTTGGCCGTGGTGCCCACATATTTCGCGGCGCCGGGCGAGACAGACCCCGGAGCGAAAATGTTCCACGGCACGCAGCCGGTAGCGAGGGTCGGGACGGGATTCTGCAGCGTCGCGGCGCAGACCACGTTCCCCGTAGTGGGGTCGGTCACGTCGTCGAGCGCATAGCCCAGCTTCGTGACCGAGAGATCGTTCACGGAGGTCTGGATCAGATTCACCATGCTGAGCTGATAGCTGACGTCGTAGGTCCAGTTGTCGCTGAGCGGTCCCTTGACGCCGAGTACCTCGCGCCAGTCGGTGTGCTCGAGCTGCGTGACGCGGTTGCCGCTCTCGATGGCGCGGCGGTTGATCAGGAGCTGGTTCTTGGGGTCGATGGTGGTGGTGAGCTGGCCTGGCATGTAACACCAAGCCGCCACCTCGTCTGCGGACAGCAACGGGTTGTTGCAGTTTACGCTGATGGGGTTGTTGAAGTCACCGGACGGCGCAATCTGCAGCGCCGTCGTGTCGTCCATGAACATCGTCGTATTGTAGACGGTGACGTGACTGTTGACGTCATAGTGCATGAAGGCGCCGGCGGACCAGAGGACATCCGGGGCCTGCATGTAGTTGAGCGGACCGAAATTGAACAACGGCCCGTCCGCCTGCGGCAACAGCGTCCCGCCGGGGCCCACCGTGTTGTTCTGGGCGACCTTGCCGCCCTTGTACAGCGAGAAGAAGCCGGGGTACGACGTGGCGGAACCGGAGCACGTGAACGGGCCGCCTTTGAAGCCGGACGCAAGGCTGCACGCGCTGTAGGAGTACAGGTTCTGCGTGGCCTTGGCGATGTTGCGGTAGCTGAGGTAGAAGGTCGCGTTGCCCTTGCCATCGGGGGCGTTGATGCCGGCGATGAAGGTAAGCTGCTTCTGCGCGCCCGTCGCGGCGCTGCTCGGCGCAGGCGGATAGAATGCACCGCCCGGATTGGTCGAGTTGAAGGTGTTGATCGCCGATTCCACGCCCTGGTCGTTGTTGTTGCTGTGGAAATAGCCGGACCCGTTGGCGACGATCTTGACGCCCTGAAAGTTGTCGAGCAGCTTGAAGTTGACGACGCCCGCGACCGCGTCGGCGCCGTAGATGGATGAGGCGCCGCCCGTCAGGATCTGGACGTTCTCGATGAGAGCCGTCGGGATCATCTTGACGTCGGAGGGCGATCCGTTTAGACGGGGGTCGCCCGGACCCATGCGCAGGCCATCGACGAGGACGAGGGTACGCTTCGCGTCCAGGCCGCGCAGGTTCACGGTTTCGGTGCCGAGACCGCCGTTGATGCTGGTCGCGTTCTGAGCTGCCATCACCTGCGGCAGACGGTTGAGCACGTCCTCGACGCGGGTTGCGCCCACCTGCTGGAAGGTGTTGGCGTTGACGAAGGTGACGGGGCTGATGGAGCGCTGGTTGGGTGTCGCGATGCGCGAACCGGTGACGATCACCTCCTGCAACTGGGCCTGGGCGCCCGACAGCGGCGCGGCAGGCGCGGTTGCCGGCGTGGCCGCCTGCGCGACCAGGATCTGCCCGCCGGTCTGCTGCGCATTGCTCTGCTGCGTGTCGGCCGGCGCCTGCTGCGCATTGGCGAGGCCGAAGGTGGTGGCGAGGGCTCCGCCGGTGAGCACCGTGCGAACGGCTGCGCGCACCAGGGGATTTCCGAGTTGCTGGTTGACCATGAAATTCGATCTCCCAAGATATTTATAGCGGTCGGACGCAGGAATGCGGTGAGATAAGCCTCTGAGACCCAAAGCACGCCTTGCGGCGCGTCGGCCGTGCCCCCCCCCAGAGACCCAACCCAGATAGGCGGCTCTCTGCTGCTCCAGGCGGGCCGCTCTTATCGTCTCTGTGGCTTTTCCACCAAGACCCGACTATAACACCGCGTCGGCGTGCTGCGACAAGAGACGCCAGTCGCTTCCTCGTATTTCGAGGGCAGTTCAACGCATGGGTCCGCGGGACGGGCGGCCCGAGCTGCAAATGATGTGTCCAAGCAACAGGGCCGGGAAGCCCATTGTTGCGTGCTGCCCACAGACCCGCCGCTGGCGGGGGACAGGACGGGAGGCCGATGCGCGCGGGGGATCGCCGCGGACCGAATGATCATTTCCACGGCCAGGGCTTCAGCGCATAGTTCTCGGGCGGGACATCGCCGGCCAGGTAGCGCACGAAGTAGTCCCAGCGCCGCCGCGTGATGTAGGGGGTCGCATAGCCGTACGGATGGCGCGCATTGGGAATCGCGATCATGTCGAAGTTTTTGTTCGCCTTGATCAGCGCCTGCACCACCAGAAGGGTGCTTTCCGGCGGCACGTTGTCGTCCATCGTGCCGTAGGTCAGCATCAGACGGCCCTGAAGATGCGGGGCCAGGAGCTCGTTGGCCTGGTTGTCGTAGTTGCTCTTACCGTCCTTGGCCGTAGTCAGCATCCCCTGGTACATCTCGCCCCAGTCGTTCTCGTAATTGCGGTTGTCGTGATTGCCGCTCTCCGCCCAGCCGACCTTGAAGAATGCCGGATAGCTGAACATGGCGTCCGCGGTCGCGTTGCCCCCGCCCGAATGTCCCCAGATCCCGATGCGCGTGAGGTCGATCCACGGATCGGCCGCGCCCAGCTCCTTTAGCGCCGCGACCTGATCTGGCAGGGTGTTGTCGCCCATTTGCCCGTACCAGAGGCGCTGGAAGCTGGCGGAGCGGTACGGTGTCCCCATCCCGTCGATGGCGACCACGATGAAACCGAGCTCCGCCAGCGCCTGGTCGTCGCGGTGCGAGGGATCGAAATCGAACGACGACACCGAGCCGATCTGCGGGCCGGGATAGATGTAGTCGATGACGGGATAGCGCTTGTGCGGATCGAAGTCCGTCGGCTTGAACAGCAGGCCATAGAGGTCGGTCCGGTGATCGCGCGCCTTGACGGTGATCAGCTGCGGTGGCTGCCAGCCGATGGCCTTCAGGCGGGAGACGTCGGCGGTGGCTACGGTCGCCAGCGAGCGGCCAGTCCGGGTGTCGCGCAGTGTCGTGACAGGCGGCTTCTGCGGAGTGGAGCAGCTGTCGACGAAGTACCTGCCGTCCTTGGACATGCTGGTGATGTGATCGCACGGCTCCGGCGTCAGCAGACGGGCTCCGCGCCCATTCAGGCCGACCTTCCAGAGCTGTTGATAATACGGGTTGACTCCGGATCTGCGGCCCACGGCCCGGAACCACACGGTACGGGTCTTGGGGTCGACGTGCACGACCTCGGTGACATCGCCCACGCCGGTGGTGATGGGATGTTCCAGCTTCCCGGTCTTGAGGCTGTAGAGATAGAGATTGCCCCAGTCACTGCTCTCGCTGTACCAGATGGCTTCGGCGGAGCCGGCGAGATAACGCCAGCTCACCGCGTCGATGCCGCTGCGGTAGTAGGTGGAGACGCTGTCCTCGAACACGGTGCGCACCGCGCCCGTGCGCGCGTCGGCTATCCGGAACCACTCGTGTCTGCGGTCACGTGAGGTCGTGACCAGCGCGAGCGTCTTGCCGTCGGGAGCCCACTGGACATCGTCCCAATTGTTGTCACTCTTGCAGGTGATGTCGTCGCACAGGCTGGAGAGCCTCTGCTGCGGCGGCAACGCGAGCCGCACCACCTTCCGGCTGGCGACGACGATGACCACCGGCTCGATCATGAACACGCGCTTGTCGCCCGGCAACGGGTACTTCCAGTGCTCGAGGACGGGGTGACCCACCCGCGTGCTCACGAGGTCCATCTCGCCCAGATCGCGCTGATCCTGACGGTAGGTCGCGATCTGCGTCGAGTCGGGTGACCAGTTGAGCACCGGCCGGTCGGATTTCTTCCAGCCGGCGTTGTCGGTCGCGTACCCGTAGTCCTTCACCCCATCGAAGGTGAGCTGAGTCTCCCGGCCCGTGCCGACATCCCGGATCCAGAGATTCCAGTCACGGATGAAGGCCTCGAGCTTTTTGTCCGGCGAGACGATCCCCGGCTCTTTGCCGGTCTTGACCACGCTCGCCCTGTCTTCGCAACGGCCGACACCGGCGAGGTCGCAGAGGTAGTGCGTATCGTCGAGGGTGATGTCGTAACGGCCGTCACTCCCGATGTGGAAATCGGAGATCGCGAGCTTGGTGGCGTCCACGGGTTTGCCGCGGGCCTTGGCCAGCGCGGCCGCGAGCTTTTGCTGATCGAAGGCGGGTGAGACTGTGCCCGTCGCGGCGGTCATCACCCGATAGTGATCGCCGCCGGAATCGTGATCGACATACCAGAAGCGCCGGTCATCGAGCCAGTGCACGTGCTGCACGTCATGGTCGACGAGCGGTACGGTGTTGTACGGCATCAAGCGCTCCGCCCGCTCGTAGTCCTGCGCGGTCAGATGGCGGCCGTCGGCGATGGCGGTGCCGGCGCAGAGCAGCGCCAGCGTCGCCGGCACCACCATAAAGCCCCGAAAACCACCCAGCTTCGCGTCGGCCATGCCGTCTCCCCTCATCTCTTTGGACGTGAGCGGACAAGCCTACGCCCGCGCAACGGAGCGGGGAAACCCGTCTCGGCCGCCCCCAGCCCTCCGCTCATCGCAGGATGCATGTTGGAATGTCGGAGAGCAGACGCTTCGATCATGCCCATAACGATGCGTCCGCTGCGGAACAGTCATTTGCAGACGCGGCGGGGTTGTGCTCAGATGATCACCATGCGTGGCTGGCTGGGCATCGGGTGCCTGCAGTGCCTGCTCCTGACGAGCGCGGCCCGGGCCACCTCTGTGCCGGCCGCGCCCCCTCCACAGACAGGCGCGCGCTCTCCAACGGCCACCGCGCCGCAGTCGGCGGCGGCGGCCGGCGCGCCTCAGCCCCTGTCGCCGCAGGACATGCTGTTCGCCTCCCCGACCAGTCTCGACCACATCGGGCGCGTGGTGGCCGCGGTCATGATCGACGGTAAGGGACCGTTCCGCTTCATCATCGATACCGGGGCGAATCGCTCCACCATCTCTGCGCATCTGGCGGCTACCCTGCGGCTCCAACCTTCGGTGCGGCAGGCGATCCGGGTGACCGGGATCACGGGCAGCGCCGAGGTCGCTTCCGTTCCCATCGAGAAGCTGCAAGCGGGCGATCTCATGATCTCCGATACGCGCTTTCCGGTGATCGAGGCGCCCATCATGGCAGGCGCGGACGGGATCCTGGGAGCGGCGGGACTGCAGCAGGAGAGAGTGCTCGTCGACTTCCGCCGTAACAGGGTCGTCATCACGCGCTCGCGCGGCGACTCCGTACCCTGGGGCTTTACCCGCGTCCGGGCAACGCGGCTCAATGGCGGCCTATTGAGTGTTCCCGGAGAAATCGGCGGCGTGCATGTCGATGCCATCATCGATACCGGCTCGCAGCACACGCTGGGCAACCTGGCGCTGTATGAGGCGCTTTATGCCCACGAGCGAGGCAAGGGGACGTACCTGGCAACCGACGTGTACGGAGCCACCAAGCAGGTGGGTGCCGGCAAGCTGCAATTGGCGCCGCCCATCGACCTGGGCGCCTTCAAGATCGCGGGTGTGGCGCTCGTATTCGGCGATTTTCACATCTTCAAGGTGTGGGGGAAGACGGAGCGCCCCGCCATGGTACTGGGCATGGATGTCCTCGGAACCCTCAACGCCTTCGTGATCGACTTCCGCCACGAGGAGATCGCCGTCGACACCCGGTATACCTATGATTCCGCGGCGCGTCCGCCGCTCGCTTGCCGGTCCCGGCCGGATTCGCAGCCGACATACTGCAGCGGCTGAGGTCGACGCCTTATACTCGAGCGATGTTCCTGCAGATCGAGAATCTTCTCACCCAGGCGGAGGTGCGCACCGTCGAGGAGCTTGCCGCGCGGACCAAGTTCCTGAGCGGCCGGCTGTCCAATCCCCACAACGCGACCAAGGACAACAGCATACAGGATCCGGCCGATCCGGCGGGGCAGCAGGCATCGCAGATCGTTCTCGCGGCCCTCCAGCGCAGCGAGGAAATGCGCAATTTCGTTTTGCCGCGGCGCATCGCCGTGCCGCAGTTCCTGCTCTACGGCAAGGGAATGACTTACGGCGCGCACGCCGATGCCGCATTCATGAACATCGGCGGGCAGCTCCTGCGGTCCGACGTCTCCTGCACGATCTTCATCAACGACCCGGCGAGCTATCAGGGCGGGGAGCTCACGATCTACCTCGGCAGCGAGGCGGTGCAGGTCAAGGGCAAGCCGGGCAGCGCCGTGTTCTATCCCTCGACCACGCTGCACCAGGTACCGCCGGTGAGCTCCGGTGAGCGGCTGGTCATGATCACCTTCATCGAGAGCCAGGTTCCGGACCAAACGCAACGCGATCTGCTTTATACGCTGAACGAGGTGCGCGCGCTCGAGGGTCTGCGTATCGATTGGCAGAACCGCATGCGCCTGGAATATGTCCTCGCCAACCTGTTGCGCATGTGGTCCCGTTAGTTGCAGGACTCCATGGCAAGGAATGCGGTGTCTGACCGGGAGATCCTGAGCGCCGTTCTGACGGATGCGAGGGAAGGCCGGCACGCCGAGGCGATCGGGCGAGCCCGCTCGGCGCTGCAGGAGGGCCTGGAGCATCCATTGCTGCTCAACCTCGCCGCGCTCGGCTGGGAGCAGGAGGGGCGCGGAGCCGAGGCGGAGCCGCTGCTGCGGCGCGCCGTGCAACTGTCCCCGCGCGATGCGAGCTGCCGCAACGCGCTCGGGCTCTGTCTGCTGCGGCTCTCCCGGCCGCAGGAAGCGCTGGAGCAGTTCGATGCGGTGCTCGCCGTCGACTCCGGTCTGCCCTACGTCCTGGTCAATCGCGGCAACGCGCTGCACGCCCTGGGCCTGCAGGCGGCGGCCGAGCAGAGCTACCGGCGGGCACTCGAGATCGATCCCAACCAGGCCATGGCGCTGGCGGGCGTTGCGAGCGTCGCCTGCTGGCGCGGCGCGTACAGCGAGGCGCGCCTTCCGGCCGAAAGAGCCCTGGCGGTGAGCCCGGCGCTGGCGGAAGCCGTGTTGAGTCTGGCGGAGGTGGAGCTTGCCGACGGGGCGCTCGGCCGAGCCGAGGCGCGCGTGCAGGAGGTGTTGGCAGCGAGATCCCTTTCCGAGTCCCAACGCGCGCACGCGCACGGCCTCCTCGGGGACATCCTCGACGGTGCGGGGCGATGCGAGGAGGCCTTCGCCGCCTACACGGAATGCAACGCGGCGCTGCGGCAGCTCGGTGCGGGCCGCTTTGCGAGCGCGCTCGACTACGTACAGTCGATGGCCGCCTGGTGGGATCGGGCCGCGCAGTCACACACACCACGGCAGCGCCCGCCCGTGGCCCGGGCCGCAGCGGCCAAGCATGTATTCGTCCTGGGTTTCCTGAGGTCCGGCACGACCCTGCTCGCCGCGGTCCTCGAGGGCCATCCGGGCATCGCGGCGTTGGAGGAGAAGGACTGCCTGCTCGATGGCGCGCAGGAATTCCTCCGCCGGCCCGAGGATCTGGAGCGGCTGGCGTACGCCTCGCCGGCGACTCTGGAGCGGCTGCGGGCCGCCTACTGGCGCCGCGTGGCGGCGGCGGGAGTGGACGTCACCGGCAAAGTGTTCGTCGATACTTGCGCGCTCAACAGCCTGAAGCTGCCCCTGATCGCGCGCCTCTTCCCCGGCGCAAAGATCCTTTTCTCCTGCCGCGACCCCCGCGACCTCGTGTTGAGTTGTTTCACCCACCGCTTCGCCATGAGCGCGCCGGCCTACGAGCTGCTCACGCTGGAGGGCGCCGCTCGCTACTATGTCGCGGTGACACAGCTCGTCATCCGCCTGACGCAACTTCTGTCGCTCGATGTCTGCCTGGTACGTCACGAGGACATGGTGAGCGGGTTCGCGCGGGAGATGGTCAGGCAGTGCGAGTTCCTGGGGCTCGACTGGCACCCGGCCATGGCTGACTTCGCGCTGCGCGCCGGCGCGCGGGAGGGGGGGCTGTCCGCGGTGGCGCAACTCGTGCGCGGCCTGGGCACGGAGGGCATCGGCCGCTGGCGGCGCTATCAGCGGCGGCTCGAGCCGGTTGCCGCACTGCTCGAGCCCTGGGTCAGGAGATTCTATTACGACGCGTGAACCGGGCCGCCGCCCTGCTCCGCGGCATCGGGCAGGGTGAACCAACAGTTGAAGGCGATGGTGATCCGCTCCCCCTCGCCCTCGAAGGGCTTCACGTCATGCATCACCCATGAAGGGAAGATCACCAGTTGTCCGGGTTCCAGGCTGAACTGGGCGATATGGTGGCCATAGGGGAGCTGCATGGAGGCGATCCCCGGGTCCATGTGCATCGCATTGGAGATGGTCGGGTTGACGAAGCAGAGGGCACCACTCAGCTTCTTGTCCGGATCGCTCCTTCCCGGGTCGACGCAGTACACGCCGCTCCAGGACGCGTTCGGGTGATTGTGCAGTCCGAAGTAACCGCCACGCCGGGTGATGTGGAACCAGCAATCGTTGTAGATCTGCAGGCGATGCAGCGTCGTCAGGTCATAGCCGTTCAGCCTGCCGATGACGGCCAGAAGCTGATCCCAGCAGAAGCGCTTCAGTTCCTGGATGGCGGGGTCCGGGTCGCGGAAGAGATCGAAGTGACTCTCGAAGAGGGCGTCATTGCGATAGGTCAGCGGCCGCGGGTTGACGTTTCCACTCTGCTCGTGCGCCAGGACGTAGCCGCGCAACGCGCCATTGAGCTGCGCCGGCGCCGGATAGCGACTGAGCGCGAAGGGCACTGCGAAGAGGTTGAACAGCTCCGGTGCGGGCATCGGCCAATTGTAGCTTCACGCCGTGCCTTCGGCGCACTCCACGCTATACTCGCTTCCCATGGCTGTCACAACAGGGCAGACACCTCCCGCGGACGAGCAGAGAGTGATCGCGCTCATGACGGGCGTCGAGCGATTCGTCGCCGAGGGCCGCGACGCGGAGGCGATCCGGCTGTGGCAGGAGGCTGCCGCGATCCAGCCTGCCCATCCCCTGGTGCAGCACGAGCGGGCGCGCCGGCTCGCGCTCGGCGGTGATCACCGGTCGGCGCGATCGGTGCTGGAGCAGGTCGTGGCCGCCGCGCCGCATTACGTTCCTTTCTGGTTGAGCCTGGCCGCGGTCCAGCGCTCCCTCGGACAGCTCGATGAGGAGCTCGCCACCCTGGAGCGCGCGCTCACCATCGATCCGAAGCACCTCATCGTGCTCCTGCAGAAAGCGGGGCTGCTCGAGCTCATGGGCAAGCCTCGCGCGGCGGCGGTCATCTACACTCATGCGCTGCAGACGCTGCCGCCGGGCGCGCACCTGCCGCCTCCCCTCGCGGCGCACGTGGAGCATGCGCGGGTCCACGTCGCCGAAAATGGCAGGCAACTCGGCGAGGCGCTGGAGAGCAGGCTGCAGCCGCTCCGTGCCGGAGAAACGCCGCGCGAGCTCATGCGGTTCGAGCGGGCGCTGGATCGGATCCTGGGCCGCAAGCCGATCTATGCGCCCCAGCCGACCGATGTGCATTTCCCTTTTCTGCGCAACTATGAATTCTCACCCCGTGAGGATTTCCCCTGGCTCGAGGGGCTCGAGGCCGCCTCCGAAGCCATCCGCGACGAGGCGCTCGGCGTCCTCGCGGCCGATCGCGGCGACCTCACGCCCTACATCGCTTATCCCGAGGGCCTGCCTCTCGACAAGTGGAAAGAGCTGAACCATTCCCGCCGCTGGAGCGCCTATTTCCTGTGGAAGGATGGCCGGCGCCAGGACGCGCATTGCGATCGCTGTCCGCGGACCGCGGCCGCGCTCGCCGACATTCCTCAGCTGGACATCCCGGCCAGGGGCCCGACGGCATTTTTCTCGATACTGGATGCGCGCACGCACATCCCGCCGCACACGGGCACCACGAATGCGCGGCTCACGGTGCATCTGCCGCTCATCCTGCCCGGCGCCTGCCGCTTTCGTGTTGGCGGCGAGATGCGCGAGTGGCGTTTCGGCGAGGGTTGGGTCTTCGACGATACCATCGAGCACGAGGCCTGGAACGATTCCGACGCGCCGCGCGCCATTCTCATTTTCGATGTGTGGAATCCCCAGCTCACGGCGCTGGAGCGCGATCTCGTGCGCGAGGCGATCGTCGCGTTGGCGGAGTACAGTCGCGCCGAGGGCGGCGTACCGGGCGTGGGGGTTTGATGAGAATCGGAGCGGCGGATGTGTGGGCCCGGCATGTCAGGAATGTCAGGACTGTTGGCGCCGTCGCTCTCGTCCTCGCCCTCACCTTCCTGGTTGGCGCTCCGTCTCGGGCCGCCGGACCCCTCGACGGTATTCTCGCGTGCCGCCAGTTGGCGGACAGCGCTTCGAGGCTCGCCTGCTTCGATCGCGAATCGGCCGCACTCGCCGATCGCGCGCATTCGCCGGTTCGGGCGGCCCCCGAGCCGCACACTGCGCCCTCACCGGCCGCGGTCGCGCGGGCGCAGCCGCGCCGCAGCCGCGATGTCCCGGCAGTCGTTGCCAATCTCGATCCGCAGCAGACTTTCGGCCTCGAGCCGGGGAAAATCCTCGAGCGCGAGGAAGCTGCGCAGCGCCTTCCGCGGCAGCTCGACTCCATCACTGCGCAGATCAAACTCGTGTCCAGGACGGCTGACGGCCGTGATGTCTTCACACTCGACAATCATGAGGTGTGGTCAGAGCTGGTGCCGGGCGATGATTTCTATGCCAGGCCGGGCGATGTCGTGAAGATTTCCCGGGCCATGCTCGGGTCCTACTGGCTCGTCGTGAAATCGCGCCGCGGCGGCTGCAAGGTGACACGCCTGCGCTGACGAGGAGCCGGCGGACGGAGCGGACGGACCGGACCGCCGAGTGGTCATACGGCGCGCGCATAAGTGGCCATTGTGACGTCCCGGGCTCGCTCTACACTTGAGCGCGTCCGCAGATCCGCGCGGACGCTTCGATCTGCAACGAAGCAGTCCCTGACGCAAGGCGCTAACCTGCGCCGTGAGCCCCGTGGACCAACGATGCGCAAACTCCAAATCGATGATTCCAGTGCCATGCGGATTGCCATCCAGCAGGAGATCGGCCGCAATGAGGAGTCCCGATACGACCACAGGCTGCACGGCCTGCTGCTGCTGGCGGCCGGACACTCCTGCCGGGAAATAGCGGAGATCTTCGGCGAGGACGAAACGACGGTACAGCGCTGGGTCCATCGCTTCGAAGAAGGCGGACTGCAGGCCTTGCGGGAGAGCAAGCGGCCGGGCCGGCCGCGATCGCTCGATCCCATGCAGTGGCAGGAGCTGGCGGACGATTTGCAAAAGAGCCCGCAGGATTTCGGCCTCGGCGCGGACGCGTGGGACGGCGTAAGCCTTTCGGAGCATCTCCGACGCCGCTTCGCCGTCGATCTGGGCGTGCGCCAGTGCCAAAGGATTTTCCGGCAGATGGGCTTACGTAGAGACATTTCGCCCGGCAGATTGCCGGCCGATGCCTGCGAAGAGCGAATCACGCCGTAGACGCCTGCTAAAGACGCGCCGCGGAGCCTCCGCGGCAGCCAACCATCAGCAACCGCCGCCCGGCGGGAAGGCATCTGGAGCCGTTCCGAGTGGCTATGCGCCACGCGGCCCAAGTGGTCATTGAGAAGGCACGGCCATGAACTAGCCTCATCAACAGACTTTACCGCACCCTGGAAAGCTCCCAACATGCGCGTAAAGAGAATCCGGCCTGTACGCCTGTTGCTCGCCACGGCGGCGATGATTGCTGGCCGAGCCTCGCCAGCCGGCGCTGCCGCGCCATCCGTCAATCAGCAGCACGCCTTCGACTTTCACTTCGGGACGTGGCGAACGCACATCCTGACGCGGAATTCGAGCGCGGCCAAATGGGTCAAGATGACCGGCACGGTGATCGATAGGCCGCTGCGGGAGGAGCGCTCGCCCGCCGCCTGGAGCGATCTGCAGAGCACCCATACGGTTTATCGGGTGTGGGACGATTGGGCCGATATCGGTCAGCTCGAGGTGGATGGTCCGCACGGCCACGTCGAGGATCTCGCCTTGCGGCTGTACGACCGCGGGACCCATCAGTGGCGAGTCTACTTCGCCAACAGCAAATCGGGACGGCTGGGACAACCGACGGTGGGGGGATTCGCGGACGGCGCGGGAATCTTCATCGGCCTGGAGGACGTGGACGGCAAGACGGTGCTGATGCGCAATGTGTGGTCGGGCATCACCACGAAGACATGCCGTCAGGAGTGGTCGATCTCAGCCGATGGGGGCAAGACGTGGACGCCGACATGGATTTCCAACGACACGCGGAGCGACTGACGAGCCCTCTTCCCAAGCTCAAGCCGGGTCAAGTTGAATTCAGCGGCGGCGGGCGAGATGTCCTGCCGTCACAGCCGCGACGAGGCGAGATCGACATGCGCGCGAGCGGCATTGACACGCGTGTCACCCGCTGCTGTCATGGCGCTGGCCATGGTCGCGATCCCACCTGCATCGAGGCACTCCCATGCGCAGAGCCGGCCCGGTATTCCTCGCAATCCCGTTGTTGATCGCATGCGCCGCCGCGCAGGCGTCCTCTCTCCCTGCGGCATCGCTGCTGCGGCTCGAACAGACCTGGCTGCAGGCGGCACAGAGCAGGGACATCGATGCGTTGCAGCGAATCCTGAGCGACGACTACGTCGACATAAATTATGCAGGCGTCCTGCGCGACAAGAGTGACGCCCTGCGGGCGCCGAACGTCACATCGCGCAAGCCGACGCAAACACTGAGTCAGGAGAAGGTCCGGATATACGGCTCCACGGCCGTCGTGACCGGGCTGGGAACCCTGGTCGCGGGAAGCCACAGGTATCAGTGGCGTTTCACCGATGTATTCGTCGCCGATCACGGGGCCTGGCGCGCCGTTTCGTCGCAAGAGACTCCCCTGCAGACCCCATCCAGCGGGTGAAGTGCGGATGAACGGATTCTGCAGGTCGGGCGCGAGGACGGTGCGGGGCGCGGGATCCGCGCGGGACGCAAGGCGGACGCGGGACGCAAGGTCGGCGCGGGACGCAAGGCAGGCGCGGGACTCAAGGCAGGCGCGACACACAGGACAAAGGTGGTTCGGTCTTGCGATGGCGTGCGGCCTGCTGAGCATTGCCGCCAGTGCGCATGGATCCGCTGCGCATGTCTTCGGCGATCCGGCGGTGAGCCAGCGCGCGCCGCAGCGGACCTATCACGTCCTGAACTACAAGCTGTCACTCCATTTCGATCAGGCGAAGGGCGAGGTTGCGGGCAGCGAGGACGTGCTGCTGCGGCCTCTGACCACGGGTTTCAACCACTTCGATCTCGACAGCTCCGAGCTCACGATCGAGCGCGTCACGCTGCAGGGTGCGAACGGCCGCTCCGTTCCTCTGTCCTTCGAGGCCGCCGCCCAGCGTCTGCGCATCGCGCTGGACCGCTCCTACGCGCGTGGCGAGGCGGTGCGGGTGCGGATCCGGTATCACGGCTTTCCCCGGGCAGGCCTGTACTTCGTCACTCCGAATCGGGATTACCCGCACTGGCCGAGCGAGATCTGGTCGCAGGGCGAGCCGGAGTTCAACCACTTCTGGTTTCCCTGCTGGGATCACCCCAATGACATGTCGACCAGCGAGACGGTGCTCACCGTGCCGGAGGGCGAGGTCGCGGTTTCCAACGGGCGGTTGGTCACGGTGACCCATCGGGCGGGAGAGGTCACGTACGACTGGGTGGAAAGCATTCCGCACAGCTCTTACCTGACCTCGATCGCCATCGGTCCCTGGCGCCGGATCAGCGACCATGCAGGCAAGCTGCCGGTCGACTATTACGTGGCGCCGGGCGTGAGCGAGATGACGGCGCGACGCTCCTTTCATCTGACGCCGGACATGATCACGTTCTTCTCGCGCGCGGTCGGTGTTCCGTATCCGTATGAGAAATACGATCAGGTCGTGATGGTGAACTACGTTTTCGGCGGCATGGAGAACGTGAGTGTCACGACACTGACGGACGCTACGCTCCACAGCGCGCGCGCCGAGCCGGACTATCCCAGCCAGGGGCTGGTGGCCCATGAGCTCGGGCAGCACTGGTTCGGTGATCTGGTGCAGGGGCGGGATTGGGCTGACATCTGGCTCAATGAAGGCTTCGCCACGTACATGGAGGCGCTTTACACCCAGTTTCATGAGGGCAACGACGCATTCCGCGTGGAGATGATGGACGATCAGCAGTCCGCGCAGCGGCAGGACCGCGAGGACTATGTTCGCCCTATCGTGGATGATCACTATCGGTATCCGCTGCAGATGTTCGACAGCATCACACACGAAAAGGGGGCCGCGGTGCTGGACATGCTCCGCAACGTACTCGATGGCTCATCCGCCGCCGCGCATCCGGCCTCGCAGGACGAGATGTTCTTCAGGGCGCTGCGAGCCTACCTGACGACCTACCGCGCGCAAGCGGTAGACACGGGCGACCTCCTGACGATCCTCCAGCGCACCACGGGACAGGACCTCAGGTGGTTCTTCGACGAGTGGGTATACAACGCCGGGTGTCCACACTATCTCGTCACCGCAAGCTACGACGCGGGCACGAAGCTCGAGCGAGTAAAGATCGTGCAGACGCAGGACACGGCCGGTGTCCCGCGCACGTTCGTGATGCCGATCGAGCTGGACTTCTACGGCGCGGGCGGCGAGTCGAAGCACGTGCGGATCCAGAACCGCGTCCGCAGCCAGGAATTTCAGATTCCACTCGCGTTCAGGCCGCAGTGGGTCGACTTCGATCCAAGCGATGTCATCGAGAAGGAGCTCTCATTCGTGCAGCCTCTGAATGCCCTGATCGCGAAGTCGCGACGTGATCCGGCGGCCATGAGCCGGCTCGCGGCCGTCGCCGATCTGGCACAGATCGAAGGCACCGGTGTTGGCGCAGCCGTGACGGCTTTGACTCGTGCCCTGAACCGTGATCCCTTTTTTGCCGTTCGTGCCGCCGCGGCGTCCAGTCTCGCCCAGCTGCACACGGAGAGCGCCAAGGCGGCGCTCTTGAAGGCGATTGCGCAGCCGGATAGCCGGGTGCGGGTCGCGGTCGTCAAGGGGCTTGCAAGCTTCACGAAGGACCCCTCGGTCTACCGAGCGTTGACCGCGGCGCTGAGCGACGATCAGAGCTTTGCGGTCCAGGCGGCCGCCGCGGCGGGGCTCGGCCCCGATGGCGACCTCGGCGCCTTCCGTGTCCTCAGCCGGGCGGCCATGAGCAGGGACGAGGTTCATGTCGTGCAGGGTGTCTTCGAGGGCCTGATCACGACGGCAGATCCTCGCGCTTTTCCAATACTGCTGGCCGACGCACGCCCGGGTGTGCCGGAGCGCTTGCGGCTCGAGGCCCTCGAGGCCTTGGCAGGCGCGAGAGGGTTTGCGCCCGCCGCCAAGATGAGCGAAGTTGCGGCCGCCGTCCGCGGTGCCCTTCGTGACCCGACGCTCTTCATCCGGCAGGCGGGGGAGGCGCTCGCGGGCTCTTATGGCCTGACGGCATTCGCAGGCCAGATAGAGACTATCGCGAGGACAGCAGCGACGGAATTCGAGCGGGCTGCCGCGACTGCCGCGCTCCAGCAGCTGCGCGCGCACTCGACGGCCTCACGCACGGTGTCTTCCGCGCCCGATACGCGGTCCGGCAGGTAGACAATTGTGACCATGATGCCGCAGCAGAAGAGGCTGTGGGGGTGCGATGCATTCTTCATCATCCCATGACTTCGTCGTTCGCGTGCTGACGGCGGCGGACCTGCCGCAGCTGAGGCAGCTGAACGCTCTGTTTGGAGTTGCATTCCACGACTCGGAGACTTACTGCTCGCAGCCGCCCGGCGACGACTATGTCCGCGCACTCCTCGCCGATCCGAGAACCATAGTGGTGGTGGCGCTGGCAGGCCTCACGGTGGCCGGCGGGCTGGTCGCATACGAGCTGCGCAAGTTCGAGCGGGAGCGCAGTGAGATCTACATCTACGATCTCGCCGTCGCGGAGTCCTTCCGCCGGCGGGGCATCGCCTCCGCGCTCCTCGAGCGGCTTTCCGCCATCGCGGCCCAGCGCGGCGCTTGCGCGGTATTCGTGCAGGCGGATTACGTCGATGAGCCGGCGATCGCGCTGTATGAGAAATTCGGCATCAGGGAGGAAGTGCTGCACTTCGACATCAGGCCCATTCACGGCTCCTGATGGAGTAGAGGTACATCACGGGCTACCGTGGACGCCCGCGCTGTGCGACCATCACGCGGGCGTGCTCCGTGAAGTCGGCCTTCCGCTGGAGTAGAGCCATGCAAGTGTCCCGAATATCCGCCGACGGCGAAATTCGCTGGAGCCTGCTGCTGCGCGCGCTGATCTACTCTGTGCTCGCATTCTGGCTGCTCCCGACATGGCTGTCGCCGCCCGTACAGGCACTCTCGAAAGCCTGGCACCTCGGCGGCCTCACTGCCGGTAACACCGCGCTCTTCGAGGCACTGCTGTTTCTCATCGCCCTGCTGCTGACCTGGACTCTGGGACTGTACGAGCGCCGCAGGGTAGACGAGTACGGCCTTCCGGTCCGGCAGGCGTTTGGCAGGCAATTCTGGGAAGGCTTTGCGCTCGGCGTGATCAGCGCCGGCGCCGTGGCCGTGGGTATGTTGCTGCTCGGCGGCATGCGGATACACGGTCTGGCGATACACGGGGCCACCTTGTTCTGGGCCGCACTTGCGTGGCTCGGAGCCAACCTCCTGGTCGGCCTCGCCGAGGAGTACTGGTTCCGCGGCTATCTCATGCAGACACTATGGAAGGCCGTGGGATTCTGGCCGGCCGCCGCGCTCATCGCGCTCTGGTTCGCCGCCGCCCACTATTTCTTCAAGGCCGGCGAGAACGTGTGGGATGTGATCACGCTCGTCTCCGGGAGCATCTGGCTCTGTTACACACTGCGACAGACCGGGTCACTCTGGCTCGCCGTAGGCTGGCACGCCGCGTTCGACTTCATGCAATTCTTCGTCATCGGCACCCCCAACGGTGGCGCCAGTCCGGCTCGACACCTGCTGGACGCAACCTTCCACGGGCCGCGGTGGCTGACCGGCGGCGCGCTCGGCACGGAGGCGAGCTTTCTCATGTATCCGTTGATTGCCCTCATGTTCCTCTACGTGTGGCGGCGGAAATTCGCCTGGAGGGCCGACGCGTGAGGTACAGGTAGACGACCGCGCAGGCCGCGATACCCACTGACCAGAGCAGGTACAACCCGGTGGTGGCCAGCAGGAGGATGTCGAAAACCAACGCTACGAAGGCCGCCCGCCGACCCCAGCTACCGCCCTCGAGCAGCCGAAGAGCCGCTGCCGTCCCGAGGATGTAGACGACGACGAAGGCGCCCGTGGTCATGAGTACCAAAGCCTCGACACGCAGGTGAGTCAGCTCCACCGCGATGAGCATGATGAGCGTGAGACTTGCGAGCGACAGCAGGCTGCGCCTGGGGATTCCGCCGGCCTCGCTGCCGCGGGCGAACCACAGCGGCAGCGCCCCGTCCCTGCCGAGGGCCGCCCCGAGTTTGGCAGCCCCCGCGAAGTAGGCGTTCATGGTTCCCGCCGTCAGTAGCAGCGCTACTACGGCGGCCAGGATCTTCACCTGTCCTCCGAAACCGATGGCGAGGAGAAGGGCCAGCGGCGCCGCCGTCGCCGCGCCACGCGAGCCCAGGACCAGGATGGTCGCGACGGCGACGGCGAAATAGAGAATCCCGATGACGATGACCGCCGCGCCGGCCGCCTTGGGCATGTCTCGAGCGGGGCGGCGAAACTCCGCCGCCAGATAGGTGATCGCCTCCCACCCCGCGAAACTCCAGACGAGTAGCCCCGCGGCGGAGCCGACGGCGAGCCACCCGTGCGGTGCGAACGGGTGCAGGTTCTCCAGCCGGGCGTGCGGCAGCGAAGTACAGACCGCGGCCAGCAGAAACGTAACCAGCAGGCCCGCCACGAGGACCTGAACCTTGCCCGAGAGCGTCACGCCGAACGTGTTGATCAGCGCGATACCCAACACCAGGGTAAATGCCGTGATCATCACGGTGGCCGTGCCGCCTCCGATCGCCGCCTGCACGTAGGCCCCGGCGAATATGGCGGCTGCCGGCCCTCCCACGGGCACGGCGAGGAGGAAGCACCAGCCGACGATCGCCGCGGGATAGGAGCCGAAGGCGAGCTTGACGCAGGTGGCAATCCCTCCCGCGTCCGGATAGCGCGCGCCGAGCGCGGAGAATGTCACGGCAAGCGGTATGGACAGCACGATCAAAGCGAGCCATGCCACGAGCGATGCCGGTCCGGCGGTGTTTGCGGCGAGGGCCGGCAGAGCGATCACGCCGGTACCGAGGACCGCGCCGATATAGAGCGCGGTACCCTGCAGCCACGTCAGGCCGCCGGCCGCCCCGCTGGCGTGTGAGGCGGTGAGGGGGCCGTCAACTGTGTCGGCCCGTTCGGCGTGGAGTGGCATGTCGGGGGGCTCAGTGAGAAGGTCGCGATTTCATCAGGCACCGCCGTCGTCCGCAATGAGCGGAAAGCCTTCGTCGAGCCAGCCCGTGATGCCGCCGATCATGACTTTGACCGGACGTCCCAGTGCGCTCAGCCGGACCGCCGCTCGCGCGGCGCCGTTGCAATGCGGACCGGCGCAGTACACGACGAAGAGGGTCCCCGGGTCCCACGCGGCCATTCTCGTAGCAGTGATCTTGCCGTGCGGCAGTGCGATCGCGCCGCAGACGTGACCTTTCCTGAAGTGCCCGGGTCCGCGGACGTCGAGCAGAACGAACCCCGGGTCACCGGAGGACAGCGCATCGTGGACATCCCAGCAATCGGTCTCGAACCAAAAGAGCTGCTCGAAATGCGCCAGGGCAGCGCTGCTCGGCGCCGCTGCAATCGAGGTGACGTTGTTCGACATGAGCCGCCTCCGGGTAGCCTGGGCGCAGCTTGGCGTGGCCGGCGCGGGGTGACAATCGGCAAGAATGCCATATATGATCGAAATCATGCCAAAGCCGCGTGGAGCCCGAAACCGACTGATCGCGGCCTTGCTGCACGAGAAGGTCGCCACTTTCGAGCTGGGCATCGTCACCGAGATCTTCGGCTTATCGCGGCCGGAGATGGGACCGGACTGGTATCGCCTGATCACTGTCGCGGAGCAGGCGCGGCCGCTGCGCGCCACGGGCGGGCTGCAGGTTTCTCCGGAGGCGGGTCTCGAAGTGCTCTCCCGAGCGGGGACGATCGTCATCCCCGGATGGCGGACCGATGGCGCACCCCCCAGTCCCGCCGTGAAGAAGGCGCTGTCGCAGGCGTATGAGAGAGGAGCCCGCCTGGTATCCATCTGCTCCGGCGCCTTCCTGCTGGCTGCCTGCGGGTTCCTGGCCGGCCGGGAGGCGACCACCCACTGGCTCTATGCCGAGCAGCTCCAGTCGCTCTACCCGGATGTCGACGTGAATCCGGATGTGTTGTACGTCGATGGGGAGCAGATCCTGACATCGGCGGGCTCCGCGGCAGGAGTGGACCTCATGCTGCACATCGTGCGCAAGGATTTCGGCGCCAGGGCGGCGAACGAGATCGCGCGGCGGATGGTCATGGCGCCCCACCGTGAGGGCGGTCAGGCTCAATTCATCGACCGTCCGGTGCCCGCGCGGGCGAACGACCGGCTTGGATCCCTGTTGGAAGCCGTCAGGCACCGGCCCGCCGAGCGCTGGACGATAGCCCGCATGGCTCGCCACGTGGCCATGAGTCAGCGGACTTTCATCAGGCGGTTTCATGAGTCCACGGGTATGAGTCCGGGTGACTGGGTGATCGCCACCCGGCTCGAGGCCGCGCGCTTCCTGCTCGAATCTAGCGCAGCCGACGTGGACCAGATCTCCCACAGCTCGGGATTCGGCAGTCCGGCCGCGTTACGCCATCATTTCAAGCGGCGTGTCGGGCTGACGCCGACTGCCTATCGCGCATCCTTCAATCCGCCGCAGAGAGCGCAGGCGCGCTGATCGGCCACGGCCGAGGGACCTATTTGCCGGGACGGGAGATCTTGGCCGCGAGCTGCCGCATCGACTCTCGCTTCCGGGTGACTTCCGCCAGGATCTGCGGCCAGCGCACCCTGTGAAGGGCCGTTGTCGTTCGGAACCGCTCCAGAGGAACAGACTCCAGCGGGTCAATGTCGTAGAGGAGAAAGACATGGACAGCCGCAATATCGGTCGCCATCTCCGCGATACGCTCCAAGAGCTTGAGGCCGACCCGTTCGCCACGCGTCGCAACCTCCCTCGCGATGAACGCGCGCGCCACATCCAAGGCGAGCCGGGCTTGGGCAACCCCCGCATCGTTGCGCTTCTCGGGCAGGAGATGCAGGTTCTGAATGCGGCTGTCGAGAACGTCAACGGGATGAATGACGCGCAGGCGACCAATTTCCGGAATGTCCATTTCAATCGCCCGCCGGGCAAGATCCTTGGTAGTGAGACCGACGACCCCGGAGAGGAAATCCACCTGCTTTATTCCACCGCTCCGAGTGCGATGGGTCACCTTGCCGGTTCGCGGGGTCGAGTCATCCAGAGAGGGTATCCACGTCTGCCACCCGAGACGTTTGCCCAAAGTGGTCGCGATAGCCGCATCGCCGATGAAGTCGGCATCCGCTGTTACTCCCGAGACCAGACTCTCGGGGCACTCGACCTGCAGATGATCGGCCCAGAACGCCAGCGCCTGACCACCAACCAACAGCCCGGCAGGCGAGCAGATACTGAGTATCTTCCGGACATCCTCCGCATCAAGCGCTGCTTCGGCATGCCCAGTCGTCATCGAACTCACTCGACGGGCCCACCATCCGGGCGGCGCGCGCTTTCTCGGGAGGGATCATGTGCGTCCCACCCCATGAGCCGCGCTGGCTCTCGGCGCCCGCAGCCTTCCGAACCTCTTCCAGGGCGCTCGGCGAGAGGACTACGGCAACTGGCCGGCCGTGCTTTACGATCTCGACGCAACCGAGCGCCGCCACATCGTCAAGGAGTCCGCCGAAGTTGTTTTTCGCCTGGCTTGCGGATATTTGCTTCATAATTTGGCCATTTTAGCCAAAACTATGGAGGCCGCAAGTATCCAATCGAGCGGACAGGCACGAACGTGGGTTCCCCTGAAAGCCGTATTCCCTCTGTCAGAGCACCAGGTTCCGGAGAATGCTCCACGTACCATCCGGGCCCCGGCGCCATACGGTGAAGTAAGGTCCGGAGTTGACCCTGCGCTCGCCGTCCTTCTGGAATGCGAGCCAGCCGTGGCCCCACTCGTAAACCATGCCGGCCGACACGGTCACTCCTTCCTGTACCAACCCGCCGTCGACGACCCGGCCCATTTGCGCGAGCTCGCCGCGATAGAGCGCCGCGATGGCAGCCCGGCCACGGATGGCGGCGCCCTTGGAAGTGATCAGGACACCGTCATCGGAATAAGCCCCGGCTACGGCGGTGGCATCACCTCGCTTCATGGCGGGCAACCACCCTGAGTTGGCGGCATCGATCGCATTTCGGGCCGACGCGATGAGGGTGACCGGATCCGGGCTTTGTGTGCCTTGTGCGCGCTCGGGCGCCGCGGCGCTGGGGTGTGGGAGAAGGAGCAGCGAGACGGCCGCGGTGAGCAGCGCCACCGGGACGATTGCGGAGCCCGCGCCATGTTGACTGGGATAGCGGCCGGCTCGCGAGCCGAGGTAGCGGGCACAGAAGGCAACGATCAGCCCGAATACGAGCATGGCAGCCAGATTCTCCACGACTTTGGCGAGCGTGAGGTGCGCAAGCAACTGGTGTAGCGTGACCGGCGCGGCCGAGAAGGGCAGGATGAGGAAGTTCATGACCAGGTAAATGATGACGCCGGCCGAGAGCCCGCCGAGCCACCACCGCTCGCGAAGCTGCGGCATCCGGGCGGTCACGGACCAATAAATCGCCGCGATCACTATCGACATCGCCCACTGCAGGACAACGCCCAGACAGGCCGCCGACGCGCCGGCGGAGAGAGCGGCTTTGCCCAACAATCCGCTGGCGATGTAGTGGGCGATCAGGATGGGGCTGACACGGTTGATGAGCGCGGCTGCCCCGATGTCGAGCGTACCCGCTACCAGACCGCCGATCACCATCGCCCGCAGTCCCGACGATGCAGCGTTTTTCATGGCCAGGCCCCTGGAAATACCACACTGGAGGAGGCCGTGATTATAGAAACGTTGCGCTGGCGCCGCACGGGTGAGCGAGCGCGTGGCCGACTCTGCGTTGGTAATGTCGCCAGCGCTCGTGAATCAACCCCGAACACAGTGCTCGAACCGGCCGTTCACCCGGCGCGCATACCAACCGGTTGTCAGCGGCCGCTCTATCTTCGGTCCTTCCAGACGTATCCGGGGGAGCACGGCGCGGGGCAGGCGCCGTCCGTTCTTCCGATCGGCCAGCGCGAAGACCCGGCGATAGAGCACGGTCTGCTCGAAGGCCTGGTTCCTGCCTTGCTCGAGGGCCTGATGGATGTCCGCCTCGCTCAGGCGCAGGCGCGCGGCCAGCGCAAACAGCATCCGCTGCGTGCTGCCGGCGTCCTTCGCATCCGGATCATTGGCCAGGAGCGCGCCGTCGGCTGTCAGGGGTTTACCGGCGAGGAGGCTCACCGCCCGCTGGAAAGCGGCATTGCGGCTGGAGTATTGGCCTGCGTTGTAGTCCGCGAAGCGGTAAAGGTACCGGTCGTAGGGCGCCTGATAATCGAGCAGATGGGCGATGCCGAAATAGATGCTGGCGCGTCGGGTAAACAGCTCGTCACGCAGATCCCGCCGCGAGTCGTGGTAGGGATAGGGTTTGATCGCCTGGAACTGCTCGGCGAAGGCGACGTTGACCTGCATGGGACCACGCGTGCGGATCGGATTCCAGCTTGCGAAGAGCCTGCGGCCGAGCGGTACGCGGCCGGTGAAATCCTCGTACACGTCACTGAGCTGCCTCTCCGTGGTCGCGGCACTGATCCGCTGACGATAAGTCCGTCCGTCCGAGGATTTCACATCGAGCGCCGCGTGCACGAGCGCGCGCGGCACCCCGGCGCGCGATGCGCGAGTGTCGATCGTGCGCAGGGCGAGTTTGCCGAGACCGGGAACCACCGGATGGACACGGAATCCCGACTCCTGCTCGATGACGGCCACCACCGCACAGGCGTTTTCCCGGGTGGGCGGCAGGCCCAGCTTGTTGAAACCGCCGGCGATGTCGGCTATCCAGCCGGCGCGATCGGAGATCGCACCCGGCAAAGCGCTGTCGATGACGGCCCGGACGTCCACTGGATGGGGTGCTTGGCGAGCAAACCTCGATCCCGGGCCCGCGCAGCCTGCGAGCAAAAGGAGCAACCCCGTTGCGCCGAGCCGAAGCGTGCGCACTCAGGCGCTCACTCCCTGCTCGAGCACGTACAGCCCGCAGTCTTTTCCGTCGGGCGTGAATCGCACCATGCGCTCGAAGCGCAGGCCGATACTCTCCAGGATGCGGATGGAAGGCTGGTTGTCCGGCTTCGCCAGCGCCACGATCCGCGTGAGCCCGAGCGTCCGCCGTGCGAAGCTCAAGGTTGCCTGGGCGGCCTCGAGGGCATATCCGTGGCCGCGGGCGCGCGGCACGAAAGCGAATCCAATCTCGGCGTCGGGGTGTGTGTCTCGCCGCAGCAACCCACATATGCCCAGAGGCGCCCGGTCCGCAAGCCGCTCCACGAGGTACAGGCCGAAGCCGTATTTGCCGTAGCTGGCGCCTGGACCCTCGAGGATGTAGCGGCGGGCGCCGGCCAGCTCGTGCACGCCCCGGTCACCAACATTCGCGACGAAGTCCGGGTCAGTCAGGACCTCGAGAATGAAGGGCGCATCGTCGTCAGCCATCTCGCGAAGACGCAGACGGGCAGTTTCGATGACTCTCATGGCGCAGGCAGGGGTGCAAGCTGGCGCAGTATACCGCGCAGGAGTGCGCGCCGAGCCCGCAGGGGTTTGATCAGCGCTCGCGTAGCTGGTGACTGTCCTCGGCCCGCAGGTCGAGGCCGTAGACCCGCCTGAGGTCGGCGATCTTCTCGAGCGTAGCGGGTTTGAAGGGCGGCTTGTTCTCCAGCGCATGCAGCGCGATTCCCTCGAGCAGGTCGCCCAGGGACAGGTCCAGATATTCGGCCAACCCCTTGAGGACTTTGAGCAGCCGCTTTTCCAGTCGGACGCCCGTCTGGACGCGTTCCACGACACGGGAAGGGTCGGGAGCTTTGGGCTTGGCTGTCGGCATGGAGCGCTTTCGCGGGCATGGGGCTGAAGAGGATCGCACATCTTGCGGGTATCGCTTCTTTGATGTATCTTGGTACATATGTACCAACTTTTGATCCCAATGTCTGTCATGTTCTGCCTCGGGAGCCTGAGCGCGATGGCCAATGTCCCTGCCACACAGGTCCGCAGCTTCCATTTGAATGCGCCGGTCTCCCGCGTGTTTCCTCTTTTCACGGCTCTGGGGGAAAAGCTCTGGGCGCCGGGCTGGGAGCCGGAGCTACTCAGCGGGCGCGAGGAGCGCGGCTCAGTCTTTCGTACGGTCCATGGCGGACATGAGACCGTCTGGATCGTCGTGGACTACCGTCCCTCGCAAGGCCACGCGAGCTACGCGCGCCTGACTCGCGACTCCAACATCGGCCTCGTGGACGTCCACTGTGAGGCGGGGGCGAAGGGCGGTACCGACGTCAGCGTGCGTTACACACTGACCGGGCTCAACGAGCGCGGGCAGGCCTTCGTGAGCGAGTTCCTGGACCCGCGGCAATACGATCGGATGATCGAGGAGTGGCGCGTCGCGATCAGCGCAGCGCTGGCCGTCGCGCCTCACTGATGAGTCTGGCTGCGTGGGCAGGCTCTGCGGCGGACGGCCGTGCGCACATGAGGGGCATCGCAGCATAACCGCGCCACGGCTTTCACGCCTCGGCACGGCGCGACAACTCCCGGGCGCTCGCCGAGGCACCGAAGGCGGCGCGCACTTCGGCCAGCCCGCAGGGGAGCGCATCCGAGTCGGTGAGCGCGCGCAGGGCGATGTATTCGAGAGTCGAGACGGGCTCCAGAGCGGCCCAGGCGCCGGGCAAGCGCAGCCCGCAGTGGCGCCTGGCGAGCGGCGCAAGCGCCTCGTCCGCCTCGAGCGTCTGTTGGATCACCTCCGGGTCGGCAGCCAGATCGAACATCACGCGCACGCGCGTGATGATCTGCAGCAAGTACTCCGGCTGTGAAAACCTGATGTGGATCCGCGGCGCATGCGCGCCCGCCCGCGGCCGAACCTCGAGCAGGCCCACCTGGCCCTGCAGCGCCACGGCGCGGCGATACACGCCGCCGCGCACGGTCTCGACTCCCGGCACCGCACGGGCGGCGAGAAAGGTGAGCAGCGTGTCCCAATCGTAAGGCGGGCGGTAGCCGAGGTGGAAGACGGATTCGCCCTCCCCGCATACGACGATGACGGCAAGGGTCCCTACATTGCCACCGACGACATCGACACTATTCTGGGCGGCTGCGTCGTCCTGGAGAAATACCGGCAGAACGACGGTCACGACGGCAACGGCATCACGATTTACGACACCTCACGGAAGCTGTGGCATCAGACCTGGGTGACCAACTCCGGCCAACTGCTGATCCTCGAGGGCGCGTTCAGGGATGGGGTGCTGACGATGTCCGGCGACGACCTGGACAAGGACGGCAAGCGCGTGTGGTACCGCGTCACCTGGAAACAGCAGAGCGACGGGAAGGCTGGCGTCCGCGAAACGGCTTTCACCTCCAAGGATGGCGGCAAATCGTGGCAGGCCGCCTTCGACATCCTCTTCGTCAGGGCGCGGACAGGCTGACAGGCTTTCCGTGGGGTGTCCGCCGGTAGGCGTCTTCCCAGGCGTGCTTGCGCTCGTGTAGCTCGGGTTGCGCGACCGCGCCTTTGGCGAGGAGCAACGATTGCAACGCCGACAGCCAGCAGTCGAAGTAGCTTGCGCCGGCGCTCTTCGACTGCGGGTCTGACGCGAGCTGCAGCTCACGGCCCAGCGCGTGGGTCCATTCGGACCAGGTGAAGCAGCCCTGCCTGGAGGCGATGACTGCGATTGCAAAAGCGCGCGCCTGCCAGGGCTCGGCGAACGCGACCTCAGGCTCCTCAGTCTCAGTCGGCATCCAGATAGTCCTCCCACAGATCGACGTAGACGGCATCCGTCGCCGCGGCAGCCTCTCCCCACAGCTCGCGCGCCTCGAATCTGACGGAGTAGAGATGCTGCGGGCTTTCGCCTCGGAAATGCGCATTCGTGTCGGGGAATACGAATACGCCGTGCGCACGAGCGATGACTCCCGATTTTCCCCGCACGTAACGGGGTAGACGCGTGTGTCCGATGGGATTCAAGTTGCGGGCGCGGACGCGCTGGCCGGCTCCGAAACGAGGCGTACGAGTCGATTCGCGCGATGAGGGAGAGCCGCGGGCGATGAATGCCGGCACACTCGCGGCCGGCAGAGCGGGCGTCAGCTTCGCCTCGCCCGGCGCCGCTTTGCCGCTCGCGAGCTCCGCGGCGGTGATGAAGCCATGCTGCAACAGCAACTCCGTCAGGCCGGCGAGCCAGCGCTCGTAGTAGCTCATCCGGAGCTGCTCCGCGCCCGGGATCAACTCGCGCTGGTGCCGCGACGCATCGATGTTCCAGCGGCCAAACGCGCCCATGGCGCGCACCAGTGCGTAGGCCCGCGCCTCCCACCGATGGTGGAAGACAGGCTCATCGCGCTCCGGCAGGATGGGACCCATGCCGTGCATGCCGCCCATGTCGTGCACACCGTTCACGGCGGCTCACCCGGCTGCGGCGGCTGCACGAGAGCGACACCGATCATCGCGTCGCGGGTGACGAGAGAGGCAAGCCGCTCCTCCGTCATCGCCTCCGTCCCGGGTGGCCGCTGAGGCACGACCAGATAGCGCAGCTCCGCGGTGCTGTCCCAGACACGAATCTGCGTCTGCGCGGGGAGCTGCAGCCCGAACTCGCGCAACACCCCGCGCGGATCGATGACTGCGCGCGAGCGATACGCGGCCGACTTGTACCACACCGGCGGCAGACCCAGGACCGGATAGGGATAACAGGAGCAGAGCGTGCACACGACCAGGTTGTGCACGCCGGAAGTGTTCTCGACCGCGAGCATGTGCTCACCCTGCAGGCCGCCGAAACCGAATTCGGCAACGGCGCTCGTAGCGTCGGCGAGCAGGCGCGCCTTGTAGGCCGGGTCCGTCCAGGCGCGGGCCACGACCTTCGCGCCATTGTGGGGACCCACCTTGTGCTCGTAACTCTCGACCAGGGCATCGAGCGCTCGCGGATCGACCAGGCCTTTGTCGACCAGGAGGGACTCGAGCGCCAGGACCTGCAACGCGGGGTCCGATGGCAGGCGCTGATCGGCGTGTCCGTGGTGCTCGTGAGGCTCGGCGTGGTCGCGGTGCGTGTCTTTGGACTTCACGGCTTGCTCGTCAATGGGTGGGCAGGCAGGAGTGAATGATCGACCGCAACGCGGCGACTTTCGTGGCGATGTCTCGCGGATCGCTGTTGGCATAGTCGAGCTGAATCCCGCCTCTGCGCGGCGGCGTGACATAGCACTCCGAGAGCGCGTTCAGCCTGATACCCGCCTCGCGGCCCTTGACGATCACTGCCATCTCGTCGACGCCTGGCGGCAGCAGCGCGACGATGAACATCCCTGCGTCGTCTCCGACGACCTCGAGCATGCCGTCCGCGCGGGCAGCGATGGCCGCGGTGAGCGCTCGGCGCCGTTCCATGTAAACCGCGCGGGTCCGCCTGATGTGGCGGGAGAAATGGCCTTCGCGGATGAAATCGGTCATGGCCATCTGGTGGAGCACCGAGGTGGAGACGGTGTCCGTGGCATTCCTGACGTTGACGAAGTCGCGTACCAGGTCTTTCGGCATGACGAGGTATCCGAGCCTCAGGGTGGGAAACATGACCTTGGTGAGGGTGCCGACGTAGATCACCCGCCCTTCGCTGTCGATGCCCTGCAGCGAGGCGAACGGATTGCCGCTGAACCTGAACTCGCTGTCGTAGTCGTCCTCGACGATCCACGCGCCGGCCTGCGCCGCCCAGCCGAGGAGCTCGATCCGCCGCGCGGCGCTCATGGTGAGCCGAAGGGGGAATTGATGCGACGGCGTCACGAAAGCCGCGCGCGCGCGCCCGGCCATCTGGATGCCGCGCTCGACATTCAGTCCCTGGGCGTCCACCGGTACCGGCACGAGATGTGCGCCGGCGGCCTTCAAGGCCTGGTGCGTCCCCGGGTAACCCGGCTCCTCGACCCAGACATCGTCCTTGGGATCCAGCAGCGTCAAAGCACAGATCAGCAGCCCCTGTTGGGCGCCGGTGGTGACCATGACCTGCGAGGGATCGCACTTCACCGCGCGAAACGCTCCGAGATACTCGGCCACCGCTTCGCGGAACGGCTCATACCCCAGCGGGTCGCCGTAGCCCATGATGTCCCGCGATATCTTGCGCGCGTGCCGGTTCACCAGCTTAGACCATGTCTCGATCGGAAAATGATCGAGGTTGGTGCAGCCGCGACATCTGTCGAGCCAGGCCTGCGGGGGTCCCGCCATGTCTGCGGCGCGGCGCGAAAGGGCTCGCTTGACGGTGGATTCGGCCTCCACGGTGATCGCGCTCCGCAGGCCGTCCGGCGACGGCCGAAACACCGCATCGGGTATCGACTGGGAGACACAGGTCCCCGCGCCGACGAACGGCTGGAAATAGCCTTCCGCGATCAGCACCTCGTAGGCGCTCAGGACCGGAATGCGGGAGATGCCGAGCGCCTTGGCGAGCGCACGCGTCGAGGGCACCCGCTGTCCGGGCTGCAACTGTCCTGCGAGGATCGCCCGCTGAAACCACATCGATATCTGGCGATAGAGAGGTGTCTCGCTGCGCACATCGAGCTCCATCGGGGGGATGAAGCTGGCGGGCAGCCGATTCACGGCAAATTCCGCTGAAATGGCCATATCTGTGATGCGAGAGTGGTCCCTGCCGGCGTAATCGATCCATTCTAGATTTCCCGCCCGTAAAATCCATGCCGTTGAGAGCAGCTATCCGGCCACTCGCTGCATGAGGCGGGGAGATGGCCGCTGCGCGCCGGAGCGGCGGCGGCTGGCGCAACCGGCTCTAAAGGAGCCAGTAGGTCATTCCGACCGACAGCAGGCTGGGATTTGCGCCGGCGGCATCGAAGCGCTCGTACTCTCCCCGCACCGCCCACGACCCGAGCTTCCACTGGACGCCGGCGCCGAAGGCAAAACCAACATCGCTGGGGCTGCGGCCGATAGTGGCGGTGGCGCAGCCGGGATCGTCGAGCTGGCAGGTCCCAACACCGGTGAGCGCGTACGTGGCACGCATGTCCGTCTTGATGCGGGACACGCCCGCCTTGACGTACACATCGATGATGGGGACCGGCAGATAGAGCAGAGCAAACGCGGCTTCGCCCTTTTGCGAGACTTGCTCGCCGGTGACCGCGGAGCCGGAGATTCCAGGCACCGGCTGTCCCGGCCCGCGGATGGAGTGCTGGCCGAGATCCATGTAAGTGACTTCGGCCCCGAGGAATGAGAGTAAGCGGACCCCGAGCATCCCCTGGAACGCGGAATGCGTGCCGTCGAAGGCGCCGAGCGATGCCACCGTGCCACCGGAGGAATTGAGCCCGTCGAGGTGGGCCCTGACGTGGGCCTGGCCGAAAGCCCCGCCGACGTAGAAGCCGAGCAGATCGTCTGCCCGCGCCGAGATGGGTGCCGCCGCAGAGCACAGGATCAGGGCAGTGCCGGCCAGAGCCAGGCCCAGGGAAGATCGCTTTCGCAACGGTCGGTCTTTCATCGTGGGTTTCCTTGCTGCAGTACGGGATGCAAGCCGGTCCGCTAGCCAGCGGAGTTCGCCTGTCGCGTCAAACGCACATCCTGCATCCAGGTTTACACACTGTATTGACGGAATGTGCCCGTCGGTCAAGCCGACCGACATCACGTTAGACCGCGGACGCCTAACAGGCAGGCCCGATAATACATTACTTCAGTCCAACAGTACCGCGAAAAGAGAGCCGATCTTCCCCATTTCTCAGGCTTCGCTTTGACCGGAGCGCCTGTTGAGATGTGCGCGTGTCGCGAGGCGGGTGGAGTCTCCGAGGAAACGGCGATGGCTGCGGTGGCGATGGTGGAGACGACTGAGATCCGGCTCACGCGACTGGAATCGGATGTGGAGCACGTTCGATCGGACGTGATCGATCTGAAAGCCGACGTCCGCGAGCTTCGGACGGACTTCGGTGAGCTACGCAAGGACTTCGGCGAGCTGCGGAGCGAGTTCGGCGAGCTCGAGCCGAGTTTGCACAGCTTCGCGTCGAGCTGCGCGCGAACCTGCGCCGACGCTCAATCGTCCTCGGCCTTGGGCCGATAGGCCTGCACCAACTCCTGCTGACGCCGCGGCGGCACGGGGTCGTAGTGGCTCAGCTCCATCGAGTACGTACCTTGCCCGCCGGTCAGCGCCTTGAGGCGAGTCTGATAATCGCTGATCTCCGCCAGAGGCACGAGAGCGGACACGGTGGCGCGCTGGCCGGGCAGCGTGTTGTTGCCATTGATACGGGCCCGCTTCGTGGCCAGGTCCCCGGTAATGTCGCCGATCGCGCTGGCGGGAGCGGTGATCTCGAGATGCACGATGGGCTCGAGAACGATCGGGTTGGCCTTGTGGATGGCATCGAGAAAAGCCTTGCGCCCGGCTGACACGAAGGCGACTTCCTTCGAATCCACCGCGTGGTGTTTGCCGTCGTACACGGTGACGCGGATATCCTGCAGCGGAAATCCGGCGAGCGCGCCTTCGGTGAGGACTTGCCGTACCCCCTTTTCGACCGCGGGGATGAATTGGCCCGGGATCGCCCCGCCCACCACATCGTCCACGAACTCGAAGCCGGTGCCGCGCTGCAGCGCTTCGATGCGCAGGAATACCTCACCGAACTGGCCGGCGCCGCCGGTCTGCTTCTTGTGGCGGCAGTGGCCGTCGGCGGCGCGGGTGACGGTCTCCCGGTAGGGAATGCTGGGCGGGTGCGTCTTCACATGCACGCCGTACCGCTGACTCATTCGCTCCAGCAAGGTCCGCAGATGCAATTCTCCGGTGCCGTAGAGAACGGTCTCGTTGACGGCGGCGTGATGCTCGATGCGGATACAGGGATCCTCCGCGGTGAGCTTGTGCAGCGTATCGGCGAGGCGCTGCTCGTCGCCGCGACGCTCCGGGTCTATGGCGATGCCGAGCATGGGCGGCGGGAAATTGACGGGCTTCAGGTGGTACTGATCCTCGTCATGCGAATCGTGCAAGACGGCGTCGAGGTGCAGATCCTCCACCTTGGCGACGGCGCAGATGTCGCCCGGAATGGCTTCCGACACCTCCAGCGTCTCCTTGCCCAGGAGCTTGTACAGATGTGCGACCTTGAAGGGCTTGCGAGCGTCGCCCACGAAGAGCTGGGCACCCGGGCGCACTGTCCCTTGGTGCACGCGCAGGACGCCGAGCTTGCCGACGTATGGATCGATCGTGATCTTGAACACATGCGCGATGACGTGTTTGCTCGGGTCCGGCGTGACACTCACACGCTGAGCTTGCTCGCCCGACCCTTTGAGGAAGGGCGGCGGGTTGCCTTCCGTCGGGTTGGGCAGGAGTCGGGTGATGATCCGCAGCAGCTCCGCGATTCCGGCGCCCGTCTCGGCCGAAGCAAAGCACACCGGAACGAGATGGCCCTCGCGCAGGGCCTGCTCGAAAGGGTCGTGCAGCTGCTCCGGCGAGATCTCTTCCCCCTGCTCCAGGTACACGGCCATGAGCTGCTCGTCGAGCTCGATCACCTGATCGATGAGCTGAGTGTGCGCGGTCTCCACGGAGGAGAAGTCCGCCGCGGCGCCATGCGGTTGGAAGAAGCAATCCACCACGGACTGCCCGCTCTGCGCGGGCAGGTTGAGGGGCAGGCATTCGGCGCCGAACGTCTCGCGGATCTGGGCGAGCACATCCGCGGCCTTGGCGTCCCGGCTGTCGATCTTGTTGACGACGATGAGGCGGCAGAGCCCGCGATCGCGGGCAAAATCCATCAGTCGCTGAGTGACGGCATCGGGGCCGCCGGTTGCGCTGACGACCACCGCAAGGGCCTCCACCGCTTCCAGCACGGAGAGCGTACGTCCGAGAAAGTCCGGGTAGCCGGGGGTATCGATCAGATGGATGCGAGTCGAGTCGCAGTCGAGGGTCAGGATCGCGGGCTCGAGCGAATGCTGCAGCGCCTTCTCCTGCGGATCGAAATCCGAGACCGTGCTGCCCCGCGCAAGGCTCCCCTTCGCCCTGATTGTGCCAGCCTGCAAAAGCAGGCATTCCGTGAGCAGTGTCTTACCCGCGCCGGCCGCTCCGACCAGCGCGATATTTCGGATGCCCTGAGTCGTATGGCCCATCTTGTGCTCCCCCGGCAAGGTTACGGGGGTGGCGGGACCCGCCGGGGTCGGGGGAGCCAGGCTCCTGGGCCTCGGTATGCCGTCGCGCCACCGGAGGAGCGAAAGGGTACTCCCGACCGCCCGGTATTGCAGCCCGGCACAAAAAATGCGCCGCATGCCATTCCCATCGCATCCGCAGCAAGAACGTCCATGAGCACCGCGAAGCCCCGCATCAGGCCCAAAGCCGACCCGTACCGCCAGAGGAGCGACCAGGCGCGAGACCCACCCCCTGGCCCAGAGCGTCATCCGGGAGATCCCTTCGTCGAGCGCGACCGGGGCGCGGAGCGAAATGGCTCCGAGCGAGTCATATTCCGCGAGGATGGTTGCCTGGGATAGACCTCAGCGAGGTGAGCGCATGACCGAGCCACACAGCTCCCCCCCGAAACCACCCGAGCCGCCGCGACCAGGAGGCGGGGCGGACGCAGAGGCGCGGCGGGAAAAAATTCAAAGGCAGCTCGACGAAGCGCTGGCTGACAGTTTCCCTGCCAGCGATCCCGTGTCGATAGTGACGTCGCACGAAGAAGAGGATTGGGGGCAGCCCGAGCACAAATGACTCGGCCCGGCCGCCCTTGGGCCGCTTGGCCCGCAGATGCGTGCGCGCCAGCCGCCGCAGGACCCCCGGGCGACCGATCAGGAGCTCAATGCCCTCCGCTCGTGCCCTATCTCTTCACGGTGCCATCTGACCACGCAGGCACGAAGACCATGAAAATGGTAACCGGCTTGTAGTTGGTATCGTCGGCCGCAATCGGTGAATCGGTTGAGTTGGCACCCCAGGCGGCCGGCTCGGCACCCAGCGCGAAGGTCATGATGTGCGGATACCAGGGGCCCGCGGCCGTATCGTTGAGATATCCCCTCTTGGACATCATGTAGCAGATCGAGCCGGGCCGCGGCTTCATGCCCTTTCCGGCCGCGCGGGCCGCCGCCGTCAGCGCACGCATCTGGGCCACGGAATGGCCGGCGAGCACCCACTGGGTCCGCTCGAGATAATGCGGCAGCACTGATCGGGCACCGGCGGCATTGAAGCACTCAGGCGCCCTGATCTTCGGGTTCCAGAACTCGGGATTGTCGAAGCCCTGGTCCCAGGACCGGGCCACGAGGCACACGAAGCCGTTTCGTCCCGCTACGGCCGTCTCGTAGCCATGTTTGCCTAGAGACAGGATCCGCGCGTGATCCGAGATCGAGGCCGGACCTGCGCTGCGCGCCAGCGCGATTTCCTCAGTCCGGCTGGCCATCTCGTATTGCCGGATCGGCGCCATGCGCGGGTAAACGGCGGCGCCGGCCTCGGCCAAAGTCGTGACCATGCAAAATGCGATGATGCCGAGCTGCTTCATGATCAATCTCCTAAACGTGCCGAGAACTCGCATGCGGAAAAGCACTGGATGTCAGCTCGAAAGCCAGGCCGGCGACTGAGCCGGTCCTCCCGACCGGCGATCTCGAAGGCTGGCAGGGAGAGACTTGAGCCGCCTCGGAGACCGCCGGTGGGAGAAGCCTTTCATGCGTGGCCGGATGGATGCATCCGGGCGAGGGTCTCGGTGCCTCGAAGCAGCCGGGCGTTCTTCCGCGAGGCCAGCACCGGAAGCTGCTTCAGCGATGCAATCATGAAGTCGATGAGGCGCAGGTATCCGCGACGGTGCAATTCCACCACCGTCGTGTCCCCGAGCGCCCCAAAGGCGCCGACGTCGATCGTATAGAGCCCTACGCCATCGCGTCTCGAGCCATCGTCGAATTCCACTTCGAGCTCGATCGGCTCGATCAGCTTGAGATCCAAAAGGCGCGCGATGAAAACCCTGGTCGCCTGGATTCCCGAGTGCAGGTAGCTCACTGCCTGCTTGACGCTCTCGAGATACGGGGTCGGACGGCCGTCGTCGGTAAAGAGCGGCTCCCCCGCCTCGACGCCAACCCGCGGGTGATCGAGGTCGATGGCGAGATAACTGCCGTACGTGAGGAACGGTGACCGCTGCATGAGGAGCGGCCTATAGCCCCGGCCCGCGCGCCATTCCTCGAGGAAGAGGTTCTCGCCCTTGTCGTATCCGAGAAGCACGCCGCAGTAGAGCTGTCCCGTCGCCGCGTCCTTCGAGAAGAGGATCGGGCAATGGACGACGAGATGAGTGAACTCGCCGATGATGACTTGCGCGAAGCACTGGCTGTCCCCGTACGCCGCCGAGGGCCGCCCGTCCACGCGCAGCGACCGGTGCACCTCGTTGTTGAGAGTAGCGATCTGCGTCACGATGCCCCCTTCGCGAAATCCCGCCTGTGCACAGCCCACGGCCCCGCTCGTCAGAACTTCATGCGCACTCCCAGGCTGTACGAACGTCCGTAGTCGACGAGATTCAGCGTTTGGTTACTGAAACGCCCGTGGGTGTGATACACGGTATCGGTCAGATTGAGCGCCTCGAAGAACGCGCTCAAGTGACTCGTGATCTCGTACTGCGTACTGAAATCCACCTCGGTCGAGCTGGCGAGATACGTGGGCTCCGGTGCGAAATCGCCGCCGTTTTGCTCCTGGTTGAGAACCAGGAGTTGTTCAGCCTGCCACTGCACCGTGACCCGCGCCTGCAGCTTGTCCTTCTGGTAGAACCCGATCAGATTTGCCGAGTTACCCAGACCGGGAAGCGCGAACTGATCCGCTACCGTTCCGTAGTTGTTGAAATTGGCATCCGTGTGCGCGTACGTCCCGTTGATCTGATACCCGAAGCCGTACCCCAGCATCTGCTGCCAGGTGACCTCCAGACCCTTGACGTTCGCGGCCTGGCCGTTCACGGTGGTGCCTTCGGAAAACTGAGCCAGATTGCCGTAATTCGGCGACAGCGGACTCGGATCGATCAGACCCGGTATCGTGATCGTCTGCACGCTCGAGACCGGGAACTGGGTCACGTGCTTGAAGAAGCCATCCAGCGACACGTAGTCGTTCGCGCCGTAGTACCACTCCACGCCGAGATCGTAGTTGTCCGACAGGTATGGCAACAGGTCCGGGTTGTTGCCCGTCGCACTGAGGGCTCCGACGCGCCCGTTGTACGTGGTATTGGGGATGATCTGCCCGTTGTTCGGCGCGGTTTCGGTGCGCGAGAAGTCGGCCCGCACCTTCAGGTCGGGCCTGACCATCAGGTTCAGGTCCAGGGAAGGCAACAGATAGCTGTAGGAAAACGTCGCCGTCGTCCAGGTGGACACGCCACGGTTGAAACCGTAGGCCGTGACGTCGCCCGGCTGAAGCGTGAGGCTCAGCAGCGGAGTCGCGAGCGCCGCAATCTGCTCCTGGGTCTTCTGCCAGCGCAGCCCGCCATCGACCTTGAGCGTCATGCCGCCGAGCTCGAAATTGTGCTCCGCCGTCACGAACGGCGAGTAGTTGACGCGGTCGACATGCTGCATGCCCGACACGTTCAGAATCGGCAGCGGGTAGCCCCCCGAGTACGGCGGGTAACCCGCCGACGGGGCCCAGTCCGCGTTGATCGGCTGCGTCACGAGATAATTGAGCACCGCATACGGGTCGAATTCGACCATGGTCGAAGGCAGGTTGCCCGCGCCGCTGAAGCCCGGCATCCACGTACCGAGATTGACGGCGGTGAACAACGACGGCGGCAACGTCACGCCGTGCAGCACCCGGATCGCTCCGGCGGGCGGATTGCTCTGGTTGCTGCATGGATTGGTCAGCGAGCCGCAGTAGTACACGTAATTGTTCGATGCCGGCCCGTAGCCCGCCCAGAGCTGCCAATAGTTGTTGTCGAATGAGTCGTAATTCTTCGCATTCCACAGGTCGTCCACGAACTGGGCGCCGAAGTTCACCTTGGTGCTGCCCGTTTGCCAGGTGGCATCCAGCTTCACCTGATTGATCTTGTCGGAATTCTGCTGGCTGGTAAGCGGAAAGACGTGTGAGCCGATGATGAAGGGATCCAGTCCGTTGTAGTTCGAGGAGATGTTCGCGCCCGAGCCGGAAGCGGCGGCATTCGGACCCACCGCGCTCCAGTATGGCAGCACATTGCCGTTCTGGTTCAGAACCAGGCCGCCGCTGTATGCGTTCGTGCCCAGCGAGGTGTTCGGCCCATATCCGACGTCGGCGTCGACGCCCGTCCAACCGTGATTCGGGTTCAGCTTCGCCATGGATTGATCGGCGTCGAGCTCCGCGGTCCAGTCATCGTTGACCTCCCAGGTGACATTGATGCCGGCGGTATTCGTCACGATGTAGGTGTCGTCGTCGTTGGCATTGAGGTCCGTCGGGCCCACATCGGTGAAGTCGGTGATCGTGCCGTTGCCGTCGAGGACCACGTTCGCGGGGCTGTTGGCGGGAAAAATTCCGAACCAGGTGCTGCGCTGGAAGTTCTTCTCGCGCTCATTGTCCGACGAGTAGTTTTCGTCGAGGGTCACCAGCACGTTGTCCGTCGGGTGCCACTGAAATGCCAGCCGCCCATCCTTGCGGCGCGAATCCGTGCGCTCCAGATACATGGCCATGTCCTGGGGATACCAGCTGTCCACGGCGCTCGTGCCGGTTGCGCCGGCGCCAACTGCCGCGCAGCCGGTGGAGCCGAAAGCGGTAGTGTAGTTCTGGTTGAAAGCGGAGCACGGGAGCTTGGCCGCCTTCCAGCCCACGATGTCCTGGTGGTGCCCCAGAATGTGTTTGTCGGTGTAGTCGGCGTCGACCAGGATTCCGAACTTTCCGTCATCGAAGGTGTCGCTCAGCAGGGCACCGAAAGCCGGTCGCGCACCGCCATCCAGCTCATAATCCGTCGCCGAGGCAAAGGCCTGGGCATGAAAGCCCGGATTGTCGAAGGGGTCGGGGAGCTTGACGTTGACGGTCGCGCCGACCGCACCGGCGGAAATGCTGAAATCCGGCGTCTTGTGCACGTCGATCTCGCCGATATAGTTGGCACTCATCGTGCTGAAATCGAACGTCTGACCGTTGCCCGAGGCAACCGGCCTGCCCTCCATCAGCAGCTCGTTGAACTGAGCGCCGAATCCGCGCACGGCCAAGCCGGTGACCTGTCCCGTAGCCGACCCTGCGCCGGCGCTGTTCGTCACATTGATATTTCCACGGTTGACGGTAACGCCGGGGATTCGCCCAACGGACTCGCCAATGGAGGAATCGGGAAACTGACCGATGTCCTCCGCCGATACCGCATCGACGACGCCCAATGACAGTTTCTTGATCTGCAGCGCGCGCTGGAGAGATCCACGGATGCCCGTGACGACGATCTCCTGCAGCGCGTTGGCGCTCTGCGCGGTGGGCACGGCCGGCGCGGGGACGTCGCCGGCGCCGGCTGCCGTGGCAGACGGGGAGGTCTGCGCCGTCACGCCGGCGCCATCCGCAGGGAGTGCGCCGGGGACCGCGGCTACTCTTACGGGTCGCCGTCGATTCGATTTCGCGGCTGCCTTTTCCGCATTCGGTTTCGGCGCGTGATCCGTGGGATTGTTGGATTGAACGTTCTGCGCGTGCAGCGGGCCGCTCAGGCCGAAGGTGACCGACCCGAACGCAAGGCCCGAAAGGCCGATCTTCGAAGCGTTCCTGGATGCGTGCTTCAACGCATTGCGTAGTGACTTCCGACTCATCAGACGACCCCCTCTATCTGGACAACGGTCTCGAGATGTTTGCAACCCAACGGCGCCGGCGCGTGATATCGCTAACAACAGGAGCGCGAATTCGCCACTGCGGCGCTGAAGACGCCTCGGTGATATCTAGCTGGTAGCGCTACCGCGTTGCGGGTGAGTCTAGTGCGCGGCCTGTGGCCGGCAAGAGCCGCTTTTGCGCCGCGGCGCCGGTTTTGGTGCAGACCGATGGGGCCACTTCTTCGGTGGCCCCGACGACCCACGAGTTATGCGCTCGCGCGAGCTCGCAGTTGGTGGCCGGCGGGCGTTTGCGGGAGCAGGCGAAGAGATGGTCCGGAAGCGCACACTGTGGCACGTCCAACACCGGCGCGCGGCGCGGCAACCCGCGGCGGCGCCCGGCAGGCCATGGTTGGGACAGCTTGAACACGCGGGCCGCAGCGGACCCGCGGAGTCTTACCGCTTTTTGGCCTCAGCCCTCGAGCGGCGGCGGCAGTCCGGCTTCCAGAGGCTGCACCGTCCGTGCGCTGGCCACTTCGAAGCGCAGCTCCTTGCGTCCGTAGTCGATGGACACCCGCGCGAACCGCCGCAGGCAGTCCATGCCCAGGAGGAGCGCCGGCTCCCGGCGCAAGCCCCATACGTCGAACACTTCCAATGGAGCGACGACGAACGGCGTGTAGGTCAGGTGTAGCTCGCCGAGGCGGATGTCCTTGATGTTGGTAGCGAGGCCGATGACGCTGCCGCCAGTGATTCCGTAGAGCCCCACCGAGCCCCGCGCCAGCAGCCGATCCCTGGCGGTCTGCTGCAGCGCGGCATAGAGCGCCGGATTGGCCACGGAGACCTCGGCGCCGGTGTCGATGAACGCCGCCGCGCGCACGTCACCGACCTTGCAGTCGCTCGCTCGCAGCCGCCCGGAGCTGCCGAGCGTGTGTACGACGGCTTCGTCCCAGTGCTCCCACATGGCGGCAAAGAAACCCTGCGGCCGCATCACACTCAGCGTACCGGCCCTGAAATCGAGGACCACGCGGTGCTTGTCGAGGACATCGAGTCCGAGATAACCGTCCGCCTCCAGCAGCTTGTGCGGCAGCACGGGCACTTCGAGCGGCGGACACACCAGGCTTCCCATCCTGAGGCTCGCGATCTGGACGAGTACCGCCGGCTGGTCCCGGATGATGCCCTCGACCAACACCCTGCGCCCCCGCGGCAGAGCGAGCTGAACGGCGACTTCCGCGGCGATCAGCGTCCTTTCCGCGCCCGTATCGACCAGGAAGCTGTAGGGTCCGCGGCCATTAATGTAGACCTTGGTGGCCAGGCGGTTGTCGAACGCGCCCGCGGCATGCACGAAGCCGGAGCCATTCGCGGTTCCGGCCGCCGCCCCGCCGCCCTGGCGATCCGCAGAGGCGGGCATTGCGACGGCGAGCGCAGCAACTTCCCGCACGAGCATCGGCGCCGCGGCCACCGTCAGCAGGCTCTGGGCAACGAAGCGTCGCCGCGAGCAGCCATGCGGCTGCCCATTCGCCGTCAGGACATCGCCAGGCGGGATGGCGGGGCCACGGCGTGCTGCCGCAAATGCGGGAATTCCAGCCTCGCCGCGGGTGGGAGCGGAATAGGCGTGGGAGTTCACACAGGATGGAGGCGGCTCGACGCTGCGAGCGAGCGCCCGAGCCTGTCCAAGGCTGTCCCCCAACCCGAGCCGTGGTTGTCGGCGGACGCCTCGTCGTACAGGCCGGCGTGAATGACGGTGAGCTCCGTACCGGTGTCTATGAGCCGCAACTGCAGCTCCACGCGCGACACGCGGTCCCGTTCCTCCGGAACGCCGCCTGAAGTCCATTCGAAGCTCATCACGACACGGCGCGGCTCTTCGATTTCCAGGAACTCGCCCGAGCATTCGTGCTCAGAGCCGTCGAGCTTGCGGAACCGCACGCGGAACCGGCCTCCTACCTTCGGGTCCGAGGCAGCGGAAATCACCGGTCCGTCGTCCGGGCACCACCAGGTTGCCATGCCTTCCGCTGTGGTCAGCGCGTCGAATACGATGGAGGGGCGCGCCTCGATGCGGCGTACGCAGGTCGCCTCGCTCACTCGTTCCGCTCCTGCGACTCGCGCTCCTTCTTTTCCGCGAAGCGGGCGAGTCGATCCAGCCTGCCTTCCCAGACGCGTTCGCAGCGCTGCATCCAATCCACCGCGGTCCTGAGAGGCCGCGGCGACAGTTCCACCGTGACGGTACGCCCGTGCTTGGCACGGCGTATCAGACCGACGTCTTCCAGAATGTCGAGGTGCTTCATCACCGCCGGCAGCTTGATCTCGAAGGGCGCAGCCAGCTCGCTGACCGACAAGCCGCTATCGCGGGCAAGGCGCGCCACGATCGAGCGGCGAGTCGGGTCGCCCAGAGCGGAAAACAGCCGATTGAGGCTTTGATTCGTATCGTTCACCATCCTTTGAACTATCATGATTGCGGTGCCCGCTGTCAAGGGGTTGCGTGCTGCGCGCCTCCTCCGGCCGGCCGCGGCCCGACCGGGACAGTTGACATTACCGCGTCGATACTTGACACTTCATTAATCGGTGAAGTAATGCCCCGGTCCGTTCGGCCGACACGGCGCAATGCACCGCAGAGGTAAAAAGAACCATGACAGAATTCAGGATCTCGCGCCGCGCGGCGCTCGGAACGGGAATCGGCGCGCTCGTCGTGACGGCAGGCTTGCCGCCGGCGGCAAGCGCGCGCGTGTGGGCGGGCTCGAGCGCGGCAAACCGGGCGATCATCCGCAAATACTATGGGGCATGGGAGAGAAAGGACTGGAAGCTGCTCGACACGCTGCTGGCCGACGGCTTCACCTTCACGAGCGCGGCGCCCGACGATCACATCAGCAAGACCACCTTCAAAAGGCGATGCTGGGACACGCAGAGTGCCCTCATCGAGCGCTACGACCTGGAGCGGGTGTTCGGAGCCGGCGACGAGGCGTTCGTAAAATACCTCTGCAGGACGAAGGGCGGAAAGGCCTTCCGCAATGTCGAGTACCTCCGATTGAAGGACGGGAAAGTGGAGGCCATCGAGTGTTATTTCGGCGGGGCGGGCTTCCCCTCCGCTGCAAACGCGAGCCATACATAGAGGTCGTGAGGTCGGCGAGCTCGCCTCACCGGAGGGTCCATGCACAAGAAGACGAAAAGACTGATCGTTGTGGGTCTGCTCGCGCAAGCCATTCTGCCTTTCGCAAGCCGGCAGCCCGCAGCGCTGGCGGGGCAGCCGGCCTATTCGCGGATGGCTCCTCTGCAACAGTATCTGATGCCCAGGGACGCCGAGGTCGCGCTTGCGCGCGCTGCCGCGCCGTCTGCCATTTCGGCCGGAGCCGAAGTGCTGGTACTGGGGCGGACGGGATACACGACCGCTGCGAAGGGCGGCAACGGCTTCGTCTGCCTCGTGGAGCGATCGTGGGGCGCGACCACGAACGATCCGATCTTCTGGGACCCCGCAGTGCGCGGCCCCCTTTGTTTCAATCCGCAGGCCGCGAGCACCGTCCTGCCCATCTATCTCCTCAAAACGAAGTTGGTATTGGCCGGGCGCTCCAGGGCGCAGATCGTCCGCGGGATCGCCGCCGCGTTCGCCAGCAGCAAGCTGCCGGCGCTCGCGCCCGGCGCGATGTCCTACATGCTGGCGAAAGGGCAGTATCTCGGTGACCAGGCCAAGCACTGGCACCCGCACCTGATGATCTTCGTTGCCGGAGATGCGACGAAGAGCTGGGGCGCCGATCTCCCCGGCTCGCCGGTGATGGCATCCAAGGATCCCGAAGAGCGGATGACGGTCTTTTACGTATGGACGGGCGAATGGTCCGACGGCGCCCGCGCTCCAATGTGAGCGCCCCGGGTCAGAGCTCGATGCCGCTCAACGCGCGTGCCGACGACGTAGGGCCGCCCGCGGGAGATGCGGGTACCGATCATCCGAGCAGTTTCGCCGGCAACTCCGCGCAGGTCCGCCAGTGAAGCGCGCCCGCAGGCGGCCCGGCGGTGATCACCGCGCCGAGTCGCCTGATGCCCTCGCGAATCTCCGCGTCGCTGAGGCGAGCGTGGCCGAGCAGGATCCCGGGTCGAGGGCTGTTCGCGAAATACGGCGCGAGGCCGCAGACGCGCACGCCGCACGCAGCGGCCCCGGCAATGACGGCCTCCTCGGAAACATGACAGTCGAGCCACAGCACGAGATGCGCTGCAGCACCGTCACCCGTCAGCGAAATGCGATCGCCAAGATGCTCTCGAACAGCCTCGAGCAGTGCGGCGCGAGCCATCGCGCTCTGGCGCAGAACGCGGCGGAGATGACGCTCGTATAGTCCGGAGGCGATGAGGTCTGCGAGCGCCTCTTGCTCCAGGGTCGCGGTATGGCGGTCGCAGAGCCATTTCGCGGCCGAGAATGCGCTGACCATTGCCGCCGGCAAAACGAGGTAGCCCAGCCGCAGGCCCGGAAAGATCGTACGCGAGAACGTCCCGATGTAGATGACCCTCCCCTCGGTATCCAAGCCCTGCAGCGGCTGCAGCCGCCGCTCCCCGTGCTGGAATTCACCGTCGCAATCGTCCTCCACGATCACCGCGTTCGCCCGCGCGGCCCAGTCCAGGAGCGCCCGCCGGCGGCGCAACGGAAGCAGAGCGCCAGTGGGAAACTGGTGCGACGGGGTCACGAACAATGCGCGTGCGCTCGCCGGCAACCGTTCGGGAATCAGGCCATTGCCGTCCACCGGCACGGGATGCAGGTGGGCGCCCGAGAAGTTGAGCAGCTCGCGAATTCCCTGATGCGTCGGCTCCTCGATGGCAACATGATCGCCGCGCTCCAGGAGCACGCGAACGACGAGGTCCAGAGCCTGCTGCGAACCGTTCACGATCACGATGCGCGAAGGATCGCAGAGCACACCGCGCGCACGTCTGAGGTGCGCGCAGATCGCTTCGCGCAGCCTGGTGCTCCCTCCGATCGGACCCTTGTCGAGCGCGTGCCCGGCCTTCCCGGCGTGGCGGCGAAGAACGCGTTGCCACATGACGAAGGGAAAGCACTGCAGGTTGCTCTGACCGTACGCGAAGTCGTACGGAAAGTCTCGGCCGCCCATCTGCGGCACATCCAGGTGCGTCCCCCGGGCCGCCGCGAAGGCACCGAAGCGCGACAGCTCGACGGATGCCCGCCTTCGCGGCGCGCCCTCGCGCCTGCCGGCCAGCCCCTCCGAGACGTAAGTGCCCGAGCCGCTGCGACCGCAGATATAGCCCTCCGCCTCGAGCTGCTCGTAGGCGAGCAGCACGACATTGCGCGAGACGCGTAGCTCTTTCGCGAGATCGCGGCTCGATGCCAGCCGCTCGCCGACCTCGAGCTCACCGCTCAGTATGCGAGCGCGCAGCTTGTCATAAATCTGGCGATAGAGCGGCTCGTGTCGATCACCGCCCGACATACACTTCACCATATAGCGAAGTGTTTACGATGGGGGCGGCGATGTCAAGGTCCGGGAGGGTGGCCATCGTCCCCTTCCGATCGGCCGCGGCCTGGAGCGGTAGTGGCTCCATCTGCCAAGGTCACAAGCGGCCTTGCGGCTCCAAAGCGGCTCTTGCCGCAGGCATGGCGCGCACTAGACTACGGCCGAAGGGTGTGGCGAAGGAGTTTCCCGAGCACGCAACTCGCGATCCGAAGCACCAGGTGAATACCACGACCCAACTGATACAACAGAATGGAGTGCTTTTTCCCGGGAGCACGATCGACACGCAAACGGCAGACCGGGAACTCGGACGTCACGGTCTGCTGGTGCCCGCTGCCCGTCGTTCATCCCGCAGGCTGCGGCGATCTTCGGTGAGGCCAGCACGTGAGGTCCGCCATGAATCTCCTCATCGTCGAGGATGAGCCCGCGACCCGCACCGAGCTGATGAGCCTCTGCGGCAGCATGCCGGGCCTTCAGGTCGTGGGCGAGGCGGTGACGGGCGCAAGGGCCATCGAAGCCGCGGCCGCGCTCCGTCCCGACCTGATGCTCCTCGATGCCGACCTCCCGGACATGTCCGGCTTCGATGTCCTGCGCGCATTGCGCCGGCAGCAGCAGCGCCGCACGATTCTGCTCACACCGAATGCGCACGACGCCGCGCGCGCCCTTGCCGCCGGAGCCGCGGATTGCCTGCTGAAGCCCGTGAGCCGGCCGGCATTCTGCGTGTCGATCCTGAGGGCCAGGGAGTCGGGTTGTGCGCGCCCGGTTCCGCGGCGCTTTTCGCTCACGGACCCGAGGGCAATCGTTGGTCGAGCCGGCGCCGGTTCGTTCCTCGTCGGCGAGCGCGGGCATCGGCTCTATCCTCTCGATCCGCTCGAGGTCGACTACGTCCGGTCCGCCGGCAATTACGTCACCTATCACCGCGCGGGCATCGAGTACATCGCTCGCGATTCGATCAAGCGGCTGGAGCCCGTGCTGGCACCGGCCGGCTTCATGAGAATCGAGCGCTCGCTGCTCCTGAACGTTCGCGCGATCGATTATGCGGAACCGGTCGGCCGCCGCGGCTCGTTCGTGTTCACTCTCACGACAGGCGTGAGCCTGCAGTCCGGTCAGGGCTATCGCGATACCATCCTGGCGACGCTGCCGCTGCGGCACCGCTCTCCCACTCATTGAAAGTCGCGATTGAAAATGGCTACGGAGCGGTCAGCTCCAGCGCCAGACCCGCCTGGTTCGTGGTGGTGAGCTGCACGGGTCGGCGCCATACCCGCTGCAGGTAGTCGAGGACCTTGCGGCTGCGCTCGAGGTCGAGGCCGCGGCCGTCCAGCGTGTAGTCGTGGACGAGCTCCAGCGTGCCATCGTTGCGGACGTGCTTCGCTGAAACGGTCGGCGCGCCAAAGTTGTACTTGGGACTCAGGATGGCCTCGTGCAGGGCCGGGAGGTCCTGCTCCAGCACCTTGACCTGCCCGTCGCTGCGCGCACTGTAACGGAAGAGGCTCAGCTCCTCGGCCAGCTCTCGCGTGAGGTGATTGCGCACGAAAGCGAAGTCATCGTCCTGGATCATGATGTTGCGCGCCGCTTCGAGCCCTTCGCTCTCGACGATTTTCTCCCACATCGCGAAGCCGAGATGGTAGGGGTTGATGCTGAGCGCCACCTGCTGATCGGCGGCCACCGGCCGTACCACATCGGAGTGGCACTTGATGGCGTCGAGGTAGGCCTGTTGCGGGACGAAATCCGCCTCCCGCATGAGCCGAGCGTGCCAATACGATGCCCAGCCCTCGTTCATGATCTGCGTGGCGAACACCGGATAGAAATAGAACGACTCCTCGCGCACTGCGAGAAAGATGTCCCTCTCCCAACTCTCCATCTCCGGCGCGTATTGCGCGACGAACCAGAGCAGGTCGCGCTCCGGATGCGGTGGAATCGGCGCGCGCTTCTTGGGCTCGATGCCCGTGCTGGCGGCGGCCGGGTCAAGTTGTGAAAAGCGCTTGCGGAACTCGTCGTCTTCCGGGGTTCTCTTGTCCTCGAGGTACTCGGGGTAACGCGTCCGGCGCAACGATTGATCGACGTCGATGTGCTGCTCCAGAGCCAACGCGGCATCGAGCACGACTTCCACGCGCTGCACACCGTGCGTCTCGATCGCCTGTTGGATTTGACGCGCGTGGCTGGCTGCGTGCTCGACGATGCGCTCGCTCACCTGCTGCTGGCAGCGTTGGAACAGGAGATTATTGCGCGAGAAGTCCGCGTGCCCCAGCACATGCGCCGTGACCAGGATGTTCTCGGCCAGGCCGTTGCTGGAGGCGAGATAGGCGTGTCCCGGGTTGCCGGGGAAGACCACCTCGAACAACCGCGAGTGGCCCATGTGCCGCTGGATGAGCTGATAGATGTAGCGAACGCCGAACGACCAGTGCGGCATGCGCACCGGCAGACCGTAGACGGCGATCTCCATCATGAAGGTGTCGGGGACCGCCTCGAAATCGACGGGATGAAAGTTGAGTCCCGAGCGGGCCGCCAGCTCCTCGATGCGTTGGGTGTAGCTCTGCCAGGTGTCTTCGGTCATGAGAAGGGGCAGCGGCTCAAGGTGGGGCGGCCTCCTCGGCCCGGCTCTCCGAGGAGAAGAAGTGCCGCACGGCACCCCAGACGTCGTCGAAATCGTTGAGCGCATAGCTGCCGGCAGCGCAGCCGGCCGCCGACAGCTCGGCGAACAGGCGCCCGGTCTCCGTGGCCAGTTGCCGCGAGAGACCGGAGGAGACCTCCACATAGCCGGTGAAGCAGGCGTCCTCGGCGATCGCCGACAGACTTTCGCGGGCATCCGCGGCGTCACTCACCGAGTTGTCGCCATCGGAGGCATAGAAGAGATAGATGTTGCAGCGGCCCGGATTGTAGCGATCGTCGATGATCTCCCGCACCTTGAGAAGGCCGGTCGAAGCGACGGTGCCGCCGGTACCGCTCACCTGGAAGAACTCGGCCTCGGTGAACTCCCAGGCCTCGGTGGTATGGGCCACGAACACGGTCTCGAGCGAGCGGTACTCGCGCCTCAGGCCCTGCACGACCCAGAAGAAGAAGGTCTTCGCGAGCTTGCGATCGCGATCCGACATGCTGCCGGAGACATCGAGAAGGAAGAAGACCACCGCATGGATGGCGGGCTGGCGCCGACGCGCGAGCTGCCGGTAGCGCAGATCGTCGTCGGTGAACGTCGGGGTCGCGCCTGGTGCGCCTCGGCGCTTGACCAGCTCTTTGAAGGACCGGCGCCGATCGAGCCTGGAGCGTGCGCCGCGGCGGTCCCAGCCCTCGCGCACCCAGTCGGACTCTTCCGCAGGGCCCACGCGGGCTTTGAGGTTGGGAAGCTGCATCTCTTCCCACAGCCAATCGACGATGTCGTCGACCTTGAACTCCAGCAGCAGCTGGACCTCGCCCTCGTCCTGCCCTCCGGGGCCCTTCTCACCGGGGCCACGCTGGCGGGACGGATCGGCCAACACGTCGCCGGGCTTGGCCTTGCCCTGGCCGGCACCCTGCTGTTCCTCCGGCCGGCGGAGGCGAAAATGATAGTGCTCCAGCATGCGCACCGGCACGCGCACGGTGCGCGAACCGCCGTTGATCAGTTCCCCGCCCGCCACGATCTGTGGCAGGTGCTGGCGCACGGACTCGCGGACTTTCTCATCGTGGCGCAGCCAGTCGCGCGCGCCGCGGGAGAAAAGCTCGTACCACTTGGCGGCATCTCCGCCCGGTTGTCCGCCTTCGCTCTCGGTGCTCGGAGCCATGATGCTACTGGTACTCCTTTTTATGGTCGCGCGCTACTCCTGCGCGAGCAAGGTTGTGACGTAGCTCAGGGCCTCCTTTGCACTGTGCTCGTCGTAGCCGTACTCTGTGATCAGACGCTGCTGCACGGCCGAGATCTTCTGTCGCGCCTCATCGTCCGGACGAGCCGTCGAGGTGACGAGACGCAGGACGTCACGGCGCTCCTCGAACAGGTATTGCTCGATGGCCTCGCGCATGCGCGCATGGCTCGCGAGCTTGAACTTCTCGCCCGCCTTGAAGGCGACCATGGCCTTGCGCACCACTTCCTGGCGAAAGGAGAGCTTGCCGGAGTCGGAGACCTTGATCTTCTCCTCGACGGAGCGCAGGAAGCGCTCATCGGCAGGCCGCGTCTCTCCCGTGATGGGATCGGTGACCTGGCGGTGATCGAGCGAGGCTTCCACCTCGTCCAGGTACTTCTCGAGGAGTTGCTGCGCCTCCTCTTCGAAGGAAGCGAACATCGCGCGGTGCACGTCCTCCTTGACCCAGCGATTGTAGAACTCCTTGCGGGCGGTCACCAGGTGATCGATCCAGGCCTTCTTGTGCTTCGCCTCCATGCGGGCGTCACTCTCGATGCCGTCCTTGAGCGCGAGCAGCAGCTCCATGCTCGTCAGGCTGTGGGTCGTACCGCGGGTGATGGCATTGGAAATGGCGTTGATGATGAATCGCGGGCTCACACCTGTCATGCCCTCGTCAGGAGACTCCGAGTGCAGGCGCGTGCCTTCGGTTTCCGGTACGCCCTCGACGGCCTCGCCGGCGTAGAGGCGCAGCTTCTTGGCGAGATCGAGCCCTTCGCGCTCCGGCTTCGTCAGCCGCGTCAGGATGGCGAAGACAGCCGCCAGATTGAGCACGTGCGGATCGAGGTGCACGTTGCGGAATGCCGGCGCGCCGGATACGAGCTTCTGATAGATGCGCGACTCATCACGATACGACAGCGCGTAGGGGACCTTGATGATCACCATGCGATCGAGCAGCGCCTCGTTCTCCTTCTCCTGGAGGAACTTGTGGAACTCCGCGAGATTGGTGTGCGCGAGGATGGTCTCGTCGACGTGGATGAGCGGGAAGCGGGAGACTTTGACGTTCTTTTCCTGAGTCAGCGTGAGGAGCAGATAGAGAAACTCCCGTTTCACCTTCAGGATCTCGATCATCTCGAGGACGCCCCGGCTCGCGGCGTACACGGCGCCCGACCACGACCAGGCGCGCGGATCGCCTTCGTCGCCGATCTGGGCGACCTTGGCGAGGTCCACGGAGCCCACGAGGTCCGCGATGTCGGCGGTCGTGGGGTCGTGCGGCGCGTAAGTGCCGATGCCGGAGCGCGAGGCCTCCGACAGGAAGATCCGCTCCACGGGGACGCGCACGAAGTCGCCTTCGAACTCCCGCTCCACGTAGTCACGCGCCCACGGCGACAGCTCCCCTTGGATGGAGACGCCGTAGCGATCGCGGAACTCCGGCCGCAGACTCGCCGGAATGAGGTTCAACGGGCTCTCGCGCAGCGGCGAGGCTTTGATGGCGTAGAGCGCCCCCTCCTCCGTACGGCTGTATTCCTCCAAGCCGCGCTTCAAGAGGATGGCCATGGTGGACTTGCCGCCTGACGGGGGACCCAGCAGCAGCAGCAGGCGACGGCCAACATCGGAGCCCGCGGCGGCGGCCTTGAAGTAATCGACGACGCGCGACAGCGGCTCGTCGATGCCAAAGAGCTCTCTCTTGAACAGCTCGCGCGCGCGTGCGCTCTCGGCGGCGTCGGGCTGCGAGGTACGTGCATGCCAACGGAGCATGTCCCAGATGTATTCGTGGCTGGTGCGCGCCATGGCAGCGGCATTCGCCGGCAGGATATCGGCCAGAAATTCGCCGAAAGTGCCTTCCCAGCGCTGGGCGCGATGCAGTCGGCTGAAGGAGCTCAGCGACTCGATGAACGCGGAGTGACTGGTGGATTCCGGGTCAGTAGAAAGCGATCGCATCGTCCTTCCCTCCCGTTTCAGTACGTGGCCCTATGAAGGATGAACCGGGAGGCCAACGATGCCAGCGCGACGGAACTCCCCACACTGATGCAACGCCGTGCACGGTGCGGGATGGCGCTCGATTTCCCGGTCCCTGCATGTAAGACGGTCATGACAGCGGATCGTTCAACCGCTTCCGTTCCCATGTCCGTTTCCCAGCGCTTTGCGTCCTCGCGCATGAGGTGCTCCCGGCAGCGCTCTCCGTCTTCGTGGTTACGGCTCGTAAATGCGGCACTCGCGCCAATACAGCAAAATGCATGCCCACTTGTGCCGGGCTGCCGCGAGAAGGTGCGAACGAGTCCGCGCGCATGCGGACATCTTATGTTCTGTCCACGGCCCGCGCTACTGCAAGCAAGGCCCGAAAGCGAGGACTGCTTCAGACTTTCAGCGACGCACTGTCGCGTCCACCGGACAGGACTATCGTTAATGTGAACTGCGGCACTGCGGCACGTTCGCCGCGCAATATGCTCCATAAAACCGCGATTTGCGTGCGTTATCAAGCGGGTGGGCGCCCGAGGGCCTGTGGACCTGAGGCCGAGCACGCGTGGAAGAGCTCTTTTTCGAGCGTGGAGACACGACCAGTGGCCAATCCAGCATCGAGTTCGCCTCGGAATCTCGAGTCCGGTAATTCCGGAAATCCGGCGGAGGCGCCAGCCCCCGCGCAGCGACCTACAGTCGATCTGACGGCACTCACGAATCGTGATGACTTCCTGCTCGAGCTGGGGGAGGCCCTCGGCGGTCAGGCATCAGTCAACCCTGTCGACTCGATTGACACCGCAGTCGGCCAACTCGCGAGCACCAAGCGTGGGCAGATGCTGGTGATCGATGCGCGCGCATCGGGCGATGTCCGCGCGGACGTGCAGCGCGCGACGCAGCATGCACCAAACGCGGTCGTGGTGGTGTTTGCCGAAGCGGATTCCGAGAAGCAGATCGCCGCCGCCGTCAAAGGCTCCAGCGTCTTCGCGGTGCTGACGATCCCCATCGAGGGAGCCAAGACGACGGCGGTGCTGGATGCCGCCATTGCCGACGCCGCCAACCGCAGCGCGGCCGCGCGCAGCACGAGTGGCGAGCGGCCGGGCGCCGGCTCGGCCGGGACCGTGACGCTGGATTCCTTCCGGCCCACTCCCGCGCACGCACCGCCGGCGCAAGCCGAGCAGCCTGAGGAAGGCAGCCGCAACTGGGCCTTCTGGGCCGGCTTGGGCGTGGCGGTCCTCGCCCTCGCAGCAGGGGGCGCGTGGTACTTCACTCACGGAAAAGCGGTTTCCGGGCCTACCTTCGGTTCGGCGGCCTCGGTCACCATCGCGACGCAACCCGGTGCCTCGCCGGTGGCTGGGACGGCCCTCCCGCAGCCCGCCGTCGATACGTCGATCGTGGCGGGCCAGGTCGACGACCTGCTGGAAAAAGCGCGGCACGCCATGCGCGATCGGCGTTACACCGCACCCACGGGTGACAACGCGCTCGTCTACTACCGGTCTGCCCTGGCGTCAGACGCGACGAACGGCGAAGCCAAAGACGGCCTGCGCCGCGTCGGCGATGTCCTGGTTTCCCGTTTCAATGACGCGATGTCCGGTGCGCACTACAGTGACGCCGCCCTCGCGCTGGCCACCCTGAAGCTTGCGCAGCCGTCGGACTCGCACCTGGGTCCCTTCCAGTTGCAGCTCTCTACGGCGGAAATCACCAAAGCGCTCGCGGACAACAATGCGGACCGCGCCGCGGCTCTGGTGCACCAGGCGCAACAGTCCGGAGCCGTGCCCGCCGAGCAGCTCGCCGCGTGGCACGCCCAACTCTCACGCCTGCAACAAGCCGACAAAGTGCAGAGCCTCGCGGCCCTGATCCAGGATCGCATCCGGGCCGATGAGCTGACCAGTCCGGCCGGCGACAGCGCGCAGGCTTATCTCAGCCAGCTGCGAGCCGCCGCGCCCTCGGCTCCCGCGACGGAGCGGGCCAACGCGGCGTTGATTGCCGCCTTATTCGCCAAAGCCCGGCAGAATGCGCTGGGGGGTGACACCGCCGACGAAGGCCGCTGGCTGGCCGCCGCGCGCGCCAATGGAGCTTCCGCCGCCGACGTTGCGGAGTTCGAACGGCAGCTCGCGAGTGCGCAGGCCAAAGCCGCGCACGCGAAGGCCGACCATCTGGTGTCCCTCATCAAGGACCGTTTGAACAGCGGCGCGCTGACCTCTCCCGCCGGCGATAGCGCCGCGGATTATCTGCGAGAGCTCGAGAACAGCCATCCGACGGGAGCCGCGCAGACCGCGGCGGCACAGGCGAGGGGCACGCTGGCCGGGAAGCTGGTAGCGCGCGCCCGCACCGAGATGCGCTCCCAGGACACGGCGCTGGCGACCGCGGATCTCGCGTCCGCCACGAGCTGGGGCGCCAGCGCAGCCGCCGTGGCGGCAGTCCAGCGCATGGGCGCGAGCGCACCCGCTGCGGCGCAGCCACCCACCGGACCCGATATGGCCGCGCTCGCCGCCCGCCTGCAGCGCATGCGCTACGTGGCGCCGGAATATCCCGATCGCGCGCTCAATAACCGGATCAGCGGCAGCGTGACGGTGCAGTACACCGTCGACAAGAAGGGATATACGAGGGATGTACACGTGATCGAGGCGACTCCGCCTGGCATCTTCGACCGCGCGGCGACCGATGCCATCGCGCGCTGGCGCTACCGGCCCGCGAAATACAACGGCCAGCCGGTGGAGGTGCCCGTGCGCACGCGAATCCGCTTCGAGCTGCCGAGCAACTAGTCCTCACCAGGCTGTCAGGGAAAACCCAACATGAAAGTCGCAGGCGCAGATCGCAACCGCCGGCTGATCACCGCCGGAGTCGGTACGGCCCTTGCCGTGGTGATGGGCCTCGCCCTGCTCGCCGGCTTCAGGCTGGCGACACAGATTCGCTCCAGCATCGGCGCCCTGCAGACCGCGAGCGAGCTGCAGACCTACCCGGGTGTCATCGCCCAGCAGCTGACCGCCCTGCGTGAGCGGTTGGAGACGCGCGAGTACACGGGACAGGCGCACGCGGAGCTCGCCGGCACGGTGGAGCGCTTCAACGACGGCATCCAGCAGCTCGCGAAGCGCGACGATGCGCAATCGCCGCAACTGCGCCAGGCACTGCGGATGTGGCAGGCGTACAGTCCGGTGCTCGCTCCCGTCAATGCCTTCTCCGGCGAGCCGTACGTCGATACCGACTCGGGCAGCTCTCTGTCCGAGAGCGGCAAGATGTACTACAACAACGTGCGCCAGGCACAGCTGCTGGCGAAGCAGAACGTCGACCGGCTGCATCGGCTGCTCGTCGCGGTGACCCGCACGCTGGAGGCGCAGAGCTCCGGTGCCGCCGCGCGGCTGAAGGCGCTGCTCTCGGGCGAAGTGCTCGCGGCGCTGGGCCTGGCCGCGGCCGCCCTTTACCTGCAACTCACCCGCGGCAAGCATGAGCGCGCCGCGCGCGAGGCGCAGGAGCAGACTCGCGACATCCTGAAGACAGTGCGCGAAGGCTTTTTCCTGCTCGACGCCGACTACAAGATCGGGTCCGTCTGGTCGGAGGCGCTGACGCGCATCTTCAGCCGCAGCGACTTCGCCGGCCTGTCGTTCGAGAAGCTGCTCGAGGATCGCGTGCCGACCGCCACACTCGCGACGGCGGTGAAGTACATCAAGCTGCTCTGGGGAGACCGCGCGCACGAGAATCTGATGAAGAGCATCAACCCGCTCGGGCAGCTCGAGATCAGCATGGACAACGGCCGCGGCGGCAAGGAGACCCGCTACCTGCAGTTCGACTTCCACCGCGTGGTGGGCCCCAAGGGTGTCAAACACGTGCTCTGCTCCGTGGGCGACATCACCTCCAACGTGCTCCTCGCCAAGGAGCTGCAGGAGGCGCAGGAGAACGCGAACGCGCAGGTCGACATGATGGTCGGCATGCTGCACGTCGATCCGTTGCAGCTCGGCTCGTTCCTGGACACCACCGAGGCAGGGCTGCAGCTCATCAACGCCATCCTCAAGGAGCCGGCGCGCACCGACGCGGAGTTCCGCAAGAAGCTCGGCGGCCTCTTCCGCGAGCTGCACTCGATCAAGGGCGAGGCCTCGGCCTTGAACCTGATGAGCATCGCCAACCGGGTGCACAGCCTGGAGGACATGGTGAGCGAGCTGAAGAAAAGAGCGGAGCTCTCCGGCAATGACTTCCTGCCGATGGTGCTGAAGCTCGACGAGCTGTTGGCGCATCTGCGCGGCGTGCGTGAGATGGCCACACGGCTCACCGCGCTCAAAGACCCTGCCGCCGCCCCGAGCGAAGGCGCGCGGCCAAAGTCCCCCCCGGCAGAGCGCCTCGGCGCCCGCTCGGGCGAGGACATCTCTCCCACACTGCAGGCGCTCGCCGAGAGGCTGGCGAAGGATCACCGCAAGGCCTTCAGGCTGACGCTCTCGGGGCTCGCTGACGTGCCGGCGGTGTACGTCCCGACCGTGAAGGACTGCATCATCCAGATGCTACGCAACTCCGCGGTTCATGGCATCGAGCCGGGCGAGGCCCGCCGCGCCCTGGCGAAGGCGGACGTCGGGACGGTGCGTGTCGACTTCCACCGTTCGGGCGATGGGTTCGAGCTCGTGTTCGAGGACGACGGCGCCGGCATATCGCCGCAGGTACTGAAGGACGCCGCAGTGCGCAAGAACATCATTACGGCCGACGAAGCGGCTGCGATGGACACCCGCGCCGCCATGTCCCTCATTTTCCGTCCGGGATTCTCGACCCAGGAGGAAGTGACTATGGACGCCGGCAGAGGCGTCGGCATGGACGTGGTAGCACGCACGGTTTACGGCCTAGGCGGCAAGATCGGGGTGAGCACGAATCCGGGCCGCTTCACGCGCTTCAAGATCGTGCTGCCGGCCGCGGAAGCGGCCAGCTCGGCGGTCGCCTGAGCACACAAGGGAGAACGCGATGAGCGCAAGCCATGGCATTGGGACGGGCAGCAGGCGATCCCTGCGGCTGCTGATCGTAGACGACTCGAACATCATGCGGCGCCGGATCGAGCGCTCGCAGCAATTCGAGGAGCTGGAGGTGGTCGGGACGGCCGGCAACGGGATCGAGGCGCTGGAGATGTTCCACAAGACCGACCCTGACATGGTCACCATGGACCTGACGATGCCGCAGATGGACGGCATCGAGTGCATCTCGAAGCTGGTGCAATTGAAGCCGGCGGTGCGTATCCTCGTGATCTCGGCGCTGGCGGACAAGGCGACCGCCGTCGAGGCCATGGAGCGCGGCGCGAACGGCTTTCTCAACAAACCGTTCACCGACCGGCAGTTGAACGAGGCGATCGCGGAGCTGATGACCTGAGGGCGAGGCGGAGAACGGGCAGATGTTGCGGGAAGAGGAGCTGAAGACTTTCGTCGAGGGAACGACGAACTACTTCGAGGTGGCGGCCCAGCAGCCGGCCACCATCGGCTCGCCGTACCTCATGGAGGGAGCGCCCGCGGTGCACGACTATACGGGGGTCATCAGCATTTCGGGCAAGCGCGAGGGTGTCGTCTACTTCACCGCTCCGCGGGCCATGCTCACCGTGCTCCTCATGAAGATGCAGGAGAACGACTTCAGCCACGAGACCATGCGCGACCTGGTCGGCGAAGTGGCCAACACGATCTCCGGCAACGCGCGGCGGGACTTCGGCCGCGACTTCGTCATCTCCGTGCCCAGTGTGCTCGCCGGGGAGAAGCCGGCGATCTCGCAGAAGCCCGGGCAGCGCTCGTTCATCATTCCGATCAACTGGCGCAGCCATTCGGCGAAGCTCATCGTTTCGCTGACCTGAGCCCGGGGCTCGATACCTGCAGCGGGGGGTATGGGCCTATACTGCGGGTATGAGCGATCCCTCGGAACCCTGGATTCCGGCCGATCAACAGCCAATCGGGCGCGTAGTCGGCAAGCGTGCCACACCGCCTCTGGCCAATCCCTCCGCTGAAAACTCTCGCCGCTGGATCATCGCGCTGAGCCAGCTTCCTGATCAGGCAACCCGCAAGACCCGTATCCCACAGAACCCAGCCTCGTGGGATACGGCGCAATCGGCCGAAATCAATCGCCCGTCGGAATGATCCGGCGTTCTCGACCTTCAGTATCACGCGTTTCTGCGGCGCCCGCGTCGGATGGACGACGCCGGGGCTTTGCTGGCGTCATTGGGGCCGCTCGAGTACTTTCACGTCGACCTCGGCACGAGTCTCGAAGCCGAGCGACTCGTACAAGGATATCGCAGGCCCATTCGATTTCCAGGCGTGAAGGATCGGCCGTTCTCCCCGTGCCGCGATACGCGCCGCGACGGCGGCCGAAAGCCGGCGCGCCAGGCCGCGCTGACGGAAATCGGGGTGCGTGCACACACCGCTGACTTCGGTATGGCCGGGAAACCGGAAGCGCTCCCCGGCCATGGCCGCGAGTCGCCCGTCGATGCGTATGCCGAGAAAGCTTCCCATGACATGGGTACGAGCGAGGAACGGGCCTGGCTCGGTGAGCTTCGCGAGCGCCAACATTTCGGGTGCGTCGGCATCCGTCAAATGCAGGAGATCTTCCTCCGGCGCCACAGCCTCTATGCGGCGGGTCGCGATCATTTGTACGCCCCGGCCCGCCATTACCTGCACGAGGCCACGGGGCACGACGACGTCCGGCACCTGCAGGACGAAGATGCGCTCGCCCGGCCGCACCAGCTCGGTCAGTGCGGCGAGAGCGGGAGCAGAGTCGTCGCAAGCGGATGCGAACACATTGACGTCCCTGGCGTATCGCCGTGCCATCGGACCGCCGAGTGACAAGGCGCTGTGCCGGGTGGTGAGAGCCGACCAGACGGGACGATCAAGCATGTTTTCGCCCTCTCGCGGGTATTCGGGCCGCCCGCGCGTGCAGCGGCGCATCGGCCAGCGCTACTTCCAACGCCGACAATTGCTCGAGGAGAGACCCCGACGCGGCCGCGCACAGGTCTGCAACGGCTGATTCAACTCTGGGCCAGGCCAGCCGCTTCGAGCGCGTGATGAGCGCGCGGCCGGCCTTGGTCAGCTCGATCGCTCGCAAGCGCCGATCCCCCGCAGGACGACGGGAAGCAACGAGACCGTCCGTTTGCAGGGTTTCCAGCATGCGCGATATTCCCGGCTGACTGATACCCATCGCTTGCGCCAGCTCGCCGACGCTGAGGGGGCCCAGGCGATCCAGCGCAGCGAGTAGCGGGCAGTGAGACGCCGGGAGGCCGATGTCGGCCTGCGCAAGCAGGACCTGCGTCTGTGCCTGGAGGCGCTCGCCCAGGCGTTTCAGCCTGGTTCCCAGGGTGAGATGGCCGAGCTCCCGGACGATGTCTGTGACCATGACGCCTCCAGTTACATAGCATGATATATATCATGTAATGTAAATGGCGGCAATCGGCTCGCAGTTTCCGGCTTTCACCTCGCCGTAGCTGGCGGCAGACGGCGCCGACCGAGTAAAGCTTCTGCAGCCCTGTTCGAGGTCAGCCGGCATCTTGACGCTGCCACGCGCGGCTCGGCAGTCGCCGCAATCCCGCCGCACTTGTTACTCTCGCGGCGCGGCATTTTCCGGCAAGATCCCTCCACTGCCGCAGCGCCGGCACGAACGATCAGGTCATAGCCCACCGGGAGCAGAGATCATGGCGAAGTTGATGCTTGGAAATCACATGGCAGTCATCGCGGCTCGATCCGGGCAGGACCGGATTCGAAAATTCTATTGCGATGTCCTGGGCTGCAAACTGAACGTCGCGGCCGATGAGGTGGACCGCTTTCAACTGGCCGACGTCCACATCATTTTCGTCTACCAGGACACCGCTCTGGAGGAGAGCGGGTTTTTGAAGGCGATGTATCTCGAGCTCAAAGCCGATGATACGGAGGAGATGAAACGGAGGATTCTCGCCTTCGGCGTCAAGAAGCTCGACTTACCGGATCCGCACCTCTATTTCCAGGCTCCCGGCGGACAGGTGTTTCGGCTCGTCGGGATCGATGAAGACCTCTCATTGTACGAGGAATCGACCTCGGCAAAACCCGGAGCATCCGCGACCGACAGATGACTGAGATTACCCCCCTGGTGCGGATCGCGGCAGGACGTTGCGGTCCGTATCGGGGGCGACCGGCGAGCGCAGTCGAGGCAGAGCAGCGAATGACCCAACCCACGCCCATGCCCGCTGCCGGCCGTTCACCATTTTTGGCAGGGAACTTTCCCCCGCCTACCCTGTCTTTCGGATCGGTCCGGCAGCGGACCGCCAGCCGTGTTGCTGCTTGCCGAACAGTTCGGGAAGCAGTCCTCCAGCAATCCATTGGACCCGGACGGATGGATCAGCGGAATCGATATACAGCGAAGTATTGGCGTCGACGCGCGGAGGAAACCCGTGCAGTCGCGCTGCAACTTCGCCGTCCAGACCGCCGACGCATCATGCTCGATATCGCGGCGGGCTATGAACGAATGGCAAGCATGGCCGATCGTGCCACCCGTGACTTCGAGTCGAAGCACCGTTACCCGGACTGGCCGAGATGAGGCTTCACGCATGCCCGGCCTGCCGCGTCAATCGCATCATGCAACGCCCAATCGCGCGTTTGCGCGGCGGCGCCTGCGCCTGCGCAAGAAGTGGATCGCTGCAGCTATCAACGCCACCAACAGGAGCAATGCGGCTGAAGCAGTGGCGATCAGGTTGTGAATCGGGTTGATGATCACGAATTTACCGCTCCGGCTATAAAACCCATTGAAGCCGTTCAGCGCCGCAGGCAGTGCCAGCAGATCGGACTTATCCATCGGCAGCCTTCGCTCCCGCGGATGAAAGGTTGATCCCCACGGGAGGAGACGTCCATCGACGTCCTCCTCAATGTGGCCACCGAGGACGGCGCTCACGGGCTTGTCGCTGACGAATTGCGCGATGCGCCTTGCGCTCAGCAGGTCCGCCGAGGAGTTGTCGATGAGAAGGCGGCCAGGCATCAGGAAATCGCCCGAGAAAAGCAGGGCCGTGTTCCTGTCGTAGAACACGAGGTGCGTCGCCTCGTGCCCCGGAGCAGGCAGGACATCGACGATGCGGCCTCCGAGATCGATTTGCGCCCGGCCGTCCGGCCAGTGCGTGAAGCCAAAGAATTGCCGGACACTGGCAAGGTCGTAGCCCACCACACGAACATTGGGCAGATGCTGGAATTGGGGATCTGCAGAGCGGTGGTCGAGATGACGATGCGTATGGACCACGAGAAGAGGAAGCCCGGGGGAGCCATATTGCGACACCATGTGCAGGACTGTCTGTGCCAACGGCATCTGCCTTGCATCGGCAACGTCACCGGTGTCTATCAGAAGCGCCCTCTTATCTCCAAGCAGGAGATACATGAAGGGAGCCTCCCACGTCGAACACAAGCTCTCCCGGAGGACGAAAGTTCGCGAATTGTATTCGTGCACTTCGAGCGGCGACTGTGGATGGGCCCTGCAATCTTCGCTGCCTGCGCTCCAACTCGAGGTCCAAGGCCGCACCGTGGCCTGCGTTTGGGCGGTCGAAGGGACTGTCGAGAGCAGCAGTATCAGAAGACCGGAGATAGCGGAGATGATTCGTCCCATGGTGACACTCCCCCTGGTGCTGGTAGCGCGCTACGAATATCTGCAGCGGTCATTTTAGCCGAAGCGGGAAAACTGCGGCTCCTCGGCGCTCGCGTGTCTGTCCGAAGCCGAATGAGCGTCACGGTGACGCTCGCCGCCTCCGCGGAGCCGCCTGGCGGCGGCCGGCACGAAGTTCAGTCGTTCCGGGAGTTGCGCCTGCTGATGCCGATCAGCAATGAGAGAATAGCCCAACACCAAGGGGCGTTGCGCGCCAGGGCGGCATCCTAGCCGGCACCAACGAATGGCGCGGCCCAGGGGGGCAGGCACTCATTCGTGACTCAGGGGGTCCGGCGCTCACACTGCAGCGTATCGACCAGGGCCCAGGTATGCTTGCCGGTGATGCGCGAGTAGTCAACTACATACCGGGTAGCGTCCCTGCGCTCGAACACGAACCGGTCCGGCGGCTGCTCGCTGGAGGCGAGCGTCCACGTCAGGCGCCGCCCCTCCCAGCCCGGCGAGGTGTAGCGGCGGATACCGGCTGCGTCGTCGAAGATGTAGTTCTCAAAGTCCTTCGCTACAGCATCATAGCGCCACATTTCGATCGCCTTGAATGCAAAGGGCGGCTGATCGACATGACGCATGGTCAGCCAATGGCCGAGGAGCTCAGGGGCAAACCGCTCGGCGGAGGCGATGGTCCGGCCGCTGGCCGGGAACTGACCATGGCAGGACCAGTTGCCCTGGAAGAATCCGAGAGATTTGACGTCATCCGCCAAAGCCGGGCCCGTAGCTGCAGCCGCCGCCCGGCCAGGGCGAGGCGAGAGAAACGCATCGAGAGCACCCATGACGGTCTTGTACGACACCACGTCATAGTGCATGCCGAAAATGGACTCGACATCCAGGTGTTCGCGCGCCACGGCGTTGCGCAATTCCAGCAGGTATTCCGGCGTGAACCAGGTGTCTTTCTCATCGGGCGCGAACAGGTCGCTGCTGTAGAGGAGCCGGTAGCGGGGCAGGTACACCATCATCTGCCGCTCCCCGGTCGCCGTACGATAGGGAATCAGCTCGAGACGGTTGGCTCCCGCGCCAAGGGCGGTTCTGGAGGCGACCAGATGCCACCTCGGCGCACGGGGATGCCGCTCGAGATCGTCCGGAATGAAGGAGTGCGGGGCGTTGAAGAGGCGGGTCAATACCGGACGGTCGAGGTCCAACGCGTAGATCGGGATGCCGCGTGCGACGTATTCGCGCAGGCCCCCGATGTGCGGCCAGGAGTCCGAAGTCGTGATCACGGCCTTTACCGGCAGGCCTGGAAAGCGTCGCTGCGCCTGATCCAGGACCTGGAGCGAGTAGCCCGACGAGAGTGGCCCCTCCAGCACGATGATGCCGTCGTTCTGGCGAATGAGGTTGACGTTCCACGCGCCGGGAATGTGGACCACACCGGGCTCGATTTCCGTTGCCGGCCGCTCGGGAATGCCCAGTGGCAGCTCGGCTATCGTGCGCTTGTGCTGCAGCAATTCCGTGCGGACCGCGTCGGGAATCGCCAGCTCCGCGGCGTTGAACGGCGGGTTGACAGTCAGTGAGGTGATGCTGACGTCAGATTCGGGCAGTCCGTTCCGCTCGATGCTCCATTGTCGCGGGTAACGCAGGCCATCCGGCTCGAGTGACCACATGCCGTAGCTGATACGCGTGGTGACGTCACCCCACACGCTCCAAAATACGTCGTAAGGGCGCGGGGCGATCCATTCCACCACTTCCGGGAGGCTGGTGTATCCATTGAGGTAAATTCTCACCGGGTAGCCGTGCCAGCTGAAGCCGACCACGTGGTAGGCATAGCCGCGCAGCATGACATCGGGTAGCAAGTGCAGATCGGACGCCGCGAACGCGGTGAAAAGCACGTGCAAGGGGCCGAGCGAGAAGTCCTCGTCGGCCTCCTGCAGATACCGGAACGAGGCCGGCGAATACTTGCGATCCGCGACCTGCGCGACTACCCCGCGCGAGACGACATAGGTGGGAAAGACGGGAGCACCAACCCATTGCGGCTGCTGCAGCCACCATTGCGGCGAGGAGTAGCCGCGATGTTGCCGCAGGACGCGCTCGCTGTCGGTGGCGAAATCCCGAACCACATCGATCTGCATGTAGTCCTGCCACCAAGGCCCCTCCGGGCGCAGCGACTGCTCCAGCATGTTGCGATGACCGACCGCCTCGAGCCGCAATGCGTGCACGGAGGAGACCACATCCCTGCCGCCGATCGCCGCGAGCGCGGCCGACAGCTCCCGGGAGGCGTCTCCGGCGTGGGCTCGCGCGTGAGCGATGCCACCAAAGCTCGGGAACAGTGCAACAATCAACGCGACGGGGAACGGATGTTTCATGGCCATTCGGAGGGTGAGTCAGGAGTAGCGTGAGTTTGTGCCCGAACACCATTGCAGGGGACCCACGGCTCATGGTCGGCGGACACTCGGTTCGTCGCATCCGAACTGGCTCTTTGCGCAGCCTCCGACTCCCGCGCCAGGCTCATCGGGCGGACGATGGTTCAGCTGTGGGAACCAGGGCGGAGCACGAATTTGCCCTCGAGCCACTGTGTCAGGGTTTGTTCCAGACCCATCGCTTTGGCGAGACGCCGCAGCCGCGCTTTGTTCAGCTCGTCCATTTCGACATCCTGTAGCGGCGGTGGCGAGAGTGTGCTGCGTGGACTCCTTGCGAGATACAACCAATCGAGCAACGCCTTTTCGGGCGTGGCGCGGGGATGCGCGCGCCCGCGATCCAGATCGAGTCGGTCTTCCAGGGCGCCAGCTTCCAGGATGCGGCGGGGTAGCGCGCGTACGTAGACCGGCCCTTGGGTTGTAGTTACCTTGCCCACACGGGGGCGTGTCGGACCGACGTCCAGGGGGACGACGGCCGTCACGCCCTGCGGTGGATTGTTGTAGGCACCCGCCTCATCGAGGGCTGAGTGCAAGGAGACGACGGCATCGCGTCGCACGTGCGGAACTGCGTCTGCAAGCCTGCCGGGCGGCGAGGTAAAGCGGTTCAGATAAAGTCCCCGCACAACGTGTGCAAGTCTGCGGCGCGCGACGGCGTCTGTGATCCAGGCTTGCAGCGTCCGGTCGGGGACGTCGGTTCCGCGAGCAATGCTCGCCGCGCGGGACAGAGCCCCCAGGGTGATCGCAGGCGGCGCGCCCGGCTCGCTCAACTGTCGCTCGAGGGCTTGCTTCCAGGCAATCATGGCGATCCTGCGAGGTGTCGGCTGTGGGCGTCCAGGAGATTACCGAGCGCGCGATGCACGCGCCCTTTCATTTCGCCCCACGCCGCCTCGTCGAGGCGCTCGAGAATGGCTGGATCGATCAGCATCTGGGAACGGAACAGATTCCAATCCATGGCGGTGAGCTGGTGTTGAATCCGGTGCATCGCCTCCTTTGGTGCTGATCCTGCATGCTCCAGCGCCCACCCGATGAGACTGGAGCCCGGCGGGTGCTCTGGGAGCAGAAGGTCCAGGTCGTAGACATCACGGACCGCAGTACGCTCGAGAAGCGCCGCCAGTTTCATCGCTGCGAGCGTGCTTTCGTCGTAAAGATCGACATAGAACGTACCGAGGCCGTAAGCGGCGACCCCCGAGACGGCAGCTTGGCGAATCCGGCCGGGTGGCGGCGGGCGGCGAGACACCTCGATCTTCATGGAGAAGGGCTCGCCCGAGAGGCCTTGGCCGCGCACCTTCCACTTCGCTGAAACCTCCCCTTTGCCGGGCGCGCTGATCTGCGCATCCACGATCCCGCTGCCACGGAGCGCTTGCTGCAGGGCCTTACGGATCTGGTTGTGAAGGCTTTCGGCCGTGCGCAGCGGGGCTGCCGGGAAATCAAGGTCGACGTCGCGGGTCAGACGGGATTGCGTGTAGAGCGTCGCGACCGCCATGCCGCCCTTCAGCACGAATCCACCCTTCGCGGCGCGGAACAGCTCGCGCAGAAAGCGGGCCTGGACTCGTTGAAGCAGGTCGGACATGGCAAATGAGCGTATTTACATGGTGCATTTTATATGCTCTATCGTAATACATCAACCCACAAGGGCAGGTACTCAGCCAGACGATGCACTCGAATTACCTCGAGGACGCATCACGCGAAAGAACCTCGAACGACGCCGGCCGGCGCGCACTGCTCGACCGGTATGTGCAAGCGTGGGGGAGCTCGGACCTCGATTCCTGGCGCCAGTGGCATCGGGGACGAGAGTCCATCCGGGCATTCTTCGACAAGGTCTGGCGATCGTACGGCGGCTTCCGTCTGCTGTCGGTGGGCGCCAATGCGCAGCCATCCTTCGCGCTTTACTTCCGCGCCAATGAAAGGCCAGATCAATGGAACGCTCACTCGCTGCAGCTGCTCTCCGTACGGGATCAGAGCATCAACACGCTGACGATGTTCGTGAAGCCGCTCGCCATTGCACTGTTCCCGGTGTTCCGGCTTCCACTTGTCCTCCTCATGCCCCCCTCCATCGGGCCGCACCGCGCCAACCGTGGACCGACAACTCGTCGGGGAGATCGTCAAACAAGCTCATCGGCTTTGTGCACAGCCCGGACAGTAACCCGATGCGTCCGCTGGATCTTGCCGAGCAGTAGTGCGCATAGCGAGGATCTGGCGTCCGTGGTGGGATTACGATTTGCGGGAGCGCGTGCGCTTCGATCCGAGCAGCCCACGAATCTCACTTGCGAGATGATCGAGATCGGCAGGCTTGACCAACAGCCGGTCATAGAGCCGCCGCTCGCCGCGGGGAATCGTCGTCATTCCCGTATGCAGAATGATCGGGATGTGGCGGGTTGCCACGTGGCCGCGCAATTCCCTGCAGAGCTCGAGGCCGGTCATTCCCGGCATGGCGCAATCCGTGACGATGAGATCGGGCGTCCGCTTCCTTATGAGTCGCAGCGCGTCCACAGCGCTCGAGGCGGTGGCGACTTGCCAACCTTCCGCGGACAAAAAAATTCGCAGTATCGCGAGCGCATCAGGTTCATCGTCGATCGCGAGTATCCTTGCCCCGGACCGTCCCCTGGAGCGCATATGACCTAAGCCGCCGGTGCGGTCCTTGGCCGGTGATGTCATCCCTCCGGATATAGCCGTCAATTCAGGTTCCTTCACCACCACATCGAGAATCGGGCGGCGTAGCAACCTGTCTGGAATTGCCGCGCCTTCGCCTGCCTCGTCCGCCATATGCGCAAGAATCATGCCTGCCGATGTCTCAGGGGGCCTCATGAGGGGTTCCGGAGCCTCTCCAATGCAGTGGTGTCCCGAGCTCGCCGGGAGCGCGGCTACGGAGGTGCGGTACGGCCACGAGCTCCGGCCCTCAGCAACGACCATCCGAGCAACAGCCCCGCAGATGCCGACAAGGCCGACCCGATCAGCACGGAGAGCTTCGCGGTGGCGAGGAGGGACGGTGCAGTGAATGCGAGGTTGCCGATGAAGATCGACATGGTGAAGCCGATACCGCCGAGGCAGCCCAGCACGAGCATGTGGCGCCAGTCGATTCCCGCGGGAAGCGTCGTGAGACGGGCTCTCGTGCATAGCCACGTGGTCAGCAGGATTCCGAGGGGCTTGCCCAGTGCGAGTGCGAGCAGGATTCCCGCGGCGAGAGTCGGCGCGTATATGGCGCGAAGCCCCGCGCCCGGCAGTGCCACGCCGGCGTTGGCGAGCGCAAAGAGCGGCATGAGCCCATACGCCACCCAAGGGTGCAGGACTGCTTCGATCCGCGCAGCTGGCGAGAGAGCGTCGCGCTGCGCGAGATGCGCGCGCCTGAGATGCGCGGTCAGAGCGCGCGCCGCCCGCTGAGATCGTTGCTGTGTGGACCCTATCGCCGGCAGCTCTCGTCGCGTGCGCGCAGGCCGGTTCCGGGGCGCATGGTCCGCACCTGAGCAAATCACCGACGGCGTCAACAGCCCGAGGATGACACCCGCGACGGTCGGATGTATTCCCGCGTACTTGAGTCCTATCCAGATCATGGCGCCCGGCACCACGTAGACGAGTGCGTTGCGGCAAGTCAGGCGCCGCAGCGCGAGCGCCACCAACACCCCGGCCGCCGCAATGAGCAGGCCGATCGGCGCAATGTCCGCCGCGTAAAAGCCGGCGATCACCATGACCGCCACGAGGTCGTCGACCACCGCCAGCGTGAGGAGCAGCGCGCGCAGCGCCGATGGCACACGGCTGCCCAGAAGCGAGAGCACACCCACCGCGAAGGCGATGTCCGTCGCTGTGGGAATAGCCCAACCCTGACGGAGCTCGGCAGCGGAATTGAGCAGCAGATAGAAGGCCGCCGGGACGAGAACGCCCCCGAGCGCCGCAGCGACGGGCAGCACCGCCGCGCGACGATCCGCCAGCGCGCCGTCGTGCATTTCCCGTTTGACTTCCAGGCCCACGACCAGGAAGAAGAAGGTCATCAGGCCATCGTTGATCCAGAATCGCACGGGCTCCGTGCTCACGAGCGACCCGACTCTCAATGTGAGCGGTGTGCTCCACAGTGCGTCGTACCAGGAGGCCCAGGGGGAATTCGCCAGCAGCAAGGCGGTGGCGGCGGCCAGCAGCAAGAGGACGCCGCCGGCGGCCTCTACGCGCAGGAAACGCTCGAGAGGCTTGACAAAGAGCCTCGCGACGGCGCGTGGCGCAAGCGTAGAGTGCCAGTTCATCCGAGCAGCGGCTCCGTCGCGCCGGCGGCCCGACCGGCGCGTTCTGCCTGCCGACCCGTAGCGGTACCGGCACCCTGATCGTATTACACGACACAACGTGCGCACACTCAAGCCGCACTCTCGATCGAAGATCCTGCAGTCGGCGCTGATGCCAATCCTCTGCGGGGACCTCGAGCGTGGGTCGGGTGGATCACCCATCGTGAAGCTCTCGCCCCACCTTGTCTTCCTGCAACCGGCATGCGTTCATTGCGCGCACCTTGCTCGGCTCCGCAAACGGGCGCGCCAGATGGCCGTCCGTTCCGATTCCGTCCCGAGAGATCCAACATCTTGACGACGCTGACCGCCCAAGAACAACTGAATACCCTCGCCGCGCATCTCCGGCTCAAGCGCAAAGATCTGCTGGCCGCCTGGCGCGAAGCGATCCGCCGCGATCCGCAGCTCACGATCAGCTCGAAGCTATCGCGCAGCGCACTCGACGACCACATTCCGAAGATCCTGGACGACTTCGAGCGCCGGCTTCGAGCCGAGCATGCGCTCGATGCGCTGCAGGTCGATCTCGAGCAGCGCAACGATGCAGCCGAGCACGGCAGGCACAGGTGGCGGCAGGGCTACGACATCCGGGAGACACTGCGCGAGTGGGGTCATCTGCAGTCGATCCTGCAGAAGGAGCTCGAGCGCTATGCCGCCGATCATCCGGACCTCGAGGGCGAGGTCATGCCGATGGCGCGCGAGGGGCTCACCGAGCTTTGCACGCAGGGTAACTGCGAAAGCGCGTCCCGTCACGTGCGCCTCGAGCAAACCGAGGCGGCGAGCCGGTTGCGGGACCTCGAGGTCTCCCTGACTGCGCTGCAAGCGCTGGAGAACGACCGGGCAGCATTGGTCCGCGAGACGGCCCATGACCTCAGAGGGAGCGTCGGGGTGATTGCCAACACCACCGCCCTCCTCGCCAGGTCCGAGGTGGCCACGCCACAGCGCAGTCGGTTTTACGATCTGCTGCAGAACCGAATCGACTCGATGAGCGCGTTGCTCACCGATCTCGTGGAGCTCGCGCGCCTCGAGGCGGGGCAGAATCCACTCAAGATCGAAGCGTTCGATGCGGGCCAACGGCTGCGCGAGCACTGCGAGCTGCTGCGCCCGCTCGCCGCCGAGCGGAATCTCTTCCTCCGCTGCGAAGGGCCGAGCCCTCTTCCCGTCGAGAGCGATCCCCTCAAGATTCAGCGCATCCTGCAGAACCTGCTGTTGAACGCCCTGAAGGCCACCCAACGCGGCGGTGTCGTGGTCCGCTGGTGGATGGACGCTCAGGGGCGGCCACCGCACTGGAAACTGTCCGTCGAGGATACCGGGCCTGGGTTCACGCTTCAGGCCACCGGGCCACTGCGCCACGCACTGAAGCGCGCCACGGAGGAAGGACACCGCATGGAGATCGAAGCGGCCGCGAGCGGCCCGGGGGGCTCGGACCCGCAGCGCACCGTGCCGCCCATCGCCGCTTCCGGTCCCGGCTCCGCGGCGCTGCCATCCGGTGAAGGCATCGGCCTGTCGATCGTCAAGCGCCTTTGCGAGCTGCTGGGTGCCACCGTCGAGCTCCACACGGCTCCGGGTCACGGAACCGCGGTCACGGTTACACTGCCCCTACGCTACAACACAGAACAGACCACCGGCGGCTGACCCGCCGCGCGCGGGCGAAGCTGCTGGAGCGCATTCTCGGGTTGGCGGGATCGGACAGAATCCGGGGGCGCCTCGAGAACTTGTATGGTCTGGCGTCTGCCTCCCAACGAGCTTCGGAGTAATGCCGACCCGGTGTAGCCGTGCAGAATCTGCAACCGAGAATATGTGAAGTCATCCTGGACCGACCCGCGCCAACACGATGATCTATTTATTCCGGCACGGGGCAGCGCTCATCGCTGAGCGAGGAGCGCCCGGACCGAGCTCAGAATTGCATCGATCCCGGCAGATTTTGCAATGACTCGGTCATGATCCTTCGGCACATCCACCGGCAGACCCGCCGCCGCGTAGACGACCAGGGGGATGTCACGAGTCTGAACGTGGCCGCGCAGCGGCCTCATTTCGCCGAGCGTCGGCAGGGTGCGGCAGGAATGCCGCCGCGCGGGGTTGCACGAGCTGATCGCACGCCTATACTGTAGAAACATTTGACCCAATATACATACAGGATCACCGTGCAGCCCGAGAAACTCCGCGCTCTGCCGCTGTTTGGAAATGCCTGAATCGGCCGGTCGGTCGCCCGCGACTCATCGCCTGCGCCTGTGGCGTCACTCCTGATGGTGAGCGACGAGGTGCGCGCCTTCCTGCGCGACTACATCGATTCCTTCGAATCGCTCGAAGTTCTTCTGTTGCTGCGGCGCGAGCGCGCCGCCTGGACGGCGGAGCAATTGTGCACGCGCCTCGAGACCCACGCGTCGCTGATCGATGATGCGCTCGTTCCGCTCGTGCGCGCTCATCTCGTGCAAACCACCGATCAGGACTTGCTGACGTTGTATGCGTATGCGGATGAAGACCCGGGCCGCGATGTGATCGTGGCCTCGCTGGACCGCACCTATCGCGACGAGCCGATACAGATCATGCAAGTCATGAGTACCCATGCCATCGAGCGGCTGCGCACCCGCACGATTCGCGCCTTCGCAGATGCTTTCGTCGTTCGCAGGGGCAAAGGCCGTGGCTGAGATCACCTATATACTCTGTGGGTTGACGAGCATCGCATGCGTGGTGTTGCTCCTTCGTGGCTATCTGATAACCAGAATGCCGCTCCTTTTCTGGGCGGCCATCTGCTTCGTCGGCCTCACGATCGACAACGCGCTGCTGTTCGTGGATCTGATTCTCTTCCCGCAGGTCGATCTCTCCCTGTTGCGCACGCTCGCGGCGCTGGCGGGAATGGTGATACTCCTCTACGGCATGATCTGGGATATCCACTAGGCAGCCCAACCATGCACGAATATCTCTGGGGCATGCTGACGATGGCGACCTCGATCTCCGCCCTCTTCTTCCTGCGCTACTGGCGCATGGGCCGCGACCGGCTGTTCCTCTTTCTCGCGCTGGCGTTTGTCGCCCTGAGCGCCTCGTGGATTGCTCTCGCCTCGATCAGACCGTCGTATGAGCATCGGCAGATCGTGTATCTGCTGCGCCTGCTTGCCTTCGCCGCGATCATGCTCGGCATTGCAGACAAAAATCGCAGGAGCCGGCCAGCGTGAACCCGCGGGCACCTGTGTCACTCGCCGAGGAGCGTCTCCCCTGCCGCCCTCACCGTCGTCCGACGCATGAGCCGGACCAGCGCCGCAAGCTCGCGCCGCAGCCGTTGCAGATGGCGCAACTCGATCGTTCGCAGCGCATCGACCAGCAATCCCGGATGAGGCCCCGGTGATTGCGACAGGATCCGCCGCCCTTGCGCCGTCACGTAAAGGTGGACGAATCGCCGATCCGACCTGTCGCGCACGCGCCGGATCAGACCCGTCTCGACCAGCGCGTTGGCGAGATTGCTCGCGGTCGTCTGGTGCAGCGCCATACGCTGCGCGAGATCGTTGACGCCCATGCCCTCCCAGCGCGCAATCTCCGACAGCGCCCAGAGCTGCGATCCGGAGATCACCACGGATCTACGCACCTGCGCATCATGCCAGCGCGCGGAAGCGTAGATCAGCCGCAGGCTCTGAAGTGCGTGAAGCTCAGCGATGTTCCGCCCCGAGGCCTCGGATCCCTTACCGGCCTGAATGCCGCCCTTCGGCCGCAACCCTGCCCCGCGTGCGCGAACGCCGGCCGAGCGGCGCGCGTTCTCGGGTGCGGCCGACGCGAGCAGCTGGCGCGAGCGCCGTCCGATTCGCTCAGCAGCCATACCCGCGAGCAGCGCCCATGTCGCTTCGGTCAAATCGCCACTCGCTGCGCACGTTCATTCCGTCACTCATGTCTGCCGGATCATATTGGGAGGCATGCAAATCCGCCAGGGTCGGCGCGGTGCGCCGTAATACTCCTGCCCCGGGCGGGCGTCAGTATGCGTCACCGCTCGTGAACCGCCAAACGATGGCGACGACGCATTCGGGATCGCAACGGCCGGCCGCCGCGAGAATGCGCGTCCCGCCCCGCACAAAACTTTGCGATATGCTCGGGATCACAGATCTCGAGCTGAAGGTCATTTTCAAATGAGAGCATTCGAGGGCGCTTCAATGACAGCATGGCACGAGTGGATGTCCGTACTCTTCGGAAACCGCATGAGCGCACACGTGCTGGGCGCGATCACCTGGGCGGATGTCGCTCTGAGCTGCGCCGTAGTGGTGCTGATGGTGATCGCAAACTTCACTGCGGCCACCATGATCCGCCGCAAGCGCAAGTCCGCCGCGCCGGACGCCAAGCTGCGGCACCACACGCTCGGCGCGCTGCGCGGGCCGCTGTACCTGCTGATCTGGATCTGCGGCGGTTACTTTGCCCTCGCGCCCCTGTTGGCGTCATCTCCCCTGGGGAGCCGGTTGGTCCTCGGCGCGCTTCGCACCCTCCTCAACCTGGGCGTATTCGCGGTGGCATTCTGGTTCTGCTTCCGCTTCACGCGAGTGCTCGAGGCGCGCCTGTGCGCCTGGTCCGCGCACACCAGCGGCCGGCTCGATGACTTGCTCGTGCCGCTGCTCGGCCGCGGACTGCGCGTGATCCTGCCCGTACTCGCAGTCATCTTCGCGTTGCCGGTACTGGACTTGCCGGCGGCCTACGCCGGCATCGCGGCCAAGGGCAGCAGCGTGCTGCTCATCGTGGCCATCGCCCTCGTGCTGTTTCAGGCCGTGAAGACCGCACAGGAGATGCTTCTGCTGCGCTTCGACATCACCGCGTCCGACAACCTCAAAGCGCGAAAATTGTACACTCAGGTGCACGTGCTCGGTCGCGTGGTGTACGTCGCCATCGGCTTGTTCGCAGTGGCGTGCATCCTGATGCTGTTCCAACAGGTGCGCCACGTCGGTACGAGTCTCCTCGCCTCGGCGGGCATCGTGGGCATCATCGCCGGCGTCGCGGGGCAGAAGACCCTCGCGAACCTGATCGCCGGCTTCCAGCTCGCACTGGCGCAGCCGATCCGCCAGGATGACGTGGTGATCGTCGAAGGCGAGTGGGGGCGGATCGAAGAGATCACCCTCAGTTACGTCGTCGTACACATCTGGGACGACCGCAGACTCGTCGTACCGCTGACCTACTTCGTCGAGAAGCCGTTTCAGAACTGGACGCGCAACTCCGCCCAACTTCTGGGGTCAGTGTTCATCTGGGTCGACTATTCGTTCCCTCTCGAGGAGGGCCGCAAGGCCCTCGGGCGGATCATCGAGTCGTGTCCGCTGTGGGACCGGCGCTTCTGGAACCTGCAGGTCACCGATGCGAGCGAGAGAACCATGCAGTTGCGGGTGCTGGCCACGGCAGTGGACTCGTCGAAAGCCTGGGACCTGCGCTGCGAGATCCGCGAGAAATTCATCGCCTATATCCAGCAGCAGCATCCGCAAAGCCTTCCGGTCGTACGCGCGCAGGTAGTGGGGACGCAGGCGCCAGCTGCGCTGGCACGCACGGCCGCCTAGGATTTCAGGATCTCGGGAACCCTTCTACGTCAGGCTTGGACCGCGTGCATTCGAGATCATGCTCGACTCGTCAATCCGCTTGAAAAAACAGGATGCCTGCACCGATCGTGGTCTGACTGTGGTTGTAGTCGACGAGAGTCTCGCCGTAGCCGGTAAAGAACTGCACATAGCCGGCCAGACTGCCGAGCACAGGGAACGTCCAGTCGAGCTGCAAGGACCCCCGAGCGCCACCGCCATAGCGGACCAGGCCTGCGAGAACGTGGCCGCCGTGCGCATAGGCAATGCGCAGGTCGCCAGAACCGAGATAGTGCCGGATGTTGGGATTGTCGTCGCTAATGGCGTCTTCGGCAAACGATACCAGGGCCGCACCAGGACCGTCCAATCGCCGTGCTCGAATCCGAACATCACGTAGACGCGGTTCCAGCTGCGGGACAGCGGCAGCGACTGGCCGTTCGACTCGTGCACGACTCCGAGATTGACCAGCCGCCAATGCCAACCAAAGGCTTCCCCGCCGGTGCGCCAGGTAAAGACCGCCTCGGGCTGATAGTCGGTCTCACGGAAGGGGCTGGAAAGCGCGCTGTTGTAGACTTGCCAGCTCGACTGCTGCGTGTAGCCGAACCACAAATCCCCGTTGTGGCCGATCAAGTTCTGCGCGGCTTTGAATTTGAAGCTGAGTTGGAACTTGGCTTCCACCGACTGATACGGCGCGGGCTTGGTTACCTGATGGCCGCTCGCCGGACTCAATGGGGACCTGTTTGGATTATCGCTGAAGCGCACCGGTAAGAGATAGTTGGGGTGGTACGGGCGCAGCCGGAAGAGCTTGCCTCGGCGCGCAGAATCGAGGTCCCATTCCTGAGACAGGCGACCGGGCGGCGGCTGCGTGCCCGAACCGGCAGCGGGCGTCTGCGCAGGGGTCGTCACGGATTGCGCGCCTCTCTCAGTGGCCTGCAGCCGCTTGCGCCCGTGCTGCGCGTCGTAACAGGCGAGACGCTGAGCATCGTCCCGGAGCCCCGTGCACCGCTGCGGCGGCGCCGCCTTCGCCGCGCTGCCCAGAGCGGCGAGTGAAATCGCCGCGGCGGCTACCGCGAGCCGCATGTCACGACGTGAAGCGATATCGGATGGCCGCCCGATAACGGTCCTCCGGGCGCAAGATCGTCGAAGGAAAGGCCGGATGGTGCGGCGCATCGGGGAAGCCCTGCGGCTCGAAGGCGAGGCCCGCCGACTGACGGTAGATCACCCCGCCGCGGCCGGCAACTGAGCCTTTGAGCTGGTTGCCGGTGTAGAGCTGCATCCCAGGCTGAGTCGTGTAGACCTCCATCGTCCGGCCGCTCGCCGGATCCAGGGCGCAGGCGGCAAAGAGCGGGGCCGCCGCCTGCCCGGCGCCCAGCACGTAACAATGATCGTATCCGGTGCCGTAGATCAGCTGCGGATCGGCCAGGCGGATACGGGCGCCGAGCGGCGTCGGCTCGCGAAAGTCGAAAGGGGTGCCGGCGACGGAGCGGATCTCGCCCGTGGGAATCTGCCTCTCGTCGGTCGGCAGGAACGCTTCCGACGCGATGGTGACGACATGGCCCAGCACATCGCCGCTGCGCGCGCCGGCCAAGTTGAAATAAGGATGGGCGCTCAAGCTGACAGGCGTGGGTTTCGTCGTGTGCGCTTCGAACAGCAGCCAGAGCGATTCACCGTCGAGACGATATGTGGCCGCGACCGAGAGCTCCCCCGGAAAGCCCTGATCGCCGTCAGGGCTGACATAGAGTAGCCCGAGTGCAGGGAGCGGCCGGGCCACCGCTGAAGTCACGCTCCAGAAAACCTTGTCGAAACCGACGGGGCCGCCGTGCAGAGTCGAGCTCCCATCGTTGGTGGGCAATCGATAGCTTTGCCCATCCACGGTGAAGCGGCCGCCGGCGATGCGGTTGGCGTTACGCCCCAGCAGGGCACCGAACGCGCCGCCAGCTCGCACATATCCGGCCACATCGTCGAAGCCCAGCACTACATCGGTCCGGTCACCTGATCGGTCCGGCGCCTCGATCGACACCACGCGTCCGCCGTAATCTGTCACGCGCACCCGTAGCTGCGGGCTTTCCAGTGTATATACGGTTGCGAGCCGCCCGTCCGGCGTCTCGCCGAAGGACTCAGCGGGGATAGTTGTAGTTTCGCGGGTCGGCATAGAGGTACTCGATATGGTCTCCCCTCGCGCGCATCACGAATTTGTCCGGCGGCAGTGACTCGAGCTCCGCCTCGTCGCACAGCCGGCCAGGACTATGGCCTCACTGACAGTGATGCCACGAGGATGATGGCAGCTTTGTTTCTCATGCACGGAGCTCCTTGCAGCCTCGCACGATCGTACGCAAGCCCCATGCCAGTGCGCGCCGACGCGCCGGAGCGGGACGGCGCGGAATCGTGGGTCCCCAGGTTCTGCAGGGTCAGGAAATAACGTCGCTCGGGGAGGTGATGAGGACGCAGGTGCAGCCGGTTTCGCTCCACACGCGATCGTCGCTCATGCCGGCCTCTCCCCGGTTGTAGTCCCCGGGATAGAGCTTCCGGTCGTCTATCCAGAGCTCGCCGTCCAGGAGGAACAGCTCCTCCACCCCGGCATGGCGGTGAGGCGGGTAGGCGGTACCCGGAGCGAGGCGCACCAGCATGCTCACCCGGTCGCCTTCCGTATCGGTTGCCAATAGCTTGCAGGAGATTCCGGGGGCGACGTCTTCCCAATCGGGTTCCCGCCACGCGGGGACCTCCTGTGGCACCGATTCGTCAATGGCCTGTCCACCGATGCGCTCCTGCAGGCCTTCCCATAGCGAATCTGCCGGTCGGAGAATATCCGTGGGCCAGGCGATCCAGGACTCGAGCACCGGACGCAGTGACTCGAGCTCTCGCTGACATTCGGAACAGCCTGTCAGGTGCCCGTCCAGGAGACGTCTCTCGCCGGGAGGCAGTGCGCGCAGCACGTACAGCGGCATCAGCTCGGCATGCGCGCAACGGCCTTGCTCCGAGTCCGCGCTCATGGCTGTCTCTTCGCTTGCACGGCCAGAGCCTGGCGAAGCTTCTCCAGACCTGAGCGGATGCGGGTCTTGACGGTACCGAGCGGCTGATTCAGCCGCACAGCGACCTCGGGGTAGCTCAGCTCCAGGAAGAAGGCCGCGTCGATCGCCTCGCGCTCGCCTACCGTGAGAGCGCTCAGGCATTCCCGTAGAACCTGACTCTGCTGGATGGCCTCGATCGCTTCGTCGGCGCCGTCCGCATGGCCTGTCCCCAACACATCCTCCGAGGGAGGCGCCGTGCGCTTCTTGCGCTGCTCGTAACGCAACCGGTCGATCGCTCGAGATCGAGCCTGGTTCATGATCCAGCCCAGGACCGATCCGCCGACCGGGTCGTACGTGGCCGCCCGACACCAGAGCGCATGAAAGGTGTCCACGGTCAGCTCCTCGGCGGACCTGCGGTCATTGAGAAGCCGGGCCAGGAAGGTGAAGACCAGGCGGTGTGTCCTTTCGTAGAGGGCGCGCAACGCGCGCTGATCTCCGGCGGCCATCGCTTCGACGAGCGCCACCCACGCCTCTTCCGATACGCGCGCCCGGGTAGCGTCCGCATAGAGCAGGTCGCCAAGGGTTTTGGACGCGGGATCAGCTCCGCTTCCCTTGGTTCGTTGTGTAACGCTCACGGCTAGGCATCATGCCCCCATCCCCCCCCTGGGGCAACGAGCGGCCGTTCGAGCCCCCGCGGCGGCGCCCATTGTCCCATGCCGCGAAGCACTGGGTGTGGACGTGGTAAGTCGCCGTGTGTGGGCCTTCGTCCGACATGAACTGAAGCTCGATTTCGACTCCTTCCGTCCCGATGGTCTTGCCGCACACGGCACACGGCCCGCCGCTGCCGGGTCCGCCCCACATTCGGTCTGGAGGACGATCCGGCAATTTGCCGGCCTTCATTACGTCTCGCGCCCGGGCGGGCAGCTCTCTCTCGTGACCCATCTCTTCAGTCCTTCCCCGCAGGTCGCGGCTGCGGCATATGCATAGAACGACAAATCCACGCCGGCGGATTGGTCCGCGGGTGCCGTCGCGTTCTGGAAGTGGATGGAGCCTCCGGGGGGGGAATCCCGGGGTAACTCACTTCAAGGCGGCCTCGCTCACTGCTGACTCACTTCAAGGCCGCCTCGCTCACTGCTCGGCCGCTGCATCGGTGACCTGGAGTGGCCCGTGCGTCGGTTCGCGCGCGGAGTGCTCTGGCGGCTCTCCTTACCTGCGGAAGAGGCCTGTCGGGATATTTCATTGGCAGAGCCTGCCTCTCAGTTGGCGGATCACGCCACGGGCGTCGCGCCTGGCAACGGCGGGCGCTCACACACGCGTGAGGCTGACAGTTCAAACCATTCCGCGATCGGCGAGCAGCCCGCTCGCGACGTACACGGCGTCACGGCTCGCCGGCGAGGCGCGAGATCACGCAGGCGATCCCATGCGAGAGCCCGCACAGCCCGGCGATGAGGAGAACGAAAACGATGTCCACGGCCGAGTCTCCTTCCGGTGAGAGCGACGGGGGCGGCAGCCGCGACGACCTGGTCGAAGCGGGTGACAAGCCAGCGCGGCGGGCGTGAGCGGGCGCTGAGATTCAGGCCTCATTCAGAAGCTATCTGGTTTGATAAGGGCGTCGAGAAGGTAGATGCGGAGTCCGGCGGTGAAGGCGCCGTATGAGCAGGTGGTCAGGAAGACCGGTGCGCGGAGGTGTGTGTGACGTTGCGTGACAATTTCGGACAAGAAGCGACAGCCGCACTTTGCGGGGCCGCGAGCTTGACCGGATGTCGTTTGCGAGCCGCGTCAAAAATCTTTTGCTTCGAGCGCAAAGTCGCGATCCAGAGACTCCCCGACTCCGGCAGCACGGTGTTATGTTCAACGCAGATCGCACGGGGGATCCGTCCATGCACCTAGAAATACTCACGTCCGTGCCGCGCGCGCTCGCCACGCTCGCGCGGGACAACAGCAATCTTTCCGCCCTGGCCCTGGTGCTGGGAGTGGTCGGCGGCTGCATGCTGTCGGCCTGGCGCGAACAGCTGCGCGAGCGCAAGGCGCAGTTCGCCCGCCTCTCTCGCCGGCCCAATCCGCTGGAGTGACGCCCGGATGATGTACTGGAACGTAGTTTGCTCTGCTGACTGTCGCACGCCTGTCACGAACGAATGGCATTCTTCGGCCGCCATGCAAGTCAGTCCTCTTTACGTCGTCACCCAGCGCCGCGACCTGGCAGCGCGCTACGCCACGACCACTCGCCAGTGGCTGGTCGCACGCACTACCTACCGACGGCTGCACGAGGCGCCGATCAAGAACATCACGGCGCTGCGCGATGCGGCCCGCCGGCTGGACCTGCTGGAACGCGGACGCGCGGCTCTGCTGCGGGATCTGAAAGCCCTCGCGGATTGAGCTGCGGGTTGCTCGCGGCCACTGGGCCGCTGAGTAACTTGCTTTCGCGCGGCGCTGGGCGAGAATGCAGCGCTCATGTCTCCGGCACCACGCTTTCACGCGTTTTCCGCACTACGACCCGGTGACCCGGTCACGGCCGTCGCGCCGGCGGGTCCCTTCGATCGCGCCGCGTTCGAGTCGGGCCTGGAGATCATCGCGCGGCGATATCGGGTCCATCATGATCCGGGCATGCTGACGCGCCTTCGCTACCTTGCCGGGAGTGACGAGCGGCGGCTGCGCGAGCTCGCGGCCGCACTCACGGATACGGGCAGCCGTGCCGTCTTCTGCGCCCGCGGCGGCTACGGGATGATGCGGCTGCTCGCCGGGCTCGAGGGCGTCGCCCCGGTGGCGAAGCCGGTGGTTGGGTTCTCCGACATCACCGCGCTTCACCAACTGCTGCAGCGGCAGCGGCTCGTCAGCATCCATGGCCCGAATCTCTCGCAGCTCTCGCGGCTCGACGCCGGCGCGCATGAGCGGCTCTTCGCGCTCCTCGAGTCGCAAGCTCCAGCCGCGGAGCTCACCGGCACGGATACCTACGTCCCCGGTACGGCGGAAGGGCCGCTTCTGGGCGGCAACCTCTCGGTGCTCACCCGGCTCCTGGGCACGCCGTTCATGGCATCGCTTCAGGGCGCGGTCCTGCTGCTCGAGGACGTTGGCGAACGTCCTTACCGGCTGGACCGGATGTGGACCCATCTTGCCCTGGCGGGCGTGTTCCGGCAGGTGAGCGGGATCGCTCTCGGCGAGTTCGTGGGCTGCGAGGAGAAAGAAGCCGAGTACTCGAGCGCCGATGTGCTGCGCGAGCTGGCGCACGCAACGGGACTTCCTTGCGCGGCGGGATTTCCCGTCGGGCACGGGGCGGTAAACCAACCGGTACCGCTCGGGGTGCGGGTGCGGCTGGATGCGGGCAACCGCCGGCTCTCTTTTCTCGAGAGAGCGGCAGTCTGAGGCGGCTGAGTGCGGAAGATCAGCTGCCCGAGGGGGCGGGCGGGGATGGGGGCGCGGCGGAGAGCGGCCGCAGCACGGCGGCGAGATAGCCCGGAAACGTAGGAGGCGTCCGCAAGGTCGCGGCATGGCGCCAGAGGCTGAGAGTCGTGACGATGACCCCGATCAAGCGTGGCAGCACGATATAGAGCAGCGCCGTCCAGGCGATGCGATAGATCCACTCTCCCGCCGGGCCGCCGCCAGTCCTGGGACCCGTCCACATCAAAGCCTGCAGGTCGTGAGCCGAAGGAATGGGATCGCGCGAGACGGCGGACGCGGCACCGTACAGAGTCACCAGCGCGGTATGCGCGCTCGCCGGCCCGAAGACCGTCGCGCTCCATCCCGCGGCCAGGCGAAGCATCCAACCGCGCAGGGCATAACCGACCATCAGACCGAATGCCGCGAGGATGGCCGCGAAGTGCAGGAGGCGCCGCGCGCGATCGCGGAAGAGCGGCCTGCCGACCTCCCACCAGTCCGCCGCAAACCGCCTCAGGCCCGGTGCCAGGGGCGCGTTGAAGCCGATGGAATGGGTGATCAGCGTGTCGATGCGCGTGCGCACGCGGCTGGCATAAGTTCTGATGAGCCAACGCCTGAAAAACCCGTCGCGCGCGCCCGCCGTAGCCTCTGAGGCCACGATGCCCGTGGGCTGACCCATCGGCCGCGTCGACCGGAACGCCCTGACGATCAGCACGATGTAGACGATCAGATTCCAAAGCACGAGGCCGATGAGCGGATACGCGAAGATGTCGATCCGGCTGCCGTCCGCGAAGGCGATTCCGACACCTAGCGCGAATCCGAGCAGCAGGAGCGTGCGGTCGAAACCCGTCGGCCCTGCGGCAGCGGCGATGATGCGGTCGACGCCGGGCGATCGGACACGGAGGCGCCCAAGCAGAGCGTCGGCGCGGCGAGCCAGAAAGCGTTCCGAATCATTGTTGATCGGTGTCGCCTCATCGCCGGCCGGGGGCAACGGACGTCCCTCCGCGGCCTCGCGGCTGGCCTGGCTGCGGTCCTCGAGCGACAGGACGTCGCCTGCCAGATCGGTGTGCTCGATGGCGTGAACCAGCAGAACGGTTTGCAGCGCCCGCTGTCGCATGACGCCATTTTGCTGCACGATAGCGGGTGTACGCAAAACATCGAGTCGGAGCCCATGCCCCCAAGCGAGGAAATCGAACGGATCCTGCGGCTGTCGCCGGTCATGCCGGTGGTCGTCATCGAGGAGGCGGAGCTTGCGCCGGAGCTGGCGCTGGCCTTCGTGCGTGGCGGCATCCGCGTCGTCGAGATCACGCTGCGCACTCCCGCGGCACTGGACGCGATCGAGGCGATTGCACGGCGGGTGCCGGAGATTGCGGTGGGTGCGGGTACGGTACTGTCCGCTGAGGACCTGCGGGCTGCCGTGAGCGCGGGCGCGACGTTCGCCATCTCACCCGGTGCAACCCCGGCGCTGCTCTCGGCGGCGGCATCAGCGCCGATACCGTACCTCCCAGCGGTTGCGACAGCGTCCGAACTGATGCTAGGCCTGGCGTCGGGCCATCACTGTTTCAAATTCTTTCCGGCCGGCCCGGCCGGTGGCGCCGCCATGCTCAAGGCGTTCGCGGGACCTTTCCCGCAGGCTCGCTTCTGCCCCACGGGGGGCATCACTCAGGATTCCGTGAAGTCATACCTCGATCTGCCGAACGTGCTCTGCGCCGGCGGGTCGTGGCTCTCGCCGCAGGATGCGCTCGCGGCTCGCGACTGGAAGCGCATCGAGGCGTTGGCCTCGCGCGCAGCGGCATCCAGAACTCAGGTGCACTAGCCGCGGTCGAACTCCGCGGCGTCTATCGCCCTATCCCTCGAGCAGTCGATGCCGTCATTCCGCTTCAGTGCGATTCCCGCCGCCCTCGCCGCAGCCGTCCTCCTGACAGGTTGCGCCTGGAGCGGTGGTTTCGCCGCGGACCCCCCTCCTGGCCTGCATCTGGCGGGCGACTGGAAGCTCAATTCCGCGCGCAGCGACGATCTGGGCAAGGCCATCGAGACATTGCGCGCGCAAAGCGCGCAGAGGCGGCGCAATGCCAGGAGCGAGCAGTCGCAGGACGTGCCCGGCGACGCCGCAGGTCCCCCAAGCGGGCACCGACGTACCCGTCGCGGGCAGCAGGGAGAGCCCTCGGCAAGCAGCGGCTATGAGTCGGGCTACGGCGCGGAGGGTGAGGAATTCGGTACCGGACCGCCCGGCTCATCGGTGGTGGATGAGCTGATGTCCAACGTGCCGCGGGGCGACTACCTCAGAATCGGCGTGTCCGCCGACTCTTTCACGGTCACATCCGGCGATAGCTCCGATCGATACACACCCGGCCTCGAGAGCGACATTTCCGCGGAACAAGGCGACGCCCGGCAGATGTCCGGCTGGAAGAAATCCGGTTACGTGATCGACACCAAGCCGCAGATCGGGGCGGAGCTCATCCAGAGCTACAGCCTCGCGAAGGACGGCAAGCTCATCATGACGCTGCAGCTCACCGGCGGCAGACTCAAACGCAGATTCACCTACACGCGCGTCTACGACCGCACCACGGGCGTGACGCCGCTTGCGCCGCCGACGATCAATTGATGGCCATGCACGGCGCCCATCGCCTGGCCGCCCTCCTGGCGAGTGCGGTGCTCTTCTGCCCGGCGCTATCGGGAGCTGCTCCCCAGGCCGACACGGCAGCGCCGCTCGCCGCGCCCCCCTTCCAGGTCGTCGTGTCCGGGCGTTACCGCGGGCCGAAACTGTGGCGCGTCAGCAGAAACGGGCATGTGCTCTGGGTGCTCGGCACCGTGTCGCCGCTGCCGAAACGCATGGTCTGGCAGACGCAAGACATCCAAAGCCTGCTGCGGCAGACCCAGGAAGTCATTCCGGCGTGGCCGTCGGTGGGTATCGGCTTCCACCCTTTCACCGCACTCCATCTCTACGCGCTGTGGCGCAAGGCACAAACCAATCCGGATCACCAGCCTCTGAGCGCCGTGCTGCCGCCGCCGCTCTATGCGCGCTTCACCACGCTCAAGCTTCGCTTCGATCCGAACGACCGGCGCATCGAGCAGTTGCGCCCGATCCTCGCGGCCAGGCGGCTCTACGACAAGGCGCTGGCCTCTTCCGACCTGACTTCCCACAACGACATCCAACGGACGGTGCTCGATCTGGCGAGGCGGGGCGGCGTGCCCATCCATCAGGACAAGCTTCTCGTGAAGGATCCGGTGGATGTCATGCGGGACCTGACCGAGACTCCCCGCGGGGCGGAGATCGCCTGCCTGCAATCGGTGGTGACGCGGCTGCAAACGGACCTCGGGCCCATGCAGGCGCGGGCCCGCGCCTGGGCGCTGGGCGATGTCGCGCTGCTGCGCCGCCTGCCCCATACCGACAATCGCTCGACGTGCCTCGAGGCCGTGTCGGGATCGGCCCGGGTGCGCGCGCTCGTGGCGCAGGCGCAGCAGGACTGGATGACGGCCGCGGTGCAGGCGCTCGATCAGAACCATACGACGCTCGCTCTGCAGTCGATGGATTTGCTGCTGGGACCGGACGGGACGCTCGCGACGCTCAGGCGAATGGGATATCGAGTGGAGGGGCCTTGACATCCTCCCCGGCCTGGACATGTTCCGCACCTGCAGGTCCTCGAGGCACACCATCGCGCGGTTTTTGCTGATGGCGGTCGTAACCTTATGCAGGTAGTCGCGGCGGCAGTTGCCGATGCGGGAATGAATCTTATGCACCCTCCTTCTGGCCTTCTGCCAGTTCTTTGCGAACTTCGAGCGGCGGCTCATCATGCGCTGATGGTGCGCGAGCCTGCGCTGGTGACGCTCGAGGCTACCGAGCGGTTCATACACGGTGCCATCCGAGAGCGTGGCGAAGCGCACCACTCCCATGTCGATCCCTCTGCTCGTTGAGTACGCGCGAAAGTCCAGGTCTCCTCGCTCATCCCGCGAGCCCGGCATCTCACGAGGCCGCCGCCTCCTTCCTCAGAGCGGCCTCGAATTCGTCTTTCGTCTTCTGGACGAATCGCTTGCACCCGGCCGGATCGATGAAGGGATTGATCGCCGGATGTGCGGCGAGGCGCGCCCGCTTGGCGCTCAGGTCGAACATATATCCGTGCTCGCCGAGGAATACCTCACAGGGCATGCTGCCAAGGACCGCGAACGTGTGCCGATAATCCGCGGCCATATTCGGATAGTCCGGATCGTGCGTGAGAGACTGGTCGGCCCGCAGCGTGAGCTGACATATGAATGCGACATCGTAAGTCTTGCCGCCTTCCCGCGCCTTCATTGTCCACGTGGTGCACCCGGGCGTGTGACCGGGCGTCAGGTGCGCCGTCATAGTCACGCCGCCAAGCGTCACCGCGTCGCCATCATGCAGGACACGGTCGACATGGATGGACTCGAAGAGCTTGCGATCGCCGCGATAGAACGTCCCTCGCCCGTTGTGCTCCAACGGCGTTACTTCTGCATCCATGGCGTCAAACTGCGCCCCAGTGGCCCGCTTCAGCGCCGCAAGACCGCCGGCATGATCGGGATGCGCATGGCCGTTGAGAAGTATCTTGACGTCGGACAGCCTGAATCCCAACGCCGCGATGTTGTGCTCTATTTGCGGCGCGGTCTCGGCGAATCCTCCGTCGAGCAAAATGAGTCCGCCTGGCGTGCTGATGAGGTAAGACGTGGTATCCGCTGCGCCAACGTAGTAGATGTCGCCAATGATCTTGAACGGCTTGACGGGCCGATTCGCCTCGGCCTGCTGTGGCCTCAGCGCCGCATGCACCGGGATCGTCGCAGGGCCGAGCAGCAAAACCAGGAAAGTCATGTGGCGCATGAGCGGTAGACTGCACCCCCTCCCGGACGGAAATCAATCCCGCGGTAGCCGTGCGACCCATGCAATGCAGGGTGCGCCTCTCGCGAGGACCGTATTCACGGCATGCCGATGTCGGTTGCGACGGATCGCCTCTTCCGCGAGACGCGCATGCTTTTTTGATTGCGGCAAGCCGTATTGAAATTGCCGCGTCAATTCAGCAAGACGGACACCGCCATGACGAGCTTCCGCGCGTTGGCCACCGCGTCTGCACTGTGCCTGCTCATCGCCACTGGCGCCGCCGGCGCCCATCCCGACCAGGATGACGACAAAAGCGAGCTTCCGACCGGGCAATTCGTCACGCCGCTCGCAGCTCCGGGCGCCGATTTCACCGAGCTCAATCCACACCTGAAGGATTTCCCGAAATACACAGTCGGCCAGGCGATGAGCGAGGCGCTGAGTCCCGACGGACGGACGCTCCTCATCCTCACCAGCGGCTTCAACGTCCTCTACAACCGCGCCGGCAAGCAGTCCCGGGCGGACTCCAACGAATATGTCTTCGTATACGACGTGAGCGCGGCCCGCGCTCGCGAAGAGCAGGTGATAGAGGTGCCGAATACATTTGCCGGCATCGCGTTTGCGCCCGGAGGCCGGCAGTTCTATGTATCCGGCGGAGGGGACGACGATGTGCACGTGTATGCGCTCGAAGGAAGCCGCTGGGTGGAGGCCCATCAGCCGATCAGGCTGCGGCACAAGTCAGGCAACGGAATCGGGATCGCGCCCGCGGTGGCGGGCCTGGCGCTGACCGAGGACGGCCGCGAGCTCGTAGCCGCAAACTACTTCAACGACTCGATCTCACTGATCGACACCGCGAGCCGCACCGTGAGCTCCGAGCTCGACCTGCGGCCTGGAAAGTCCGGCGGTCCGCACGGGGTAGCGGGTGGCGAGAATCCGTTCTGGGTAGTCATCAAGGGCAACTCGACCGCCTACATCGGCAGCCAACGCGACCGCGAGGTGGACGTGGTGGACATCTCACGGCCTGCTCGAGCGCACCTCGTCAGGCGCATCGAGCTGCAGGGCAATCCCGTGAAGATGTTGCTGGACGCGCGCCAGGCCCGCCTATACGTGGCCTGCGACAACAGCGATGCGGTAGCCGTGATCGACACCGGCAGCAACAGTTTGGCCGGCAAGATCCGCAGCATCGCGCCACCCGGCATGGTACCGCGGCATTATGAGTATCGCGGCGTGGCACCCAATGCCCTGGCGATATCACCGGATGGCAAGCAGCTCTACGTGACCAATGGCGGGATGAACGCCATCGCCGTCGTGGCGCTCGCCGGACACGAGCCCAGAGTGGTGGGTCTGATCCCCACCGGATGGTACCCGCAGGCAGTGGCGGCAGGACGGCTGCAGCACCGCCTGTATGTGGTCAACAGCCGCAGCAATCCGGGGCCCAACCCCGCAAACGTCAACCATCGGGGTCATCCGGTGCAGTCCGCGGCGGGCAATGAGTACGTATTGCAGCTCGAGAAGGCGGGATTCCTGACGTTTCCGCTTCCCTCCGACACCGAGCTCGCGACGCTGACGCAGCAGGTCCTGGCCAACGACAATTTCAACGTCGCCGCAGTGCCGCACGATGTCGAGGTCATGGCGGCTCTGCGGGCCAGAATCAGGCACGTGGTCTACATCATCAAAGAGAACCGGACCTACGATCAGATCCTGGGCGATCTCGGCGAGGGCAACGGCGATCCTGCGATCACCGAGTTCGGCGCAAAGGTCACGCCCAACTTCCATGCGCTGGCCCGTGGGTTCGTGGACCTCGATAACTTCTACGTTTCCGGGGAAGTGAGCAGCGAGGGCTGGCCATGGAGCACCGCGGCGCGCGAGAGCGACCAGGGCGAGAAGACCGTGCCTCCGGCCTATGCCTCTCGCGGCGTCACCGCCGACACGACGGGCTTGAATCGCGGCGTGAATGTCGCATACGCGACGCTGGCCGAGCGCCGCGAGGCGAACCCGGGGACACCGGACGATCCCGACTTGTTGCCGGGCACCGGCGATGTCGCCGGAGTCGACGGGCCGGGCGGACTGGTGCAGCAAGGTTACATCTGGAGCGCCGCGCTGCGTGCGGGGCGCTCGGTGCGCAACTACGGCATGGAAGGCGACACCACCCGTTACGACCCGCACGATCCGCACAGCATCCCCCTCGATCTTCATCCCTACGCCGACCATCTGCGGGTCATGTATCCGGCATTCCCGGATCTGCTCGGCATCAGCGATCCTTATTACAGAAGCTTCCAGCCCGCCTATCCGGACTTCTTTCGCGAGCAGGAGTGGCAGCGAGAGTTCACGGGCTACATCCGGCATGGGAACCTCCCGGAGCTCTCTTTGCTCTGGCTGCCGGGTGATCACATGGGAGATTTCGGCTATGCACTCGATGGCGTGAACACGCCGGAGCTGCAGCAAGCCGACAACGACTATGCAGTGGGCCTTCTGGTGCAGGCGGTGGCCGAGAGCCCTTATCGCAGCGATACGCTCATCTTCATCGTGGAGGATGACGCCCAGGACGGGCCCGACCACGTGGATGCGCATCGCAGCACGGCCTACGTCGTTGGACCCTATGTGAAGCGCCACGCAGTCGTGAGCGATTACTTCACGACGGTGAACCTGCTGCGGACCATGGAGGACATCCTCGGCATCGGCCATCTGAGTATCTTCGATGCCAACGAGAGGCCCATGACGGACCTCTTCGATATGAGCCGCAGAGACTGGAGCTTTACGGCGGTACCGTCGTGCCTCCTGAAGGGCACGAAGCTGCCACTCGGCACGGACGCAGACAGATGTGTGCGGGCGTTGCACCCGACGCACACTGCCGCTTATTGGGCGGCGGCGACGAAAGGCATGGATTTCTCGTCCGAGGACAAGGTGGACGCCGTCGGATTCAACCGCATCGTCTGGCGCGGCTTGATGGATGCGCCTTATCCTGCTGAGAGGTACGGGGCAGAGCTCAGCTTGCCAGGGACAGGGCCCACGCAGCGGCCATGATGGCCAGGGTTGCAAGACCAGCGGGCCACTGACGGACGTTGTGCAGATAGCGGCTCACGGCAGATATCGCCGCTGTCGCACCAAGCAGTACGCCGATGCCGAAGCCGAGGACATGCGCCATGACATCGGTCTCTTTGCCGCCCGTGCCGAGCCAGCCCAGGAGGATGATGCCCGCCACGAGCGGCCCCCAGCGCTGGACCCACGTTTGCGACAATCGCAGGCGATCTCGCCAGGTGTAGGCCGACATCAAACCCAACGCGGTGAAGACGGCGGTCGAGGCGCCGACCGACTGATGCCATGGCGGACCGAAGAGCCCTTCCAGCAGATTGGCGATCCCGCCGCCCAACACGATGAGGAACCACGCGACACCGACGCCGAGCTGGCGTCCCGCCAGGTAGCCGAACCAGATGCCGGCGCCGAGATTGGCGGCGAGGTGCGGCCCGCTCAAATGCAGCGTGAGCGCGGTCCATGCGCGCCACCACTGTCCGCTCTGCACGCGGGCGGCATCGAGCTCGCCGGTGTGGAATGCATCCAGGCGAACGAGGCCGTTGGAAATGGCATAGGCGACGCCGAGCAGGCACAGCGCGTATCCCGCGCAGCCCACCCAGGCGTTGGGATGAAGTGGCGGCGCAGGCGGTGGCGGCTCCAGCGGCCTGTTCTCGGCTTCGTACTGACTCAGATGACCGAGGGCCCGAGGCGCATCGACCGGGGCAACTTCCAGCGTGAACTGCTCGTCGCGCAGAACGATGGCACCGGCGATGCCCACGGCGCCCAGCATGAACGCGCGCTCCTCGCAATCGCGGCGGCGGGAGGAGCGGTAGACCTCGACGGCGTTCTCGATCACCTGACTATGTGTCGCAGGTGCACCGTCACCAGGAAGTCCCGGATGCCCTCGCCGACGAGCTCGTAAGCGGCTGCATGTGAGCGCGCCGATGGTCCGACGACGCGAGGATGAAAAGACAATCGGGGGGAAGTATCAGGGTGCGAAGAAGGATCCTCAGTTCGAAAATCATGCGCGGCAATCGGGCTGGCACTGTGCCGCGGCGTTACCACCGCGGCCGGGAGCACAGCCTCGATCATAACACGCGCCAACCCGCCGGCAGCCCCGCCGCAGCCAGCGGCGGGGTGGCTACCGGCTGCGCCGGCGTCAGTGAGCCCGCGAAGACGCTCCCGGCGAGGTTCTCGTCCCGGCACCGCGCTCGTGCCGCCCGCCGGCGAACTCTTCGATCATCCTGTGGTTGAACGCGGGGATGTCGGCTGGCTTGCGGCTGGAGACCAGGCCGTGATCGACGCAGACTTCCTGGTCGACCCACATGGCGCCGGCATTGACGAGATCCGTCTTGAGCGAGGGCCAGGAGGTCAGTGTGCGCCCGCGCACTACACCGGCGTCGATCAGAGTCCAGGGGCCGTGGCAGATCGCGGCGACGGGTTTGCCGGTCTCGAAGAAGGCGCGTACGAACTGCACCGCCTTGGGCAGCGCGCGCAGCTGATCGGGGTTGGCGACGCCACCCGGCAGCAGCAATGCGTCGTAGTCCGCCGCATCGGCCTGTTCCAGCGGCACGTCGACCTTGATGCGCTCGCCCTTGTCGAAGTGCTTCCAACCTTGCACTTCGCCTTTGGCGGGCGAGACCACCCGGGTCTCGGCGCCCGCATCCTCGAGAGCCTTTTTCGGCTCGGTCAGCTCCGCCTGCTCGAACCCTTCCGCCGCCAGGATGGCCACTTTCATGCCGCTCAACGTTGCCATAACCATGCCTCCTCGTGCACGTTGCGCTCCAACGAAATGAGCCATTGGAGCCAGCAGACGGCGTGCCGCAAGCGCCGGCATGCCTGCGAATGCGCGCCGGAGGGCGCGGCTGCGGCCTTGGTCAGGCGATCTGATCGCGCGTTGCGGCGGCGCGCTCGACGAGCTGGGTCACCTCTTCCCGCCGCCGTCCGGCAAGCGGCAGCCGCGGGGGCCGCACGCGCTCGCTGCCGCGCCCCATGATCTGCTCGGCGAGCTTGATCGACTGCACCAGGTCGTGCTCCGCGTCGAGGTGCAGCAGCGGCATGAACCAGCGGTAGATCTTGCGGGCGCGGGCCAGATCGCCGCTTTGCAGCGCCGCGTAGAGCGCGAGGGACTCGCGCGGAAAGGCGTTGGTGAGCCCCGAGACCCAACCGCGTGCGCCGAGCATGATGCCTTCGAACATCACATCATCGAGGCCCGCGAAGAGCGCGTAGCGGTCGCCGCACGCATTCACGACATCCGTGAAGCGGCGCGGGTCCGGCGCCGACTCCTTCACGGCGACGATGTTGGGCACATCCGCGAGGCGGCGCAGCGTGTCGGTTTCGATGCTCACCCGGTAGGCGGGCGGGTTGTTGTACAGCATGATCGGCAGGCGCGTGACCTCGGCCACGGAGCGGAAATGAAACTCCAGCTCCTGCGGAGTCGGCACGTACACCATGGCCGGCAAGACCATGAGAGCGTTTGCACCGAGGACCTCGGCGTCCTTGGCGAATGCCGCCGCCGCCGCGGTCGTCAGCTCCGAGACGCCCACGATGATTGGTACGCGGCCAGCGACTGCCTCGACGGCGGCTCGCAGCACGGAGCGCTTCTCCTCGGCAGTGAGGGAGTTGTTCTCCCCGCACGTCCCCAGCACGACGAGGCCATGTACGCCCGCGTCCACCATTGCGGACTGCACCGCGCGGGTTGCCGGCAGGTCGACCCTGAGGTCGGCATCGAACTGAGTGGTCACCGCCGGGAGGACACCGGACCAGGAGCAGCTTAGGGGAGCTTGCGGAGATGGCATGAGAGGTCTTCCGATGGACTTGCGCCGAAGAGCCAATGGTATACGGTGGGACACCGGCGGTGAACGCCTCGGAGATGCCAGAATGGGTGCCATGGCGGAGATCGAGAGATGACCCGTACGCTGCGTGCGCTGCTGGGCGTGCTGGGGATAGCCATCGTCGCGCTCATCGCATGGCTGACGCCGCACGTCAGCGGCTTCACACGCGCGGTGCTCGGCTTGCTTTCGGCGGTGACGATCTGGTACGTCTGGCGCTGGCCTCAGCTCGAGATGCGGCTGGCGGCCGCCGAGGACTCAAGGCCCGCAGGCAGCAGGGCCGTGCCGGCCTCACGCACCGATCCGGCCAGCGGCGGCGCGGTGTCCACCGAGCCAGGCGGCCGAGACCGCCTGAGCGGCCCCCGGCCGTTCGATCTCGCCGTGGGATTCATCACCAACTTCTTCGATACCCTCGGCATCGGCAATTTCGCCCCCACCACCGCGGCTCTCAAGTTCACCCGGCGGATACCGGATGAGGATATCCCGGGCACGCTGAACGTCGGCCACGCCCTGCCGGTACTGACGGAGGCGCTCATCTTCATTGCGGCGATCGTCGTCGACCCGCGCCTGCTCATCGCGATGATCGTTGCGTCGATACTGGGCGCCTGGCTGGGCGCCGGAGTGGTCGCACGCATGCCGAGACGCGCGATCCAGGTAGGCATGGGCACCGCTCTCGCCATCGCAGCCGTCCTCTTCATGGCCGCCAACCTGCACTGGATGCCTGTCGGTGGCTCCGCAACCGCTTTCTCCGGCACGCCATTCCTGGTGGCCGTGGCGGGGAACTTCTTCCTCGGCGCGCTGATGACACTCGGTATAGGCCTGTACGCGCCCTGTCTGATCATGTTGAGTCTCCTCGGCCTCGATCCGCGGGCCGCGTTCCCGATCATGATGGGCTCGTGCGCCTTCCTCATGCCCGTCGGCGGCGTGCGCTTCGTCCGCAGTCGCCGCTACAGCTCTTCAGTTGCCCTCGGGCTCGCCATCGGGGGACCTCCGGCCGTGCTGATCGCCGGGTACCTGGTGAAATCCATGCCGCTCGTCTGGCTGCGCTGGCTCGTCGTGTGCGTGGTGCTGTATGCCGCCGTGATGATGTTGACCTCCGCCTTGCGGCGTGTCCCGCTGTCGAGCCGCGCGGCGCTCGTCTCGAATGAGTGAACAGGATGCCGGCTCGCAAAGATGACCCGCGGAATGTGGACCAGCTCTATGGCCTCGAGCCTGTGATCGAGCCGGGAGATGACGCGGCCGCCGACGCCGGCGGCTCCCCTGGTCTGCAGCCGCGCGCCGTGCAATGCCCCTACTGTGGAGAGTCCTTCGATACGGTGGTGGATCTCAGCTCGGGGTCGACGAGTTACATCGAGGATTGCCAGGTCTGCTGCCAGCCGATCGAATTCACCCTCGAAGTCGCGAACGAGGGGACTGAGGGCGCGGGAGCGGATGCGAAGCTGAGAGTCGGCCGCGGCGACTGAGCTGCCGGCGATTGAACCCGGCCAGGCGCGCAACCAGGAAGGGGGCGGACGAGACTGCAAGGCGGCGAGGCTCGTTCGATGACCGGGAGTGGATCGACGCCGCCGGCGATAATGGTCCTGTCGTGCGGGCGCCGGCCACGGCAGAATTGAACGGCACCCGAACCGTCACTTCCGAGGAACCTGCAATGAATCGCCCGCTCGCCCTTGCCGTCCTGTTGATCGGGTCCTGTGCCGCGTGGGGACAGGAGGCGCCGCCGACGGTGATTCCGCCGCCGGCGGTGGACGATGCTCCTGCCTCCGGCTCCGCCGAGAAGGCGCTTCTCGCCGGCGGCTGTTACTGGGGCACCCAAGGGATCTTCGAGCACGTCAAAGGGATCACACACGTGGTCGCCGGATTCGCGGGCGGACGCAGCGACGAAGACGGCGGGGCGGAGTCGGTGCTGATCACCTTCGATCCCAGAGTGATCAGCTATGGCCGGCTGCTGCAGATCTTCTTTTCGGTCGTGCACGATCCGACGCAGCTCAACCGCCAGGGTCCGGACGTGGGCCGCGGCTATCGGTCTGACATCTTCTACATGAACGAGGCGCAGCGACGCATCGCACAGGCGTACATCGCGCAGCTCGACAAGTCCAAGGCGTTCTCCAAGCCGATCGTGACGCGCGTCGATGCGCTGCCGGCATTCAACCCGGTCGAGCTGAGCCAACAGGACTTCATGATCAAGAACCCGCGGCTGGATTACATCCAGATCAACGATGTACCGAAACTGGCGAGTTTGAAGAAGATGTTTCCGGCATCGTTCAATTCGATGCCGCGGAAATACCGGTAGCAGTCAGCCGAGTGTCTTCTCGAACCAGTGATGCGCATACGCGTTGTCGTTGAATCGCGGAATCTCCCGATAACCGGCCGACCGGTACAGGCGCAGCGCCTCGGCGAGAGATGAATGGGTGTCGAGGCGCACGGTGAGGAGGCGTCGCTCACGCGCCGCCTGCTCGAGCGCCGCGAGGAGCTTGCGCCCGACGCCCATGCCGCGAGCCTCGGGCGAGACCCACATGCGCTTGATCTCGGCGACTCCGGGGGAGAAGGTGCGCAGCGCGCCGCAGCCGGCAGGCTCGCCGAGAATGTGGGCCACGAGGAAGACGCCGGCGGGCGGCTCGAAGTCATCCAGATACGCCGCGCCATCGCCGTCGCGATCGAAGCCCTCCGGGAAGCGGGCGGCAATCTCATCGAAATAGCGACCGAGGCACACGCTTGCCTCGGGCCCGTGCACACTCATCGGATTCAGCTCCATCGCCGAGTCCCTCATCACAAATCCCTCACCCCTGATCCCTCACCCCGAATCCCTCATGGCGGCCGGATGCTACAACTTTCCGCCGATCACTCTGGCCGGCAGGAAGAGCAGCGCGCGCAGCAGCGCGAAGACACCCTCCACGGCGATTCCGACCAGCCGGAAAGGCAGCAGCAGAAGCCAAACGAGGGGCCAGAGGACGAGCGCCAGCAGGGCCACCGGCCAGCACAGCACGAAGAGAATGAGCCACAGGAGGACTTTCAACACGTGCCTACCCTAACGCGAGCCGAGCTGCGCCGCCACCCACTCGTCGACCGCCCGGTAGTAGAGCTCCCGATGCACGGGGTCCTGCGGTGAGTGGTGGGCGCCGGGGATGCCGATGAATTTCACCGGAATGCCCCGGCTGCTCAACGCATGGTAGAGCGCGAACGACTCCGTGATCGGCACGGTCGTATCGTCGGTGCCCGACAGGATCAGTGTCGGCGTGGTGATGTCGCCGGCATAGGTGATCGGCGAGCCGGTGCGATAGAGCGCCGCGCTCTGCTTGTCCCACGGCGTGCCGCCCAATGAGTCGCGTGTCCAGGCCAGGTTGCCGGCGCCGGAGAGCTCGTATTCCTCGGTCCAGTCCACCGCGCCGTCGGCCACCACGGCGCAGCGCCAGAAGTGCTGGTGTGAGGTCAGCCAGGCGGTGATGTAGCCGCCGTAGGAGTGCCCTACCGCGGCGATGCGCGCGGTATCCACGATGCCCTTCGCTTCCAGCATTTTGATGCCGGAGATCACATCGCTGTCCGGCCCGGCACCGGGATCGCGGTAGATCGCGTGCTCGTGTGCGTTGCCCAGATTGTCGCTGCCGCGATAGTTGGGCTCGAAGACGAGAAATCCCCGGGCCGCGAACAGATCGCGCAGCGGGCCGACTTCATCGGCATCGAACCCCTCGGTCGATGCGGCTTCGGGGCCTCCATGGCTGAAGACCACGAGCGGGTAGCGCTTGCCGGATCGATACCCGTTCGGATACGTCAGTATTCCGTCGTTCGGCTGTCCGTCCGGCGCCCGCCACTGCACCTCGGTGCTGTTGGGATATTGATAGGCCGCAAAGCCGCTGTTGAGATGCGTCAGGCGGTCCGGAGTGCTCTGGGGGGTGCGCAGCAGGTAGAGCTCGGGGGCCTGGGTGGCGCTGTCGGCGACGAATGCCAATGCACCCTGCGCCGAGGCCGTGACTTCGAAGGGATTGAGCGCTCCCAGATCCAGCGCGTGTCCCTGCCCTTGCAGGGGCTGGATGTAGAGCTTGCTGCCGACGTGATCGTCGGCCATGACGACCAGGCCGCTGCCGTCCGGCAGCCACGCGAAATCGGAGAGAATGTTTCTGTCGAGGCCGGCGCTGACGTCCCGAGCCGCATTGCCGTCCGGTGAGCCGATGAACAGGTCGACGTCACTGACCGCGCCGGGTCCGTGCAGATAAAGATAGGCAACGGTGTCGCCCTTCGGCGCGAATCGCGGCACATACTCATAGGTGCGCTGCGCGCTGATCGGGTGCTCTTCGCCGGTGGCAACGTCTACCGCAACGATCGTGGTCTGCTCGGAGTCGCTGTCGTCGGCATCCACCTGCCGGGTGTACACGATCCAATGACCATCGGCCGACCATGAGGGCGCCGACGCGCCTCCACCGAAGGGCGGCGCAGCCTCGAGCACGCTGGTGGCGCCGCGAGTGAGCTGACGCGCCTTGCCACCCGTCACGGCGAGAAGCCAGATGTGCGATGCGACCGCCTGCTTGTCCACGAGATAATCGTCGTGCTGGATCGTGAAAAGGTCATTGTGCGTGCGGCGGTCCCTATCGCTCAGGGGCGAGTCATCGGGGGTTACGTAGGCGATGGTGCTTCCGTCGGGACTCCATGAATACTGTTGCACCCCGTTGGCTGCATCGCTGAGCTCGGTGGGCGTGCCGCCGGAGGAAGCCACGGTATAGATCTGCGACTCCCGGTTGCCGACCTTGGCGAGGAAAGCCAGCGTGCGGCCGTCCGGCGACCACCGCGGCATCTGCAGGTCCCGCATGCCCTCGACGAGGATGTGCGCCTCGCCGCCCCCGATCTGCATGACCTGCAACTTCGCATCGTAGCGGTCGTGCACGAAGTCCGGCCGGCTGGTCAGGAAGGCGATCTGCTTGCCGTCGGGCGAGAACCGCGGCGATTCGATACGCACCAACATGCGGAAGTCGGTCAGCCTGACCGGCCTCGCGGCCGCCTGGACGCAGAGCGGCGCCAGGGCGACCAGAGCGGCTGCCAGCCAAGGATGGGAGAAGGCCGTGCGACCCATTGTGCAACCTCCGAGGGAAGCGGCTCGACACGCGAGTGTCGCATTATCACGGGTGGTGCGGATACGGGGACTCCGCTATAGTCCTGTCGGGCGTGTCCGGCCGTCGGGTGGACGCATTTATGGACCCTCCACGAAAATCCAAGCCGAGTTCGCCGCCGGGTCCCGCAGCGGCGGGCCCTTCGGGCCGCGTTCGCCACGACGACCGCGGCAATGCCGTATGGGACTGGCTGAAGGAAACGGGACGAAACGCGATCGAGAGCACCTCGCGGTTGCTGAAGAAGCTCGAGATGCCGCAGCTCAAGGTCGAGGACAAGAAGGACGAGGAGTTTCGCATCCAATCCGACCGTGATCCGGGCGGCGGATACGATCCCTACAACCAGTCGAGCAAGCCGCGCCCGACTCCGACGCGCAAGGGCCGCTAGCCTTCATGGGAGACCGGCCGCGCGCGCGAGCAGGAGAAATCCTGCGCAGATCGCCAACGCCCCGATGAGCCGCGCGACCCGCTCGCCTGCGGGTGCCAGCCGCTCGAGCGTGATGCCCGCCGTCACGGCCGCCATCGCCGGCACATCCATGATCCCGGTGACCAGGAGGACCGCCGTCAGGCCGGCGCAGCACTGGCTGCAGTGAACGCCGAGATGCAGTCCGTGGCGAAGTGCTGCGGCAGCAGCCGCCGGCAACGTACGGTCGCAGCCGCGTGACTCGCGACAGCCGTCACCGCGGCAGCAGGCGAGTTGATGCGCCTTCCACCGGGTGAATTGCAGCATGCCGGCGATCAACACTACCAGACCGGTCGCGGTCGGCGCGGCGCGCGCCAGCGCAGAAGAGCGCATCGTCGCTGCCGTGATGGCCGCGCCCAACGGATACACCGCAGCGCCGAGCAGTATCCAGACGAGGATGTAACCGACCGCGGCGAAGGCAATAGGCAGCGCCTCGGGCAACTCACGTGTCCTGCCGGCGGATCGCCCGTAGCGCCACAACATGGGGATGGACGATGGCAGCATCATTGCCGCCATCATCACGGTCCACATCGCCAGGAACGAGGCCGCGGCACCGCCCCAACCCTGACCGCACATCGGCATCCATGCCATCGACATGGCCCCGCCATGGGGCATCGGCATGGTGCTCATGGTATCGGCTCAACGCGTGCCATATTCGTCGTGACGGAGCCACCAGGGTCCTTTCTCCTCGTTGCGTCCCCTGGGAGCGCGGTCGAGCCACTGGTGCATTCCCCAGAGGCCATCCAGCCCGCGCGCATAGGCCGAGTACGTGTGATACACCACACCATCCTCCAGCGCGAACGCGCTCATCCCCGGCCGGTCCCGCAGATAGGTCCTCAGGTCGACTCCGCAGGCGTCGGAGTGCGAGTGACGGGGCTGCGGGTCCGGTATGGCATCGAACCCGTGCGAGCGCCGATAGTTGTACTCCGTGCCGCCCGCTCGCTGTTGCGCCTCGGTGACCGAGATGTTGAAATCGAAGTTGAAGTCGCTGCCGGAGGCGGACGCCCAGGGGAAGGTCCAGCCCATCCGCTCCTTGTAGGCGCGCAGCTTGGGCAGCGGGGCCCGCGAGACCGCGCAGAGCGTCACGTCATGGTGGGCCAGGTGCACGACGAACCCGTTGAATCCGTCCGCGATCGTCGAGCAGGAGAGGCATCCGGCGGTGTAGTCGGGCCCGAGCATGAAATGATAGACGAGGAGCTGCGAGCGTCCGCGAAAGAGCTGCGCGAGGGAAGCGCTGCCCTCTTCCGTCTCGAATCGGTATTCCTTGCCGATGCGAACCCAGGGCAGCTCGCGCCGCCGCTGCGCAAGCTCGTCGCTGCGCCGGGTGAGCTCCTTTTCCGCCGCGAGCAGCTCGAGACGCGCCGCGAGCCACTGCTCGCGTGTTCCGATGGGATGACTGGGTTGGGGTGCCATGATCGTCTCCTCCAGGGTGAATGTGAGGCCGTGAGACAATGCTAGCGAGGCATCCTGGGAAGCCGGGAGTTACAACTTTGACGGGATTGCGGTGGACTCGCTGATCATCGCTGCCGCACGCGCGCTGGCGGCGGGCGACCCCCTCGGCGCGTTGAAGCGGGTGGCGCTGCGCGATGACGCACCGGCCCTGGCGCTGCGGGGGATCGCCATGGCGCAGCTCGGGGAGCACGGGCGCGCAAGAGTCCTGCTGCGCCGCGCCGCGCGCGCCTTTGGCCCCAGGGAGGCGGTCGCGCGCGCCAGGTGTGTGGTGGCGGAAGCGGAGGTCGCGCTGGCTTCGCGGGATCTGGGCTGGGCCGTCAAAGCCATCCACGCGGCACGGGCGACACTGGAGGCACACGGCGATCGGATCAACGCCGCCCACGCGCGATACCTGGAGGTGCGGCACCTGGTCCTCGTCGGGCGGTTGGAGCAGGCGGAGGCGATGCTCGAGGCCGTGGACCCAGGCGCCGTGCCCGCGGCCATGAGGGCGGCCCACGAGCTGCTGCTGGCCGGGATCGCGATGCGCCGGATCCGCACGGGACCGGCGCGCGCGGCGCTCGCCCGCGCCGGGGAAGAGGCACGCAAGTCGGGCATACCGGCGCTCGCCGCGGAGGTCGAGAATGCGCGGCTCACGTTGCACGCGCCCGCGGCGCGGCTCTTCTCGCGAGGGGAGGAGAGCCAGCTCCGACTCGATGAAGTCGAGAGCGTGTTGGCGTCCGATGCTCTTGTCGTGGACACCTGCCGTCACGTGGTGCGTCAGCAGCGTAAAGTGATCTCACTCGTGAAACGTCCGGTGCTGTTCGCTCTGGCGCGCGCATTGGGCGAGGCGTGGCCGGGCGACGCTGCGCGGGACGCGCTGGTTGCGCGCGTCTTCCGATTGAAGACTGCCGATGAGTCACACCGCGTCAGGCTGCGGGTCGAAATGGCTCGGCTGCGGGCGGTATTGCGCCCGCTCGCCGACATCAAGGCCACGCCGCGTGGATTCGCGCTCTCGCCGCGCCGCGTGAGCGAGCTGGTCGTGTTGGCCCGGCCCGTCGAAGAGAAGCACGCCGACGTGCTCGCCTTCCTCGCGGATGGCGAGTCGTGGTCGACCTCCGCCCTGGCGCTGGCGCTACGCACCAGCCAGCGCACCGTGCAACGGGCACTCGATGCGCTGGCGCTCGCGGGGAAGGTGCAGTCCTTCGGACGCGGCCGGTCGCGCCGCTGGCTGATTCCGCCGGTCACGGGTTTCGCGACGAGCTTGTTACTCCCACCTCTCCTTCCCTTCGACTAGTCTCTACGCATCAGACGATCGCACCCACTCACCCGAGGCACCGGCCATGAGTCCACCCACTGCCGAGATCATCAAAGAATTAGGGCCATTCGACGGATCCGACCGCGTCAACGGCGTAAGTTACGACGGTGACAGCGTCTGGCTGGCGACGGGCGACAAGCTGCGACGCGTCGATCCCGACAGCGGCAAGACACTGCGCGCGATCGATGCGGCGTCACATGCCGGAACGGCTTTCGACGGCCGCCACTTGTTCCAGATCGCGGAAGACACGATTCGGAAGATCGACCCGCACACCGGCCGCGTGTTGGCCACGCTGCCGGCGCCGGGCGGCGGCGGGAATTCCGGCCTGACGTGGGCCGAGGGCACGCTCTGGGTGGGGGAGTACCGCGCCCGCAAAATCCACCAGATCGATCCACAGACGGGCGCCGTTCTGCGCACCATCGAATCCAACCGCTTCGTCACCGGCGTGACCTGGGTGGACGGGGAGCTCTGGCACGCGACCTGGGAAGGCGACCAGAGCGAGCTGCGGCAGGTCGATCCGCAGAGCGGCAAGGTCGTGCAACAGGTGGCAATGCCGCCGGGCATGGGGGTGTCGGGCCTCGAGTCCGACGGCGGCGATCGGTTCTTCTGCGGCGGCGGCGGCAGCGGCAAGCTGCGGGTCGTGCGCCGTCCCAGGCGCTCTAGAGCCTGATCCGCTGCCAGGCGCGCGAGCGCCAGCGCAGCAACAGGGTCGTGCCCAGGAGAACGACGTAGATGACGACGGCCGTCCAACCGCCCGCGGCGCCATAGCCCCACTGCGGCAGGAAGTGAAACCAACCCTGGCCGGGCGCGAAGATCATGATGTGCGCCAGCGGCACGAACACGAGCCAGCAGACGGGAAAGACGAGCGCGACCGGCACTCTGACGTCCCCTGCGCCACGCAGGCACATGCTGCTGCCGAGATTCAGCCCGTCGAAGAACTGATAGGCTGCGGCGAGCCAGAGGAGCCGCATGCCGAGATCGGCCGCGGCGGCCGCGCCGCGATCGTTGGCGCCGGCAAAGAGCGGCAGGATCCATGGCCCCGTGACTGCGAGAGCCAGGCCGATGCCCCCCATCACCACGGCCGCGAGCAGGATGACGCGGCTGCCGAGGCGCATGGCCCAATCACGGTCGCCGGCGCCGATCGCCTGGCCGACCAGCGTGGTACCCGCGGTTGCGATCCCGATCCCGGGCATGTAGGCAATGGAGGTCAGGACAGAGACCATCTGCGTGGCTGCGCCGGCGACGGTGCCGAATCGCACTTCCATCATCTGAAACACCGAGAAGCCGAGAACGTCGGCAGCGGGCATCATGCCCATCGGCAAGCCGAGGAGTATCTGCTCCCGGATGAGGCGCTTGCGCGGCCGCCACGCCAGATGCGACTTGTGGGATTGGCGGAACGGCACCCGGAGAAAAAGGGCAAACGCGATCGCGAATCCCACCGCCTGCGCGACGTTGCTCGCCCAGGCGGAGCCGGCAACGCCCCACCCCAACCGGAAGATGAAGAGATAGTTGAATATCGCGTTGGCGATGGCCGTGGCAATGGCGACCAGGAAGCTGACTCGCGGGCGGCCTATGCCGTTGAAAAAGCCGATCATCGCCCATGCCGCGACGCCGAACGGAGCGCCTGCGACGCGGGGGTACCAGAATTCCTGCGCGAGATCGGCGACGCGGGGTGTAAACCCGAAGGGCGTCAGGATCGCCCCGCCGGCGGCGCCGAGCGCAATGAAGAGAGGTGCGACACAAACCGTCAGCCAAAGCGCCGTCCAGGCCGCCTGCGCCGCGCGCCGGTAGCGTCGCGCGCCGTGCGCGTGTGCGGCGAGCGTCTGCACCGCCATCGCGGCGCCTCCGAGCACGAGTATTACGGCGAGAATCGCCCACTGCACGGCGCCGACCGCCGCCAGCGCAGCCGTCGAGATGTGTCCTACGAACCACATGTCCGTGAGATTGAGGATGATCTGGACCGCGCTGTTCGCCATCAGCGGCAAGGCGAGCGCCAGCACCGCGCGAAAATCAACGTGCGCGCGTCCAGCGGAGTCGATGCGCCGTGCCGGCAGGTGCCCAGCCGGAGTGCGCGGTGTTGGAGAAGCGACGTCCATACCTAAATCCGAACGAGACAGCGCGGCCCAGGGCCGTTATGAGCCCGATTGAGATCGCTGCAAGCGCCGCAGGCGACTTGCAGCCAATGAGCGATAGCAATAGCCGCAGGCGGCTGCAGCGGATCGACGAATACTTGCAGCCAAGCCGCGTATTGTGCACCGTAGCGAGCATGGCAGCTCGCAAGAAGACTTCCGCCGGCCCTGGCCGGACCGCATCCAAGGCCAAACGCGCGAAGGGCAAGCTCGCCCCGGGCGCCCAGGCCCGTGGCCTGGACGCGTCACAGATCGCGGTAGCCGCAGACAGTACCGAAATCGCGGAGCTGGCCGCACTGGTGCGCGACGCCGGCGGCGTGCCGATCGGCGCCTATCACGAGCCGATGGGCGGCCGGCCGCTGATGCTGGCCTGCCTGCCGCTCGCGGCGGTGCAACCCACACCCTTCCAGCGCGATCTCTCCCCGACACATGCCAAACGGCTGGCGGAGAAGATTGGCGAGACGGCCGCGTTCCTCGATCCGCTGATCGTGGTGCGCGGCGAGGACGGGAAGCTCTGGACGCCCAACGGCCGGCATCGCCTGGCGGCGGCAAAGGTGCTCGGGTTGCGGCAGATCACCGCGCTGATCTCGCCGGATGAGGCGCTGGCGTATCGCATCCTGGCGCTGAACACGGAGAAAGCGCACAACCTGCGGGACCGGAGCCTCGAAGTCATCCGCATGGCGCGCAGCCTCGCCAAGCGGCAGAAGGCCGGCGGCGAGTCCTCATTCGCGGCGGAGTTCGAGTCCCCTGAGCTGCTGACGCTGGGCGTAGTCTACGAGCGCTCGTCACGATTCGCCGGCGGCGCCTACAGCGCGCTGCTGAAGAAAGTCGACCGCTTCAGCGAGCGGCCCCTCCCCGCGAGCCTGCGGGAGCGGGAGGACCATGCCGCGCGGCTGTTGGAGATCGACACGCAGGTGAAGAAGATCATCACGTCGCTGCAGCAGCGCGGCTTCAAGTCGCCGTACCTGCGCAACTACGTGGTCGCGCGCATCAACCCGGTACGCTTCCACAAAGTCAAGAAGGGCGACACCAAGCCGCCGATGCCGCTGGCTCAGGCGTTGACACGGATGACCGCTGCCGCGCGCACATTCAAACTGGAGTCGGTTTCCAACGCCGACCTCGCATGGGTTGCAGTGGGCGCCTCGGCCCAGGACTGAGCCACCCCGCGCGCGACCCCGCGCGCGGCCCAGCCGAGGAGTGCCCCATGCAAAGCCCAGCACCTGCGCCGGATAACACGGCGGTGCGCGTTGCCTTGTGGCGTGCGCTGCACATGGAAGTCGATTCCCCGCCCCACGTTCTCGAAGACGACATCGGGTTGCGGCTGGTCGCGCCTGATGATGCCTGGCGCCGGCGCCCCGACATGGACCCGGTCTTCACCAGGCCGTTCCGCGCTTCCATCCTCGCCCGGGCGCGTTTCATCGAGGACCTGGTGCTCGAGCACGTGAAGCGCGGCTTCGGCCAGTACGTCATTCTCGGAGCGGGCCTGGACACTTTCGTACAGCGCAGGCCGGAGACGGCGTCGAAGCTCACGGTGTTCGAGGTCGATCGGCCGGCCCCGCAGGCATGGAAGCGGCAGCGCCTGATCGCGGTCGGTCTCGGGATACCCGATGGGTTGCGACTCGTGCCGGTGGATTTCGAGTCCAGCGATGCGTGGGGCAAGGGGTTGACCGCCAGCGGCTTCGATGCGCATCGCGCGGCGGTGGTGGCATCAGCGGGCGTCAGTATCTACCTCAGCAAGGATGCGGTCGCAGCGACGCTGCGGGATGCGGCGGCTCTGGCCCCGGGGTCCATTCTGGCGATGACGTTCGTGCTGCCGATCGAGCTCGCCGATCCGGAGCTGCGGCCCGGCCTCGAGCTCGCGCAGAAAGGCGCCCGCGCGAGCGGAACGCCGTTCGTCAGCTTTTTCACACCGACCGAGATCCTGACGCTCGCGCGCCAGGCCGGCTTCAGGGAGGTGCGCCACATTTCGGCGGCAAATCTGCGCGAGCGCTACTTCGCGGGCAGAGCGGACGGCCTCTATCCGCCGAACGGCGGCGAAGAGATTCTCGTCGCGCAGGTCTAGGATCGAGGTACCGGTCTATCTGAACACCACGACGATGATGGCCGTCAGGATCAGCAGGCCGAGGGCCTGCGCCCGATAATTGCGCCAGAGCGCAACGGACCGGAGCCGTTCCGTCTCCTCGCGGTAGTACGCGGGTGTCCAGACGAGCCGCGAGATCGCCGCCGACACGGGCGCCGGATTCCAGCAGCTCACGACGATGAGGATGGCTGTATCCAGAGCCAGCAGGAGCGGCGCGACGTACAGGAAGTGCAGATGCAGGAGATGCAGCGGCACGTTCGCGACAAACAATCCGACGCCGCAAGCGGTCCCGAGCACGAGTGTGGCCGCCGCGCCCGCCGCATTGGCACCGCGCCAGAAGATACCGGTGAGGACCAGCGCGACGATCGGCGGGACCGCGTACGCCAGCATGGCCTGCAGATACTGCCAGAGCGTACCGAAGCGCTGCAGCTGCGGCGCCCAGAGCACGGCGACCAGGAGCAGGACGGCCATGCTGCGGCGCCCGATGTGCACGATGTGATTTTCCGCCAGGCCGGGAGCGAGCCGCTTCACCACATCCATGGTGATGATGGCGGAAGCGGAGTTGAGTGTGGAGGCGACGGCGGCCATGGTGGCGGCGACGAATCCCGCGGCAACGAGCCCGAGGAGTCCCGCCGGCAGCAGGCGCAACATGAGCGTGGGATAGACGAGATCCGAGCGTTCGAGGTGCGGGAAGAGCACGATCGCGCAGGTGCCCGGCAGGATCATGAGAAACAAGACGGTCAGCTTCAGCAGACCCGCGAAGAGCGCGCCGCGGCGCCCGTCATCGAGGCTGCGCGCCGACAAAGTCTGCTGAACCATGTACTGATTGGTGCACCAGTAGTAGAGCCCCAGCACCGGGATGCCGAGCACCAGCCCGGGCCACGGCACGCCGGGATCGCCGGCCGGCCGGATCAGCGACAGCATCGCCGGCTGGACACCGTGTGTGACCACACTCCAGCCGCCGGCCCGCATGAACGCAGCCACCGCGATGATGGCGGCGCCGGCGATCAGCAGCACCGCCTGCACCGCCTGGGTGTAGATCACCGCGCGCAACCCACCCACGAGCGTGTAGAGGCCGGCCGCCCCGGCCAGCACGGCGACGATGACCCAGAGCGGCGGGCCGGGAAGGAGCATCCGGCATACGAGCGCGCCGGAGTAGAGTGCCGCCGCGGCATCCACGAAGACGTTGAGGAATACATTGAGCACGGCGAAATAAACCCGTACGCGGCCGTCATAGCGCCGCTCGAGGAACTCCGGCATGGTGTACACCCGGCTGCGCAGCACGAAAGGCAGCAGGAACACACAATAGAAGGCGAGGATGACGCCGGCGGACCACTCATAGTCATACACCGAAATGCCCATGACGTAGGCGGCCCCCGCGAGCCCCACGATCGCCGTCGACGAGATGTTGGAGGCAAAGAGCGCAAGGCCGATGGCAGGCCAACGGGATGCGCGGGCAGCGAGGAAATACTCTTCCGCGCGCGCTTTGCGGCGGGACACGGCGAGGCCGAACCCGACGATCCCGACCGCACACACGGCCACGACCAGCAGGTCGAGGGCGGAGGCGCGGATTGACAGCGCTGACATGTGTCTTATCCTAATGGCATGAGCAAAGATGCGAGCGCCCGGCGGGGTCCCGCGACGATCCAGATGGTCGCGGACCGCGCCCGTGTGTCGCCGAAAACCGTCTCCCGCGTGATCAACAACGAGCGCGGCGTGCGGGAGGAAACGCGCACGCGCATCCTCGAGGCCATCCGGCAGCTCGACTATCAGCCGAATCTCAACGCGCGCGGGCTCGCCGGCGCCCGCTCCTTCCTAATCGGGCTCTTCTATGACAAGCCCGGAGATTACCTGAGCGAGTTCCAGACGGGCGCCGTGCAGCGCTGCCGCGAGTCGGACCTGCACCTCATGGTGCAACCGCTCGATATCACAAGCAAGGAGATGGCGCGCGACGTCAGCATGCTCGTGAGGCAGCTGCGGCTGGAAGGCGTCATCCTCCTGCCGCCCTTGAGCGACCACGCGACCGTGCGTGCGGCGCTCGCCGAGGCTGACGTCCCGACGGTGCACATCGCGCCAATGCGCGAGCCGGTCGACTCCCCGTCGGTCGATACGGACGATCGCGCGGCGGCGCGGCAGATGACGGTGGAGCTGCTCGACCGCGGACACCGGCGCATCGGTTTCATGCTGGGGCCACCGGGCCATCGCGCCACGGAGCAGCGTTACCTGGGGTTCGCCGATGCCATGCATGCGCGCGGCGTGAGCATTGACCCGGAGCTGGTGCAGACCGGCAACTTCGAGTTCAGCGATGGGCTGGAATGCGCGCGGCGCATCCTGGAAGGGCGCGCGCGGCCGACCGCGATCTTCGCCAGCAACGACGACATGGCGGCCGCGGCCGCCTGTGTCGCGCGCCAGCTGGGATTGCAGCTGCCGGGGCAGCTCTCGATCGCCGGCTTCGATGATGCGCCGGTCGCCAGCATGACCTGGCCGCAGCTCGCGACGGTGCGCCAGCCCGTCCGGGAGATCGGGCGGATCGCCACGGACCTCATCATCCAACATCGGCCGCACCGCCACGGCTGGCCGCATCCCATGCCGCGGCCGCGGCTCGACCTCGAGCTGCTGATGCGGGGCTCGATAGCGACCGCACGCGAGTGACCGGCCGGCGCTCGAGCTCATCCCCCCCCGAACACAACTGAGCGGCCCAGGGCCGCTCCCTGGGCCGCGAGCCGCCAATGAGCTCGATGGAGATCGCTGCAAGCGCCGCAGGCGACTTGCAGCCAATAGACCAATAGCCGCGAGCCCCAATGAGCTCGATGGAGATCGCTGCAAGCGCCGCAGGCGACTTGCAGCCATGAACCAACAGCGCGGCGGCTCTCAGCTCGACAGAGATTGCTGCAAGCGCCGCAGGCGAGTTGCAGCCAATTCATCGGAGGAGCGCCCGCGCGCGGCCTGCAGCTCTTCGATGAAGCGCGTGTGCCAGCGGTGGATGTCGTTTTCGCGCAGGGTGGCGAGCGAGGTCGCATGCCGGGCCCGGCGCTCCGCGAGCGGCATGGTGAGGGCGCGTTGGATGGCGCGTGCGATGCCCTTGGTGTCGTAGGGATTGATGAGCAGTGCCTCGGTCAGCTCACAGGCCGCACCGGCGCGATTCGACAGCACGAGCACGCCCGGATCGTCCGGATCCTGCGCCGCGATGAATTCCTTGGCGACGAGATTCATGCCATCCCGGAGCGCCGTGACCAGACACACCTGCGCGGCGCGCAGGAAGCCCATCAGTGTCGCATGGGGGAAGTTGCGGTTGAGGTAGCGGATGGGCGTCCAATCAGCGTCCGCGAAGCGCCCGTTGGTGCGCCCCGAGCTCTGCTCGAGCGAGTCACGGATCTGCGCATAGGCCTGCACCTTCTGGCGGCCGAGGGGCGCGATCTGCAGGAAGGTGACCTGGCCGATCTGCTCCGGGTAGCTCTCGAGGAACTGGCGGTACGCCTGGAAGCGCTCGAGCAGTCCCTTGCTGTAGTCGAGCCTGTCGACGCCGACGATGAGCCGCCGGCCGACGAGGCTCTGCATCATCCGCTGCACGGGCGCCGAGCTGGCCGCCTTGGCCGCGCTCTGCGTGAGTGCCTCCACATCGACTCCGATGGGGTAGACACCGGTGCGGACCGTGCGGCCACTGTTGGTCACGGTGCCGTCCTCACTCACGCACTGCGCGCCCCAAACGACGCGGACCGCGCCCAGGAAGCTCTCGCGATCCGTCTCCGTCTGGAACCCGACCAGGTCATATGCCAGCAGCGCACGCAGGATCTCGCCGAACGTCGGCAACGCGCGCAGCACCTCGAAGTGCGGGAAGGGGACGTGCAGGAAGAAGCCGATCGGCTGGCGCGCGCCCAGCGCGCGCAGCTTCTCCGCCAGCGGGATGAGGTGATAGTCGTGCACCCAGACGAGATCGCCCGGTGTGAGCAACGGCGACAGCCGCGAAGCGAACAATGCGTTGGCCTGCTCGTAGGCGGCGTATTCCTGGTCTTCGTAACGGAAGCCGGCGAGAAAATAATGGAAGAGCGGCCAGAGAGTCCCGTTGGCGAAACCGCTGTAGTAGCGCTCGTAGAGTGTCTGCGGCAGCGGGATGGTGGCGTAAGTCAGGGCATCACGGATGCTGATCTCCGGCTCGCCGGGCTCCTGGCTGCTGGTCTCGCCGTTCCAGCCGAACCACAGACCGCCGCGGGCGCGCATGGCAGCGAGAATGCCGACCGCAAGCCCTCCGGGAGCCGCGGTCTTCGCGAGCGGCACGCGGTTGGAGACGTTGATCAGCCGGCCCATCATCAGGCCTGACTCCGCAGACGCGCATCCCGCGGCGCCGCGGGTAAGCCATTGCCGACTGCCGCGCCATGATCCTGACCGGACAGCCGCCGCAGCGCCGCCGCAGGCTCGGACTGCAGCAGCGCTAGCCAGTCACGCACCGCCGTCACATCCGCGAGGCGCGCCCGGGCGGCTGAGGGTCGTGCGGCATTGACGACCGCCGACAACCCGCCGAGGCGATTTACCAGCTCGAACGCGGGCTCGTCCGTCAGGTCGTCACCGATGAAGACGGCCGTTCGGCCGGCAAATGGCGCCTCTTCGAGGAAGGCCGCCACCGCCTTCGCCTTGGTTGCGCCAAGCGGGCGCAGCTCCACCACCATCTTGCCGCGTTGCAGCTCGAGCTCGTCGCTGACGGACGCTGCAATGTCCCGCATCGCGGGGAGGACAACGCCTTCGAGCCCTGGAGCGTCTCTGTAATGCAGCGCGAGCGCGAAACGTTTGTCCTCCACGAGCAACCCCGCTTGCTGCCGCGCGAGATGCAACATCGCGCCGCGTGCGGACTCGAGCGCGGCCGTGGAGGGAGGTGGCCGCCGTCGGTAGGCGCCGGATGCGCCGCGATGCTCGAAGCCGTGCAGGCCGGCCGAGGGCAGCGTCAGCGGTGTAAACAGCGCATCGAGATCGCTGATCGCCCGGCCGCTGACGAGCGCAACGGCGCCGCCGCCGGCGAGCGAGAGTGCGCGCAGCCGCTGCCGCAAGCCCTCCGGGACTGACACGGCCTGCGGCCTTGCGGCGATCTCGAGGAGCGTGCCGTCTACGTCCAGAAAGAGGGCGAGCGCTGACAGCGGCAGATTGTCGATGCACGGAATGGCGGCCACCGCCCTACTCTATGAAATATTGGAGGAAATGTAAAAGTAAGGCCAAGGTCCCGTAGCATGGCCTTGCGGCAACCCGCCATCCTGCCGATCGCATCGCGGGCACTGGCGTGGCCGGGCAGTCAGCCCGGCTCGCTGTTATGTCAACCGGGCGGGGCGAGAGCGGCCCAGGTGGGCGCGTGATCGCTCGGCTTCTGACCGCCGCGGACCCAGCGGTCGACGTTGGCGTCGAGGAGGCGCGGCGCGAGGTTGGGACTCAACAGCAGGTGATCGATTCGCAGGCCCGCATCGCGCTTGAAGTGATCACGGAAAAAGTCCCAGAACGTATAGATCCTCTCCCCCGGATGACGAGCGCGCAACGCGTCCGTCCAGCCTTGATCCAGCAGACGCTGATAGGCCGCGCGGGTTTCCGGCTGTAACAAGGCATCCTTTCTCCAGTTCCTCGGATCGTAGATGTCGAAGTCCGTCGGTATGACGTTGTAATCGCCCGCCAGTACGACGGGCCGGCCGAGCGCGAGCAGCGTCGCGGCGTGCTGGATGAACCGCTCCATCCACGCGAGCTTGTAGTCGAACTTCGGTCCGGGCTGCGGATTGCCGTTCGGCAGGTAGAGGCATCCGACGACGAGGTCCCCGACCTCGGCTTCGATGTAGCGGCTGTGCGTATCGTCCGGATCGCCGGGGAGCCCCCGCCGGATCTCGACCGGTCTCACGCCCCGGGCGAGGATGGCAACGCCGTTGAAGGAGCGCTGTCCGTGCCAGACCGCCTCATAGCCGGCAAGCTGGATCGCGGCCAGCGGAAAGGCGGGGTCCGGGGCTTTGAGCTCCTGCAGACAGGCGACATCGGGCGACTCCCGCTCCAGCCATTCGAGGAGCGCCGGCAGCCGGGCGCCGATGCCATTGATATTGAAAGTTGCAATTTTCATAAACATCCAGAAAAAGGCCCGTGCCGCCATTGACCCGGTGCCAAGGACGGATATTATCGGGTCTATATCGGCGGCTCAGACGAGCACGCGCCGCCCGGGCTCCGCCTCGAGCGCCCGGGCGCAGCGCCGCGATCCGCCCTCCAGTCTTTAGACAGTTTTGCAGGCGCCGCCGGCGAGACCCTCCCCGCCATTGGGACTCGCACGGTGAGGAAACGCGCGCCCGCCTTACCGCAACGAGAGGCCGATCAGTCATGCGACATCAGCGCCGGAGTGCCGCGGCGCGCCGCCCCCGGGTGTCCCCGGGAGGGCAGCGCCGTCCCCCGCATCTTGCCCCGGGAAAGCAGGGGCTCTACGACCCTTGGTTCGAGCACGAGGCCTGCGGCGTGGGCTTCGTCGTCGATGTCAAAGGACGCAAGTCGCATCGCATTCTCGAGCAGGCGATCCAGGTGCTGCGCAACCTCGATCACCGGGGAGCGTGCGGCTGTGAGGCCAATACCGGCGACGGAGCAGGCGTCCTCATCCAGATGCCGCACGCCTACTTCCAGCACGTCACGAAGAAGGACCGGCTCTTCTCGCTCCCCGGGCCCGGTGAGTACGCGAGCGGGCTCGTCTTCTTTCCGCGCAACCCGACGCGGCGGCGGCGACTGGTCGAGGTGTTCGAGCACATCATCCAGTCCGAAGGGCAGATCGTCCTCGGCTGGCGCACGGTGCCGGTGAACAACAGCTCCCTCGGCGAGACCGCCCGCGCCGGTGAGCCCTTCATCCGCCAGGTATTCATCGGGCGCGGTCCGGGCGTGCGCGATGAGGCGGAATTCGAGCGCAAGCTCTACATCATCAGAAAGCGCGCCTACAGCGAGATCCGCACCTCGACCATCGACGGGGCGGAGTACTGGTATCTCTGCAGCCTCTCGCACAAGACCTTCGTCTACAAGGGAATGCTGCTCACCGAGCAGCTGACGAAGTATTTCACCGACCTCGAGCACCCGGCCATGGAGACTGCGCTCGCGCTGGTGCACTCCCGTTTCAGCACGAACACCTTCCCGAGCTGGGACCGGGCGCATCCCTACCGCTACCTCGCCCACAACGGCGAGATCAATACCCTGCGCGGCAATTACAACTGGATGAAGGCCCGCGAGGCGCTCTTCGCCTCAGAGCTCTTCGGCGAGGACACGCCGAAGATCCTGCCGATCATCAATCCCAACGGCAGCGACTCGGCGATGCTCGACAATACGCTCGAGCTGCTCGTTCTCGCGGGACGCTCGCTGCCGCACGCGATGATGATGCTGATCCCGGAGCCCTGGTCGAACCACGACAGCATGGACCCGGCGCTCAAGGCGTTCTACCAGTATCACTCGAGCCTCATGGAGCCGTGGGACGGGCCGGCCTCCATCGCCTTCACCGATGGCAAGCGGATCGGGGCGGTACTCGACCGCAATGGCTTGAGGCCCTCACGCTACTATGTCACCAAGGACGACCTCGTCATCATGGCTTCCGAGGCCGGCGTCCTCGACGTCTCGCCGCAGGATGTGGTGCGCAAGGGGCGGCTGCAGCCAGGGCGCATGTTCCTCGTCGACACCGAGCAGGGCCGCATCATCGACGACGATGAGATCAAACGCACCGTCGCGACCGAGCATCCGTATCGCGTGTGGCTGGATGAGCACCTGGTACATCTGAAGGACCTGCCGGCAGCCGCGGAGCTGCCGCTCCCGGATGCCAACACGCTGCGCGCGCGCCAGCTCGCCTTCGGCTATACCTTCGAGGATGAGCGGACGCTTCTCGAGCCGATGGCGAAGAACGGCGTCGAGGCGGTGGGCTCGATGGGCAACGACACGCCGCTCGCGGCGCTCTCGGCCCGCCCGCGCCTGCTCTACGACTACTTCAAGCAGCTCTTCGCGCAGGTGACGAACCCGCCGATCGACTGCATTCGCGAGGAGCTCATCACCGCCTCGGAAGTGTGGCTGGGCTCCGAGGGCAACCTGCTGCGTCCGCAGCCCGCCGACTGCCGGCGGCTCGAGCTCAAGAGTCCCATCCTGACCAACGAGGAGTTCGCCAAAGTCCGCCGGCTCTCCCTGCCGGGCCTCAAGGTCGGCGCGCTCTCCATCCTCTTCCGCGCGACCCGCGGGGAGAAGGGGCTCACGAAATCGGTCGAGGAGCTCTGCCTCGCGGCGCGGCGCCTCATCGAGGACGAGGAAGTCAACGTGCTGATCCTGAGCGACCGCGGCGTGAGCCGCGAGTTCGCCGCGGTGCCGGCGCTGCTTGCGGTGAGCGCCCTGCATCACTACCTCATCCGCCAGGGGCTGCGCACGCGCGTCAGCCTCGCCCTGGAGACCGGCGAGGCGCGCGAGGTGCATCATTTCGCGCTCCTCATCGGCTTTGGCTGCTCGGTGGTCAACCCTTACCTGGCCTTCGAGACGCTCGAGACCATGATCCACGAGGGGCTGGTCACGAACGTAGACGCCAGGCTGGCATGCAAGAACTACGTCAAGGCCGCGACGAAGGGCGTGATCAAGGTCATGTCCAAGATGGGCATTTCCGCCATCCAGAGCTATCACGGCGCCCAGGTGTTCGAGGCGGTCGGCCTGCGTCAGGACATCATCGACCAGTACTTCACCTGGACTGCCTCGCGCATCGGCGGCGTCGGCATGGAGACGATCGCGCAAGAGGTGCTGATGCGGCACCGCGCGGCTTTCCCGCCGCGCGAAGTCAACGGCCACACGCTGCAGACGGGCGGAATGTATCAGTGGCGCGCCGACGGCGAGCATCATCTCTTCAACCCGGAGTCCATCCATCGCCTGCAGAAGGCGGTGCGCACGGGCAGCTATGCCACGTACAGGTCGTACGCGAAGCTGATCGACGATCAGTCGAAGACGCTCGCGACCCTGCGCGGACTGCTGGAGTTCGCCCCGTCGGAGCCCGTGTCCCTGGAAGAGGTCGAGTCGGTCGACAGCATCGTCAGGCGCTTCAAGACCGGCGCCATGTCCTACGGGTCGATCAGCAAGGAAGCGCACGAGACGCTTGCGATCGCCATGAACCGCATCGGCGGCAAGAGCAACACCGGCGAAGGCGGCGAAGACCCTGACCGCTACCCGCCGCTGCCGAACGGCGACTCGAAGAACAGCGCCATCAAACAGGTGGCGTCGGGCCGCTTCGGCGTCACCAGCCAGTACCTGGTCAACGCGCGAGAGCTGCAGATCAAGATGGCGCAGGGCGCGAAGCCGGGCGAGGGCGGGCAGCTGCCGGGCACGAAGGTGTACCCCTGGATCGCCAAGACCCGGCATACGACGGCGGGAGTCGGCCTCATCTCCCCTCCTCCGCATCATGACATCTACTCCATCGAAGACCTGGCGGAGCTGATCCACGACTTGAAGAATGCCAACCGCGAAGCACGCATCAGCGTCAAGCTGGTCTCGGAGGTCGGTGTAGGCACGATCGCCGCAGGCGTTGCCAAGGCTCACGCGGACGTCGTACTGGTCAGCGGCCACGACGGCGGCACGGGCGCTTCGCCGCAGACTTCAATTGCGCACGCGGGCCTGCCCTGGGAGCTGGGCATCGCGGAAACACATCAGACCCTGGTGCTCAACAATCTCCGCAGCCGCATCGCGGTGGAGGCGGACGGGCAGCTCAAGACGGGGCGCGACGTGGTGATAGCGGCTCTCCTCGGCGCGGAGGAGTTTGGCTTTGCCACGGCGCCGCTCGTAGCGGTCGGCTGCATCATGATGCGCGTCTGCCATCTCAACACCTGCCCGGCCGGCGTGGCGACACAGGACCCGCGGCTGCGGGAGAAGTTCGCCGGCACACCCGAGCACGTGATCAACTTCATGCGCTTCATCGCGCAGGACATGCGCGAGATCATGGCGCAGCTCGGCTTCCGCACCGTCGAGGAGATGATCGGACGGGTGGACCGCCTGAGCCCGAAGAAGGCCGTGGACCACTGGAAGGCCAAGGGCTTCGACTTCAGCAACATCCTCTACCAGCCGGACGTCGGGGCCGAAGTCGGCCGCTTCCGCCAGATCGAGCAGGATCACGGCCTGGACAAGTGCCTCGATGTGACGGCGCTGCTCGATATCTGCCGGCCGGCCATCGAGCGCGGCGAGACGGTGCGCGCCGAGCTGCCGATCCGCAACGTCAATCGTGTGGTGGGCACCATCACCGGCAGCGAGATCACGCGCAAGTACGGTCCGGAGGGTCTGCCGGATGACACCATCCGGATCGGCTTCAAGGGCTCCGCCGGGCAGAGCTTCGGCGCCTTCATGCCGCGCGGCATGACGTTCGTGCTCGAAGGCGATGCCAACGATCACCTCGGGAAGGGGCTCTCCGGCGGGCGGCTCGTGGTCTACCCGCCGGCGGGCTCACCGTTCGCGCCGGAGGAGAACATCATCATCGGCAACGTCGGGCTCTACGGCGCCACGAGCGGTGAGGCCTATATCTGCGGCATGGCCGGGGAGCGTTTCGCCGTGCGCAACAGCGGCGCCGATGCGGTCGTCGAGGCGGTTGGCGATCATGGCTGCGAGTACATGACCGGTGGCCACGTGGTGGTGCTCGGCCCGGCGGGCCGCAATTTCGGCGCCGGGATGTCGGGCGGAACAGCCTACGTGCTCGACGAGGCGGGCGACTTCGCCGGCCAGGTCAACGCACAGATGGTGGGCACTGAGCGGCTGGAGGACCCGGAGGAGATCGCGCGCGTGCGCGCGATGATAGAGCGTCATGCCGCGCTGACGGGCAGCGCTCGCGGGCGCTACGTGCTCGAGAACTGGGAGCGACTGCTTCCCCGGTTCATCGCCGTGGTGCCCAAGGACTTCAAGCGCGCCCTTGCCTCGCTCAAGCGCGCGCATGCGCAGGGACTGACCGGCGATGAGGCCATCATGGTGGCCTTCGAAGAGAACGCGCGCGACCTCGCGCGCGTCGGCGGCAATTGACAAGAGATCGAGCACCGGATGGGTAAGCCGACTGGTTTCATCGAGTATCTGCGCGAGCTCCCCGTGGACCGCACGCCCGTCGAGCGCGTGCGGGACTGGCAGGAGTTCCACCATCACATGGACGAGAAGCGCCTGGCTCACCAGGCCGCGCGCTGCATGGACTGCGGGGTGCCGTTCTGCCACACGGGCAAGCTCATTTCGGGCATGGCCTCGGGCTGTCCGGTGAACAACCTCATCCCGGAGTGGAACGATCTGGTCTACCGGGGCCTGTGGCGCGAGGCGCTCGATCGCCTGCACAAGACCAACAACTTCCCGGAATTCACCGGCCGCGTCTGCCCCGCGCCGTGCGAAGGCTCTTGCGTGCTCGGCATCAACGCCCCGCCGGTGACCATCAAGAGCGTCGAGAACGCAATCGTCGACAAAGGCTGGGAACAGGGTTGGATCAACCCCGAGCCTCCGACGACGCGCTCCGGCAAGCGGGTCGCGGTGATCGGCTCCGGACCGGCGGGCCTCGCGGCGGCCGCGCAGCTCAACCGGGCCGGCCACATGGTAACCGTGCTCGAGCGCGAGGACCGTCCCGGGGGACTGCTCATGTACGGCATTCCCAACATGAAGCTCGACAAGAAGGAAGTCGTGATGCGGCGTATCGAGCTAATGCAGCAGGAAGGCGTGAAGTTCGTATGCAATGCGAACGTCGGCGAGAACGTCGAGCCGATGCTGCTTCTCAAGGACTTCGATGCAATCGTTGTTTGCACCGGAGCCACGCAGGCGCGGGACCTGTCAGTCGCGAATCGAAAGCTCCGCGGCGTGCACTTCGCGATGGAGTACCTGACCGCGAGCACCAAGTCGCTGCTCAATGGCGGGCCCGACCATAGTCCCATCCACGCGCGCGGCAAGCACGTCGTGGTCGTGGGTGGCGGTGATACCGGAACCGACTGTGTCGCCACCGCCATGCGCCAGGGCTGCAAGAGCCTGACGCAGATCGAGATCATGGCGCAGCCGCCCATGGAGCGCGCGGACGACAACCCGTGGCCGGAGTGGCCCAAGGTCTACAAGCTGGACTACGGGCAGGAAGAGGCGGCGGCGAAGTTCGGCTCCGACCCGCGCGCGTATGTCACCACGGTGAAGCGCCTGAACGGTGACGCTGAGGGAGGCGTCCGATCGCTGTCGACTGTGAACGTGGTCTGGCAGCGTGATGCCGGCGGTCGGCCCGTGCCGACCGACGTCCCTGGAAGTGAACGGGAGATCCCTGCGGACCTGGTGCTGCTCGCGCTCGGCTTCACGGGTCCGGAGCAGCCGCTGCTCGCGGAGCTCGGCGTGCGCACGGATTCCCGCTCCAACATCGAGGCGGAGCACGGCGCCTTTGCGACCAATGTCAAAGGTGTGTTCGCCGCCGGCGACTGCCGGCGCGGGCAGAGTCTGGTGGTATGGGCGATCAACGAGGGGCGGGGCGCTGCGCGGGAGTGCGACCGGTATCTCATGGGCAGCACGGACCTGGCATAGTTTATTGGCGAAAATCGTCGAGACGATTTTCGCAAGACCCTACACTTTTTCCGCGGGGCCAGGGAACGGCCCTGGCCTGTTGTTTGATTGGCGAAAATCGTCGAGACGATTTTCGCGAGACCCTACACTTTTTCCGCGGGGCCAGGGAACGGCCCTGGCCCCGCTGGGTCTATTGGCGAAAATCGCCCAGGCGATTTTCGCGAGACCCGTTTTGCAGTGGTAGATGCGCATGAATGCAATAACGACACAGGAATCGTTGCCTCTGGAGCTGGCGCGGGAGGGCCCGGTGGAGCCGGCGGCGCGGCTGCGCGAGATTCCGTACAACTACACGTCGTTCTCCGATCGGGAGATCGTCATACGGTTGCTCGGGGGGCGGCATTGGGCGCTGATCGAGGAGTTGCGCCACGAGCGGCGCACGGGGCGCTCGGCGCGCATGCTCTACGAGGTGCTGGGCGACATATGGGTCGTGCGGCGCAATCCCTATCTGCAGGACGATCTGCTGGAGAACAGGCGGCGGCGACGCCTGCTGGTCGAGGCGCTGCACCACCGGCTGAGCGAGATCGACCGTCGCCGGGACGCGAGCGACACTCAGCGCTATGACCGCGTGGGTGAGCTGCTGACGGCGGCGCGCGAGGCGGTGCGCAGCTTCGAGAGCGACTTCGATGCCTGGGTGAATCTTCGCCGCAAGGCGATGCGCGTGCTTGGACGGCGCACGAGGGCTGACAACATACGCTTCGATGCGTATGCACGGGTGTCACACGTGACGGACGCGACCGACTGGCGCGTGGAGTATCCCTTCGTGGTGCTGATGCCGGACACGGAAGCGGAGATTCCGGACCTCGTGCGCGGCTGCATCGAGCTCGGACTCACCATCATTCCGCGGGGCGGTGGCACCGGGTATACGGGCGGCGCCATTCCGCTGACGCCTCTGTCGGCCGTGATCAACACGGAGAAGCTCGAGCGGCTGGGAGCGATCGAGAGCATCGCTCTGCCCGGGCTCACCGAGCCGGTGCCGACCATCTTCTGCGAGGCGGGGGTGGTCACGCGGCGTGTAGCGGCCGCTGCGGAGAAGGGCGGGCTGGTATTCGCGGTCGACCCTACCTCCGCCGACGCCTCCTGCATTGGCGGCAACATCGCGATGAACGCGGGCGGCAAGAAGGCCGTGCTCTGGGGCACCGCGGTCGACAACCTGGCCTGGTGGCGCATGGTCGACTGCGACGGCAACTGGCTGGAGGTCAACCGCCTCGCGCACAACCGCGGCAAGATCCATGATGTCGCGACCGTCGAGTTCGAGCTGGTCTGGAAGGACGGCCGGCAACCGCCCGATGCTGCACCCGCGATGCGCACGCAGACATTGCGCATCCCCGGACACAAGTTCCGCAAGGAGGGACTGGGGAAGGACGTGACTGACAAGTTCCTTGGCGGCCTGCCGGGCGTGCAGAAGGAAGGCTGCGACGGGATCATCACGTCCGCGCGCTGGGTCTTGCATCGCAGCCCGGCCCATACGCGGACGGTGTGCCTGGAATTCTTCGGTCAGGCGCGCGATGCGGTACCCGCGATCGTCGAGATCAAGGATTACCTCCAAGGCCTGGCGGCACACGGCACCGTCCGGCTCGCGGGTCTCGAGCACATGGACGAGCGTTACCTGCGGGCAGTCGGCTACACCACCAAATCGAAACGCGGCGCGCTGCCGAAGATGGCTCTCTTCGGCGACATCGTCGGCGACGATGTGGACGCCGTCGCCGGCGCGACGTCTGATATCGTGCGGATCGCCAACGCCCGCAGCGGCGAGGGATTCATTGCGGTGAGCGCGGAGGCACGACGCAAGTTCTGGCTGGATCGCGCCCGCACCGCCGCCATCGCCCGCCACACCAACGCCTTCAAAATCAACGAAGACGTGGTGCTGCCCCTGGCGCGCATGGGCGAGTACACCGATGAGATCGAGCGCATCAACATCGAGCTTTCGATCGCCAACAAGCTCGCCCTGGTCGACGAGCTGGAGCGAGTATTCGCCGTCTTACCGCCGCTCGCGCGCGCCGAGGATGTCGAGCTCGGAAGCCTGCCCGACCAGGAGATCATCGGCGAGCGCACGACGCAGGCGCTGCAACTGCTCGGCGACGTGCGCGCGCGCTGGCGCTGGCTGGCGACACATCTGGACACGGGGCTCGAGGCGGCGCTGCAGCAACTGCAGCAGATCGGTCACGACGGGCTGATCCCGGAGCTGCGGGCGCGGCTTTCCGGCACGTCCGACCTGCGCGTGTTCGATGTCGTGCAGGACCGCACGATCCGCGTTTCCTGGAAGCGTGAGCTGCGGGCGCCTCTGCAGCAGATCTTCGGTGGGCGGGTGTTTGCTCCGATCCTGACGGCAGTCGAGGAAGCTCATCGACGCATCCTGCGAGGACGCGTCTTCGTGGCGTTGCACATGCATGCAGGCGACGGCAATGTGCACACCAACATTCCGGTCAACTCCGACGACTATCAGATGCTGCGAACGGCCACAGCCGCTGTCGCCCGCATCATGAGCATCGCACGCCGGCTGGACGGGGTCATCTCCGGCGAGCATGGCATCGGCATCACGAAGCTGGAGTTTCTCGACGAGTCGGAGGTCGTGGAATTCCGCGCATACAAGCGGGCGGTCGATCCGGATGGCCGATTCAATTCGGGCAAGCTCCTGCCGGGCGGAGATCTCTCCAACGCCTACACCCCGAGCTTCAACCTGCTCGGACACGAGTCGCTCATCATGCAGCAGTCGGATATCGGTACGATTTCCGACTCCATCAAGGACTGCCTGCGCTGCGGCAAGTGCAAGCCGGTCTGCGCCACCCACGTGCCGCGCGCCAACCTGCTCTACAGCCCCCGCAATAAGATCCTGGCCACCTCGCTTCTGATCGAGGCATTCCTCTACGAAGAGCAGACGCGCCGCGGCGTCAGCATCCGGCATTGGGACGAGTTCGCCGACGTCGGCGAGCACTGCACGATCTGTCACAAGTGCGCCAGCCCGTGCCCCGTGGACATCGACTTCGGCGATGTGTCGATGGCGATGCGCGACCTGCTGCGGCGGATGGGCAAGAAACGCTTCAATCCCGGCGCGGCGGCCTCCCTGTTCTTCCTCAACGCCACCCGCCCGGAGACGATCCGGATCACCCGCAAGCTGATGATCGAGTGGGGTTACAAGGCGCAGCGCGCTGCACACGGTGTGTTGCAGGGTATGGCGCGGGCTCAGACACGCCGTCCACCCGCCAGCACCGGCAAGCCGCCGATGCGCGAGCAGGTGGTGCACTTCGTCAACAAGCGCATGCCGGGTGGCCTGCCCAAGAAGACGGCGCGGGCGCTGCTCGATATCGAGAATCCGGACTACGTGCCGATCATCCGCGATCCGGCCGTCACCAGCAGCGAGACCGAGGCGGTGTTCTACTTCCCGGGCTGCGGCTCGGAGCGCCTCTTCTCCCAGGTGGGTATCGCCACGCAGGCGATGCTTTGGCATGTCGGCGTGCAGACGGTGCTGCCTCCGGGGTATCTCTGCTGCGGCTATCCGCAACGCGGCGCAGGCCAGTCCGAGCGCGCGGACAAGATCACGACGGACAACCGCGTCCTCTTCCATCGCGTCGCAAACACCTTGAATTACCTCGACATCCGCACCGTCGTCGTGAGCTGCGGGACCTGCTACGACCAGCTGCAGGGCTACAAGTTCGAGGACATCTTCCCCGGGTCGCGAATCATCGACATCCACGAGTACCTGATGGAGAAAGGAGTGCGCCTCGAAGGAGTCACAGGCACTCGTTACATGTATCACGATCCGTGCCACTCGCCAATGAAGAGTCACGACCCGCTGAAAGTCGTCAACTCATTGCTGAACGACTCGCGCAACGGCCGCATCGAAAGGAACGATCGGTGCTGCGGGGAATCCGGCACGCTGGCCATTACCCGCCCGGATGTGTCGACCCAAGTGCGCTTTCGCAAGGAGGAGGAGATCCGCTCGGGCGCGGAGAAGCTGCGCGCGGCGGGCGCTGCACAGGTCAAGATCCTGACCTCGTGCCCATCGTGCCTGCAGGGCCTGAAGCGCTATAACGACGATGCCGATCTTGACGCCGATTACATCGTCGTGGAGATCGCCCGCCACGTTCTCGGCGAGAACTGGATGGCAGATTATGTCGCGCGCGCGAACAGCGGCGGCATCGAGCGGGTACTCGTCTAGCATGCTGCGTCGCAGTTTGGGAACAGCGGATGCTTATCCCAGTCCGCCGCCGAGAAATGGCGGCGGATGGGGTGAGAGCGATGCGGCATGGGAAAACTACAACAGGCGGACTGGCGGCGATTGCACTGATCACCGTGGCGCTGGCAGGCTGTGGCGGCAGCTCGACGACGACCGGTGAGCGCAGCACCGATCCCCCATCCGGCGATTCATCCTCACCGCCGTCGAATCCAACTTCGCCGGCGCCTCTGACCATTACGACGACGAGCCTGCCGGCAGGGACGGTTGGGAATGCATACGCGGCGACGTTGACGGCTAGCGGTGGAACCGCTCCATATGAATGGTCGCTGACAAAAGGCTCACTGCCATCCGGGGTGTCACTCGACGCCTCCACGGGTGCAATCACCGGGACGCCCTCGTCCACGACCCAAAACAGCTCCCTGAGCTTCCAGGCCAAGGATTCGGGCAAGACCGCACAGACCGCTTCGACGACACTGTCACTGACCATCAGCGCGGGCACTTATGCCATCACCATCTCGCCGCGCCAGGCGGGTCTCGCGGCAGGTCAGCAGCTGAAATTGGCGGCAAAAACCAATGACAGCGCGGGGGTGAGCTGGACCATCAGCCCGGCGGGCGGCTCGTTCAGCGCCGCCAAGAGCGCAAGCGGACAGTCCGTCACTCTGACCGCACCGCAGGCGCCGGGTCTTTACACGATCACCGCCACGAGCGTCACCGACCCGACACAAAGCAGTGGAATCCGCGTCGGCATAACGGACCTCGCAGGGGTCTACACCCAGCACAATGATCTGGCCCGCGACGGCGCGAACCAGGACGAATACGCGCTCTCTCCCTCCAACATCAACAGCTCCAGCTTCGGCAAGCTCTTCTCGTGCACGGTCGACGGGGCGGTCTATGCGCAACCGCTGTGGGTAGCGGCGCTCGACGTGAAAGGGACGATCCACAATGTCGTCTTCGTGGCAACGGAGCACGACAGTCTGTACGCGTTCGACGCCGACGCGAGCCCCTGCGAGCCGCTCTGGAATGTCAGCCTGATCGACACCAGCCACGGCGGCACGGGCGGGGAGGTCACCGTGCCCTCGGGTCCCACCGGACTGGTGGGCAAAGGCTGGGGCGACCTCACGCCCGAGGCAGGTGTCACCGGCACCCCCGTGATCGACCCGGCGACCGGTACGCTATACGTCGTGTCCAAGTCGATGAACACCGCCGGGACGAGCTTCTATCAGCGGCTGCACGCCATCGATCTGACCTCCGGCGCGGAGCGGCCGGGGTCGCCGGTGACGATCAGCACGAGCGTCCCGGGCACATCGGGCGGCGGTACGACGGTATCGTTCGACGCACGCACCGAGAACCAGCGGCCAGGCCTGGTGCTGGCCAACGGAACGGTTTACATCGCGTGGGGATCGCACGAAGACGGGATGCCGTATGCCGGCTGGCTGATAGGCTACAGTTACAACGGGTCGTCCTTTACTCAAACCGGCGCATTCGATTCGGCGCCCGACGCCGGCAAAGGCGGCATCTGGATGAGCGGCGCCGCGCCCGCCGTCGATCCGCAGGGGCGATTGTACGTTCTGACAGGCAATGGAGACTTCGATGCCGCGAGCGGCAGCTCGCCGAACGATGACTACGGCGACTCGCTGCTGCAGCTATCGCCGGGCCTGCAGATCGCGCAATACTTTACACCCTCGAACCAATCCGCGGATAACGTTTACAACAACGACTTCGGCGCAGGAGGCGCCGCGGTGCTCGCCGATCTGCCCGCCGGCAGTCCCCTGCCGCACCTGGCGCTCGCTGGCGGCAAGGACGGCAACCTGTACGTGCTGAACCGCGACAAGCTCGGCGGCTACGGCGACGGCAATGCCTGGCAGGAAGTGAACCTCGGCCCCGAAGGCGACCTGTCGGCGGCCAACCCCGGCGTGATCTTCTCGGTCGGCGCGTACTGGAACTACACGTACTACGTCGCCGGCGCGGGCGAGGCCATGAAGGCTTATCGATTGGATCCGACCACGTCCAAGTTGAGCCTCACGACCACTGCAACCGCGCCGGCGGGGGGCTTCGCATTCCCGGGTAGTACGCCATCCCTGTCCTCGAGTGGTAATGCCGACGGTGTAGTCTGGGTGCTCGACAACAGTCAGTTTTGCACTGACGCCTCGCCAGGATGCGGTCCCGCGGTTCTGCATGCGTACGATGCGACGAACATCGCGAAGGAATTGTGGAACAGCGGCAAGTCGAGCGCCGACAAGGCCGGCAACGCGGTCAAATTCGCGGTCCCCACCATCGCCAACGGCAAGGTCTATGTGGGAACCCGGGGAAACAATACCGGCGGGGTATATGGCTCGACGAGCGTCTCCGGGGAGCTGGATGTCTATGGGCTGAAGCCCTGAGAGCCGCCAAGGCGGTGCGGCGTCCACGCACCTCAGCTGACGGCGCGCGAAGCCGCGGCCAAGCGGGATTTCGGCGCCATGTCGACATCGAATCCGGCATCCTTCCAGGCGAAGATCCCGCCGGTGAGCGGCCGTACGCGCAGGCAGCCCATGCGGATGAGCTGTTGCGCGATGCGGGCGGCGGAAGCCTCATTGGGACAGGCGCAATAGACGATGACCTCCGCGTCGAGCGGCAGGGCCGCGGGATCGGATTCGAGCCGCAGCGTCTCCACCGGTATGGCCCCGGGGATCATGCCTTCACGCCGGCGGCTCGCCGGCGCGAGGGCGTCGATGATGACGGGCAGGGCGCCGTGGTCAACCAACTCCTTGAGCTCCGCGACGGAAATGCGTGACTGGCGCAGCTCGCGAATGAGCGCGCGCCGCTTGACGAGCTTGATGGCGATGAAGGCGAGGACCGCCGCGGCGACCAGCGCGACTCCCCAATAGCCGAGCTGCGCGAGCGCAAGCAGGACGTCGCCGACCGCATCGTGAAAGAGGATGCCGATGCAGACCGCGGTGGTCGCCCAGAGAAGGTTGCCGACGATGTCGTAGAAAATGAATCCATCGAGGCCCGCACGCACGACGCCGGCCATGGCCGTCGAGATCAGGCCGAGTCCAGGGACGAACTTCGCGATCACCAGCACGCGAGTACCGAAGCGCCCGAACCGGCGCTCCGTTTCCGAGACGCAGGAGTCGGGCGACAGCGAGAGCGCGCAGAGAGCCTTCAGGGCGCGCCCGCCGAGGCGAAAGCCCGCCGTGTACCAGCCGAGATCGGCAAGGAGAGCCGCGCCGGCGGAGATTCCGATCACCGACACGGCTGAAAGATGTCCGTTGACCGAAGCGGCACCCGCCACGATGAGGACCGGCGTGATGGGGTACGGCACCCCTGCCTGCTGCAACAGCACCAGCAGAAAGAGAAGGGGTGGCCCGAGATGTGCAACCGTTTCCTGGAGCATGTCGTTACCGGTTGGCGGGACTCGGTGGTTCGTTACCGGCTGGAGGAACTCGGTGGTCTGGGCGTCTAGGTCAACTCATGCGAGTAGACGATGAAGCCATGGTGCGCCGCGACTTTATCGTAGAGCGCCCGGCCCGCCTGGTTGGTGACTTGCGTCTGCCAGTAGACGCGACTACAGCCGGCCGCGCGAGCGGCATCGTACACCGCATGGATCAAGTGACGACCTATCCCGAGACCGCGCATTGCGGCGGTGGTGAACAGGTCCTGCAGATAACACACGTCATGCAAGCGTGTCGTGCTGCGATGGTAGAGGTAGTGGACCAGGCCCACCAGTGTGCCTTCGCTCTCCGCCACGAGCGCATGTACGGGCTCCGCGCCGTCAAAGAAGCGCTCCCAGGTCGCACCGGTGATCTCCTCCGGGAGTGATGTCGCACCGCTGCGGCCGTAGAAGGCATTGTATCCGTCCCAGAGCGCACGCCACGCCTCGTAGTCGGCGCGGCGGACGGGCCTGATCTCGGACCGTGCGCGGGTCATGACTTCAGCAGCTTGAAGGCGTGCGTCCACTGGCCCTGCCGCAGTCCCGGAATGCACCAGAGCATGCACAGCGGCTCTATCGCGCGTGCGGCCTCGACACCGCCCATGTCCGCGACTTCCCAGCCGAACTGGTCGAGCAGCCGGGTGATCAGGTCCTTGGCGGGCTGATCGGCCCCGCAGATGAACATCGTCGGCCTGCCTTCGGCATATGCCGGATTGACCATACGCACGCTGCCAACGGAGTTGAATGCCTTGACGAATCGGACCTGCGGGAACTCCTTCTGCAGACGCTCCAGCAGGGAGTCATCGAGCGAGGTGAAGAATCTCAAGACACCATTCACCGGCGGCGCATCCGCCAGCGGATTGGTGGCGTCGATCACGGGCTTGCCCGCCAGATGGGCCGGTCCCGCCGCGCGCACCATCGCGGCGGCCGCCGTGCCTTTGACGGCCAGGACGCCGACCTCGGCGAACTTCGCCGTCTCCTCGGGCGTGGCGATGCGCGCGCCGGAGTTCTTTCGCGCCCACTCCCGCAGCTTATCCGGCTCTCTGGAGCCGACCGTCACCTCGTGGCCATGCGCCAGGAACCCGCCGGCGAGCGTCGTGCCAACGGTGCCTGAACCGAGTACGCCGATCTTCATGATGGTCCTCTCCCCTGGCTGTCGTTGACGCGTCGGGCTGAAAGCTCGTGCCGGACTATATCAGGGGACGCCGCCAGCGGTGAACCGCCCGAAAGGGGCAAACTCGGGTCCGCCGCTTGCATGCGCAGGGACGCCCACAGTGAGGAGACACAACATGGCACTCAGTGTCGCAAGTCCAGCCTTCCCGAACGGCAAGCGAATCCCGGAGCGCTACAGCAAGGACGGCGGCAACATCTCGCCGCCTCTCGAGTGGCAGGATGCGCCGCGCAACACGCGGAGCTTCGCGGTCGTCGTCGAGGATCCCGACGCACCCAAGGGGACCTTCAGCCATTGGGCCGTTTACAACGTGCCGCCGGCCTACAAGGGCCTCGGCGAAGACAGCGGCGCTCCCAAGGCGGGAGCCTCCCTCGAGATGGCCGTCAACGATTTCGGCAACCGCGGTTACGACGGTCCGCAACCTCCTCAGGGTCACGGCACGCACCACTATCACTTTCGGCTGCTCGCACTCGATGTGCCGGAGCTCGGCCTGCCGGCCAAGGCGAGCGTCAAGGACGTCCTGAATGCAGCCCAACCTCACATCATCGCGCAGGCGGAAACCGTCGGAACATTTCAGACCTGAGCCGCCCCCCCGGCGCGGGAGTGCCGCGCCCGGCAGCCCGCGCCGCCTTCTGCTCTGCCTGATCCTGCTGGGCGCAGGCGCCCAGGCCTGCGGCCCCCCGGCTCCCACCGCGCGCGTGGTGCGCCCCGGAGACAACGGACTGCCTGGCGCAGACAATGCGCACCCGACGGGCGTCTACACCTATCACAACGACCTGGCGCGCGATGGTGTCGACGACCTCGAGTACATCCTTTCGCCCTCGGATGTCAACAGGGCGACTTTCGGGAAGCTTTTCTCGTGCTCCGCCGACGGAGCGATCTATGCGCAGCCTCTCGTCGCTCGAGTGCGTATTGGCGACGATGAGCGCAATGTTGTGTTCGTGGCGACCGAGCATGATGGCCTCTACGCGTTCGATACCGACCAAAGTCCCTGTAGAGAGCTGTGGAAGGAGGATCTGATCGACACCGATCACGGCGGTTTGGGCGGGGAAACCACGGTGCCGGCAGGAACGAGGGGGTACTTCGTCGGCAAGGGATACGGCGATATCACGCCCGAAGTGGGCGTCACCGGTACACCCGTGATCGACCCGGGGACGGACACGCTATATGTGGTCTCGAAGTCGGTCATCTATTCCGCGGGCGTACGTTACTACCAGCGGCTGCATGCCATCGACCTGGCCACGGGAGCGGAGAAGCCCGGCTCTCCCGTGACGATCGACGCGAGCTATCCCGGCAAAGCAGAAGCCGCTACCCGCGTCGCGTTCGACGCACGCCAAGAGAACCAGCGATCCGGGCTAGCGCTGGTGCAAGGCACCGTCTACGTTGCATTCGCGTCTCATGAGGATGCCAGGCCGTACTATGGCTGGCTGATCGGATACCGCTACGATGGCCGCTCATTCGCGCGCACATGTGTCTTCAATACCGCGCCGGACACCGGCGGCGGCGGCATCTGGATGAGCGGCATGGCCCCGGCAGCAGGTCCAGACGGTGATCTCTATGTTGTGACCGCTAACGCCGACTTCGATGCGACCAGCCCGAAGAAGCCGAACGATGACTACGGCGACTCCTTTCTCAAGCTATCGCACAGACTCACGGTCCTGCAATACTTCACGCCCTCAGATGAGGCGTTTGACGACAAGGAGAACAACGATTTCGGTGCCGGCGGGGTCGTGCTCGCAAACCTGCCGGCTGACAGCCGATTCACGCGTATCGCCCTCGCTGGCGGCAAGGACGGCAAGCTCTTTGTGCTCGACCGTGACGCTCCGGGCGGCTTTGGCGATGCTCGCGCCCTCCAGGAGATCAAAGCCGGCACGGAGACCGACCTCGCGGGACCCAACCCCGGGGTGATCTTTTCCGCCGGCGCCTTGTGGGATGACGAGTACTTCCTTGCCGGGGCCGGCAGCCCGTTGCAGGCTTATCGCCTCGATCCCGCCACGGGCAGACTGACTCTGCAGCGCTCTGCGACGCAGCCGGCCGGTGGCTTCGGCTATCCTGGAGGGACCCCTTCGATCTCGGCCAAGGGCGCTGCGGACGGAGTGGTCTGGGTCCTCGACAATCGACAATACTGCACCGCCGCCGCGCAGGGGTGCGGCCGGGCCGTGCTGTATGCCTATGATGCGGCCGATCTGCGCGAGCTCTGGAACAGCTCCCTTTCCCCCACCGATGCCGCCGGCCACGCGGTGAAGTTCGCGGTGCCGACCATCGCCAACGGCAAGGTATACGTCGGCACGCGGGGCAACAACACCGGCGGGCGCTTCGGGTCCACGAGTGTGTCCGGCGAGCTCGACGTGTACGGGCTGAAGTCGCGCTGAGCGTGCAAGGAGCGGCAGGCGGCTGGCAATATCGGCGTCATGACCTTGCTCGCCGAGCTCGTCGAGACGTCCGCACGCGTGGGCGCGACGTCCTCACGCCTCGCCAAAGTGCGGCAGATCGCCACTCTGCTGAGGAAGCTCGAGCGGGACGAGATCGGGGTGACAGTCAGCTATCTCTCGGGAGAGTTGCCGCAAGGCCGCATCGGCGTTGGATATTCCGCGCTCAATGCCGCGGCCACCGCGGCGGCGGCCACGGGAGACTCACCGGAGAAGGCCCGGCTATCCGTGGCGCAGACAGACAGGCTCATTGGCGAGCTGGCCGGCATGCGCGGGGGTGGCTCGGCCGCGCGCCGGGCCGAGGCGCTGCGCGATCTTTTCTCGCGGGCGACACTCACCGAACGCGGCTTCCTGCTGCAGCTTCTCGCCGGGGAGCTGCGCCAGGGAGCGCTGGTCGGCGTGATGATCGACGCGGTTGCCGCGGCTGCCGAGGTCCCGGTCGCCCAGGTACGCCGCGCGGCAATGTATGCGCCGAGCGTCGGCACGGTCGCCTTCGCCGCATTGACCGAAGGGGCCGCTAGCCTGGGACGCTTCCAGCTCGAGCTCTTCTCGCCCGTCGCGCCCATGCTGGCGCAGACCGCCGCGGACGTCGAGGCGGCACTGCGGGAGCTCGGAAATGCCGAGGCTGCGCTGGAATGGAAGCTCGACGGGGCACGCGTGCAAGCGCACAAGGAGGGTGCGCGGGTGCGGCTCTACACGCGAACGTTGAATGAGGTCACTGATGCACTGCCGGAGATCGTCACCGCCGTGAGCACGCTTCCCGCACGGGCGTTGGTGTTGGATGGAGAAGCCATCGCGTACGATGCTTCGGGGCGACCCCACCCGTTCCAGATCACGATGCGCCGCTTCGGCCGCCGGCTGGAAGTCGAGAAGCTGCTGACGGAGCTGCCCGTTCGGGCGTACTTCTTCGACTGCCTGCGGGTCGATGCACGGAGCCTGGCGGACCGGCCGCTGCGCGAGCGCTACGAAGCGCTGGCAGGGGCCGTTCCGCAGTCCCTGCGCGTGCCGCGGATCGTCACCGCATCGGCCTCCGAGGCGCGGGCCTTCTATGAGGCCGCGCTCGCCGCGGGCCATGAGGGTGTCATGGCAAAAGCGCTCGATTCAGCGTACGAAGCCGGCAACAGGGGAGCGAGCTGGCTGAAGATCAAGCGTGCCCATACGCTCGACCTCGTCGTGCTCGCCGCCGAGTGGGGACACGGTCGCCGTACCGGGAAGCTGTCGAACCTGCATCTTGGCGCAATCGACCGGGCGACGGGCCGTTACGTGATGTTGGGCAAGACCTTCAAAGGGCTGACGGACACGATGCTCGAGTGGCAGACGCGAGAGCTGCTGGCGCGTGAAGCGCATCGGGATGACTGGACGGTGTACGTCAGGCCGGAGCTGGTCGTCGAGATCGCCTTCAGCGACCTGCAGGCGAGCAGCCGTTATCCCGGCGGCATGGCGCTGCGGCTTGCCCGCGTGAAGCGGTATCGGGATGACAAGCGGGCCGAGGATGCGGATGACATGGAGGCGGTGCGGAAAATCTTCGCGGCGCAGCAGAGCTGAGTGCGCCTCACAGGTCAATGGTATCTTCCCGGCGCCGCTCGAGCGCCTTGGCCACCGCCTCGGTCCGCGTGCGCGCTTCGAGCTTGCGGAATACGGACTCGAGATGGAATTTGACCGTATGCAGGGAAATACCGAGGCGACGGGCGATCGCCTTGTTGGTGAGACCGTCGGCGATCGCGTCCAGGATTTGCGCCTCCCGCGGCGTCAGGAGCGTCCGCGCTTCGGCGTCCTGCGCGGCGCTGAATCCGGGACCGCGCGCACGTGACGACCTGACGATCAGACCCTGCGCCACGGCGCGCAAGGCGGCATCGATCTCGGCAGCGGCGGCATTTTCGGGCAGAAGCCCCTCCGCATCGGCGTCGGTGCCACCGACCACGACTGCCGGGTAGCGCCCCTTCTCCGGCAGGTGTCGATCGGCCAGCACGACATCAGGACCCTCGTCCTCCGTGATCACCTCGTGACCCAACGATCGCAGAACGTCCAAGAGTGCCGCGATCCGCTCTTCGCCACTGGCGGCAATCACGACACGCAGGCTGCGCCCGGACGGCGACACAGCGGAATCCGTCATGTCGCAGGACGTTCCGTGATCGTCGCCTCGACGGTGATGACTGCGCCGCCTCGAATGAGCCGCAGCGGCACCGTCTTGCCGACGCTGTCGCTACCGAGATGCGCGAGCACGCTGCGCAGGCGGCGCGCCGAGGTCCCATCGACGGAGAGAACGATGTCACCTGCGACGAGTCCGGCCTTGGCCGCCGGACCTTCGGGACTGAGCGACATGACCATCAGCCCGGCCTCCTCGCCCGCCTCCCGCAGCTCATCGGGAATGGCCACTGGCCGCAAAGCGACTCCGAGCCAGCCACGCGGTACGCGCCCGCCGGCCAGCAGAGCGGGCACGACATGCTCCACGGTCTTGGCGGGAATCACCAGGATCTGTCCACGCGGACCGAATGTCGTCATGCCGAGCCAGCCGCCGGCGGCATCGAATGCCGGGCCACCCTCTTCACTGACCGCAAGCCGGATGTCGAGCTGAATGCGCGCTTCGATCCGGCCGCCGCGCATGCTGTGCCACTGCGGTCCGACGGCATTCACCATGCCGAGCCTGGCGCTCGGCCGGCCGCTGCCGTCCGAGCCTGCCGCGATGACGAGCGTTCCGATCTGCGCAGCGGATGCCGAGAGCGTCGGCGCGGGGACGGATTTGTCGAGTCGGATGATGGCCACATTCGTGGCAGGATCGCGCCCGGCCAGCTTGCCGGCGACCGCCGAGCCGTCGGGAAGGAGAGCCTCGAGCGTGTCGCGCTCGGGAAGCGATTGCTCGGAAGTCACGAGCACATCGTGCTGCCACCGGATCGCCCCGAGGTGAGCCCGCTGCGACAGTCTGACCGCGGCGACACTGTCGCGTGCCGCGGCGAATCGCGCCACCAACACGTCCGAGAGCGCACTGAGAGGGTTGAGCTCCTGAGCCATGTATGTCCTCCGGTTTAGGATAGCGGGAAGTCTGCTGCGCGCCACCCCGATTGGGCACCGGCCGGACGACCGGGGGCGACCCGGCCGTTTGGCCGGGTGGAAAGCGCGGGCGCGACCCCGATGCTGGCCGGATGCCGGAAGCACAAGCCATCGAGCCCGAGCTCGACCCGTACTCGCAACTCGTCTCGCAAGGCGCCGAGCGTGTCGGCCCCGCCGTTGCCGGCATCGAAGCACGGGCGGCGAGCGGCCGTGTGCGGGGCACGGGCTCGGGGGTCATCTTCACTCCCGACGGCTATCTGCTGACGAACAGCCATGTCGCGCAACGCGCGGATAGCGCGCTGGTGTCGCTGTCGGACGGGCGCACCTGTGAAGCGGTACGGGTGGGCGACGATCCCGCCACGGACCTCGCCGTGCTGCGATTGAGCGGCAGCGGCTTTCCACACGCGACTTTCGGCAGCTCGGCGCGATTGCGCGTCGGCCAGCTGGTGATTGCCGTGGGCAATCCTCTCGGCTTTCAGGCCACCGTGACCGCAGGTATCGTGAGCGCCCTCGGGCGCACGCTGCGCACGGACTCCGGGCGTCTGATCGAGAGCGTGATCCAAACGGACGCGCCCCTCAATCCCGGGAACTCCGGGGGGCCGCTCGCCGATACGGCGGGACGGGTGGTCGGCATCAACACAGCGGTGGCGGGCGGCGCCCAAGGCATTTGCTTCGCCATCGGCATCGATACCGCCGTCGAGGTCGCCTATCAACTGATGCGCCATGGGCGTGTGCGGCGCAGCCGCCTGCGGCTCGCGGGGCAGACGATTACGCTCGATCGCCGAGTGCAGCGGGCGCTCGAACGGGCTGAGCCCGGAGCCGTCATGATCTCGGAGGTCCTGTCAGGCGGCCCGGCGGAACGCGCCGGCCTAGAGCGGGGAGACCTGCTGCTGGAGCTCGACGGAGAAGCTGTCACCGGTGTCGACCGCCTGCATCGGCTGCTGACAGCCGAGCGCGCGGAGCGCGCGATCGAGATCGAGCTGCTGCGCCGCGGCAGACGACAGTCCGTCAGGTTGATTCCGGAGGGCGACTGACCCGCGCTTGGCCGGCCACCGGCGCTGCAACCAAAGAAAATCGCGAGAGACATCTAGAGAAAATCTCTAGTCGGGGCGAAAGTCGTGTCGCTGCCGGCACAGCCCGGCCTCGGCGCGCTCGCGGCGGATGGAACCATTCCCTCCGCCGCGCAATAATTCGTGTCCCTTCATTCGCACCGGCTCGTGATGAAACAACAACAACGCCTCTCCACGCTGGCGGCGGTCGTGGCGGTCTGTGGCGCCACGGCCTTCTGCCCGAGCCCGGCACGGGCCGACGAGACCCCGGCGCTGGCGGACATCGTGATCACGGCGACACGGGTGCGAGCGCCCGCATTCGACGTGCCGGCCTCCATCAGCGACGTGCCGGCCGACGCGTTGCGCCAGGATGCGCTCGGCATCAATCTCGCCGATGACATCGGCTTCGTGCCGGGGCTCCTCGCGCGCAACCGCAACAACTACGCTCAGGACCAGCAGGTCTCCATCCGCGGCATCGGGGCAAACTCGGCATTCGGTATCCGCGGCGTGCGCATCTACCAGGACGGGATACCGCAGACCGGGCCCGACGGCCAGGGGCAGGTCTCGCAATTCAACCTGGATTCCGCCCAGCGCGTGGAGGTGCTTCGCGGGCCGTTCTCGGCGCTCTATGGCAACTCGGCGGGCGGCGTCATCCAGATCTTCACTGCCGACGGCACCGCGCCCGGGAAAGTGCGGGCCGACGTCGGCTATGGGAGTTTCGGCACGTTCCGCGCCGGCCTGGACGCCAGTGATGCAAACGGGCCGCTCGCGTACAACGTGGCATTCACGCATTTTTTCGTGGAGGGCTACCGGCCGCACGAGAGCGCGCGCAACGAGTCGTTCAACGGCAAGGTCGCTTACGACTTCGGTCCCCGCGGCAAGCTGACATTCATCGCCAACATTCTCTCCCGCCCGGACTCGAACGATCCGCTGGGTCTCACCGCCCAGGAGTTCGCCGCCAATCCGGACCAGACCGATGCGGCGGCCCTGCAGTTCAACACGCGCAAGAGCCTGCAGCAACAGGAGGGCGGGCTGGTGCTCGATCTGAGACTCACCGACCGACAGTCCATCCGGCTGATGGGATACTACGGACACCGCTCGGTGCTGCAGTTCCTGTCGATTCCCGTGGGGGCGCAGAAGCCGGCGACGAGCGCCGGCGGCGTCGTCGATCTCGACCGGCAGTTCGGCGGCACCGATGCGCGCTGGAGCTGGCAGGGACCCCTCGCCGGCCGGCCGCTCTCCTGGGTCGTCGGCGTGAGCTACGACACGCAGAACGAGCTGCGCCGCGGCCATGACAACTTCGTGGGCGACGCTCTCGGGGTCATCGGCGCGCTGCGGCGGAACGAGAACGACATTGCACGCAACATCGACGAGTACACGCAGGCGAGCTGGGAATTCGTGCCGCGCTGGACCCTGACGGCGGGCATCCGTCACAGCGAGGTGCGCTTCCTTTCGGAGGATCACTACATCACTCCCTCCAACGGAAATGACAGCGGCGCGGCCACCTATACGGCCAGCTCCCCGGTGGCGGGGCTCCTCTTCGCCGCGCGACCCTGGCTGCACCTGTATGCCTCTTACGGCCAGGGATTCCAGACGCCGCTCGGATCCGAGCTCGCCTACCGGCCCTTCGGCGGCGCGGGACTCAACCTGGCGCTGCGGCCGTCGCGCAGCGACAACAGCGAGGTCGGCGCCAAGCTCAGGATGAGCCGGAATCTGAGCGCCGAGGTCGCCGCTTTCGACACCTCGACACGCAACGAGATCGTCGTGGCCACGAACGCCGGCGGCCGCTCGACGTACCAGAATGCGGGACGGACACGGCGCCGCGGCGCCGAAGCCTCGCTCGACTACCGCTTTGCCCATGATTGGCGCGCACGGATCGCCTACACGTATGTCGATGCGATCTACATCGATGCCTACCGGACGTGCGCGGGCACCCCTTGCACGGCTGCCAACCAGGTCATTGCATCAGGCAATCGCCTGCCCGGAGTGCCGCACAACGACGCTTACGCCAAACTGGAATGGGGTGGTACGACGGGCTGGCGCGCCAGCCTTTCCGGCCAGTACATCAGCGCGATAGCCGTGAACGATGCGAACACGGACTATGCGGCGGCTTATCCCGTTTTCGATGCTACCGGCGGCTATGCGGTGGAGCTGGGCTCGACACGGCTGAGCGTATTCCTTCGCCTCAACAACCTGCTCGACCGCCGGTATGCCGGCTCGATCATCGTGGACGACGGCAACGGGCGCTACTTCGAGCCGGCGCCGGGCTTCAACGTATTCGCGGGGGTCACGGCGGATTTCCCCTAGGTCCGCCGTCACCCTGGGAGCGGCGCGTCAGGGTTGCAACTGCGATTGCAAGAGCGTGAGCAGGGTCCGCCAGTGGCGCTCCGCTGCGGCGGCGTCGTAGACCGGGAAATCGGAGAAAACCCAGCCGTGCTTCGCCGGGTAAGTCTCGATCTCGTGGTCGACACCGGCGTCCGTGAGCGCCTTTTCCAGGCGCTGCTTCATGTCATCCGGGAAGGATTGATCCTCGATCGCGCCGGCGACGTAAACCCGCGCCTGCATGCGCGGCGCGAGCCGATGCGGGCTGTCGGGATCATCGCTCGCGAGGCGGCCGCCGTGATAGGACGCGGCGGCCGCGATCCGCTCCGGGTAGGTGCCGGCCGCGATGAGGGCGAGGCGGCCGCCCATGCAGTACCCCGTGATGCCGATCGGTCCTCGCTTCACGTCGGGCTGTGCCGTCAGATAGTCCAGGAAGGCGGGCATATCGGCCATGATGTTGGCCGGCGTCGCAGCGGCGAAGAATTTCTCCATCAGGATCTTGCGCTTCTGCGGATCTCCGAGGACGGCCCGCGGGTCCATGGGCTCATACGGTCCGACGCGGTAGAACAGGTCCGGCAGCAGCACGAAATATCCGTGCGTCGCCAGCCGCTCTCCAATCTGCAGCATGGCGGGGCGGATGGCGAGACCGTCCATGAAGACGAGCACCGCCGGCCAAGGTCCGGTGCCGGCCGGCCGATAGACATAGCCGGGACAGAGGCCGTCGCGCGTCTCGATATCGATCCTGCTCATCCCGGCATCTAAGCACAGAGTCACGGCCCGGATCATTAACGTTCAGGGATGTGCGGTTCTCTTCCATGCGTCCAGTGACTGCATCGTGGCGAGCCAGCGCTGAACGTTGCTCAGGTCGCCAACGGGGAGCTTCGCGGGCACGGTCGCCGCCAGGGGGACGGCGATGGCGATGTCTGCCAGCGAGAGCGCGTCACCACAGATCCAATCACGGCCGGAAAGATGCGCATCGAGGACGCCGCCGTATTCGCGCATCAGCTGCTCGCCACGACGGACCTCAGCCGGATCGGCGGCGCCGAGGCCGAGCATCCCTTTGATGACGTGCTCCCAGTTGAGGACACCGACGACGGGCGAGAAGTGTTGACTGCACCAGAAGAGCCAGCGATTGACGTCGGCGCGCGCGCGGGTCTCGGTGGGGTAGAGAGTTTGCCCGGGAATCTTGTCGGCGAGGTACTGCATGATGGCGTACGACTCCCAGAGCACGAATCCGTCGTCCTCCAGCACCGGCACTCGGTGATTGGGATTGAGCTGCAGGAACTGCGGCTGGCGCTGCTCGCCTTTCTGCAGATCGACGAAAACCAGCTCGACGGGGGCCTCGAGGTGCAGAGCGGTCAGCACCGCGCGACGCGCATTGAAGGAGTAGGGGTGATGATAGAGTCGCATGAGGAGTCTCCGTTGCGGAGCGTTGGGTAACGAGACCCTATGGTGCCCTCCGCGTGTGACAGTTTCCGTCAGGAGTCCCCGGGCGCGCCACTTCCGGGGCGCTCGCGCGCCTCGAGTTGCCGCCGCCGGAGCACGACGAGCTCGCTCCTCGGCCGTGGGTAGCGGATTCCCGTGCCCTCGAGGCTGGAGATCCCGTCGGCACGAAAATGACGGAAATCACCGCGCAGCTCGCACCACGCGGCGACCAGACGAGCGCCCTCGAAGAAGACCAGCGCCACCAGACGAGTCGGTCCGTCTCAGCCCCGGCGATGCTGATGTAACGGATCCTCAGCTTGTGCTCGCGGCGGATGGCTTCGCGGACGATGCGCAGGCCATGAGGTTGAAGAGCCGCGAGATTGTGCTCATTCGGCGAATTAGTAGGCCAGATTCGGGGCGAAGGATGCGATTTCCGGCGAACTCAGGCAGAGTGCACCGCAGTGATGCCGGCCGGCGCGGAACGCAGAGGCGGCCCGAGCAGTTATCGTGGGGTGACGGCCCAGCCAAGCTCAGCCTCTCAGCCTTTGTTCGGGGCGCGCGCCCTTGCGCAATGGATTCGCGCGGGCGGCAAGCCCGGCCGCGCACCGGTCGGCTACGGGCTGCGATCGTGGTGGCATGCACACTGGTTCGAGCTCAACTGGCGCACGCAGCTCACGCGCATTCCCCGCGGCCAGCTGCCCTCCGACCCCGTGCTCATCGTGGGGCTGTGGCGCTCGGGGACGACGGTGCTGCACGAGCTGGTGAGCGCCTGTGGCGGCTGGACGACGCCCCAGACCTGGCAATGCTTCAATCCATCGACGTGTTTCCTCACCGGGGCCCCGGCGGGGGCCGCTGCGGTGAAGCGGCCAATGGACGAAGGCGTGATCGCCTCCGAGGGCCCGCAGGAGGACGAGTTCGCGCTGCTTCTGCTCGGCGAGCAGTCGATCTATCGGGGACTGATCGATCCGCGGCGACTGCTCGAGTGCGGTACCGCGTCGTGGTCGGGCGACGGCCAGGATCTCGAGCGCTGGCAGGAGTTCGTCCGCGGCGTCGCGGCCGGGGGAGACGGGCGGCTATTGCTGAAGTCCCCGGGGCATACCTTCCGCATCCGCACGTTGCGCAAACTCTTTCCGCAGGCCCGCTTCATCTGGATCGGCCGACATCCTGGCGAAGTGCTGGCGTCGAACGTCAGGATGTGGACGGCGATGATGAACGTGTACGCGCTCTGGGAGTGCCCCGAGGAGATGGTGCAGAAGTTCCTGCGCGCGGCCATGCAGGCCTGCAGCGGCGTTCTGGAGCAGTGTCTCGCGGAGATGACACGCGAGCAGATGCTATGGGTCGACTTCGAGGCGCTGCAGACGGACCCGCAGCGCGTCCTGCGGCAGATCCTGCAGTTCGCCGGCGACAGGTCGGGACGGGGCGAGCACACGCTCACGGCCGACATCGAAGCGGCGCTTTCCACGGTACCCATTCACCGCGGCGAGCGCGCGCCAATGCCCGACGATGAGTCCGTGCTGCAGCTCGATCGCGCGATGGAGGCGGCTCGGCGTCGCTTCGGCGAGGGGGAGGAATGACGGGTACAGGCCTTGCTCGCGTGCCGGCATGAAGCGCACGACACTCATCGGCATGGTCGCTCTCATCGCCGTGCTCGCGTGCATCCCGCTGCGGGCTGCGTACGCGTACATCGATCCGAACTCGGCGGGCGCCATCTACCAGTTCCTGTTCCCGCTGCTCATTGCGATCGGGTCCGCCTTCGCATTTTTGCGTCGCACAATCGTACGCGCCTGTACGAGGCTGGCGCACGCAGTGGTGGCGATCGTTCGCCGTGACCGCGCCAAGGGAACGCAGGACGGCGGGCGCCCAAGCGGACATGCCAAATGATCTTCGTGCCTGGAGGGTCGCCGCTCTGCCCGGGGCGGCGGTCCTCGGAATCGCGCTGCCGCTGACTTTCGCGAGTCATTGCGAGCAGTATCTCTACGACTTCCGCGCCATCGATCTGCTGCCGCTCTATGCCACCGCGTGGCTCATCCTCGCGGCGGCGGTCGTGCCCTGCTGCGTGGTGCTGGGCGCGGCGCTGCGGGGCCTCGAGGCGATCCGCCGCCCTCCCGGCGCCCTCCTGGCGGGCGCCACCCGTGCAATCCTGTTTGCGCTCGCCGCAGCCATCACCGTCGCCACCGTCATCGGTTGTCTGCGCACCTGGCTTCATACCTTCCATCGCTCGCTTCCCCTATCAGCGGACGCTGCGCTGACGATCGCCGTATGCGCCGGCGTGCTCCTCGCCGCTACGGCACGGGGCCGGTCGGCCATTCGAGCGCTGATGCCCGTTGCCGCCACCTGCACCGTCGTGGGGCTCCTCTCACTCGCGAGCCTCCCCGCATTCCGCTGGCACGGCGGCGGCGCCGAGGCTTCACCGTCAGCCGCCACTGCCGCGCTGCCGGTCCCACCGGCGGGAGATCCGGGCCAGGCGCAGGCAATGCAGACCGCGACATCGCTGCCGGTGAGCACGGGCGCAGTTCGTCCCAATATCGTGCTGCTCACCATCGACGCGCTCTCCGCCCCGCACATGTCGCTGTACGGCTACTCGCGGCCGACGACACCGCAGCTCGCGCGGTTCGCCCAGGGTGCCGTGACATTCGATCGCGCCTACGCGAATGCCAACTTCACGACACCCGGCGTGGCGACGATCATGACCGGCACGTTGCCCTGGACGAATCGTGCGCTGCAGCTGCCCGTATGGCCGCTCACCTACACACGGCGCACGTCGCTGCCGGCCGTGCTGGAGCGGGCCGGCTATCGGACCGGCTATGTGTCGACGAATGCGATCGCAGGCGCAGCCAAACAGGGTCTCGGACCCTACTTCCAGTTTGCGAGCACGGACCGCGTCGGCCATGTGACGCTCTGCGCCGACAGGCTGTCAAAGTACCTTAGATACGTGTGCGCGGCGGCGGAGTTGTCTCCCCTGCAGGAGATCGACGATCTTGCCGCGCGTTTTCGCGGTCCGCCGCAGAACCTGGAGCACGATCCGCGTCTGGCCATCGAGCCGGCGCTGCACTGGCTCGCGAGCGTCGACCGCAGCAGGCCGGTCTTCCTCTGGGTGCACCTCTTTCCACCCCATTCGCCCTATGCGGTTCCGCCGCCGTGGCTCGGGCGCTTCGATGCATCCGAGAAGGACAGGACCGCGGCGAGCACCCAGCCCTACTGGGGTTGGATCCAATCGCGCCTCACCGAGCCGCAGCTCGATGTGCTCCAGGCCCGATACGACGAGGCCATAACCTACGCCGATGCGTACGCCGGTCCCTTCCTGCAACGTGCGCTCGAGATGCTGGGCCCCAACACGGCCGTGGTCGTCTCGGCCGACCATGGCGAGAGCTTCGCCCATCATTACGGGGCGCACACCGGGCCCGGACTCTACAACGAGATCATCCACGTTCCGCTCATCGTCAAGCTGCCGGGTGAGACGAGCGGCAGCCGGTGCGACACACCCGTACAGCAGGCCGACATTGCACCGACGCTGGCCGCGCTCGCCGGCGTGGCCGCTCCGGCAGACTGGGAAGGCAACTCGCTGCTGGGCGCCTGCGCGGATGCGCAGGCGGGCGCATCGGCGCCGGAGCGCGCGATCTTCAGCATGAACTTCGAGCAGAATCCGCGCTTTGGCGCTCTGAAGACCGGCTCGGTCGCCGTCATCGAGGGCCGCTGGAAGCTCATTCACTACATGGGCGCGCTGCACTATCCTTTCATGCCACGGCTGCATGATGAGCTCTACGACGTGGTCGCCGACCCGGGAGAGCGGACGGATCTGGCGGCACAGCAACCCACTGTGGTGCGACGGTTGCGGAGCCTCATCGAGGCCGCACTGACGCGACACGGCGGCAGAGTGCTTCCCGGTGTGCCCAGCCAGCCGCCCCAGGAAGGCGCGACGATGCCGCAGACCGCCGCCAATATCACGCCGTAGCCCGCGGCGCCCCGCGGGCCACTGTCCGAGACCGAGTCGACGGGAATCGAGGCGCCATGCGACTGCTTTACATCGACATCGATACTCTGCGCTGCGATCACCTGGGTTGCTACGGTTATCCGCGCGCGACGAGCCCCAACATCGACCGCATCGCGGCTGACGCGATCGTGTTCGAGGGCGTCTACGCCTCCGACGTCCCTTGCCTGCCGAGCCGCACGGCCCTCCTCACGGGCCGCTTCGGGATCCACAACGGCGTGGTCAACCATGGCGGCACGGATGCGGATCCGGCCATCGACGGCGCGGAAAGAGGGTTTTTCTCCCGCCTGCACCTCGACTCCTTTCCCAACCGGCTGCGGGAGACCGGATTGCGCACCGTGACGGTGAGCTCCTTCGCGCACCGCCATTCCGCCTTTCACTGGCATGCGGGATTCGACGAGGCCTACAACGTGGGCAAGTGGGGAATGGAGAGCGCCGAGGAGGTGTATGCCGTGGCGGCCGACTGGCTGACGAGGCGCGGCAGGAGCGATGACTGGTTCCTCCACGTGCACCTGTGGGATCCGCATGCGCCGTATCGCGCCGCCGCCTCTTACGGCGAGCCCTTCAAAGACGCGCCCACGCCGGCCTGGCTGACGGAGGAGGTGCGCGCCCGGCACTGGCAGGGATGCGGGCCGCACAGCGCACGCGAGGGCCGGGGATTCAGGCCGAACGAGTACGATCGCGCGCACTATCCGCGCCAGCCGCAGGAGATGATCGACATGGCGGCGGTGCGCCGGATGTTCGACGGTTATGACGTCGGTGTGCTGGCCGCCGACCGTTGCGTGGGCAGGCTGTTGGACCTTCTGGGCGAGCTGGGGGTCGCGGACGACACCGCCATCATGATCTCCGCCGATCACGGCGAGACGCTGGGCGAGCTCAATATCTACTGCGATCACCAGACCGCGGATGAGCATACGACGCATGTCCCGTTGATCCTCAGATGGCCCGGCCTCGGGGCCGGCCGGCGCCGGGCGCTCCATTATCAGATCGATGTCAGCGCCACGGTGCTCGAGCTATTGGGGCAGGAGGTGCCGCCGAGCTGGGATGGACGGCCGTTTGCCGCAGGCCTGCGGGCCGGCGAGGACGCCGGCCGGGGCCACCTCATCGTGTCGCAGGGCGCGTGGACGTGTCAGCGCGGTGTGCGGTTCGATCACTGGATGATGATCAACACGATGCACGGCGGATACCACCTCTTCGACGATGTCATGCTCTTCGATCTGCGCAGCGACCCCTTCGAGCAGCGCAATCTCGCGGCGCTGCGTCCCGATATCGCCGCTCAGGGACTGGCGCTGCTCTCGCGGTGGCACGCCGCGATGATGCCCAACGCGGCGCGCGGGCGCGATCCGTTGGAGAACGTGATATCGGAAGGAGGGCCGTTTCACGTGCGGGGCGAGCTGCCGGCTTACCTCGAGCGACTGCGGGCAACCGGCAGAGGCGACCTCGCAGAGGCGCTGGCAAAAAAATACCGCTGAGTCGCCGTCAGCGCGCCTGCCACTCGCGGGCAAATTCCTCGAGGCCCGCCGGCTCGAGATCGGAGACGGCGGAGAATGACATTCCACCCGCCGTCCAGTGGACGATGTTGTATCCGTCTCGCGCGGCTCTTGCGGGCTCGGCCGCCGCCGCCGATGCCGGCCACACGAATAGCTCCACCAGGTGCTTGCCCCGCGAGTAGACGAGGACGGCAACGCTTCGCCCCCGCAGGTAGTCGAGACGGCCGCCGAGGAGCGGAAAGCCGGACGCGGCCAGATCTTTCACGGGCGGCGCGAAGTCCAGCCTGCCGTCGAACCAGGGCTTCACGGTGTGCTGATTCGTCGAGACGACATCCAGCAGATGACCCGGTTGCAGCGCCCGGATGTGATCGTCGACCAGCGCACCGACCAGCCCGGGCCGGCCGGCGGGCAGAAAGGCGAGGACGACCGCCGCCGCAAGAGCGGCACCCAGACCAAAGCTCGCGAGAGATTTCAGGGGAAAGGGCCCGCGCCGCCGCGGGGCCGGCCGCTCGGCGCCGATGCGTGACGCCACGGCGCGCAGCAGCTCGGGGTCGGCACGATGATACGTTGCGCCGCGCACGGCCTGATGCGCGGCCGCAAGGGCGGCGCCGTTTCGTTGGCATGCCGGGCAGTGCGCGCGATGCTCCGCCAGAGCGGCGGCCTGGGCCGCATCCAGCTCGCCATCGAGCTCTGCCTGGAGGAGAAGAAGCTTGCCGCAATCGCCCGCGCTCATGGCCTCCCCTCCCTGCCCGCGGCGCCCACCAACAGCTTGCGCGCGCGCCAGAGGCGTGACATCACCGTGCCGATGGGCACCGAGGTGACCTGCGCGATGTCGCGGTACGAGAGCTCTTCCAACTCCCGCAGAACCAGCGTCTCGCGCAGCTCGAGCGGCAATGCCGCGATCAGCGCGTCGATACGGGCGAGATCATGCGACACGATCAGCGCCTTCTCCGGATCGACCGTCGGGTCGGGAATATCCTCGATCGCCCCGGCCTCATCCAGGTCCATGTGCCCGGCCATGCGCTCGCCGCGCGCTTTCAGCGCTCCGTACGCGGTGTTGCGTACGATCTGCAGTATCCACGCCCGGCTGCTGCCGCCGCGAAAACTCGAAAAATAGGTCAGTGCACGCACCATGGCCTCCTGGACGACGTCCTCCGCATCCGCGCGGCTGCCGGTGAGCCAGCGGGCGAGATTGAAGGCCGCATCGAGGTGCGGCAGCGCCACGGCGGCGAACGCGTTATCCGAGCCCATCAGATGATTATAGATCGCGGCCGGCCGCGTTTTATTCCCGGAGAATTTTCGGCCGGATGGCGAATAACCCGGGCCTGCCGTGAATCTCCCTCCACATCAACGGGAGATCGGTAGCATGAGCAAAGTTGTCGGATCGGACGGCATGGGCCGGCGCCAGGCCATGAAGCATCTGCTCTGGGGCGGCGCGGGGATCGTGTGGACCTTTGCAGGCGGAGTGCCTCGCGCGCTGCGACTCGGCGGCGACGCGACAGCCGGGGAGATGCGGGGGTTCAGCTTCGGACAGATCAGCGACTCCCACATCGGCTTCAAGGTAGGTGGGCATCCGTCCGCGCAGGACACATTGACGGAGGCGGTCGCCAGGATGGTCGCACAGAAGCCGAGCTTCGTGATCCACACGGGAGATGTGAGCCATCTGTCGACGGGCGAGCAGTTCGCCACCGCCGCCGACATCATGCAGGGCGTGAAGCGCGATGTCTTTTACGTGCCGGGCGAGCACGACACCATCGGCGACGACGGCAAGCTCTTCTTCCAGCGCTTCGGGCGCGGCCACGGCACGGGGGGCTGGTACAGCTTCGACACGCAGGGCGTGCATTTCGTGGGCCTGGTCAATGTCCTGAAGCTGACACAGACCGGACTCGGCTGGTTCGGCCCCGAGCAATTGCGCTGGCTCGACGAAGACCTGCGGCGCCGCAGCGCGAGCACTCCCATCGTGGTGTTCACCCACATGCCGATGTGGTCCATCTATCCCCAGTGGGGCTGGGGTACGGAGGATGCCGCGCCCGCCGTGGCCGCGCTGCGGCGGTTCGGTTCCGTGACCATCCTCAACGGACACATCCATCAGGTGATCCAGAAAGTCGAAGGCAACGTGACTTATCACACGGCCTATTCGACGGCATTTCCACAGCCATCGCCTGGCGTGGGACCGGGACCTGGGCCGCTCCAGGTGCCGGCCGACAAACTGAAGACGCTGCTGGGCATTCGGCACCTCGATGTGCTGGCGGACCGGGTGGCTCTGACCGATACCACTCTCGCCGGATGAGGAACGATCGATGAAATTCTCTTCGCCATCACGCCGTGCAGCCGTTGCCTTGATGAGCCTGGCCGTCGGAGCGGCCTGCGCGGCAGTATCGATGCCATCCGCTCAGACGGCGTCGGCGGCAACGTCCGCCACGCACCCCGGCATCGTCATCAGTCATTATTCATTCCAGCCCGGCGCCTTGACGGTAACGAAAGGCAGCACGGTGACCTGGATCAACAAGGATGACGACGTGCACACCATCAAGAGCACGGACGGGCCCGAGGCGTTCAGCTCACCTGCGTTGGACAATGGCAACCGGTTCGGATTCACGTTCCATCGTGCGGGGACCTACCATTACGTCTGCTCGGTGCACCCCTATATGCGTGGGGTCATCGTAGTGCGCTAGGCGAGGCCGGCGAGGGCCGCCGCCCACGCCGGCAACGAGCAACGCTGCGCTCTGAGGCTGGGGTGCGAGCACCGGCAAGCCGGGTCTCCCCGGGCGTCACTTAGAATGGCAATTCCGAGGAATACTGTAATAGAATAATAATTACACAACGACTGCGGAGCGCACCGGGACACGACCATGGCGGAACCGATCGGCCCATCGCTCGATTTGATCACGGTCGGCCGGTCCTCCGTGGACCTGTACGGCGAGCAGGTCGGCGGCCGGCTGGAAGATATGGGCTCATTCGCCAAATATGTGGGAGGGAGCCCCACGAACACCGCGGTCGGCGCGGCGCGGCTGGGACTGCGTGCCGGACTGCTCACCCGGGTCGGTGACGATCACTTCGGACGTTTCATTCGCGAGGAGCTCGTTCGCTGCGGAGTGGACGTTTCCGGCGTGATCGCCGATCCGCAGCGTCTGACGGCCCTCGCCATTCTCGGCATCCGGGACGATCGGCACTTTCCGCTCCTCTTCTACCGTGAGAATTGCGCGGACATGGCGCTCTGCGAGGCAGACGTCGATCCCGCCCTCATCGGCCGCGCCGGCGCCGTGCTGATCAATGGGACGCATCTTTCGCAGCCAGGCGTCCGTGCGGCGAGCCGCAGAGCGGCGGGGCTGGCGCGTGCGGCCGGAGGCCGGGTGGTATTCGATATCGATTACCGGCCGGTACTCTGGGGACTGACGGCACCGGACGCCGGCGAAAATCGTTATGTCACCAGCGCAGCGGTCACCGATCGGTTGCAGGAGATCGCGCCACTCTGTGACCTCATCGTCGGCACGGAGGAGGAGTTCCACATCCTCGGCGGCTCGGTCGACACGATGAGCGCGCTGCGCGCGGTACGGGCAATCACTTCCGCGGTATTGGTTTGCAAGCTCGGGGCGGAAGGCTGCGTGGCGTTCGAAGGGCCCATTGGCGCGAAGCTGGAAAGCGGCGTCAGAGCGCCGGGCTGCGACATCGAGGTATTCAACATCCTCGGCGCGGGGGATGCTTTCATGAGCGGCTTCCTGCGCGGCTGGTTGCGCGGTATGCCGCTCGAGACCTGCTGCCGGTATGGGAATGCCTGCGGGGCAATCGTGGTCTCCCGCCACGGCTGCGCGCCGGCCATGCCCACCTGGGTGGAGCTCGCTGCTTTCCTCGACGGACAATGGCCGCGGCGGCTACGCGAGTCCGAGGAGCTGGAGCATCTGCACCGGGCCACCACGCGTGCGCCGCGGCCGGCGGAGCTGTTGGTGCTGGCGATGGATCATCGTGGTCCCCTCGAGTCGCTGGCCGCGGAGCTCGATGCGGGGGAATCCGAGCTGGAAGCGTTCAAGGCTCTGGGCCTCGACGCCGTCGACCGCGTCGCAAGCGGTGACCCACGTTTCGGCATCCTGCTCGACGGCCGATTCGGCCGCCAGGGCCTGGAGCGCGCCGCCGATCATCCGTACTGGATCGGGCGCCCGATCGAGCAGAGCGGCTCCCGCCCTTTGCTGTTCGACGGCGCGCCGGATGTTGGCGCGACGCTGCGCGGCTGGCCGCAGAATCACGTCGTCAAATGTCTGGTCCGTTACCATCCGGACGATCCGCAGTCCCTGCGGCAACAGCAGGAAGAGCGGCTGCTCTGCCTCCACAGCGCGTGCCGCGAAACGCGCCACGAGCTGTTGCTCGAGGTGATCGCCTCACCGTACGGGAAGATCGAGCAGGACACCACGGCCCGGGTGCTGGAGCGACTGTACGATCTCGGCATCCGCCCGGACTGGTGGAAGCTCGAGCCGAGTGAGGAGCCTGCGGCGTGGGGCGCCATTCAGGAGACGATCCGCCGGCGTGACCCTTGGTGCCGGGGCGTTCTGGTGCTGGGCCTTGCCTCCGATCCGGACAGTCTCGCAGCGGCGTTCCAGGCCGCGGCACCGTTCGAGCTGATACGCGGATTCGCCGTTGGGCGTACCATCTTCGCCGAGCCCGCCCGGCGGCGGCTCGCCGGCGAGATCGGCGATGCCGAGACGGTGGCCGCGCTCGCCGCCAACCTGCAGGCTGTCGTGGCCGCATGGCGCCGGGCCCGGCCGAACCCGCCGGTGTAATTTCCGCAGGAGCCAGACATATGACGCGGATCCGTCTCACCGCCGCTCAGGCCGCGGTGCGGTATCTCGCCAATCAGTTCGTCGACGCAGGCGGCGCTTCGGTGCGTTACTTTGCCGGCGCGTGGGCGATCTTCGGCCACGGCAATGTCGCAGGGCTCGGAGAGGCGCTGCACGCCGCGGGCGAGACGCTGCCGACCTTGCGCGCGCACAACGAGCAGGCCATGGGACACGCGGCGATCGCCTTCGCGAAAGCCGCGCGCCGCCGCCGCGCCATGGTCTGCACCAGCTCCATCGGGCCGGGCGCGCTCAACATGGTGACCGCCGCCGCCGTCGCGCACGTCAACCGGCTGCCGGTGCTCTTCCTGCCGGGCGATGTCTTCGCGGGGCGCGGTCCGGATCCGGTATTGCAGCAGGTGGAGGACTTCGCCGACGGCACGGTGAGCGCCAATGACTGCTTCCGGCCGGTATCGCGTTACTTCGACCGCATCCAGCGCCCCGAGCAGCTGATCGATGCGCTGCCACGGGCCATGGCGACTCTGCTCGACCCCGCCGCCTGCGGGCCGGTGACGCTGGCATTCTGTCAGGATACCCAGACGGAAGCCTGGGAGTTCCCGGCCCGGATGCTGGAGCCCGCGAGCTGGTCCGTCCGGCGTCCGCCGCCGGCCCTGGAGGATCTGCGGCGAGCCGTGGAGTGTCTACGCGCGGCCCGCGCGCCGCTCATCATCGCTGGCGGCGGCGTGCTCTACTCTCTTGCGGAATCCGCGCTCGATGAGCTTGCGCGCGCCTGCGGGATTCCGGTCGCGGAAACGCAGGCGGGGCGGGGCGCGCTCAACTGGGAGCACCCGCAATCGCTCGGTGCGATCGGCGTGACGGGAACGAGCGCGGCCAACGCGGCCGCAGCCGCGGCCGATGTCGTCTTGGGCGTCGGGACCCGGCTGCAGGACTTCACGACGGCCTCACGCACCCTGTTTCCCAAGTGCACGCGCTTTCTGCAGGTGAATGTCAGCGCCTACGACGCGCACAAACACGGCTCGATCGCGGTCATCGGTGATGCGCGCGAGGTGCTGCAGCAACTGCGGCAGGCGATCGCCGGTTACCGCGTGCCGCGGGCCTGGAGCGACTCGGTCGCGGCGGAGCGCGTGGCGTGGGAAGAAGCGTGGAATCGGGCGGTGCGCCCGCCCGCGCAGCGGCGGAACCTCCCTTCCGACGCTCAGGTGATAGGCGCCGTCGGCCGCTGGGCGCGGACCGAAACCACCGTCGTGTGCGCGGCCGGAGGCCTGCCGGGCGAGCTGCACAAGCTGTGGCGGCCCGCGCGCGCCGGGGGTTATCACGTCGAATACGGCTTCTCCTGCATGGGATACGAGATCGCCGGGGGGCTGGGCGTGAAGCTCGCCGAGCCCGATGGCGAGGTCGTGGTGCTGGTCGGCGACGGCAGTTATCTCATGTTGAATTCCGAGATCGCCACTTCGGTCATGCTGGGCCTGAAGCTGGTGATCGTCGTGTTGGACAACCGCGGCTTCGGCTGCATCAATCGCCTGCAGAAGGCCACCGGCGGCGCCGCCTTCAACAACCTGTTGGCCGATTCGCGGCAGAAGAGCGCCTTGCCGGTCGATTTCGCCGCCCACGCCGCCGCGCTCGGGGCCGAGAGCGAGAAGGTCGCGGATCTCAGCGCTCTGGCCGCCGCTCTGGAGCGCGCGCGCGCCGCATCGCGCACGTACGTGATCGTGATCGACACCGATCCGCATGCCGCGACGGACGCCGGCGGGGCCTGGTGGGACGTCGCGGTGCCGGAAGTCTCGGAAAGGGATTCCGTGCGCGCCGCCCGTGCCGAGTACGAGACGCGCCGCAAGGCGCGCGGGGAGAGTCAATGAGCGTTCGCTTCGGGGTGAGCCCCATCGCCTGGATCAATGACGACCTCCCGGAGCTGGGCGGCGAGACGCCGGTCGAAACCGTCCTGCACGACGCCCATGCCCTGGGTTTCGAGGGAATCGAGCTCGGCGGGAAGTTCTCGCGCGATCCGGTGCGGCTCGGGACCCAGCTCGGCGCGCACGAGCTGACTTTGATCGGCGGCTGGTGGTCGGCAGCGCTCCTCGCTCGCTCCGCGGACGAGGAGATCGAGGCGCTGCAGCCGCACCTGCAGCTGCTCGAGGCGCTCGGCAGCAGCGTATTCATCATCGCCGAGTGCAGCAACACCGTGCACGGTGATCGCCGGCGGCCGCTCGCCACCACTCCAAGCCTGGCGCAGGCCCAGTGGCCCGCTTTCGGTGCGCGGCTGAGCGCGCTGGCGCGCTACCTGGAGGATCGGGGTCTGCGCCTCGCCTACCACTTTCACCTGGGCACGGTCGTGGATGACGAGAATGACATCGAGCGGTTCATCGCGCACACCGACCCGCGTGTCGGGTTCGTCGTCGATACCGGACACGCGGCCCTCGGCGGCATCGATGCCGAGCGGCTGATCCGCAGCCATCCGGACCGCGTCGCGCACGTGCACACCAAAGACGTGCGCCGGCGGGTATTCGACGATCTCGGCACAGGGAACGGAAGCTTCCTCGACGGTGTGTTGGCCGGCATGTTCACGGCGCCGGGCGATGGCGACCTCGATTTCCGCGGTGTCGCGCAGGCCCTGATCGATATCGGCTACAAGGGCTGGGTCGTGGTGGAGGCGGAGCAAGACCCGGCGCGCGCCGACCCGCGCGTCTACAGCCGGATCGGCCTCGAGACGGTGCGGCGGTTGCTCAGCCCGGCAGCGCGTCGCTCGGGAGATGGGCGATGAGCCTGCGGGTGCGGCCCGCCGCGCCGGATGCGGACGGCAGGGTTCTCACGATCACGCCGCAGAGCGCAGGATGGCGATATGTCGGCTTCGAGGTCCGCAGGCTGGCTGCGGGCCAACGGGTGACACTGACATCGACCGGGAAAGAGGTGTGCGTAGTCGTCCTGACGGGCTTCGCTGACGTACAGGTGGGTGAAATCGCCTTCCGGAAACTCGGAGGCCGCAAAACCGTATTCGAGGACGCACCACCCGGCGCGGTTTATGCACCGGCCGACTCTCACATCCGCATAGAGGCCGGCAGCGACGCCGAGATCGCTCTGTGCAGCGCACCGGCCGCAGCCACGGGCGAGCCCCGCGCCATCTCCGGCGATCGGATGCCGCAGGAAATCAGGGGTGAGGGCAGCAACCGCCGCCTCGTGCGCAACGTGCTGCCGGAGACCGAGCCCGCCGAGCGAGTTCTCGTCGTCGAGGTGATCACTCCTGGCGGACACTGGTCGAGCTATCCGCCGCACAAGCACGACACCGACACTCCTCCCGCCGAGACGCAACTCGAGGAGATCTACTACCATCGGCTCAACCCTGCGCAGGGCTTTGCCTTCCAGCGCGTCTACACGGACGACAGGAGTATCGATGAGACCGTGTGCGTGGAAGATGGCGATGTCGTACTGGTCCCGCGCGGCTATCACCCCGTCGGCGCACCGCACGGCTACGATCTCTATTATCTCAACGTGATGGCGGGGCCGGTGCGGCAGTGGATCGTCCGCGACGATCCGGCCCACGCCTGGATCAAGCGCCGCCGCTGAGGGGCACGGGGCGTCCGGTGATCACAGAGCGCCCCGCCGCCTCCGCGAGCTCGAGGGCGTGCACTCCATCGGCGAACCCCACCGCCGGCTCCTCGCCGCGCAACACGGCCGCGAAGTGGTCCATCTCCAGCCGGTAGGCCTCGGCATAGCGCTCGAGAAAGAAATTCTGGAAGGGCGCACGGACCGCACCTTCCTCCCCCCAGACCGCGAGAGCCGTGGTCGTCAGGTTGTCGACGCGCACCGCCCCGCCCGATCCGAATGCTTCGATGCGTTGGTCGTAGCCATAACCGCTGCGGCGGCTGTTGCTGATGAGCGCGATCCGTCCCGAAGCCGTACGCAGCAACACCTTCGCCGTGTCGATATCGTCCGCCGCGCCGATCGCGGGATCGACCAGACAGGCCGCCATGGCGTAAACCTCGACGATCGGCTCCGCAAGCAGCCATCTTGCGACGTCGAAGTCGTGGATGGTCATGTCCTTGAAGAGACCTCCGCTCACCCTGATGTAGCTCACCGGCGGCGGCGCGGGATCGTGGCTGATGATGTGCAGGGTCTCGAGGCTGCCGATCGCGCCGGCTTGCAGCTTCTGGCGCAAGGCGCGAAAGCTGGGGTCGAACCGCCGATTGAAGCCGAGGAAGAGACGGGCGCCGGCGAGCGTTGCGGCCGCCGACCGCGCGCGCTCCACACTGAGGTCGACGGGCTTTTCGCAGAAGATCGCCTTGCCCGCCGCGGCCGCCTGCATGCAGTGCGCAAGATGTTGGTCGGTTGGACTGGCGACAATCACGCCCGCGACCGCCGGGTCCGCGAGTGCGCTCTCCAGCGTCGTTGCGGCCGCACCGTATCGGACGGCGAGCGCCGTAGCAGCGTCCCCGACGGGGTCGATGACGTACTTCAGCGAGAGCGCCGGATGGGCCGCCGCGTTGGCCGCATGGATCTTGCCGATGCGACCGCCGCCGATCAACGCAACGGCGGGTCGAGCCTCGTGCCGGGGTGTGCTCACGAGCGTTCCCGCACTGCCTGGCCGCGGCGGCCGCTTCCAGCGCGTCCGTCGGAGCGCGGCCGGCGGGTGCTGCGAAAGGCATAGCCGATCACCAGCGTCTGCGCGAGGCACATCGAGGCCGAGAGCGAGCGGAAGCCGCGGATCTCCGCTTCCTGCACGCGCAGGACCGTGTCGGCTTCCTTGGCGATCGGGCTGACCTCGCTATCGGTGATGGCGAGGATCGCGGCCTTCTGCGCATGCGCAGCACCCAACACCTGGATGGTCTCCTCCGCGTATGGCCGGTAACTGACACCGATCAGCAGGTCCCCCGAGGTGATGGCGGCGGCCTGCTGGCGCCAGAGGCCCGCCACCCCGTCGACGAATACCGTGCGCTTCGCGCTTTGCTGCAGGGAGTAGGCGAGATAGGCGGCCACCGGGAAGGCGCGACGAACACCCACGACGTAGACGGTGTTCGCCTGCTCCAGCATCCGGAACGCGGCCGCGAGCTCCGCGGCACCGACGGTATGAGTGAGTTGCCGCAGCGCGAAGTCCGTGCCCTCGGCAAACTCGCGCAGCAGGCTCGCCGGATCGTCCGACCGGTTCTCGAGCCGGTCCAGAGTCTGCCGCACCCGCTCGCCGTAGGCGGCGCCCGGGTTGGCCGCGACCAGGTCGGCACGGAAGATGCGCTGCATGGGCGTCGCGCCGTCGAAGCCAAACTGCTTGGCGAAGCGCACGATGGCGGACGGTTGGACACCGCTGCGCTCCGCAATGACGGCCAGCGTCTCCAGTGCGACGTCGTTCGGCGCGTCGAGCACGTAATGGGCAAACTGGCGTAGCCGCCCGCTCAATGAGTCGTAGCGCGCGAGAATCGCGTCGCGCAGCTCTGCGGCCGTTGTTGGTGCCGTGACCTGCTGTGCGGCGCGGCTCATCGGCAGACCTTTCCATCGGCATCTGCCGGGGGCGGGAGCTGCGATTGCTTCATCTTTTTCACATTGACAGAAATTAAAATAATCATACCATCGGTCGCGGGGAGGTAACAGCCATGTCCCGCAGTGCCCTCGAGTTGCAAAGCGGCTCGCCGACGACTCCGCCGGCGATCAGCCGACAGCTGCGGAGGCGGCTGCTCTTCATCAGCCTGATCGCGACCATCGGCGGGCTGCTCTTCGGCTACGACACCGGCGTGGTGAACGGCGCCCTCCTCTATATGGGCCGGGACCTGCGGCTCACACCGGCTGACGAAGGCCTCATCACCGCCGCGCTGCTGTTGGGCGCGGCACTGGGGTCGCTGCTCGCCGGCCGGCTGGCCGACCGCATCGGGCGGCGGCGCACCATGTGGCTGCTCGCGGGCACCTTCGTAGCGGGCGCAATCGCCTGCGCCGTGGCGCCCGACCGCTCCGCGCTCGCCGCATTTCGTTTTCTGCTCGGAATCGCCGTCGGCGGCGCCTCGGTGGTGGTGCCGACATATCTCGCGGAGCTCGCGCCGCCCGAGATCCGCGGACGGCTGGTGACGCAGAACGAGTTGATGATCGTGTCGGGTCAACTGCTCGCCTTTGCCGTGAATGCGCTGATCGCCCACGTGTGGGGTGAGTCGCATACCGTCTGGCGCTGGATGTTGGGTGTGGCCGCGGTGCCGGGAGTCGTGCTCGGCATTGGATCCATGGTTCTGCCCGAGAGCCCGCGCTGGCTGATCGCGCGCGCCCGCACCGCCGAGGCGGAGGCAGTGCTCGGCCGGCTGCGCCCGCCGGGAAGCGCAGCCCTCGAGGCGCGCTCGATCGCGGCCCTGGCGGAGACGGAAGCAGCCTCCGACATCCGCGGCTGGTCGGCTCTGCGGATTCCCTGGGTGAGAGCGGTACTGCTGGTCGGCATCGGCATCGGCATCGTTCAGCAGGTGACCGGCGTGAACTCCATTATGTACTACGGCACGCAGATCCTGTCGCGCTCCGGCCTCGGCATTCAGGGCGCCCTCGTCGCCAATGTGCTGAATGGGGTCGTATCGGTGCTTGCGACCTTCCTCGGCATCGCGCTGGTGAGCCGCATCGGCAGGCGGCCGATGCTGGTCATCGGGCTCATCGGCACGACCTCCTCGCTGCTGCTGCTCGGCGTCGTCTCGCTCCTCTTCCAGCCGTCACAGTCGCTGGCCTATCTCGTCCTCGCCGCCATGTCGCTCTTCCTCTGCTTCCAGCAGGGCTTCGTGTCGCCGGTGACCTGGCTGCTGCTCTCGGAGATCTTCCCGCTCAAGGTGCGCGGCCTCGGGATGGGAGCGGCCACGTTGGTGCTCTGGAGCGCCAACTTCGTGGTCGCCTTCTCCTTCCCGCAGCTCGTGGCGGGATTCGGGGTCTCCTCGACGTTCTTCGGCTTCGTGGTGGTGGGGCTGGTCGCCGTCGCCTTCTCCGCCCGCTACGTACCGGAGACGGGCGGGCGCTCGCTCGAGGCCATCGAGGAACTCCTGCAGCGGCGCTATTCCCGCGAGGGCGCGCATACTCGAGCGGCCCGGTGACGGGCGGCACAGGAGGCCGCGCGGCCGTAAGGCTGTAATCGATCGGCGAAAATGGTGAAGCCGCGGCGGCTACCCGACCGCCGCGGCTTCGCCGCGAATTACGCGGCCCTTCCCGGGCCGCGCCCCTACGGGGCCGCCAAGCGCCGACGCGCTCGGCATCGTAGATCGCTCCATGCGATCTGCTCTCCTTGCGAGGGGGAATCGCCAGGAGGCTTTCCGGTCAGCGACCTATCAGAAGTTGTAGGTCGCCGTGAGGTTGATTTCCCTGCCCTCGTAGGGGCGCGCCAGCAGCACGTTGCCGACACCCAGCGCCCGGCCGAACTGGCGCGCATTGCCCTCCGTCAGCGCCAGAGCGTTCGTCAGGTTGGTCCCCTGTACACGGAACTGCCAGCTGTTACCCACGTCCGTCAGGATACCGGCGCTCAGCATGTTGTAGGTGCCGAGGGGCTGCTGGCCGTAGGTGTCATTGTAGCGCTGGCCCGCGTGCTCGAAGGTGAGCCAGGCGCTGACATCGCCCCAGGGAACCGCCGCCGAGTAGCTGGGCGTGATGCGGACCTGGAACTTCGGCTGCCGCTGCAGCGGCGCGCCGTTGATGAACACGCACTGATGATTGCCGAAGATGTCGATGAACGGCAGGCAGGAGTGGTTGCCCGTATAGTGGCCGTCCATGTAGTCGCCGACGAACCGCAGGGTGAGTCCGGCGAACGGCCCGATGTAGCCGATCAGGTCGAGACCGTTGGCCGTCGAGCCATAAGTGCCGTATCCCCCCTGGATCGGCACGCCGTTGGTATCGCTCTCCTGGTAGAAGATGCCGTCGAAGGTGCGGTGCCAGCCGTTGAGGTCGAGGTACAGGTAATGAGCCTGGAACTTGTAGCCGATCTCGTAGTTGTGCGCCGTCTCGATCGGATGGAAGGTGGGCGGCGTGTTGTGGGCGGTGTTCGCGATATCGTCGAAGTCCTGGAAGTGCACGCCGTTATTGACCCGCACGTAGGCGCTCATGTTGTCCGAGAACGTGTAGTTCAACCCCGCGGTGTATTCGGGCATGGTGCGCGAATAGTGCTCGTAGTCGTATGTGCCGTTGCAGATCGGCACCCCGGTGTCGTACAGATCATACTGCGTGCCGAGGTTCTGCTTGCTCGTCTGACAGGTGCGCTGATGCAGATCGATGTGCTCCAGGCGCGCGCCGAAGTCGAGGAGCCACGGCCCGAACTTCCAGCTGTCGGAGAAATACGGCGCGAAGTTGCGGCCGTCGCCGTGCCGGCCCGGCGTGGTGTAGGTACCATACATGTTCACGATACCCTGCGGGCTCGTGATTTTGTTGATATTGCCGTTGGCGTCCACGAAGCTCAGCGCGATCATCTGCGCATTCGGCGTGGCGGTCATGATGCCGCTGTCCGCCGCCCAGTTGTCGTTGTCCGTGTAGTACGTGACATAGAGGCCGGCAGTCAGCGTATTGCCGTCGAAGAGGCTCCGGCTCACGCGGAACTCGTCGGCGACGTTCTGCAGGGACTTCTGGATGAGGTGATAGCTCTGCTGGATGACGGTCGTGGAGAGCGGCACGGGCGCACCGCTGCCGGCGTAGACCGCCTGGATGTTGGTGGCGGCCGGGTATCCCTTGCCTCCGGTGCCCAGGTTGTTCGAATCGACCGGGCTGGTGCCGTTGCACCAGCCGGTCGGCTCCGGCACGTTGCAGCCGTAGAGATACATGCTGAGCGGCCGCGGGTTCGAGCCCGAGAACCAGCCGTTGGTATCGAGTCCGCCGCCGTCGATGATGAAGCCGTTGTGCAGCGTCCAGCCACCGATGCGCTGGTCGTAGTTGATGCCGAAATAGTTGAGGCGGCTGCCGCGGCCGTCGGCGAGATTCGCATTCATGAATCCGCCGTTGGGATTGGCGATGACCAGGTTCTGGTTCGAGTACCCGTTGAACGTGGAGGTCAGCGGATCGAAGCCGGGATAGCCCGAGAACGACCCGTCGGCATTCTGGATGATCGGCAGCGGAGTGATGTACTGATCCTTTTCATCGAGCACGCGCACCCATGCCGTCACCGTGCCGCCGTCGATGTCGTGCGTCAGGGTGGCGGTGAACTGCCCGCCCTCGATCGCGGGAAACTGCGAGTCGCGTACGCCGTGCGACTTGTTGTAGTAGCCGCCCACGCTGCCGTACCAGCCGTCGGCGATCCGGAAGCCATCGTAAGCGTCGCCGCGCCACAGCCCCTCGTCACCGTACGTGGCGCTCACGTGGCCGCCCGGCGAGTTCTTGCCGGTCTTGAGGATGTAGTTGGCCGTGCCGCCGAACTGGCCGGGGCCGAAGACGACGGACGGGCCGCCCTGCACCACTTCCAGGCGCTGGATCGTGTCATCGAGGCGGAACAGCGAGCTCGAGTCCATGTAGGCGAGGTTTGGCGCGCCGTAAAGCGGCATGCCCATGATCATGTTGGTGAAGAACGGCGAGTCGCCGCCGCTCGGGTAGCCCGCCACTTCGATATTGGCTCCGGTCTGGCCGCCCGAGGCTTCCGGCCAGATGCCCGGAGAGATCTTGAGCACGTCCGCGGCGCTGAGCGGATTCGACTCCTTGATCAGCTCGCTATCGGCCGCAACGACGTTGTAGCTGGCATCGAGCTTCCTCACCTGGGTTGCCGTGGCGGTGACCACCACTTCCTGCAGGTTTTGCGACGTCTGCGCGGAACCGGTCGGGGGAGCGGCCAGCGGGGCAGCCTGAGGGGCCGTCTGGGCGTATGCCGGGGCGGCTGCGAGGCCGGCGCCGCCGAGGATGCCCGCAACGACAGCCGCAACGCTGCCGGCCCGTGTACCCCGGAAGCGGGTGCGGGCGGCGGCGGAAATCACTTCGTCACTGAGGAGGGTGCCCGGCCGGGCGCGATGCGCGCTGCTGCGGGACGTTCTGTTGGTATTCATAGGCATGAACTTCCCCCAAATGAGATGCCGGCAGCATACTGTAATGAAAATTTCGCTGTCAAGACGATTGGAACAGACATTTTGGTTGGCGGCGCGCGCTGCAGGGTGCCGGGCACATCGCCCGGCGGCATTCCGGCCCGCGATTATTTCCAATCGACTACAATCGGACGACGCGCAGCGAAGGGGATGGCATTGAAACGGCTGAAGATGGGTCTCATCGGTCCTGGCTTCATTGCCGCCCAGCACATCGAGGCGGTGCGCCGCCTGGGTGACGTGGAAGTGGTGGCGCTGGCGGGCTCGAGCCGTGAATCGGCGCGCCGGCGCGCGGCCGAGTGGTGTGTCGAGCGGGCCTATGGCGACTACCGCGAGCTCATCGCCGACCCGGACATCGATGTCGTCCACAACACAACGCCGAATCACCTGCACCTGGAGGTCTCGCTCGCGGCGCTCACCGCGCGCAAGCACGTGATCTCCGACAAGCCGCTGTCCGACAGCGCGGCGCACAGCCGCACGCTCTGGGAAGCGGCGCAGCGCGCCGGCGTCGCCCACGTCGTGACATTCAACTATCGCGGCAATCCGCTCGTGCAGGAAGCGCGCGCCATGGTGAGCCGCGGCGACCTGGGGCCGCTCTGCTACGTGCATGGCCAGTACCTTCAGGACTGGCTGGTCGATGAGGGCGTCTACTCCTGGCGGCTCGATCCGGCGCGCGGCGGCGCCAGCTCCGCGCTGCGCGACATCGGCTCGCACTGGTGCGATCTCGCGGAACACGTGACGGGTTTGCGCATCGAGGCGGTGCTGGCCGACCTCGGCACGGTGGTCGCACGCAGACAGGTCTCCCGCGCCGGCGGCGGCACTTTCTCGCGCACGGCCTCAAAGGGGCGGCGGAGCGTGCGCATCAGGAGCGAGGACCTCGCGACCGTGCTGCTGCGGTTTCGTGGCGGAGCAAAGGGCTGCGTCGCCATCGGCCAGGTGCTTCCGGGGCACAAGAACGACCTGCAGCTCGAGGTGTCCGGGCGCAAGGCCTCGGTGCGCTGGCTGCAGGAGCGCCAGAACGAGCTCTGGGTCGGCCGCTTCGGCCAACCGAGCATCGTGATCGGAAAGGACCCGTCCATCCTTTCCGCGCAGGCCGCGGCCTACACGCATCTGCCGGCCGGGCACCAGGAAGCCTGGGCGGACGCTTTCCGCAATGTGATTGCGGATGCGTACCGATGGATCAGAGAAGGGGCGCGACCTCGGGCGCGGCCTGCAGCGCTCGCCACCTTCGCCGATGGTTATCGCAGCGACCTGCTGGTCGAAGCCATGCTCGCGAGTCATGCCGCGGGCGGAGTGTGGCGCACCGTCCCGCGGCCCGCGTGACCTCCGGCCGCGGCGTGCGGCGGAATAAAAATTCCAATGTTTTTGACAGCGAAATTGTCTTGCAATAACCTGCGCGCCATGCGACTGCGGACGGCACTCCGTCCGCTGCGGCGTCGCCGGCTCGCGCTTTTCCACTGAGGCACCCCTCGTGCTGACGAACTCCATGAAGCTGCGGTTGAACGTGATGATGTTCATGGAGTTCTTCACGTGGGGCGGGTGGTTCGTCACCATGGGGAGCTTCCTCGCCCTCACCCTGCATGCCACGGGCGAGCAGAGCGGGATCGCCTATTCGACGCAGGCCTGGGGCGCGATCATCGCGCCGTTCATCGTCGGCCTCATCGCGGACCGCTATTTTCACGCGCAGCGCCTGCTCGGGATCATCCACCTCGTCTGCGGCGCGCTGATGTTGATGCTGGCGCGGGCGCACGATTTCGCGCACTTCTATCCGTACCTGCTGGCGTACATGATTCTCTACATGCCGACCCTGGCACTGGTCAACGCAGTCGCCTTCCGGCAGATGGAGCTGCCGGCACGGGATTTTCCCAAGGTGCGCGTATGGGGAACGATCGGGTGGATCGTCGCCGGGCTCGTGATCAGCTACGGGTTCGCCTGGGACGCTCCCGCGGCGCTCGCGGGCGGCGCGCTGCACAACACTTTCACGATGTGCGCGGTGAGCTCCTTCCTCCTCGGTGCATACAGCTTCACGCTGCCGCGGACGCCGCCGCTCGGCGCGACACAGGGCAGGCGGAGCCTCGGAAGCCTGCTCGGCTTCGATGCGCTGGAGATGCTGCGCGACCGCAACTTCGCCATCTTCTTCTTCGCATCGATCCTGATCTGCGTGCCGCTCGCTTTCTACTACCAGGACGCGAACCAGTTCCTGACGGAGATCCATGTTGCGCACGCAGCCGGCAAGCAGACACTGGGGCAGGCGTCCGAGTTCTTCTTCATGCTGCTGCTGCCGCTCTTCCTCAAGCGCTATGGGATGAAGGCGACGCTGCTCATGGGCATGGTCGCCTGGGCATGCCGCTACGCCCTCTTCTCGCTGGGCGATTCCTGGCAGCTCGAGTGGCTGCTCCTCGTCGGGCTCGCCCTGCACGGACCTTGCTATGACTTCTTCTTCGTCTCCGGCCAGATCTACACCGACGCGCGCGCCGGCCAGGAGCGGCAGGCCGCCGCCCAAGGCCTCATCACGCTGGCCACCTACGGCGTGGGAATGCTCATCGGTTTTTCCGCCGCCGGCATCATCACGGACCGCTACGCCGCGACGGGTGGCCATGATTGGGTGACGGTGTGGGTGTACCCGGCGGTGTTCGCATTGGTCGTCGCCGTGCTTTTCCTCTTCTCGTTCCGCAACGAGAGGCTCGGGCATGCCGTCCCCCAGCAGTAGCCCCGGCCCCGCCGCGACGTCTGCCGGGGGTGCCGCCGCGGCCGGCGCCTTCCGCCCGCGGCCGATGAAGCTCAGCATCCTCACGGCGGCGCTGCAGGAGCTGACGCCGCGGGAGCGACGGGAGGCGGACCCCGATCTGGCCATCGAGGAATGGCTGGCGTTCGCCGCAGAGATCGGCGCGCCCAACATCGAGCTTTCATGCGCACTGCACCCCACGCAGAGCGACGTTCCCGCCGCGGCGCTGCTCGATCCCGTCGCCAACACGCTCGACTTGCGAAAACCCTTCACGGCGGCGCGCGCCGCGCGGACCCAGAGCGCGATGCGCGCCACCGGCGTGGGGCTCTCGGAGCTCGGCTATTTCGACAACATGCTGGCCGCGGACGAGGCGGTGCGCAGAACCAAGCACGATCTGATGCTCCGGGTGTTCGACGCCGCGGCGCTGCTGCACTGCGACGCGGTCGTCGGCTTCGTCGGACGCAACCCGAAGATCGGCATGGATGCCAACCTCGAGATGTTCGAGGAAGTGTTCGTTCCGCTGCTGCGGCAGGCCAAGGCCCGGGGGCTCACCTATCTGGTCGAGCAATGCCCGATGCCGGGGTGGAACGTCACGGACGCGTGGCACAACAACATCGCCTATGCGCCCGGTCCCTGGATCGCGCTGCACCGCATCTGCGAGCGCCACGGCGTCGGCGATCAGTTCCGCATCCATTACGATCCATCGCACGCCATCCTCATGGGACAGGACTCGCGATCGGTATTCCAGTACCTCAGGGATGCGGGCTACGCCTTCCTCATCCAGCGCTTTCACGTCAAGGGCCAGGTCATCGACTCGCGCGGCATTTCCGCGTGGGGTTATGGCGGCCAGACGATGCAGCGGGGAGATCGCGACGGCGACACACCGCGTGCGAATCCGTCCGAGCAGCAGAACGCTTGGAAGAAGCAGACGGTCTTCTGTGAGCACGAGCTGCCGGGAACGGCGCGCCACGATCCGCTGGCATACCTGCAGAACCGGTCCGTGGACTGGCTGGACCATCAGCTCGCGGCGCGCGAGCTGCTCGACCTCGACCCGGAGCGGACCTATCTGGTACTGGAGCACGAGTATCCGAAGGCACGGGTGCAGGACAAGGCGCTCCTCGGGCCGATACTCGCGGGCTCACTCGCCTTCGCGCGCGCGATCGACGAGGCGGCGGCCGCGATGTATGCGCTGCAGCACGAGGTGCTGGCGCATCGCGGCATTCCGGTGCAGGGCTTCGGCAGAGAAGCCTACCGAACTTGAGATAACTTCAACGAAGGAGCATTGATCGATGCCATTCGTGACGGCAAGCACTCAACGCGGTCCCTACGACGTCGTCATCGTCGGGTCCGGAGCGGGCGGCGGGCAAACGGCGTACACCTTGTGCATGGAAGGGGTGCGCGTGCTGATGCTCGAAGCAGGCCGCGAATACACGCCGGCCCGCGAGAGCCCGATGTTTCAGACGCCTGATATGGCGCCGCTCGGCGACGCCGGCACGCCCGACAAGAACAAGGGCTTCTACGACTGCACGGTGGATGGGGGCTGGGACGTCCCCGGCGAGCCATATGTCTCCGTGCCGGACAAATGGGGCGCGCATTTCACCTGGTGGCGGGCGCGGATGCTGGGTGGCCGCACCAACCATTGGGGCCGGATTTCCCTGCGCAACGGTCCGTACGACTTCAAGCCCCGCAGCCGCGACGGGCTGGGATTCGACTGGCCGATCAGCTACGACGATGTGGCGCCCTACTACGACAAGGTGGAGATGCTGATCGGGGTCTATGGTGGCGAGAAGTCGCTGGAGAATACCCCGGCGGGCCCCGGTGACACGCTCCTGCCACCGCCGAAGCCGATCGTCAGCGATCATCTCCTCATGAAATACGCGCCGCGATTCGGCATCCCCGTGCTGCCGGGCCGGCGGGCGGTGCTGACGCGCGCCCAGGACCACCGCACCATCCCGGGCAAGCTGCACCCGGGCAACCTACGGGCGCAGAAGATCCTTGCAGAGGCGATGCGCAAGCGCTCGCCGTGTCTGTGGGCCACCCCCTGTGGGCGCGGTTGCGCCGTGGCTGCGAACTATCAGTCCACGACCGTACACCTGCCACCAGCGCTCGAGACGGGTAACCTCGACGTCATTACACACGCAATGGTGTACGAGGTCACCGTAGGGAAGGACGGCAAGGCGAACGGCGTACGGTTCGTCGATGCCACCACGGGCCGGCACGAACATGTCAGTGCCCGGATCGTCGTGCTCGGCGCCAGCGCCTGCGAGACCGCGCGGATCCTGCTCAACTCCAAGAGCGGCCCGTTCCCGAATGGGGTTGGCAACTCCAGCGGGCTCGTCGGACGTTACGTGCTGGATACCGTCGGCAGCTCCGTTACCGGACAGATTCCGCTGCTCGAGAGTCTGCCACCGCTCAACGAGGACGCCGCCGACGGCCTGCAGGTCTATGTGCCTTGGTGGTTGTACCAGCAGCAGCTGGCGCACAAGCTCCCGTTCCCGCGCGGATATCACATCGAGTACGGCGGCGGGAAGCACATGCCCTCCGTCGGGACCTTCGCCGGGCTCGAGTGGCTGACGGGCGGCAGCTATGGCAGGAAATTCAAGGAAGATGCGCGGCGCTATTACGGCTCGTTCATCAATTTCGACGGCCGCGGCGCCATGGTGCCGAACGACGACTGTTATGTTGAGATCGATCCGAAGGTGAAGGACCGGTTCGGCATCCCGGTGCTGCGCTTCCACTGGCAGTGGGGCGACTACGAGCAGCGTCAGGCCGCGCACATGCAGGAGACTTTCGGCGAGGTCATCGAGGCGATGGGCGGGCGTTTGCAAACTCCCGTGGTCACCGACCCCGTGAAGGCAATCGCACCCGGCGGATACATGATCCACGAGGTCGGCGGCACGATCATGGGTGCGGACGCCCGCAGCTCCGTGACCAACAAATGGTCGCAGACCTGGGACGTGCCCAATCTCTTCGTCGCCGACGGGGGTGTGTTCCCCTACAACGCGGACAAGAATCCGACCCTGACCATCATGGCGCTGGCGTGGCGCATGTCCGATCACATCCTGGATCGGATGCGCAGGAGAGAGATATGACCGACAGGCGTACGACTATCAAGCTGGTCATCGCTGCGGCGGCCTGGATGCCCGCGCTGCGCGCGCTGGCGAATTACAACGACAGGCTGGAGCCGGGCGCATCGGCTCCCGGACCTTTGCGGCAGTTCGAGCCCACCATGCGAGGCTACGGGCCGGACCCGGACCTGATCACGGGCTACGAGAAGGGCGCCTTCTGGCCCCTGACGCTGAATGCCCAGCAGAGACAACTGGCCGGGTCGCTCTCCGACCTCATCATCCCCGCGGACGATCATTCGCCGTCGGCGTCAGCGGTGGGGGTGGTGGACTTCATCGACGAGTGGATCAGCGCCCCGTACCCGCAGCAACGGCAGGACCGCGACATCGTGTTGAATGGCTTTGCCTGGCTCGATGCGGAAGCGCAGCATCGATCCAGGCGGCCGTTCGCGACGCTGCACGAGGCGCAGCAACGCGAGATCTGTGATCCCGTGTGCGACATCAGCCGCGCCGCCGCGGACCTGCGGGTCCCGGCGCAGTTCTTCGCCATGTATCGCAACCTCACGGCAGCGGGGTTCTACACGACCCTCGCCGGCCGCAAGGACCTGCAGTACATCGGCAATGTCGCCCTGACCCATTTCGACGGACCGCCTGCCGAATTGCTGAGAAAGCTGAAGCTCGCCTGATGCCTTCCCCTCCCGGGGAGGGATTTCGTTCGCTGGAGAGTGCAGATGAGACAACTTCGTGCGCGCCCGCTGCGCGCCCTGTGGCCCTTCGCCTTTTCGTCGCTGGCCGCGCTGGCGCTGTCGTTGGGGAGCGCGGGGGTCGCGGCTGCGGACAGTCTCCCCGCGGCTCACCGGGGCTCCCAGCAGACCGGGCAGCACTTGCAGCGGGGCGAGGACCGGTGGCAGGACCTCATTCAGGGCGACTCCGCGCCGCTGCTCACCGGTTGGCATCATGGAGGCCTGCCGGCGGGCTGGAGCGTACACAACGGAGTCCTCTCCAAGAGCGGTCCGGTGGACGATCTGGTCTCCACACGAACCTACGAGGATTTCGACCTGCGGCTCGAGTGGAAGATCGGCAAGGAGGGCAACAGCGGCATCTTCTATCGGGCGACTCACCAGTACGATGAGATCTACTGGACCGGTCCCGAATACCAACTGCTCGACGACCGGAACGCCCCGGATGGCAAGCACCGGATCACGGCGGCGGGCTCCGTTTACGGCATGTATCCTGCGCCGCCCCTGGGCGTTGCGCACCCCTACGGCCAGTGGAACACGGCGCGCATCGTCGTGCGCGGCGATCACGTCACGTACTGGATGAACGGGCACAGGATCGTCGACTATGACCTGCACAGCCCCGAGTGGCAGAAGCGAGTCGCCGGCTCGAAGTTCGCGGCGTATCCGGGCTACGGCATGGCGGCCGAAGGGCTCATCGGGATCCAGGGGAATCACCCGGGGGCCGTTGCGATCCGCAACATGCGGATCCGGATTCTTCCCTGACGGCTTTCCAGGCTGGGCGGTCGGCCACGCTCGCACGGCCGGCGGCCGCCGGGCAGGGGTACCGTCACACCTGACGGCTCTGCGGCAGGAATGAACAGCATGGCCCGTGGGATCAGCGCACCGCACAGTGTCGGGGCCTCCCGCCTGGCCGGGGTCGATGCGCTCCGCGGCGTGTGCGTGCTCCTGGTCGTCCTGCATCACATCAACCTGCGCTTTTTGCTGAACCACTTCGCGGTGCGGAATGCTCTGCCCGCGACAGCCGAGCAAGTGCTCTTCTGGTCGGGGTACTACGCCGTCGTTGCGTTCTTCGTGATCTCCGGGTTTCTGATCACGGGTCTGTCGCTGCGGCGGTGGGGCAGCCTGGGCTCCGTGAGCATCGGCAGCTTCTATCGCATGCGGTTTGCGCGGATCGCACCCTGCCTGCTCCTCCTTCTCATGATCCTGAGCGCGTTGCATCTCGCCGGCGCGGTGGATTTCACCCTGCTTCCGGAGCGCGCCTCACTCAGCCGAGCCCTGGCAGCGGCGCTCACCTTCCACGTGAATTGGCTGGAAGGACATCATGGCTATCTTCCGGCCGGATGGGACGTGCTGTGGTCGTTGTCAGTGGAGGAAGCTTTTTACATCGTGTTTCCACTCGCCGCCGTGCTGCTCGGCAGCGGGCGGCTGTTCCTGCTGATGTTGGCAGCGCTGGTGATCATCGGGCCCGTCAGCCGTACGTTGCTGGGCGACGCGGATCCGTGGAGGGACTACGCGTATCTGTCATGCACGGATGCGATAGCATTCGGCTGCATCGCGGCCGTGGTCGCTCATCGCCGCCTCCTCGGGCCACGATATCTACGTCTCGCGTTGACGGCCGGCTCTCTGATCAGCCTGCTCACGATCGTGCTGTGCAACGAGAACGCGCACACGGGCTTCGCCCGATTCGGGCTCAACGTCACCTCCCTCGAGATCGGAATCGCGCTCATGGCCGTTGCCTTCGGCAGCGGCGTGGGCAACGCGGCGCTGGCGCGAGGCACCGGGTGGCTGCGGACGATCGGCCGCTGCAGCTACGAGATCTATCTGTTCCACATGCTGATCGTCCTGGCGCTGATCGCGATGGTGCGGCAGACATACGCCGCGGCCGGTACGTTCCCGCTCTACTACGCGGCCATGCTGGGCGGCAGCATCCTGCTCGGCTACGTCATTGCACGGTGGTACTCGGAGCCGCTCAATCGCCGGATCAGGACGGCATCGGGATTGGTCCTCGGCGACGGCACGGCACAGCCCTCCGCCGTTCGCGATATCATCGCGCGACCATGAATCAGGGCACGACAGCGGTTGAATACAGCGGCGAGCCGGTCAAATACCCGAGCTTGCGGGTCATCGATCTGCCGCAGGAAGCGGCGGCGGTGACGGAGGAGTACCGCAATCAGGTGCTCAACCGCGTCAATGACAGCTGTCTGCGGCTTGCCGTCTTTCAGGGGAAGTACCGCTGGCACGTGCACCCCGCCTCCGACGAGCTCTTCGTCGTTCTGGAAGGCGCCATCATCATCGAGATGAAGGATGGCGCGTCCATTCGCGTGGGGCCGCTTCAGGCGGCGACCGTGCCGGCCGGAGTCGTGCATCGCACCATCGGCGTCGGCCGCACCGTGAACCTCTGCTTCGAGAAGGCTCAGGCCGAAACGGTCTTCCTGGACGAGTAGAGGACCGCACGTGTCTTGCTGGCAACCGGCAGAGTCTGCGCCAGGAGTGTTGGATGTGTGACCTGCAAACCCGGGTGGCCCTCGTCACCGGCGCCTCACGCGGCATCGGCAAGGGAATCGCCCTGGCGCTGGCCCGGGCGGGAGCGGCCGTCGCGGTGAACTATCGCCAGCGCGGCGAGGAGGCGAAAGCCGTTGTCGAAGTCATTTGTAAAGCCGGCGGCCGCGCTGCTGCGTTTGGTGCCGACGTCTCGCTGAATGCCGACGTGCAAAGCATGGTGAGCGACATCGAAACGCGGCTCGGCTCGATCGACATACTGGTCAACAACGCAGGCATGGCAGCAATGCGTGGGCTCGACGACATCACGGAGGAAGACTTCGATCGCACCCTGACCGTCAATCTGAAATCCGCCTTCCTCTGCACGCAGGCCGTGCTGCAGGGCATGCGCAGACGGCGGTGGGGCCGCATCGTCAACATCTCCTCGATCGGGGCCCGCATGGGCGCCGGCTCGGTCAGTATCGCCTACGGCGCCGCCAAGGCCGGGCTGGAGGGCCTGACGCGCGCCTACGCACTGCGACTCGCGTCTGAGGGCGTGACCGTCAACGCCGTTGCACCGGGCCTGATTGATACTGAGATGGGCAAGCCGTTGATCGACGCCGGCGTCGCCGGCCGCATTCCGCTCGGGCGCCCGGGAACGGCAGACGAGATCGCGCAGGCAGTGTTGCTGCTCGCGGGCAACGGCTTCATGACCGGCCAGACCATCGCGGTCAACGGCGGATCGCTCTTTTCCTGAGCCCGGCTTAGTGCTTTGCGGACTCTGCCAGCAGCTCGAGCAGATACTGCTTCCATACCGCGGCGTGGGTATGCGTGCCGTGACCATAGGTCTGGAGCGACGCCGGGATTCGAATGAAACGGCCGTGCGGGATCCGATGGACCAGCTGGTGCGCGAGATCATCCAGCTCCGGCGGATTGATGAAATCGTCGGCGGAGTTGATCCACATGACGGGCGCGGTAATGGAGCTCAGGCGCGGCTCGGGGTTGTATTCCCGCGAAGAGTCGAACTGGTAGATGAAATCGTCGGCATCGAGGTGCGGGACGATCCTGTTGATCGTCTGCTCATAGTAGGCCTCAGCCTGTTTGCGGGTCGGCAGGTCATGCTGCATCTGCTGGGGCGCGGATCCCGCGATGATGAGCATGTCCGCGGCGCCCTTCAGGCCCTCGATGGGCTCGTGCGTGTAGTTGCCCTGCTTCCACTCGGGGTCATTGCGAATGGACTGCATCCCCATGTATCGCCAGATCCGGTTGCGGCCGGCGATCTCGATGGGCATGCAGGCCAGGGGCATCAGCGCGTCGACGAACGTGGGATAGGTCTCGCCCCAGACGAAGGATTGCATGCATCCCATCGATGTCCCGAGCACGAGGCGCAAATGATCGACGTGAAGATTCTCGAGCAGCATCTGGTGCGTCGCCCGGACCATGTCGTCGTAGGTATAGCGGGGGAATTTCATCCGCAGGCCGTCGGACGGCTTGCTGGCCTCGCCATGCCCGATCTCATCCGGGAGGATGATGAAGTACCGCTCGATGTCCAGGGGCTGCCCGGGCCCGAAGAGTACGTCGGAGAAGACCGGATTGAGCAGCGAATGCGCATCGCCGCCGGTGCCATGGATCAAGAGAATCGCGTTGACGGTGTGCCCCGCCGCATCTCTGCGGGGCTTGCCGAGCGTCAGGTAGTGAAGACGCAGATCCGGTAGCGTCTCGCCAGTGCCGAACCGGAAATGGCGAATGTGATAGGTACCGTTGTGGATGGGCCAGTGGGTCGGCGCATAGTGAGGCGGCGGCGGCACCTGCGCGTAGGCGAGGCTGATCGAAGCAGCAAGGAATACGGCAGCGGCTGCAGCGCGAAGCATATGGATTCTCCTCGGACCTATGACTCGATTGCGGGCGCCGCGCCGGGCGGCTGTCAGGGGCAAAGCCGCTCGGGACTTGCCATTTTTGGCGTTCTTCGATTTCGTCGGCTTCGGTTTGTCATGCGACCGGAGCGGGAGGTCCCATTGCCACTCCCCGATGACTCCCGGAGCGACCTTACACGCTCTCGGGAATGCCGGAGGCGTCCGCCGCCCGCCGCCCGATGCGCCGGGCGAGGGAATGACCCAGCCCCATCGCGATGATGCCGACCAACAGATGCAGTACCTGGATCAGCCAGTGACCCGCCCCGGGAAGCAGGCTCAGTTGCGTCACACCGAGTGCCGGGACGACCAGGCTCCAGATGAGGACCACGAGCGCGAACCCGCGACTGCCGGGCACGAGAAACCCCACGATGGCGAGCGCCCACATGCATAAGACGAAAAGACCGCCGAGCAGCATGTGGAGCGAGAGCAGCGACAAGGCGTGGCCGGTCCAGAAGAGGATTCCGAGCACGACGAGAGCGATGCCGAAGAGGCTGAGGAGTGAGCGCGCGATGAGAGTGACGGATTTCACGGCGGCCTCGTACCGGGCGGACGGCGGCAGAGACCTCTGCCACATCATCGCCCGTGACGCTAGGTTACCAGATCCTGGCTCCAAACCGGGCGTCGGCCACGAGCGTAATATCCCGACTCGCCATGAGCATCACCAAGGTCGCAATCGCTGCCGGCGCCAACCACGTCGTATCGGGTCTGTTCGAGCGTCCCGCATCGGCACGGGCAGTGCTCGTCCTGGCCCACGGAGCGGGCGCAGGAATGGAGCACCCGGCGATGCGGGGTGTTGCCACGGGGCTCGCGCAGCGAGGCATCGCCACGCTGCGTTATCAATTCCCTTACATGGAGCGCAAGACCCGCCGGCCGGATCCGCCGCCGCTGTGCCACGCGACCGTTCGCGCCGCGGCCGCGGAGGCGGCGCGGCTCGCGCCGGATCTACCGCTCTTCGCCGGCGGCCGCTCGTTCGGCGGCCGCATGACCTCGCAGGCGCAGGCCCGGGACGGGCTGCTGGGTGTCCGCGGGCTCGTCTTCCTGGCTTTCCCGTTGCATCCGGCCGGTCGGCCGGGCACCGACCGCGCCGCGCACCTCGAGGAGATCGGCATTCCCATGCTCTTCATTCAGGGCACCCGCGACGAGCTCGCCAGCCTCGATCTGCTGCGGCCGGTGGTCGCGCGTCTGGGCAGTCGCGCCGCGCTGCATCTGCTGCAGGATGCCGATCACTCCTTTCACGTTCCGGCTCGCAGCGGCCGCACTGACGCCGAAGTGCTGGCGGGCGCTTTGGATAACCTGAGCGACTGGGTCGGCCGCGCATGCGATTCCATCCGCGGCTGAGTCTCGCGTGGGCGGATTCTCTCCGGCGCCGAGCGCGGCTTGCGTGTCTGTTGTTGGCGCTGCATGATGGAGACCCATGCTCATTCGCCGCCGCGAAGTGCTGACTGCGATAGCCGCATCGCCCTGGCTCGCAGGCGCTTCACCGGCGCGCACCCGTCAGGAGCCTCAAAGCATGTTTGGACTCATCACGAAGATCCGCGCCACGGCCGGTGCTCGCCCGAAACTCGCGTCCATTCTGATCGAGGCATCCAGGGCCATGCCGGGGTGTCGCAGTTACGTGGTGGCAGCCGACGCAACCGACGCGGATGCCCTTTGGATCACGGAGGTCTGGGATTCGGCGGAGCTGCACAAAGCCTCCTTGCAGCTTGCGCAGGTGCGCGAAGGCATGACGGCCGGCCGGCCGCTCATCGCCGGCTTCGGTGACCGATTCCAAACAGCGCCGCTCGGAGGAACGGGGCTTGCATCCAGCGCCCCGTAATCCCTATCAATCGAGCCTGACAACCATGCAAAAGCAAACGCTTCACGGATTGCTGCCTGCCGCCGCCACGTTCGCCTTTCTGCTGCTGGCGGGGTGGTCCGGCCAGGCGCGCGCCGCCGGCCAAGGCGCCGGCGCCGCTGGTCCAGCGCGAAGCGATGCTCCCGCCACGTGCGCGGCAGACGCCGGACTCAAGCTTCCTTCCGGCTTTTGCGCAAGTATTTTCGCCGACGACCTCGGTCACGTCCGTCACATGGTGGCGGCGCCCGACGGTGTGCTCTATGTCAACACCTGGAGCGGCCGCTACTACGCACACTCGCCGGCTCCCTCCGCAGGCTTCCTGATCGCTCTGCAGGATACGACCGGTCGCGGCAAGGCCGATGTCATTCGCCGATTCGGCGCGACGCCCGCGACCGGCGGACACGGCGGCACCGGGATCGCATTGTACGGCGGATATCTCTATGCGGAGCTGAATGACCGGATCGTGCGCTATCGGATGTCGCCGGGCTCGATCGTGCCGACCGGGCGCGCGGAAACGGTCGTCTCGGGACTACCGCTCACGGGCGACCATCCGATGCATCCGTTCGTCATCGATGCCAACGGCTGGCTGTACATGGACTCCGGCAGTCCGAGCAACTCCTGTCAGAGAGAGAATCGCACCCTGGAGTCGCCCGGCATCGATCCCTGCCCCGAGCTGGCCACACGCGCCGGCATCTGGCGCTACAGCGCCAGGAAGCTGCACCAGAAGTTCTCGCCGGCGGCCCGCTACGCCACGGGCATACGCAATGGAGAAGGGCTCGCGTTCGATCCCACGGGCCATGACCTCTACTCGACCCAGCATGGCCGGGATCAGCTCGGCCAGAACTGGCCGAAACTCTATACTCCGCAGCAGGGCGCCTATCTGCCGGCCGAGGAGCTGGTGCATGTCGTGCGCGGCGGCGACTACGGCTGGCCCTACTGCTACTACGATGAAGTGCAGGGCAAGCTGATGCTTGCGCCCGAATACGGCGGCAACGGCAAGGAGGTCGGACTCTGCGCGCGCAAGCTCGCTCCCGTCGCGGCCTTTCCCGGACACTGGGCACCCAACGATCTGTCGTTCTACAACGGGAAACAGTTTCCGCCGCGCTACCGCCACGGCGCATTCCTCGCCTTCCACGGCTCGTGGAATCGCGCGCCCTTCCCGCAGCAAGGTTATGACGTCGTTTTCCAGCCGCTCACGAATGGCAAGGCCGCCGGGAATTGCGAGATCTTCGCCGCCGGATTCGCCGGCAGCGAGAAGGACCCGGGCGCCGCAGCCCATCGGCCGTCTGGATTGGCAGTTGGTCCCGACGGATCGTTATACGTCTCTGATGATGTGCACGGGCGCATCTACAAGATCGTATATCGAGGTGGCCGCGACTCCGATGGAACTTCCAACATCACAGAGTGCCCGGACATGACTGCCGTTGGCGGCACTGGCACCGCCAGCGCGCTGCCGCCGGAAGGTATCCACCCGCATGCGGGAGGGGCGGCGCGCATGCCGGTGCCGCCGGGCGCCAGCCGCGAGATGGTGGAGCTCGGCGAGCGAATCTTCCATGGGCAGGTGGCATCGGGCACCTGCGCCGGCTGTCATGGAGCAGAGGGCAAAGGCACCCCGCTCGGCCCGGACCTCACCGCCGGCAAATGGATGTGGAGCGACGGCAGCCTGGGCGGAATCGAGCGGACCATCCGTCGCGGCGTGCCGAACCCCAAGCAATACCGCAGTCCCATGCCCGCCATGGGCGGGGCGCAACTCAGCTCGCAACAGGTCTCGGCCGTGGCGGCGTACGTCTGGGGACTGGGGCACTCGAGGTAGGCTCAGCCCTTCCCGTCAGGGTCGACCGCCGCGCCCGCTGACCACGCTGCGCTGCGGTCGCCGCCCGTGCCCCCCAGACGCGGCGCGGGTCGCCCCACGCAGGTCTCGGAGCGGGAAAAGCGTATCGGAATCGCGAGGCCCGGCAGCGACTCGCCCCGATACCCTTGCGCGGCAGAGGTAACCAGCATGCCGCGCTCGCGGGTGTTGGGATCACTGAGCGCCTCGGCGACAGTGTTGATGGGGCCGCACGGCACCCGGGCCGCCTCGAGCCGGGCGAGCGCATCCTCGCGCCGCAAGCCTGCGAGACGCGGCGCCAGGACCTGCTCCAGGGCGGCGCGATTGCGCACCCGCAAACCGTTGCTGGCGAATCGAGGATCGTCCGCCAGCGGCGCACAATCCAAGGCTGCGCACAAGCAGCGAAACTGCGCGTCGTTACCTACGGCGACGACGATGAATCCATCGGCGGCGTGGAACTCCTGATAGGGTGCGATGTTGGGATGGGCGTTGCCCATCCGGGTCGGCGTCAGGCCGCCGACCAGGAAATTCATGGCCTGGTTGGCAAGAACGCCCATCGTGCAGTCGAGCAGCGCGACGTCGACGTGCTGCCCACGCCCCGACCGCGCACGCTCGGCCAATGCCGCCTGAATGCCGATCAGACCGTAGAGGCCCGTGATGATGTCGGCGACGGCGAGGCCAACCTTCTGCGGAGGACGTCCGGGCTCCCCAGTGACGTCCATCAGTCCGCTCATGGCCTGAGCCACGAAGTCGTAGCCCGGCCGACTCGCATAGCGCCCGTGCTGCCCGAAGCCGCTGATGGAGCAATACACCAGGCGCGGGTTGAGCCGTGCCAGGCTGGCATAGTCGAGACCGTATTTCTCGAGGCCTCCTACCTTGAAGTTCTCGATGAGCACGTCGGCCTGGCACGCGAGCCGCACCGCCCGCTCGCGGTCCGCCACATTGCGGAAATCCAGCACGAGCGATTCCTTCCCGCGGTTACAGGAATGGAAGTACGCCGCATCCGCCGCCGTGCCGTCGGCGTTCGTCACGAAGGGCGGCCCCCAGCCGCGGGTCTCATCCCCCGCGGGCGATTCGATCTTGATCACCTCCGCGCCGAGATCGGCCAACGTCTGACCGATCCAAGGCCCTGCCAGCACGCGCGCCAGTTCCAGCACGCGAAGGCCGGCATACGGCGGCTCTTTTCGCTCGGATTGCACTGCTCACACCTCGCGGCGATTATGGCGCAGCAGCCGCGCGCGCGAGGCTAAATCGGACCCGCAAAATGGCGGCGCCCGCAGGATCGGGGAGCGTGACGAGTCCCGGCGGCGCAGCCGTCGGCCAAGTCTCATGAGCCGGCGCCCGGCGTACCGCAGCTCTCTCACTCGGTCCGTCTTCCGGCGCGTCGTCAAGCGGATGCGGGCTCCGCCGCCATCGCCTCGACCCTGCCTGCTATCGGCTCGCCGCGTTTCGCGCCGCGCAATCGCGCCTCGCGGCGCGCGGGTTGGTTGATTGCAGCACCCGGACGAGTTCGTTAAGCTGGTTGGATTCCATTGCCCACCCAGAGTGGCGCAAAGAGGAGTTCCAATGATGAAGGTACTTGCCGAAGCGCAGGTCGTTCGCGGCAAATCTCTGGTCGCAGCTCTCGCGGCGCTGTCCCTCGCGGTCGTCGCGCACGCCGCCACCCCGCATCAATTTCTCGATGGCAAGCTCTCCTGGCGCAACATCGGGCCGAACATCGGCGGGCGGGTCGTAGCGGTCACGGGCGTCCCGGGCGAGCGCAATCTCTTCTACATGGGGGCCGTCGGCGGCGGCATCTGGAAGAGCACCGATTACGGCGTCCGCTGGCACAACATCAGCGACGGCAAGTTGCCGTCGGCGAGTGACAGCATCGGCGCCATTGCGGTAGCGCCATCGGACTCAAAAGTCATTTACGCAGGCACCGGCGAGACGGATATCCGTAACGACATGATCGTCGGAGATGGCGTTTTCAAGTCCGTCGACGCCGGCAAGACGTGGAAGTACGCGGGACTGCGTAACACCCATACGATCAGCTCGATCGTCGTTGCTCCAGACGATCCGAATATCGTCTACGCCGCGTCGATGGGGCACGTGTTCGCGCCGAATGCCGAGCGGGGTGTCTTCAAATCCACCGACGGCGGCAAGAACTGGCACAAGATCCTCTTCGTCGACGACAAGACGGGCGCCATCGACCTCGTGATGGACCCACATGACTCCAACGTTCTTTACGCGGCGATGTGGCAGGCGCAGCGCACGCCATGGTCGCTCGATGACGGCGGGCCGGGCAGCGGCTTGTACAAGAGCACGGACGGCGGCGAGCACTGGTCGAACATCTCGCGCAATCCAGGATTGCCACGCAATGTCCTCGGCCGCATCGGGGTCGCCGTTGCCGGCAGCGATTCCCAAGTGGTGTACGCGATCATTCAGGCGAAGGGCGGCGGCGTATTCCGCTCCGCGGACGCCGGCGCCACCTGGCGGCGGGTGAACGCGAACTGGAGCCTGCGCCAGCGGGCATTCTATTACATGAGCGTTTACGTCGACCCGACGAACCCGCAAACACTCTATGCCCCGAACGTCGATGGGGTTTGGGTGTCGCACAATGGCGGCAAGGCGTTCTCATTGCTCCATATGCCCCATGGCGACGATCACACCGTCTGGATCAACCCCACCGATCCCAAGGTTCTGCTCGTCGGCAATGACGGCGGAGCGACCGTCTCCACCGACGGCGGGGAGACCTGGAGCCCCGAGCACAACCAGCCGACCGGCCAGTTCTATCACGTCGCGCTCGATGATCAGTTCCCGTTCCACGTCTATGGCGCCCAACAGGACGAGGGCTCGTTCGAAGGCCCCAGCGCGCAGCCTGGCGGCGCCATAACCAATTCGGCCTGGCATCAGGTCGCACTGGGTGAGAGCACGTTCGTGGCGCCAGCGCCCAACGACGCGGATGTCACGTACGGCAGCGACTATTACACGATGATGCAGCGGTACAACTGGGTTACGGGCGCACGCAGGTCGGTCAGCCCATCGCCGGAGTACCTCGACGGCGTGTCCGCCGCTGAAATGAAATATCGCTTTGGCTGGACCCACCCGATTTTCTTCTCGCCGAGCGACCCGAACAAGCTCTTCCTGGCATCGCAGTACGTGATGACGAGTGAGGACGACGGTCGCACCTGGAACATCATCAGCCCGGATCTGACGCGCAACGACCCGGCGACCGAGAAGCCGACCGGGGGCCCGATCGACCTGGACCAGACCGCCGCGGAAGTGTTTCCCGATATCTCGGCGCTCTCGACGTCAACGGTCAACCCGCAAGTGATCTGGGCGGGCTCCCAGGATGGCCTCGTCCATGTGACGGTCGATAATGGCCACCACTGGCAGGCAGTCACGCCGCCACAACTGACGCAGTGGGCGGAGATCACCTCGATAGAGCCTTCGCACGCTGCGGCTGGAACCGCTTACCTCACCGCGTCGCGCTACATGTGGGACGACTACCGCCCGTACGTGTTCAAGACGACGGACTACGGCAAGCACTGGACTGTTCTGACCAACGGGCTGCCGGGCGATCAGTCCGTATTCGTCGTGAAGGAGGACCCGGACGATACGTCGCTGCTGTTCCTGGGCAACGCCAACAGTGTCTATGCCAGCTTCGACGGCGGCGCGCAGTGGCAGCCGCTCGGCATGGGCCTGCCGCACGCGCAAGTCCGCGACATCGCGATCGACACGCGTGAGGGCGAAGTGGTCGCGGCAACGCACGGCCGCTCCTTCTGGATCCTCGACGATCTGTCGCTGCTGGAGCAGTGGTCGCACGATCCCAATCCGGCCGCGGACGTGGTCAAGCTCTATGCGCCCCAGGCCGCCTGGCTGACACACGCCTACGGCAAGAGCGAGAGAGCGAAGTATCGCGAGCCGATCGGTGTCAATCCTCCCTACGGCGCCACCGTATTCTTCCAGATGCCGGCGAGCTACGACGGCAAGACGGCGGCCAGCCTCGAGATCCTCGATGACCGGGGCCGGTCGGTGCGGCATTACGCGCTGCACCTGAAGAAGAAGAAGGAGAAAAAGCTGCCGCGGACCGTGAAAGACAACCTGCTGCCCTCGCAGGAGAAGCACAACGCCACCGAGAAGCTGACAGCCATTTCGCCGGGCATGAACAGTCTGCAGTGGAATCTGCGCTACGACGATGCGACCGACGTGAACGGGTTCGAGCCGCCGGAAGAGACCGATGGCCTGACCGCCGATGCGAGCGGTCCGCTGGTCAATCCCGGGCGCTATACGGTCGTCCTCCACTACGGCGGCGACTCGTACCGACAGCCGTTCCAGGTCTCCCTCGATCCCCGGCTGTACACGACGCCGGCGGCCCTGAAGCAGCACCTTTCCCTGCAGCTCGAGCTACACCAGACTATCGACACACTGGACCGGAGCATCAACGCCGCGATCGATACCCGACAGCGCCTCGTACGGGAGGTCGCCGCTCACAAGATCGACGCATCGACGGCGGCACCGGCCATCGACGCGCTGCATGAGGCAATCGATAGCGTCGTGCAACTGAACGTTCGCTCCAGTGAAGGCGACGTGTTGCACGAGATGCGCCTGCGCAGCCTTCTGGCATACATGCAGTCGAACGTCAGCCTGGACTACGGACCGCCGGACGCATCGATGATCGCTGAGTGCAAGCGGCTGGAAGCGGCCGCTCGAAGCGGCGAAGCGAAGTTGCAGGCGGCGACGGCTGCGGGGCAGCACTTGCTCTAGAAGCTACCCCCGTCGGCGGAGACACCTGATGACCTCATGGCACGTTGCGCAACTGAACGTCGGGCGCGCCGTCGCGCCGCCCGGCAGCCCGGAGCTGGCCGATTTCATGGCCGCGCTCGACCGCATCAATACGCTGGCGGAGTCCTCCCCCGGCTTCGTCTGGCGGCTGCAATCGGCGAGCGGCAATGCCACGGACATCCTGGTCTCCGACGATCCGAGGTCGCTGGTCAACATGTCGGTATGGGAATCCGTGGAGTCGCTCTTCGCCTTCGTATATCGGACGGGGCATACCGAGGTGATGAAGCGGCGGCGTGAATGGTTCGAGAAGCCGGTGGAGGCGCATCAGGTGCTGTGGTGGGTCCCCGCGGGCCACATTCCCAGCATCGAAGAGGCGCTGCGGCGCCTCGCGGATTTGCGCCGCGACGGTCCGACGGAGCGAGCGTTCAACTTCAGCCGGCGCTATCCCCCTCCAGGCCGCGACGGATCGCCCGAAGACATGAAACCCGAGCCGTACTGCGGCGGATGGGGGGCGGTCATTCCGGCAGACGCGTGATCGCCATGGTTGGCTGAAGGGACGGCACAAGGGGGGTTGACCGCATCTAGTGTGTGGGTATACTCGTACACTCACATGGAATCCGCCCCCGCTTTCCGGATTTTCACTCTGCAGCCCACCTCGGGCGTACCCATCTATCGTCAGCTCATCGACCAGGTGCGCCGGCTGGTGGCGAGCGGTCAGCTGGCTCCCGGCACGGAGTTGCCCTCCGTGCGCGAGGTGGCCGCGGAATACACCGTCAACCCCACCACCATTTCCAAGGCGTACAGCCTTCTGGAAAGTGAAGGCCTGCTGCAGCGCAACCGTGGCAAGCCCATGACCATCGCCGGCGGTGCGCGAGCGGCGGGCTCGCTGCCGTTACGGCTACGGCAGATCGAGCCGCAGGTCGCGGCACTGGTGCTGGCTGCCCGGCAATTGGACCTCAGCTCTACGGAGCTCTGTCACTTCATCCGCAAGAAGATGGGAGATGAATCGTGAGCGCACCCGTCGTCACTGCACGCAACCTGGGCAAGTCCATCGGCAGGAAGACCATCCTGCACGACATCTCGGTGGATGTGGAGCCTGGAAGCGTCGTCGGCATCATCGGGAAGAACGGCGCCGGCAAGACCACGCTCATGGACGTGTTATTGGGTTTTTCCCCGGCCACGTCGGGCAACTCGCGGATCTTCGGGCACGACAGCTTCACGCTGCCCGGCGAGATCCGTGGCCGCATCGGGTTCGTGCCCCAGCAGGATGAGCTGGTGCACCTGCTCGACGGCCGGCAACACATCGAGGTGACGGCAGCGCTTCTCGGGCGATGGAACCGTGGCCTGACAGACCGCCTGCAGGCGGCCTGGGATATACCCATGGACCGCGTCGCCAAGAAACTCTCCGGCGGCGAGCGGCAGAAGCTCTCGATACTGCTGGCCCTTGGACACGAGCCGGACCTGCTGGTGCTGGATGAGCCGGTGGCCGCGCTGGATCCGATCTCGCGGCGGCAGTTCCTGCGGGAGCTGTTGGAGATCGCCGGGAGCCCCGGCCGCACGGTGCTCTTCTCGACCCACATCGTCTCGGACCTCGAGCGCGTGGCCGACCAGATCTGGATCGTCCGCGAGGGCGCAATCGCCTGGGCGGGCCCGTTGGATCACCTCAAGGAATCGGTGGTGCGGCTGAACATCGCCGCGCGGCGGTCGCTGCCTTCCAGCCTGCCCCTGCAGGGCGTGCTTTCGCTGCGAACCGTGGGGCAGCGTGCCACGGCAGTGGTGTCGCAGTGGACCGAGGAAGCCTTGCCGGGACTGCGCGAAACATTGGATGCCGACGTGGATGTGGAGGCGCTGAGCCTGGAGGATCTTTTCGTGGAGTTTCACTCGTGACCGGCGTTCTCCCGGTCCTCAAGTTGATGTTCACGGTGCTGCCGCTGCAGCGCTGGTTCCTGTGGATCGGGGCTTCGCTCGCGCTCGCGGTCGTGGCCGCGACGCTCTCGGATACGCACGGCGGCGCAACCTGGTGGGCTCCCGTCGCGATGGTCGGCTCAGGCGTTTTCCTCTTCTCCCTTCCCACGCCCGCGAGCGCCCTACTGTCGCGTCACCTGGCCGCCTCGCGCGCGCTCCGCCTGATTCCTCGCGGACGCATACAACTGCTCGTGAGCGGCGTGATCGCACAGCTCCTGATCGCGTCGATCGCCGCGGCTTGGGTGATCGACATCGCGAGCTATCTGCACGTCGAGCGACGCCTGCCGCCGGCAGGCGGGCTCACGACCTACAGTATTTTGGTCGGCGCTTTCGTGGGCGCCTTTGCGATGCTTACCCTGTTTTTCGTCACCCTGTACTACGCCCATCGATTCCACTTCCTCATACTGCTTGCTTACGTGGTCATCCTGCGGACACTGTCGGTCATCTTCCCCGACGACTGGCCCGCCCGGGAATTCATCACCAGCGGCACAGCCCTTGCCGGCGTATTCATCGGCACCTGGATTGTCTGGCTCCTCTTCGGCATCGCCTTCCTGACCGCCGGCAGGGTCACGCGACCGGTGTTGAACCAAGAGAACGGCTTGCTGACGCGATGGCTCGCGCCCGGAGACGGGCGCGCGGTGAGCGCCCCGTCCGAGCAGAGGGCCACGCGAACCCTGCTGACCGGCAGGCATCGCGGCCACTACCTCGTCCGATCCCTGATGGGAATCGGAGCGGGTGTGCTCTGCGGCTACTACTGGTGGACCTTGCAGGGTCACCCCGCCCTCCAGGCGGGCGAGGAAAGACTCCTCGCGGTCCTCAACGCTTACATGGGAGGAGTAGCCGCCGCGGCCGTGACCTATCCGATGATGGGCCGCGCGCGCTATCTCTGGCTGAAAGCCTGTCTCGATCGCGGACAGTTGTTCCGGGCCGTGGAGGCGGAAGGCTGGCGCGCGCTGCTGTCGATCATCGGCTTCGCACTGGCCCTCTGCGCGTATCTCTGCTTCCTGGCACAGGTGCCGTGGGCCGTCATCGTCCGGATTCTCCTGCTGTCTTTCGTCTCGGGCGCCGCGATGATCTACCTGGTGCTCCTCAGCACCCGGGGATGGCGCGTGCTGGAAGGCGTGCTGGTCGCCGCCCTGTCCGCTCTCTGGCTGGTGGCCCTGATACAGAGCGCTTTCGCGGCGGCCGGCGGCTCGCGCCTGCTCGTTCCGCTGCTGGCGGCCGAGTTGCTCCTGGTTCCGCTGCTGCGCGGCTGGGCGAAGTCGCGGTGGTCGAGCATCGACTGGCTTCTCAACCGACCCCACAACCGCCTATCGGCAATGATCCAGTAGCGCCGAGGTGCCCGGCTTGCGGATGGCGAGCCCTAGTGAACCGGCGCCGCACGACCGCCGCCCGTGCCCGGCCGCACCCACAGGAGCAACGGCAGCAGCGCCAGGAACACGACTCCCAGCAGCTTGAAGTCATCGAGATACGACAGCAGCGTCGCCTGCTGTACGGCGCTCTGGTAGATGCTGGCCAGCGTCGTGGGTGAGTCGGGCGTGCTGCCGATCGCGGCGGCGAGATGATGCGCATAGCCGGTGTAGGCCGGGTTCATGCCCTGCAGCGATTCGACGAGGCGGCTCTGATGGAACTGCTCGCGGCGCGTGAGCATGGTCGAGGCGAAGGAGATGCCGATGCTGCCGCCGAAGTTTCGCGCCAGATTGATGAGCGCCGACGCGTTGTCGGTCTTGCCGGCCGGGACATCGCGGAAGGCCAGCGTGTTGATCGGGATGAAGAGGAACGCGAGCGACGCGGCCTGCAGCATGCGGGCGAGCACCAGCCAGCCGAACGAGATGCCGAGATAGAAGTTGGTCATCCAGAGGAGGCTCAAGCCGCCGACGGTCAGGCCCACCGCGACCAGGAGGCGCAGGTCGACCTTGTTGAGCGCGCGGCCGACCAGCGGCAGGAGCGCGATCATGAGGAATCCGCCCGGCGTCAGGACCATTCCGGCATCCACCGCCCGGTAACCCATGAGACTTTGCGTGTAGGCGGGGATCAGGTACGTACTGCCGAGCAGCATGAACCCGAGCATGAGCATCAGGCCGAACGCCACGGCGAAGTTGCGATCGAGCAGCAGCCGCACGTCGACCAGGGGCTCGCGGGCGGCGAGCTCCCGCCAGATGAGCAGCACGAAGGCGGCCGCCGAAACCAGCGCCAGCGCGATGATGAAGGGAGAGGAGAACCAGTCGGCCTCCTGGCCGCGATCGAGGACGACCTGCAGGCAGCCCAGGCTCAGCGCCACGAAGCCGAAGCCCGTCCAGTCCATCGGCGATTGCTTGCCGGAGTTGCGGCCGGGCGCGCGCTCATGGATCAAGCCGCTCACCAGGGCGAAGACCCCGAGCCCGACCGGCACGTTGATGAAGAAGATCCAGCGCCAATCGTAGCTGTCGGTGATCCAGCCGCCGAGCGTCGGGCCGATGGTCGGAGCCACGACCGCGGCGATGCCGTAGATCGCCGTGGCCATCCCCCGTTTCTCGGGAGGAAAGCTGTCGGTGAGAATGGCCTGGCCGACGGGCTGCAGGCCGCCGCCGAAGGCACCCTGGGCGGCACGCAGCACCACGAGCGCCGCCAGGTTCGGCGCGAGGCCGCAGAGGAGCGACGCCGCCGTGAACCCCGAAATGCAGGCCAGGAAGAAGCGCTTGCGGCCGAAGCGGGCCGAGAGCCAGCCCGAGATCGGCATGACCGCCGCGTTGGTGACGAGATAGCTCGTCAGCACCCACGTGGACTCGTCCTGACTCGAGGAGAGCGCGCCGGCGATATGCGGCAGGGACACATTGGCGATGGAGATGTCCATGATCTCCATGAACGCCGCCAGCGCGACCACCGGCGCGATGATCCATGACCCCGCGCCAGCCGCCCGGGTGGCCGTGCTCACGGACGGCTCCGGTCGGCAGCGCGTGCGTAGAGCGCCTCGCCGGCGAGGTGCAGGTTCGCCGAGACGATCTCATCGATCATCCGGTCCGCGCCGGCGTCCTGCTCCGTGTACACGTCGGTACGCTGCGAGGCGGGCCAGGCCGGCACTCGCGACAGGGCCGATCCGTCGACATTGCGGACATTCACGTCGACATCCGCCGACAGCCCGAGAAAGAGCGGGTGCCGCGCCAGCTCAGCGGGCTCCAGGCCGATGCGCACCGGCAGGCGCTGCACGATCTTGATCCAGTTACCCGAGGCGTTCTGCGTCGGCAGGACCGCGAGCGCGCTGCCGGTGCCGGCGGTGAGGCCCAGGACTCTGCCGTGGTACCGGACATGAGAGCCATACATGTCCACCGAGACCTGCACGGGCTGACCGATGCGCAGGCTTCCCAACTGGTTCTCCTTGAAGTTGGCGTCCACCCACATCGAGGTCACCGGCACGAGCGCGAGCATCTGGGTCGCTGGCGCGACCTGCTCACCGAGCTGCACGGCGCGGCGGACCACGTAGCCGGATACAGGTGCCAACACCCGGGTGCGATCCAGCGCCAGCCATGCGGCGCGCAAGTTGGCCTCCGCCTGCAATACCCGGGGGTGGGTCGCCGGCGTGGTCCCCGCGATTTCCGCCTGAGTGCTGGCGAGTGAAGCCTGCGCCTGCTGCAGGGCGGCACGCGCGCTGCGCACCGCGTTCTCGTCGTGGTCCAGCGTCTCCAGGGAGACACCGTGGACCGCCCGCAGCGAACGGTCGCGCTCGAGGTCCTCATCCGCCTGCTTCAACTGAGTCTGCCCGGCGGCCACGAGCGCGCTATCGCGCCGCTCCTGGGCGAAGAGCTGCGCCACTTCCCGCACGGTCTCCGCGAGACTGGCCTTCGCCTGCGCCAGCGCGATCTTCGCGTCGCGCGGATCCAACTCGACCAACACCTGCCCGCGCCGCACGTACTGCGTCTCGTCGGTATTGATGGCGATCACGGTGCCGGCGATCTGCGGCGTCAGGCGCACGAGATTGCCGTTTACATAGGCGTCGTCCGTGGTGGCGTGGTACCTCATGAAGAGGAGGTAGTAGCCTGCGACGAGGACGGCGGCCACGGCCGCTGCCAATACGATGAGTCCGCGCCGCAGCAGGCTGCGGCCTTTGGCGGGCGCGTTCGCGGATTGCTGCTCAGTCATGGCTGCTTCCTGATGAAGTCGGGTTATGGCGATCGGTGTTTGGAGCGGGGTCTACGCCTGCCGTGCTGCCGAGCAGCGCGCGATCACTGACATTCCACCAGCCGCCGCCGAGGGCGCGGAACAGGGCCGCGGTATCCGTGAAGCGCTGCACGTCGGCCTGCACCTGTGTGAGCGCGGCACTCTGGTATTGCTGCTCGGCGGTGAGAACCTGGAGCTCCGTGTACTTGCCCGCGCGGTACTCCGCGGCGGCCAAATCCTGGTTCGCACTCGCGGCCTGGAGCGCGCGCTCGTGCGCCGTGTAACTGTCGGCATCGTGCTGCAAGGCCTGCAAGGCGTCCGCCACGTCCACGAAGGCGTCGATCACGGTGCCCCGATAGGCGAAGAGTGCTTGCGTGTAGCGTTGCTTGGCTTCGTCGGCGCGGGCCGCGAGGGTGCCACCGTGGAACAACGGCGCAGCCAGCCCCAGGCCGACGGACCAGACGCCGCCCGGCTGAGTGAAGAGCTCGCTGAGCCGGGTGGACTGCTGGGCGTACCGGGCGGACAGGCTGAGCTGCGGCAGTCGCGCCGCCTCGGCCACTCCGATCTCGGCACTGGCGGCATGCAGGCGCTCCTGCGCCGCGAGGACATCGGGACGCTGTTGCACCAGCGCGGAGGGCAGCGACACGGGCAGCGAAGTCGGCAGCGTGAATTCGGCAAGCGTCAGCGCCGGCATGCGGAACTCATCCGGTGTCCGGCCGCTGAGGCGCGCAAGTACATTGCGGTAGGCATCGCGCTGCTGCTCGAGGCCGGGCAGCGTCGCGCGCACGTTCTCGAGCTGGGTCTCCGCCTGCAGTGTGTCGCTGTGGATGATCTTGCCCGCATTCTCGAGCTGCACGGTGAGGGCGTATTGCGCCTGCAGCTCGCTCACGAGCGAGCGCGTGACTCTGATCTGCGCACGCACCGCGGCGTAATCGAAGGCGGTGATGACGACCTGGTCGACGAGCGTCACGTAGGTGTCGCGGAGTTGGTCATCCACGGCGGCGGTCTGCGCCCGCTGCGACTCGATCGAGCGGCGCACACCCCCGAAGAGATCGAGGTCGTAGGCGAGCGTGGGGCCGGCCTCGTACCGGTTGCCGGTCGCATCGAGTGTCTTCACCGGCGCGTAGAGCTCGCTGCCATTGATGTGGGCGCGGCCGATCTGGCCCGCGGCATCGATCTGCGGCAAGGCGGAGCCCGATACGGCTTTGAGCTCATCCTGCGCGGCCGCGAGGCCGTGACGGGCGCCCTCGAGGTCGGGGTTGTTCACCAATGCCTGGCGCACCAGGCGATCGAGCGCATCGGACCGGAACAACCGGTACCAGTCGCCCGCGACCTCCTCTCCATATGCGAAACCGCTCGTCCCGTGCGCCGGCGGCAGCGAGCGCGAATACGCGGCCGGCGGAGGCTCGGGCCGCACGAAATCCGGGCCCACGGTGCAGCCGGCGGTCAGGGCACCCGCTGCGCTCGCAATGACGATCGGTCGCCATGAGGATGCCAGACGCCCTATCGCGTGGGTTGCCGCTGCATGCCGGACGCCCGTCGGCGTGCGATGGCGACGATGCCGATAGAGCCAGAGGCCGAGTGCGATCAGTGAGCCCCCGGGCAGAAGGAACTCCAGAAGCGCATAAGGCCCGAAGGTCTTCACCAGCGCCGAGCCCTTCGCGATCCAACCGGCTGTCATTGCTGAGAGATCGGCCGAGATCATGTGGCGTCTCCTTTTCTCGAGCGCCGCACACGCCGCGACCGCGCGGCCGACTGCGAGCCGCCGCGTATGCGCGGCGGCTCCCGCGACTGCAGTTCCGTCGTTCCTTCCGCTTCCTGCAGACGTCCCATCATCCGCTGCAGAAGCTCGATCAGAATCTCGACTTCCTGCCGTGAGAAAGGCGTGATCAGCGAATTCAGCAACTCGACCACGAGGCGTTTGCCGGACTGCAGTTGCTTGCGGCCGTCGGGCGTGAGGGTGATCTCCACGACACGGCGATCGCGCTCGCTGCGCTCACGCCGCACCAGCCTCGCCTCCTGGAGATCGTCGACGATTCGCGTCAGCGCGCCCATGTCGTGGCAAGTCTCGGCGCTCAACGCCGTCGCGGTCAGATGCTCGAACCGGTCCAGGTTGGCAAGCACCATCCACTGCATGAACGACACCTGCTCGGCTGCGAAGCGCCGCTCTGCGATCTGGGACATCAGTCCACCGCAGCGCTTGATCAGGAAGCCGATGCTCTTGCCGGCCTCCAGCGTATCGACCGTGTAGAAAGGTTGCGGCATGGTTGCTCTCTCAATATTTGCCACAACAATACTTGCTGCAGCAAATAATGTCAAGCGCCCCATCGGGACGGGCATGCCGGCCCGCCGCCGCGGTCACCGCGAGGCGTGCAAGCGCCTTCGGCCGACGCGCTGACTCACTGATCTGCGGGAATTTGTCTCAGGCGGTAAGGACATGCGCGGGCATGCGCCGCGCCCGAGGAGGCGGCGCATGCCACAAGGCTCGCTCACCTGCGATTGAGCGCGATCAGTCGTGCATCACGGCTGGCATCCCGGCAATCGACGTGTCCGGACAGAGTGAGCTGCAGGCTGGATGTTGCGCAATCACCGTGGGCGACGAGCGGCACGGACCGGGCGAACGCCATGGGTGCCGTGGCGAGAGCGGCGCCGACGATCGTGATGGCAAGGGCACTGACGGCGAAGGCGGCTTTGTGGATGGCGTTCATGATGACTTCTCCTGCTCTCCTCGTTCTCGTCCCCAGAACACCGCGAGCCGCCGGAAGTTACAGCTCACTTCCCTAAGAGCTACAATTTGCCTATCGGTCCCCTCCGGAGGTGCATGCCATGCGAGCCTTGCGAATCATCGGCATCATCATCGGCTGTATCGTCGCAGTGTTCATCGCGGCGGTGATCGCGCTCTGGCTGATCGTCAATCCCAACGACTACAAGGGGCGGATCGTGGCGGCCGTCAGGAGCTCGACCGGCCGGAACCTCTCCCTTCCCGGGGACATTCATCTGGCGATCTTTCCCTCGATCGCCCTGAAGCTCGGGCCCGCGAGCCTCGGGAACCCTCCGGGATTCAGCTCGTCCCAGCCGTTCGCCTCGCTGCAGCGCGTGTCGCTACGCGTGCGTGTGCTGCCGCTTCTGCACCATCAGCTCGAAGTTGGACGGGTGGAGATCGACGGGCTCGACCTGCACCTGCTGAAGAATGCGCAGGGTCAGGGTAACTGGGCGATGCCTGCCGGCAAGGCGCCACCGCCGGCCGCACAAGGCTCAGGCGCCGGTCAGATGACGCTCGGTGGCATCGGCGGCGTCGTGGTCAGGAACAGCCGCGTCAGCTACCAGGATATGGTGGTCAGCGGTGTGAGCGTGGACGTCGGCCGCGTGGCCTCCGGCATTCCTGTCCCCGTCAAGTGGAATCTGGATCTGACGACCGGTTCCGGAGCGCGGCCCATTCCCGTGTCGGGAACCGCCACTCTCGAATACGACGCCAAGACCGCGCACCTCACCGGCCTCGATGCGCGGGTCGATGATTCGACGCTGCGCGGGAACGCCGCGGTCACCAATCTGACGAGCGGGGCGATGAGCTTCGACCTGTCCATCGACCACATCGACCTCGACCGCTATCTCGGCCGCGCAGGCCAGTCAGCGCCGGCCGGCGCTGCGCCGGCGGCACAGCCCGCCGCAGGCCAGAGCGCCCAGCAAACCGAGCTGCCCACCAGCGCGTTGAAGACACTGCAGCTTCACGGCAAGCTCGCAATCGGCAACGCGACGGTCTACGGCATGAAGCTCTCTCAGGTCGACGTCGGCCTGGCCGCGGACGGCGGGCTGCTGCACATAGCGCCCGCGACGGCAATGTTATATGGCGGCAATTCCAGGGGAACCGTGACGGTCGATGCCCGCGGCTCTGTCCCGGTGCTGCAACTCGACGAGAGCCTTTCGAGCGTCGACGTCCAGCACCTGCTCACGGATTTCGCCGGGATGAACCGTGTCTCAGGCCGCGGCAATGTCACGCTGAACATCACTGCGCGCGGGAATACGACCGCCGCCCTGATGAGCTCGCTGGGCGGACATGCCGCGGCCAACCTTGCCAATGGCGCCATCCAGGGCATCGACCTCTGGGCCGCCATCAACAGCGCCGTCGCGCTCGCGCAGCGGCAGGCCATGCCCTCCAGAGGCGGCGGCAACAGCACGCGGTTCGATTCATTCAAGGCCTCCGCCGATCTGACCAACGGCGTCGCGACGACCAAGGATCTGGACATCTCCTCGGGCGACCTGCGGGTCACCGGTCAGGGCACGACCAATCTCGTCAGCGGCGCTATCGGCTACCACGTGAACGCGACTATCCTGAAGGGACCGGGGACCGGAGGCTCGCTGGCCGACATTCCCCTGCTCGTCGGCGGAACCATGAAGAGTCCCAGTGTGCGTCCCGACACGCAGGCGCTGGTGAAGTCCGTGGCGCAACAGCAGCTACGCAAGCACAAGGGTGAAGTCGAGAACAAACTGCGGAGCGTCTTGAAGGGGCTGATCCACTGAGCACGGCGGAGCCTGTCAGGGGGGTTTCTCCCAAGGCCTCCACGAGCAGATCGCGGAACGCGCCGGTCGCCCGGTCGGTGGCCGTCCGCTCGTGCCATAGAAGATTGATCTGAGTGGTGACCTTCGGCGCCGGGCCGGCCGGCGACGGCACGAACCCCGAGGGTCGGTGCGACGACCGCGACGAGGCTGGCGGGCAAGGTTCCTGCCAGGTCGGCTGTGACGATCACTGAAGCGGCGGCAATGAAACTCGGGACGATGGCCGCGACGTCGCGGCGGATGCCCTGCCGCCGAGCTGAAGCCCGGTATCGCCAATCCGGCGTGTGCCGGGCTTGGCGCGGGCGCAATCCGTGCTCCGGGCGTCTCGTGGCGACGATCCGCATCGGCATCTCCGGCTGGCGCTACGCGCCCTGGCGCGGGCCGTTCTACCCGGCGGATCTCCCGCAGCGGGCCGAGCTCGAATATGCCTCGCGCCGCTTCCCGACGATCGAGATCAACGGGTCGTTCTATTCCCTGCAGCGGCCCGAAAGCTATGCACAGTGGTACGCGCAGACGCCGGAGGGCTTCATCTTCAGCCTCAAAGGCGGCCGCTACATCACGCACATGCTGCGGTTGCGGGAGATCGCCGAGCCGCTCGCGAACTTCTTCGCCTCGGGCATCTTCAACCTGCGCGAAAAGCTGGGGCCGATCCTCTGGCAGTTCCCACCGAACTTCCGCTACCAGCGCGAGCGGCTGGAGAGCTTCTTTCGCCTGTTGCCGCGGGATACCGAGGCGGCCTGCGCGCTGGCACGTCGACGCTCGGCCTGGATGAAAGGTCGGGTGCGCCTCGCCGTGGACGCGCGGCGTCCGCTTCGTCACGCCGTCGAGATCAGACACGAAAGCTTTCTCGATCCGTCGTTCATCGACCTGCTGCGCGAGCACCGGATCGCGCTGGTCGTGGCCGAGACGGCCGGACAGTGGCCGATGGTCGAGGATGTGACGGCGGATTTCATTTACATGCGCCTGCATGGCGATGAAGAACTGTACCGCAGCGGCTACTCGGACCGCGCCCTGACTCGCTGGGCGCAGCGCATCCGCGCATGGTGCCATGGCTCTGAGCCGCCGGACGCGCACAAGATCGCGGCAGGGGGACGGCATTCGCGGCAGGCACGGGATGTCTACTGCTATTTCGACAATACCGACGTCAAGCTGCGAGCTCCCATCGATGCGCAAGAGCTGATGCGCAAGCTGGCAATCACATGGCGAGGCGGGGGCTCTTTGTCACAACGGAGCGCCGTCGACCGTCTAGGATGAGGAGGCAGCATCCAAGGGTTTCCATGCAGGACCGTTCCGGTGAATTCGAGCGCCATCGCGCGCGGCTATTCGGCATCGCTTACCGGATGCTCGCCTCGCGCACCGATGCGGAGGATGTGTTGCAGGATGCCTACCTGCGTTGGCATCGCGGAGCGTCCGAGGAGGTACGATCGTCCGAGGCGTGGCTGGTGACCACGGTCACGCGGCTGTGCATCGATCGGCTGCGCACCGCCCGCGCCGAGCGCGCGCGTTACGTCGGCCCCTGGCTGCCCGAGCCCTTGATCGGCGATACGGCACCCGCCGCGGACGCTCGCGCCGAGCTGTCCTCCAGCCTGTCGATCGCGTTCCTGGTGGTGCTCGAGCAGCTTGCGCCGGACGAGCGCGCGGCCTTCCTGCTGCATGAAGTGTTCGATACGGACTACGCCGAGATCGCCGAGATACTCGGCAAGAGCGAAGCGGCCTGCCGTCAGATCGTGAGCCGCGCCCGTAAGCGAGTCCGCGGACAGAAACCCCGCACACAGGTGAGCGATGCGGCGCGCCGCTCGGTCCTCGAGCGCTTCGCAAATGCCATCCAGATGCAGGACAAGGGTGCGCTCTTGAAGCTGGTCGCGGACAAGGCGAGCTGGACCTCCGACGGTGGGGGCCGGGCCAAGGCGGCACTCAAGGTGATCCGTGGCCGCGAGCACATCGTGCGCTTCGCGGTGGCGGTGCTGGGACGTCTCGCGGACCGGGTGACGTTCGAGATGATCGCGGTGAACGGCGAGCCCGCGCTGGCGATACGCGCCGGCGGCAAGCTCTTTTCCATCATCACGGTGCGCACCGACGGGCTGCGCGTACTGGATGTCTATGCGGTGTTGAATCCGGACAAGCTCGCCGCGACGGCGGTGCGCACGCACGACTGAATACGCTGTCACAGATACGGGTCCCGCTCCGTCTTATGGAGCAGAGTCTGAATTCACGAAGGAGATCAGCATGAAGCCCCGTATCGACTCACGACGCGTCAATCCCAAAGTCCGGCAGCACCTGCTGGCGATCAACGGCTACCTGCACGGCTGCAGCCTGGGCAGCCGCCTGCTGCACCTGGTCGAGATCCGCGCCTCCCAGATCAACGGCTGCGCGCAGTGCCTCGACATGCATACGCAGGATGCCCGCGCGGAAGGCGAGTCCGAGCAGCGCCTCTACACTCTCGCCGCCTGGCGCGAGACGCCTTTCTTCGATGAGCGCCAGCGCGCGGCGCTCGAATGGACGGAGACGGTGACACTGGTCGCGCAGACTCGCGTTCCGGATGAGGTGTATGAGCGCGTGAAGCAACACTTCAGCGAGCAGGAGCTGATCGATCTCACGATCGCCGTGACGCAGATCAACATGTGGAACCGGCTGAACGTCTCGTTCCGGACCGTCGCCGGAAACTATCGTCCGGGCATGTACAAGGAGTGGATGGCGGCAGCCGGCGTGTGAGTCGCTTCCACGCGACGCGGGGCTCGGCTGGACGCCGAACCCCGCGTCAGCTCCGTCCCAAAGACGCGGCCATACGCTCCTGGAAGCGCTTGCGATAGCGCCGGCTCAATTTCAGTCGCTCCCTGGATCTCAGCACGACTTCGTACTCCCCGCCGGCCTGCAGCTCCATCCCGCGGATACGATCCCGGTTCACGATGATCGAGCGGTGGATGCGGATGAATCTTTCCTCCCCGAGGTCCTGCTCGAGCTCCGCCAGCGTGCGCCGCAGGATGTGGGTGTCGCTGCCCACATGCAGGCAGGCGTAATAGCCCGCGGCCTCGATCCAGTCGATGTCGGCGACATCCAGGAACAGCACCTGGCCCTGACTTCGGACCACCAGCCGTTGCGCTGCCCGGGGCTTCGCCGGCAGGTAGTGCGCCAGCTTCTCCTTGGCACGATTCAAAGCCCGCACGAAGCGGGCGTCGTCGAAAGGCTTCAACAGGTAATCGAGCGCCCCCGCCTCGAAAGCACGCAGCGCGTACTCATCGTAAGCCGTGACGAAGATGATGGCCGCCGGCAGCTCGCCGCCGAGGAGCTCGAGCACGTCGAAGCCATCGCACTCCGGCATCTGCACGTCGAGAAAGAGCAGATCGGGCTTCGACTTTCTGATCTGGTCGATGGCATCCGGGCCGGATGAGCATTCGGCGATGGACTCGATGTCGGCATCGCGGCGCAGCAACAGCGTGAGGTTGCGCCGCGCCAACGTTTCATCGTCGACGACGAGCGCTCGGATCGGCAGAGCGCCCTTCCCGATGGACATCCGCTACGCCTCCCTGAAAGGAAGGGTCACGATCACCTCCACTCCACCTGGATCGGCATGCCTTAGCTGCAAGCCGGATTCGCTGCCGTGGAGGATCTGCAGCCGTGTACGCAAATTACGCAGCCCGACGCCGGTCTGCGCCGCCTCGCCTTCCAACGGCATGCTGGAGCCGTCGTTGTAAACGGTCAAGCGCAGGTGATTGCCGTGCCGCGCGCCGAGAATCCGTACGGTTCCTCCGGCGATCCGCTTCGATATGCCATGCTTGATGGCGTTCTCCACCAGCGGCTGCAGCAGCAGGTTGGGAACCAGGGCGCCCAGCAGCTCCGCGGGAATCTCGACGTTGACCCGCAGGCGCTCGCCGAAGCGGACCTTCTGGATGTCGAGGTAGCGTTGCAGATACTCCACCTCCTCCTGCAATGCCACCTGCGACCGGTGGGAGTCCTCCGAAGAGCGCCGCAGGAACTCACTCAACCCGACGATCATGCTCACCGCGGCGTCATTCATCTGGTCGCGCACCAGGCCCGCAATGGAATTGAGCGCGTTGTACATGAAATGCGGCTCGATCTGCCGGCGCAACGCGGCGAGCTGCGCCTTGGAGAGCTCTTCATTGAGCCGCGCGGCTTCGGCGGCCTGACGCGCGACACTCTCGCGCGCGTCGATCAGGAACGTGACGGTAACTATCAGCGCGTACGCAATCACGAAGGTGAGGATCTGGTAGATGAATGACACCGTCCACGTGTCCACGAACGTGGGCCACTTGCGATTGCCCCAGGGATTGAACGCCATCTGGAGCACCGTGGACCAACTCTCATACACCGCGCCGATGGCGATGAAGGCCCCGAGATGCACACACGCAGCCTGCAGGCTGATGCCGCGAACGATCGGGTAGCGCCGCACCAGGTGAATCACCAGCGGAGTCGCCAGCGCCCACGGCAGCCAGGAAACCAGCTCGGTCCCGAAGAGGGGCGGCCAGGGCTGATGCCGGCCTTCCGCGTGCATGATGAAGACGGATTGACTGGCCTCGAACAGCGCGCCGGCTGACCAGATCGCGGCGACCCAGCGCCAACGGATCGGGCGCGTACCACTTTGAACTGAGGTCATGCCGGCTACTCTACGCCAATGCGTCGCGGGCGCGCATCCATGTATGCAATGAGCGCCCGGCCCGATGCAGCAGGCGGTCTTCGTCCGCCCCGACCGCCGCACCTACACTCGAGTCAGCGAGTCTGGGAGCGCGGTAGGGTGAAGATCGAGAGCCGGTGCAGGCGACTCGCGCTCATCGCGGTCGCGTGTGCCGCGATTTTCCACATAACCGCGGCGCACGCTCCGGATGCGTCCGACAATCCCGTGGCTTCCGCGCAGGATACGTTCGGTCTGACGCTGGGATCGGAAACGATCGGCATGTGCAGCCCGGGTCAGGTCGACGAACGTCTACACGCCCGACGACTTTGAATGGCCGGGTCCGCGCACGGCCTTCGCTTATACGTCACGACGGACCCTCGAGGGCCTTGGGCAACGGCAGGTGACGTGGAGGAACCGGCGTGGACTGCACGATCGAGGTCGTGGTCTGTCCATAGGCGAGGAACTGATCGAGGGTGAGATCGAGACTGTCCAGCGACTCGAGGCGCACCTGCAGAATGAAGCAATCCTCCCCCGTGATGCGGTGACACTCCACGACCTGCGGCAGGGACGCGGCCAGCTCCGCGAGCTTCGGCAACTTGCCGGGCATTGGACGCACGCGGACGAACGCCGCAATGGGATAACCCAGCGCGGCGGGATCGACTTCGAGCCGGCAACCCCGGATGATGCCCGCCTCTTCCATGCGCTGGATCCGCTCGCGGGTCGCCGGCGCGGACATTCCCACGCGCCGCGCCAACTCCGAGACGCTCATCCGCGGATCGTCCTGAAGCAGAGCCAGGATGCGGACGTTGCGGACGTCGCGAAGCGGCTGCGCAATCTGAAGGTCGCGGCGGGGCCTTTCCTTCATAGTGACGGATTTCTTCGCTATTGGCATTCAGATCGCCATTCAAATGGTGGTAGATGCCTGGGATTATGTACCCAGCATGAAGCCACTGCCACTGCCACTGCCGGTCATTCAGCGCGGCAACCCGCGTTTCGGCGCATTGGTCGTCAACGGTGTCCCGCCGCACGCCTATTTCATGGTGAGCGCGGTGTTCCATTATCTGGGACCGGCGTTCGCGGTGCTGTTGTTCGCGCACATCGCGCCGCTCGGTGTGGCCTGGCTCCGGATCGCGAGCGCCGCCATCATCTTCGCTGCATGGCGCCGGCCCTGGCGCTACTACCGCGGCCTGCAGGCTGCGGCAAAGCGAAATGTGCTGATGTTGGGCAGCGTCCTGGCGCTGATGAATGTCTGCTTCTATCTCGCCATCGACCGCCTGCCGCTCGGCACCGTGGGCGCCATCGAGTTCCTGGGTCCCATCGGCCTGGCCGCGCTCGGCGTACGGTCCAGGCGGAATTTCGGCGCCCTGGCCCTGGCAACCGCCGGCGTATACGTGCTGACGAACGTGCGGTTTGCGGGTCAGCCGCTCGGTTTCGCTTTCGCGTTTGCCAACTGCGCCCTCTTCGTCCTCTACATCATCCTTGGCCACCGGATCGCCGCCGACGGCGGCACGGCCGGGATCGACCGCCTCGGGGCGGCCATGCTCATCGCCATGGTGGTCGCCTTCCCGATTGGAATACGGGACGCCACACCCTCCTTCGTGAGCCCACTACTGCTCGCGGCGGCCGTCGGGGTCGGTGTCAGCTCCTCCGTCATTCCCTATGTGTCCGACCAGCTCGCCATGGCGCGGCTACCGCGCGCGACATTCGCACTCCTGCTATCGCTGCTCCCCGCCATGGCGAGCGTGATAGGCGCGCTGGTCCTGCATCAGTGGCCGACCTCTGCGGAGATCGGGGGCATCGCGCTGGTCATCGGCGGCGTCCTGTTTCATCGTGCGTCCCGGTAAGCGCACCGCTTCGCTGAGCTGTCGCATGGGCATCCTCACCGATGCGGCCCTCGCGCTCGAGCAGCGTGCGCTTGCGATCGATGCCCCAGCGATAACCCGCCAAGGCCCCGTCTGCACCGACTACGCGATGGCAGGGCACCAGCAACGCGAGGTGGTTGCGGGCACAGGCGGAGGCGACGGCGCGAATGGCCGCCGGTTGACCCAACCGGACCGCCACTTCGCGGTAGCTGCGTGTCTCGCCCAGGGGAATGTCGCGCAGGGCTCGCCAGACGCGGGACTGAAACGCGGTGCCCTGTATGTCGAGCGGCAGATCGAGCGCTTCCCGCGGCAGCAGGATGAAGTCTCGAACGGCCTCGAACCAGGAGTACAGCCGTTCCTCGTCGTTGTGCAGATGCGCCTTCGGGAAAGCGGCCCGCAGCTCCTCCAGCATGGCTCCGGGCTCATTGCCGAAGGTCAGCCAGCAGATACCGGAGTCCGTCGCCCCGAGCAACATCCAACCGAGGTCGGACAAGCCCATCCACCAACCGATACCCAGGGCTCGCCGCAAGCGCCCGGGAGCAACGCCCAGGGCCTTCGATGCCGCAGCGTAAGCGGACGAGGTCGTACCGAATCCCGCATCGAGCACGGCATCGAGCGCGTTGCGGCTGCCCGCCGCGCCCTTCGCCAACCGGTGGAGGGCGAGTGTCTGGCCATACGCCTTCGGGCTGACGCCCAAACGGCGCGTGAACTGGCGCTGCAGCTCGGCCCGGCTGACACGCACGCGCTCGGCGAGCTCCTCGAGTGAAGGCGCTTGGGTCTCGATGATGCGGCACGCGCGCTGCAGGATCTCGGGCCATTCGAGCGGGCGAGAGTGCGCCCGGCCGCTGCGCGCAGAAGCATCGCGCTGTGGTCTTTTCCGTGCGATTTTCATGCGACCCTCCAGAAACTGCGCAATGTCTCCATCACCTCGACAGGCTCCTCGACATGCGCGAACGAGCCGCTGCGCTCCAGGATCTTGAATTGCGCCGCCGGGGCGAAGCCGCGGAAATCGCCCTGAAGCTGCGGAAAGAGCGCGCGATCGTACCGGCCGCAAAGAATCAGCATGGGCGCCTCGATGTCCTTCAGACGCGGCCGGAAATCCGGGATCCTGACGATTTCACCGCCGATGATGAAGTCGACATCCGGCCCGCAAAAAACGGGGTAGAGCTCGGCGTTGCGCGCCCCCGGCTCGGTGAGCAGGCGTGCGGCGTTGTCGGGATTGTAGAAGCGGACCAACCGCATGCCCACCGCGAACTCCTGCTGCATTCTCGGGTCGGTCGACACGATTCCCTCGCGCTTCATGGCTTCGATTCTCGCCCAGTTCTGCGGAAACTGGTGGGCGATCTCACGATTGATGTTCACGTGGTTCAGTTGCCACATCTCGGGGCTATGGAGTGTATTGGCCAGAGTCAGGGTCCGCACCGAGCGGGCTGCTTCGAGGGCGACAGCCTGGGCGACCAGGCCGCCATAAGAAAACCCGTAGAGGTGCACGGGGCCCAGCCGCAGGTCCTCGATCAGCGCCGCGATGTCTCTGACATCGCCCTCGAACGTGATGTCCTGGAGCCGTGCGGGCCGATCCGAGCGGCCGCGGCCGAACAGGTCGACATAGATGACGCGGTGCGTGCGCGCGAGGTCATCGAAGTGCGGATGAAAAATGACATGCGAGCCGGCAGGCCCGAGACCGGATAACACGAGCACCGGATCGCCCTCGCCTTCCTGCTCGACCCAGAGGCGATGACCGCGGATGTCCCGGTGGGCTCCGGCGGGATGTCTGACGATGTCGCTCACGGCTCGCTCCTCGAATGGGGTTGGACCGAGGCGCACTCTAAATGTGCGGCCGCGCGCCTTCTTCCGGATTCGTGCGCAGTCGCTCGAGGAATGAGTCAGCCGTCGGGGGGGCCGCCCAGACAGCGTTTGGCAAGGCTCAGGATGGCCTGCGACTGATAGCGCTCCGCCAGGAAGCGCACGTGCAGGGCGAAATGCAGGTAGCGCCGCCCGTCGATCTCGGTGAGCTGGCCGGCCCAGTGGAGGATGTCCCGCATGTTTCCTTCCAAAGCGAGCGCATGCAGCCGTTCGATCTCCGCCGGCGGGGGTGTCAGGCGGCCTTCCTCGGGCACCGGCGCGGCGGCGGGGTCCGGCGTACCCGGGGCGGCGCCCACGTGGTCGGCCGGCGCGGCGGTCGCCTGAATCGCCAGATCGAAGCGGAAAGTGCTTCCCACGCCGATCCGACTGGCCACTTCGATGTCGCTTCCCATGAGCTGCACGTAGCGGCGGCTGATCGGCAGGCCGAGCCCGGTGCCGCCGCGGCGCTGCCCCTCGGCAACCTGCTCGAAGGGCTGGAAGATGGCCTCGAGCTGATCGGCGGGAACGCCGATACCGGTATCCTCGACCTCGAATCGCAGCCGCTGCGGCTCGGGACGCCAGACCCGCAGGCTCACCGAGCCGCGGTCGGTGAATGCCACGGCATTGGCCAGCAGGTTGAGCAGCACCTGACGCAACCGCCGCTCGTCCGTCAGGATGACCTCGGGCACTTCCGCTGAAGTGTCCAGGCTGAACTTCAGTCCCTTGAGTTGTGCCCTGACGGCGACCAGTCCCGCGATCGAGCCCAGGAAGGGCCGCAGGGCGAGGGCCGCGTTATCGAGCCCGAGCTTGCCGGACTCGATCCGCGCGAAATCGAGCACTTCATTGATGAGGCCGAGCAGATGCTCGCCGCTTTGCCGGATCACCTCGACGCCGCCTTTCTGGCGTTCACTCAGGGTTCCGTCGCGCTCGAGCAGCCCCGCGTATCCAAGGATGCCATTCAAGGGCGTGCGCAACTCGTGACTCATCTGCGCCATGAAGTCGCTGCGCAGCCGGACCAGCCTCTTGGCCTCCGCCAGCGCGGCTTCGCGAGCGGCTTCGGCGGCCTTGCGCTCGCTGATGTCATAGGAGGCTCCCACCGTGCCGAGCAGCGTCCCGTCATCATCCAACACCGGCGCACGGTAGGTCTCGATCCATTGCGCGGCGCCATCCTTGCCCGGCATCGCCTCCTCGACTTTCGAGAGCCGTCGGCTCGACATGACTTCACGGTCGCCGGCGCGGTGCGCCTCGGCGATGGCCGGCGGCCAGAGGTCGACATCCGACAGACCGGCCATCTGCCCGACGGGGCGCCCGCTGGCCTGCGCTTCGGCGCGATTGACTGCAAGGTAACGGCTGTCCATGTCCTTCAGCCAGATCCGCAGCGGCAGGGTGTCGATCAGCGTGCGCAGATAGCTCGCCTGCTGACGCAGCTCCGCGGTGCGATCCTGCACCATGCGCTCGAGATTCGCATTCAACCGGCGAAGCCGCAGCATGAATATGACGGTGATCGCGGCAATCAACACCGCGCCGAGCAGCATCGTGAGCAGCAGGCGATCCTGGAGCAACCGCTGGCGCAGAGCCGCGGCCTGTTGCTGGTCGCGCCGGGTCAGCGCTTCGATCTGGCGCTGCCTGTCCTCACGCTCGTAGCGGCTCGCCAGCTCGAGCATCTGATCGCTCATGCGGGTCTCTACGCTGCGGTTGGCTATGGCGTCGGCGTCCGTCGAGAGCTGGTAGGCGCGGCGGAAGTCGCCGCCGAGCGCGGCGAGCGCACCGAGGCGGCGGGCGCTGCGGCTGAGGTAACTGGGAAAGCCGATGCGCTTGGCGAGGGCGTACGCCCGCTCGGCATCGGCCCGGGCGGCGGGCAGCTCTGCCAGGCTCTGCTCATTCGCGCTGCGTGCGTTGAGCGCATACCAGAGCGCGATCGGCGTTGGATAGAGCTCATAGGTCACGATCACCCGATCGAGGATGGGCTTGGCCTCGTGGTAGCGCCCATGCTCGTGCAGGAAGTTGGCGAGGCCCATGAATCCATAGTTGACGCTTAGCGTGGCGCCGGCCTGTCCATGGATCGCGATGGCCTGCCGCAACAGCGCTTCCGCCTTGGCCTCCTGCCCGCTCGCATCGGCCGCATCGGCGAGGGATCGCACCGCATCGCCCTCGAGCAGTCGCGAGTGCGCCGCGCGGGCTTCCTGCAGCATCTGCGTGAAATATCGGCGCGAGTCGGCGCTGTGGTCGCTTTGCCCGAAGGCTATACCCAAGCCCTGGGCGGCGTAGGTGAGAGCGAGGGGATTGCCGTTGCGGCGTGCGATCTCCTCGGCGCGCACGCTCATGAGGACCGCCTGGTCGATCCGGCCCAGGCGCAGATACATCATCGACGCTCGCAAGAGCGCCTCGCCCGTGAGGGCAGGATCGTTTACCCCACGGAGCGCGGCCACCGCGTCGGTCGCCACCGCGCTGAGCGCATCGATCCGGCCCAAATTGACGGTGGTGAGGGCCAGATTGAGGTCCGCCTCCACCTGGCCCTTCCGGTCGCCGCTCTGCCGGGCCAGCGCGAGAGCCTTCTCGGCGTGCGCCGCGGCCTGGGCGGTGAGCCCCAGGTAGATCTCCGTGCGGGCGAGCAGATTGAGGGCCCGCGCCTGATCCTCCCGGGAAGCCCGCGCCGAAAGCGCCGCGCGCAACCGCAAAGCCTGCGCATAGGCCCGCGGGACGTCATTCTCCGCGAGAGCCCGGGTGTCGTCGGCTGCCGCCCGCCACTGCTCGATGGACATCCCGGCCTTCGCCGCGGCGAGGTTGAGGAGGAGCAGCGTGGCCGACAGGCCCAAGCCGAAGATCCGAGCCAGGCGGACCATGGCGCGCATGATTGATTCGCGGTCGGTACGCGTGTATTGGAGTATCGTGGCGACGATCCTCATCATCGATGATACACCCATCAACCTCGGAGTGATGGTGGGTCACCTGGAGGCGCAGGGTTACCGCGTACTGGTCGCCCAGGATGGCGATGAAGGACTGCAACGCGCCGACCTGATGCGTCCGGACGTGATCCTGCTCGATGTGATGATGCCCGGTCCCAGCGGATTCGAAGTCTGCCGCAGACTCAAGTCCCGCTCGAGCACGCGGGAGATCCCGGTCATCTTCATGACCTCGCTCGCCGAGACCCGCGACAAGGTCGCGGGATTCGCCGCCGGAGCGGTGGATTACGTCACGAAGCCGCTGCAGGCGGATGAAGTCATGGCGCGCATCGACACGCACTTGAAGCTGCGCGTCGCCCAAACTCAGCTCCAGGCACAGAACAACATGCTGGCGATGTATCGCGAGGATCTCGAGGAGCAGATCGCCGACCGTACGGCGGCGCTCCATGAGAGCAACCGTCGCTTGCGGGCCGAAGTGGCGGAGCGTGAGCGCGCGGAACGACAGGTCCGGCGGCTCAATGAGGAGTTGGAAACGAGAATGGCCGAGCGTACGGCGCAACTGTCCGCGGCCAACCGGCAGCTGCAGGCCTTCGGTGATCTCCTCGCCTATGCGCGGGTCGGCAGCGCTCCAGTGCGTGCCGAGGCCGTGGCGCTCGAGCCGCTGGTCCGCCGGATCATCGAAGCCGCCACTGCGCGCATCGCGGCCGCCGGTGCGACCATCGAGGTGCGCCGCCCGCTCGCGGTCCCGCGGGGGGACGAGACCCTCATGATGCAAATCCTCACGACCCTGCTCGACAACGTCCTCACCCGCCGCCAGCCACAGGTGGCGCCCGTCATTTACCTGTCGGCGGCCCTCGAGGGCGACAGGGTGCTGCTGCGCGTGACGGACAACGGCGCCGGCATCGCCGCCGCGAGTCGCACCAGGGTTTTCGAGGCCTTCGAGCAGCCGCAGGCGAGCGGCGAGCAACCGGGCGTCGGCCTGGCCATCGTCGCCAAAGCGGCGCGATTGATGGGCGGCGATGTCGCCGTAGAGTCCTCCCTCGGCGAGGGCAGTACCTTCAGCGTGCGGCTGCCGGCGGCGGCGGCGCGGGAGAGCTGAGCGAGAGCATCGGCCGCGACAGCATCAAGCCTCTTTGCCCACCACCTCTTCGGCCGCGAGGTCGGCGGTCTGCGGCATCGGGGCGGCAGCCGCCTTGGCTGCCAACGCGTCGGAGATGAAGAACTTGTACAGCACGACGCCCAGAGGGCCGCCCACGAGCGGCCCGACGATGGGGACCCACCAGTAGCCGTAAGGACCCGGGAACGCGTTGGAGCCCCATCCGAACAACCAGCAAAAGAGCCGCGGGCCGAAATCCCGCGCCGGATTGATGGCATAACCTGCGCCGGTTCCGAAGGACATGCCGATGGCCGCCACCGCCATGCCGACCATGAACGGCGCCAGATTGGCCTTCACGCCCACGTTCATGGAATCGACGATGGCCAGCACGAAGACCAGCAGGAAGAACGTCCCCACGATCTGATCGAACAGCGGCCACAGCATGTTGACGCCGTAGTAATGCGCGGGAAAGGTGGCGAAGATGCTGAAAGTCGTCATGCCGGTTGGAGCGGCGCGGGAAATCACTCCGTGAGCGGCATTCCACATGTCGATCGCGGGCACGTAGTCCGCATACGCCAGCGCAGCACCGGCAAAGGCGCCGGCGACCTGCGCCGCCGAATAGGGAAGAACCTTCGCCCACGGAAAATCTCCCTTGACCGCCAGGGCAAACGTCACCGCGGGGTTGATATGCGCGCCGGTGACGCCACCGGCCACGTATACGGCCATGGTGACCGCCATCGCCCATCCCCAGGTGATCAACAGCCAGTCGCCGGCGCCGGCGAATATGGCCGGCGTCCGGCCGGACTCCGGCAGCCCGACCACCGCGACAGCCACCACGCCGGCGCCAAAGGCCAGCAGAACGAAAGTTCCAAAGAACTCGGCCAGCAGCTCGCTCCATATGCTGCGGGCTCGCCAACCTGTCTTGACTCCCATCTTCACGGGCATGAGATTCGCCTCCGACTCACTCGACCCAGCCGAATGAGCGTGTGACCGCCTTCTTCCAACATTTGTAGTACTGATCGCGCCGCCCTTGGGGCATCTTCGGAGTCCAGGTGCGATCGACCGACCAGTTGGCGCGCAGGTCCTCGGCGCTGTCCCAGAACCCGACGGCCAGACCGGCGGCGTACGCGGCGCCCAGCGCCGTCGTTTCCGTCACCTTGGGACGGATCACGGGTGCGTTGAGAATGTCCGCCTGGAACTGCATGAGCAGGTCATTGACCACCATGCCACCGTCCGTCCGCAGGCTCGACAACGCGATGCCGCAGTCGGCCTGCATTGCCTCGACCACATCACGGACCTGGTAGGCCGTCGCTTCCAGAGCGGCACGCGCAATGTGCGCTCGCGTCGCGTAACGAGTGAGGCCCGTGATCACGCCGCGCGCGTCATCCTTCCAGTACGGCGCGTACAGCCCGGAGAAGGCCGGCACGATGTAGACATCACCGTTGTCCTCGACGCTGGCCGCCAGTGGCTCTATCTGCGGGGCGGCATCGAACAGCTTCAGATTGTCACGCAGCCATTGCACCAGCGCGCCGGTGATCGCGATGGCGCCCTCCAGGGCGTAGCGCGGCTCCTCGTTGCCAAAGCGGTAAGCGAGCGTGGTCAGCAAACCGGCTTTCGATTGCACCGGCTTGGCGCCGGTGTTCATGAGCAGGAACGATCCGGTTCCATAGGTGTTCTTGGCTTCACCCGGCGCGAAGCAGGTCTGCCCCACCAGCGCCGCCTGCTGATCGCCGAGAATCCCGGCAAGCCTGACACCCTCGAGCGCCGCCGTGTCGATTCGGCCATACGTTTCGGAGGAGGACACGATGCGCGGCAAACAGGCCCGCGGAATATGGAACTCGGAAAGCATGCCGCCGTCCCATTCACAGGTCGCGATGTCCATGAGCTGGGTGCGGCTCGCATTCGTCACGTCGATGACGTGCACGCCCCCTCCGGCCCCCCCTGTCAGGTTCCACGCCAGCCAGCTATCGATGGTGCCGAACAAAACCTCCCCTGACTCCGCCTTGCGGCGCGCACCTTCGACGTTGTCCAGGATCCAGCGCAGCTTGAGGCCCGCAAAATAGGTCGTGAGCGGCAATCCGGTCCTGCTCCGGAATCGATCCTGGCCGCCGTCGCGGGCGAGAGTCGCGACCAACGGGGCGGTGCGTGTGTCCATCCAGACCAGGGCGTTGCACAGCGGCTTGCCCGTTGCCTTGTCCCACAGCACGGTGGTTTCGCGCTGGTTGGTGATGCCGATCGCGGCCAGATCGGCGGCGCGCAGACCGGCGCGCGTCAGCGCCGTGTTGATCACCTCGTCCGTGTTGCGGACGATCTCCAGCGGATCGTGCTCGACCCAGCCGGGCCTGGGATAGATCTGCTGATGCTCCTTCTGCGCAAGGGAGACGATGTCTCCGTTCCTGTCGAACACGATGAAGCGCGTGCTCGTAGTACCCTGATCTATGGCGCCAACGTAGCGAGACATTGAGAGCTGCCCCCTTGTATTTGAGGCTTCATGCCGCGTTCGGAAGAGCATAGCAGATTAGCGCACGCACGCCCCTTCGAGGAGCCTGCGGCCCGTGGCGGCGCTCTAAACGGGCCGCATCCGGCGGCAATGCGACGGCCGAGGATGTTGGAAGTGACCGCGCGCAGATCGGACGATGACGCCCCACGCGGCCCGAAGGGCGGCTGGGGAAGTCCCGTGCCGGACCGCAGATGTTGTGACAGGCGCCGCTCCGCAATCGCGGCTGCAGTGCGAAACGCGGCGGACCTCGTCTGCCAAAGACGGACCGGCACTGCAGCGCTGCTCCGTCGGCGCTCTCGGATCACCCCGCGAGGACGCCGGTTAAGCATTCGTTCAGCCGCTCCGGTTACCATGCTTTGGCCGTCTGCAATCGCGGTACGGCCGGAAGCGATATTCTGTCAAATCGCGCGGACACGAGCCACGGGTTTGGCGGCAAGGCGGTCGGGGCGACGTGCCGGCCGGCTCACTCGATCCTGCAACGTGGTTCTACGGGGCACACCATGAAACCGTCACTTTCCCACGCTGCTTTGCGCAGCCGGACGCGGCTTCTCGCCGCGGCATGCCTGGCCGTCGTACCCTTGCTGACTGCGTGCGGAAGCAGCCACGATGGCGGCGCATCCTCAGCGACCATGAGCCTCGGTGTTGTCGACGGACCGGTCGACGCGGCGAGCTCGGTGGTGGTTTCCTTTACGGGCGTGGAGCTGCAACCGAGTGGCGGCGGCCAGGCGATCACGGTCAACTTCGCCGCCCCCAAGACCATCGATCTGCTGCAGGAGCAAAACGGCAACGAAGCCTCGCTTCTCGACAATCTGTCCGTGCCGGCAGGCCGCTACGACTGGATCCGGCTGATGCTGAATGTCGGCACCGACGGCGTGGTCGCGAATTCCTACATCGAGATCAACGGTGCCCAATATCCGCTGGTCGTCCCGAGCGGCGCCGAGACGGGCCTGAAGCTGGTGCAGGGCTTCACCATGACGGCCAACGAGGTCGCCGATTTCACCATCGACTTCATGCTGCAGCAGTCGATCACCGCGCCGCCCGGCCAGAGCAGCGGCGGCACACAGGATTACGTGCTGCGACCTGCGCTGCGCCTCGTCGACAATGTCCAGGCGGGAACGATCAGCGGCACAGTGGCGCTCTCCACGCTGCAGAGTAACTCCGCGTGCCTGAGCGGCTATTCGGGCAGTGGTCCGCTGCCCAACGCGCACGTCTACGTTTTCTCCGGCAGCGTCACTCCTGCCGGAAACCTGACCCCGGTGGTGGAACCTCAGATCTCACTGTCATCCTCCGGGAGCTATTCCTACAGCCAGCCGTTCCTGCTCGCCGGCGGCTATACGCTGGCGCTCGCCTGTTCCGGCACTTCCAATACGGGGACGGCCACCGTCACGTTCCTGCCCGCCGCGGGAATGTCCGCCACGGTGACGGCGAATCAAACTACTACCGTAGACTTCTGATTCAGCGGCGCGCCGCTCTTTGCCAGCGGTTACTCTTCGGCAGGCCGCTGCTCATCAAGCTGCTACCGGGGCCCTGGGCACGGCCTCACGAGGGATGAGCTGCCCATGAAAAAATCAGGATGAGCGGTGTCCAATCCGGGCATGCTCGGGCGTCTTTGCCAGCGAGAACCCACCTGTTTCAGGGGGGAGAACCGGAGGAGCGCCATGTCCGCGAGCAAGAGCAAGTTTCTGTGTCTGTTCCGATTCGCCGCAGCCGGCTGGCCGGCGAAGCCCACATCTCCCCAGGAAATGCAGGCGCAATACGCTGCCTGGAGGACCTGGATGACCCAGTTCGAGAAGGAGCTGATTCCCGGAGACGGCCTGACGCCCGCAGGGGCCGTCGTCAGGGGCGGCAACGTGACCGATGGTCCCTTCATCGAGGCCAAGGAAGTGGTGGCCAGTTACTGCCTGATCGAGGCGACCTCGCGCGAACGCGCGATCGAGATCATTAAGGCGTGCCCGGCGGGTATGGACGCCAATGCCAGCGTCGAGATCCGGCAGCTCGGCGGTTACGGTGGCTGATCCGGAACCTGCGCCCGCGCTTCCGGAGCACTATTTCCGGCACGAGTTCGGGCGCCTGGTCGCGGTGCTGTCGCGCCGCTTCGGCGTGCACCGCGTGGAGCTCTGCGAAGATGCCGTGCAGACGGCGCTGCTCCGCGCGGTGCAGTCGTGGCCGCAACGCGGCCTGCCGGACGACAGAAGCGCGTGGCTCTATCGCGTGGCGATGAATGAGGTGCTCGGCGCTCTGCGTCGTGCAAGACGCACCCACGCGCCCGCCGATGGGGTCGAGCAATTGACCGATGAGGCGAGCACGGACGCGGGAGTGTTCCTGGAGCACGAGGTGAAGGATGACGAGCTCCGGATGCTCTTCGTCTGCGCCAATCCGGGAATTCCGCGCGAATCCCAGCTCGTCTTCGCCCTGAAGGTCCTCTGCGGATTCGGCGTGGAGGAGATTGCTCTGCGGCTGTTCCAGAGTCGTGAGGCGATCTACAAGCGCTTGCAGAGAGCGCGCACGGGATTGCGCCAATGCGTCGCGGAAGCGGAGCCCGGCGATGTCGGGCAGCTCGCGAGCCGGCTGCCGGCGGTACTCGAGATCCTCTACCTGCTCTTCACGGAAGGCTACAGCTCGGCCCAGCCGGACCGGCTGATCCGACACGAGCTGTGCGAGGAGGCGATCCGCCTGGGGCGGCTGCTCGAGGAACATGCGATCGGCGCCACCCCTGAGGTTGCCGCGCTGCTCGCGCTCATGTATTTCGACGCCGCGCGCTTCGAGGCACGGGTGGACGGAACCGGTGGCCTGCTCCTGCTGGAGCAACAGGATCGCTCGCTATGGGACCGCGATCTGATCGGCATCGCGATGTCATATCTGCGGCGCGCGGGGCGCGGCGAGATCTTCACACGCTATCACGCCGAAGCCGCCATCGCCGCGGAGCATTGTCTCGCGCCGACGTACAAAGAGACGCGTTGGGCCGAGATCGCGCGGCTCTACCAGATGCTGGATGGCGTCTCTCCCTCGCCCATCAACACGTTGAATCGCGCCATCGCGATCGCCGAGTGGCAGGGTCCCGATGCGGGATTGGCTCTGCTCGAGCCGTTGAAACCGCCATCGTGGCTCCTCGGCTATTATCTGTGGGACGCAACGCTCGGCGAGCTTTACCGGCGCCGCGGAGATGGCGAGCGCGCGACGGCGCACCTGACTCGTGCGCTCGGCGCGGCACCGACTGATGCGGAGAAGGCACTTCTGCGCAGACGGCTGGCGGCGTGCGCGCCCTGCGAGATCCTCACGGAGGGGCCGGTAAGGAGTGAAACCTGACCTCCCGCCCCAGACCGTTCAAGGACGCGTCCTGAGCCGCCTTCCCCGCGTCACCCTGGCATCCCCTGCGCCAGCCCGGGGGCGCATCGCCTGCGCCAGCCCGGGGGCGCATTCCCTGCGCCACCTCTGGGCGCATTCCCTGCGCCAGCCCGGGGGCGCATCGCCGCGCGAGCCCGGGCGCACTCCCTGCGTCACCAGACGCATTCCATGCGCCACCACATGCGCTTCCTTACGCCCTCCTCGGCCCATCCATGGGCCGTCTCCTGACATCTCCTAGGTCATCAAGTTGCCCGCCCGCGCAGGGCGGCCTTCGCTCCTTTCAGCTCATCAGGGCTGAGCTTGCCGTCGTGATTGGTGTCCGCCCGATCGAATGCCAGAGTCGGCCCGTTGACGAATTCATCGCGGCTGATGCGTCCGTCACCGTCCTTGTCGAATTGCGCGATCAGCGCAGCGATGCGATCGCTGGCCTTCTGACGCCTGCGCAGGCGCTTGGGAAGATCGTCGCTATCGATGTAGCCATCGCCGTTGCGGTCGAGCTTCGAGAACCGGCCCGCTCGCGATGCAATCAGCTCAGCGCGTGTGACGGTGCCATCGTGATTGGCGTCGGCGGCCTGGAATGCCTCTGCCGCATCCGGACGGTTGCGCGTGGCGAGAGGCATGCACGCGGACACGGCGGTGGCACAGACGAGCAACAGGGCACCGAGGCGTAGTGAGTGGCGTCGCATTTCATTCTCCCGATTGGGCCATGGCCTGGATGATCAGAGGCTGGAGCTGCTCCTCGAGCTTCCCGCCGAAGTGATCCTGGGAATTGTTCGAGTCGAACATGCCGAGGATGGCGTAGTAGCCCGTGGCGCGGTCGAGCCAGGGCGTGAAGCCGAATGCCCCCGGGGAGGAGATGACCGAGCAGCCGGTCTGCGGCGTCGCGCATTGCAGCCAAGCCGTGAGTCCATAGCGCGTGCTCCCACCGGGCGATTTGCCGATCGCGGCGTCGGGATAGGGGTCGATGGTCTGGGTGTCGAAGATGGCGGGCGCCAGCAGCGCGTTGCCCTGCCAGACGCCCTTGTCGAACACGAAGTGCAGGATGTGCTCGTATTCATTCATGGACATCTGCAGCCCGCCGGCGAGCAGGGGATTGTCCGTGCCGGTGCCCTTCAGCGGATTGGCGTAGTAGACGATGTCCGGCGGCAATCCCAGCGGATCGCGCAGGTGTGAGGCGAACAGGTCATTCCAGCTCTGTCCGGTCACCACCTCGGCCATGCGGCCCGCGACCGCCAGGTGAACGCTGCCGTAATCGAATTGCGTTCCGGGTGTCGCCTCGAGCCCAACTTGGGAGATCGTCGCGACGCAGTCGGCCAGGGTGACGGTGCTCTCGTACGTGCACCGATTCTCCGGCGGCAGTCCCGAGGTGAACGACAGCAACTGGCGCAGCGTGATGGCGCCCTCGGCACCAGGCCACCCGAGCACCGCGCCGGTGCTCGAATCCAGAGTGAGATAGCCCTCGTCCATCAGCCGGAAAATCACGGTGCCGGAGACCAGCTTCGACGCGGACGCGATGGGCACGCGCTGATCGGGCGAGAAGTTGCCGTACATCTGCTCGAATACCTTGACGCCGTTGCGATCGTAGATCGCGAGCCCCATCCCGGTGAGGTGCTCCGACTCGAACGCACTGCGCGCCGTGGAATCGACAGCGGCGAATGCACTGTTCGCAGGTGGCGGGGTGCCGCCACCACCGCCGTCGCCATTGCAGGCGCTCAGCAGCAGCGGCGCGGATACGCTCGCCAGTAGCAATGAAAGTCCAATCCTCATCTGTGCAGCTCCTCGAAGGTATTCGCCGATCTCTTTGCGATCCGGCAGGTGCAGCAACGGGAGCGGGGTGGCGGACGCTGACGAGGGAATGTCGGGGTTTCGTCGTCGGCATGTCACAGCGTGTAACAAAGCCGGCCCGGCGCTTGAGAATCGCGGCGATTCGCTTTACAACCGACGCATGTCGGACCCAGCGGCCGCCGTCCTGATCATCGAAGACGATCCCGCGATCCGCGAGCTCGTCGCAAACGTCATGCGCAACGAGGGCTACCGCGTTTCAGTGGCGGAGGACGCGGCCGGCATGGACGCTGCGCTCATCCGGACACGCCCGGATGTCGTGATCCTCGACTTGATGCTCCCCGGCGAGGATGGTCTATCCATCTGCCGCAGGCTGCGCGCGCATGGCGACTGCCGGATTCTGATGTTGACGGCGAAAAGCGAGGAGACCGATCGCGTGGTCGGGCTGGAGATGGGGGCGGACGATTACGTGGTGAAGCCCTTCGGCTCGCGGGAGCTGCTCGCGCGCGTGCGGGCGCTGCTGCGCCGCGGGACGAGAGCGCCTCAAGCGCCGGACAGACGGTTCGCTTTCGATGTGTTCGTGATCGATCTCGACGCACGCCGGCTTGCCGCCGGCGACGGTGCGCCTGTCGCCCTGACGGACGTGGAATTCGATCTCTTGGCATGCTTCGTCCAGCGGCCGCGGCGCGTGCTCACGCGAGAGCAACTCTTCAAGTGGACGCGTGGCCGCTTGCCCGATCCGCTAGACCGCACGATCGACATGATCGTGTCCAGATTGCGCCGCAAGCTCGAAGCAGCCCATCCGGGCTCCGGACTGATCGCGACCGTGCGCAACGGAGGGTATCTGCTCACCAGCCACGTGGGCCGCACACCCTGATGTTGCGGCTCAGCCTGACAGCGCGCATCGCGCTCGTAGTCGTGCTCAGCCTCGCCGCGGCATGGCTGGGTTCGGTCGCGGTGTTCTACCTGTCGATCGTCCACCAAGGCAGGAGCCTGCGCCCGCTACCCGCCCAGGTCGCCGCCCTCGTCGAGGTGCTGGAGCACACCCCACCCGCGGAGCGGCCGCAGGTCTTGCGGGCGGTCACCTCCTACACCCTGAGCGCGCGGCTCGAGCCCGGGATCGACGTCGGCGCGACGCTGGCGTCGCAGCGGGTATCGCGGCTCACGGCCCGCGCCATGAAGGTCTATCTGAGCGCTCTGGGTGGCCGGCCGAGCAGCGTCACGGCGTCGGGCTTCACCTTCGTGAGGCCGGTAGAGCTGGAGCTGCGCGTGGGACTTCGGACCGGCGACACACTGATCGTGGATGTGAATCGCGCGCCCGTGACGAGCGTCCTCGGCTTGCCGGTAGGGTTCGTCGCAGGCCTTCTGGGCACGGTCATCGGCCTCGCCGCCCTGATCGCAACCCGGCGACAGACCATGCCACTCGCGGAGCTGGCGGTCGCCGTCGATCGGTTCGACCCGGCCGAAACGCCGGTCCGCCGGCTCACGTTGCGCTCGAGCGTTCCCGAGATTCGCGCCCTGCTTGCGGCCTTCGAGAGGCTACAGGGCCGTCTTTCGCAGCTGCTCGTCGGTCGCATGGCGATGCTGGGCGGGATCTCACACGACGTGCGCACGTTCGCGACGCGCCTGCGCCTGCGCGCAGAGCTCATCCCGAACCCGATCGAGCGGGAGAGGGCCATCGAAGACATCGGGGACATGATCCGGTTGCTGGACGATGCGCTGTTGGCAAGCCGCGCCGGCGCGGGTGAGCTCGACGAAGAGCTGGTCGAGCTCGACCAGTTGGTGAGCGCCGAGGTCGCGGCGCGACGCAGGGAGGGCAAGGCGATAGAGCTGTGCGCTACCGAGACGCCGTTCGAGTGCAGCGTACTCGGAGATCGGCTCGCGCTGCGGCGCATCGTCACCAACCTCATCGACAACGCCCTGAAATACGGCGGCTCGGCGCGCCTGACTCTTCAGGCCGTGGATGCGGCCGTCGCGCTGACCGTCGACGATGCGGGTCCGGGCATTCCACTGCAAGCGCGCGAGCTCGTGATGGAGCCTTTCGTCCGCCTGGAGGACTCGCGCAGCCGGCGCACCGGCGGAGCGGGACTGGGGCTCGCCGTCGTGCGCGCGCTCGTGGAGGCCCACCGGGGAACGGTCCGGATCGCGGACGCGCCCGGAGGCGGCGGCCGTGTCATCGTGCACCTGCCGCTGTTCGGATCCTGACGACATCAGAGCGGCAGGATCGTGGGCTCGCCTCTTTTCACTATGAACGTCATGACGAAACGGAGCGGCTCGGTGCGGCTGCCGTTGCGCGCCACCAGATGGGGTGTCTGCGCGAGGTCGTAGATCGCCTCACCAGCCGAGAAGCGTTTGAGCGGCTCGCCCTCATACTGGGACTCGTAGACACCTTCGAGGACGTAGCCCACACCAATCCCGGGATGTTTGTGTACCGGCGCGGCGGTACCGGGTGGCAGCGTGATCAGGAACATCACCGCTTCACGATCGCTCATCCCCGGTATCTCTTTGCGCAGCAACTCGATACGCGAGGAAACGCGGGCAGTGGCGGGGCTAGCGGCCATGCCGCGCCGCCTCGATCGCCGCGATGTCGATCTTCTTCATGCCCATCATGGCATCGAAAGCGCGCTTGGCGGATGCCTGGTCCTGGCTGGTCGTCGCTTCCAGCAGCACCCGCGGGGTAATTTGCCACGACAAGCCCCACCGGTCCTTGCACCATCCACACTGGCTCTCGACTCCCCCGTTCCGCACGATTGCATTCCAGTAGCGATCGGTCTCGGCCTGACTCTCGGTGATGACCTGAAACGAAAAAGCCTCGCTGTGCCTGAAGGCGGGGCCGCCGTTGAGGCCGAGGCAGGGTATTCCCAACACCGTAAACTCGACCGTCAGCACCTGTCCTTGCTTGCCGGCCGGGTAATCGCCGGGGGCGCGGTGGACCGCGGTGACGGCGCTATCCGGAAAGGTCTGGGAGTAGAACCTGGCGGCTTCTTCGGCTGCGCCGTCGTACCAGAGGCAAATCACGTTCTTGACCATTGTCCGTCTCTCCTCTCGAGTCAGTGGGCAGGGGTACGCGTCCGCAATCACATTGCGGAAAGCGTCCTCCGTCCTTTTTTTGCCGAACCGGTGGCTCCCAAAATCGACAGCCGACGCCTAATCGTAATCGGCTCCGATCGATACGGCTTTCCAGGCCTCGACGTCCGCCGAGAATGCATCGAGCATCTGGCGGGTACGATGATAGGCGTCGGATCCGAGAACGAGGTGAAGCGGCGGCTTGGGCGAGTCCACTACCCGGATGATGGCGGCGGCGGCGCGCGCCGGATCACCCGCCTGTTTGCCGGCCATCGCAGCGAGACGTTCGTGTGCCAGGCCGGCGGTGGCGGCATAGTCCTGCACCTGGGTGGTGCTTCGGCGGATGGAGTGCTCGGAAAGAAAGTCGGTGCGGAAAGCACTGGGCTCGACGAGCGTCACGCGGATGCCGAGCGGCGCGACTTCCTTGGCCAGGGACTGCGTCATCCCTTCCACCGCCATCTTCGCGGCCGCGTAGTAGCCACTGCCGGGGTTGGGCGCCACGCCCGCCATGGACGTGATGTTGACGATGTGTCCGCTGCGCTGGGCCCGCAGATGCGGCAGCGCGGCCTGGATCACCCGGCGTGTGCCGTGGAAGTTGACGGCGAATACGTGCTCGATCTCGTCTTCGGTGGCTTCCTCGATCGAGCTCAGTAATCCGTAGCCGGCATTGTTGACGATCACATCGATCCTGGGGTGCCGCTGGAAAGCGGTGGCGACCGCCGTCTTCACGGCCCGAGCGTCCGTCACATCGAGCGCGAGCACTTCGAGACGGCCTTTCCCGGGAGGAATATCCGCGGTCCCCTCGCGCGTCGTCCCGATCACCGTAGCGCCTCGAGCCAGCAGCGCTACGGCGAGCTCGCGCCCAAAACCGCGCGAGATGCCGGTGATCAACCAAATTTTCGGTCCGATGCTCATGGAGCTCTCCTGGGCTAGGGGTCTATGGTCCGAATGCGCATAGGGTAAGGGCTGGCTTGGCTCGGCATAAGCCCCTGATGGTTTACGAGTGGCTCCTGCCGCATAGGAGCCCGCTCTGCACGAGTTGCGCGACCGCCTGAAAGGGCTACCATCACGCGCTTCGGGGGAGGGTCACTACAATGTCACAATCGCCGCTCAGGCGTCTCATCGGCCCGGCAGTCTGCGCATTCGTTCTGCTGGCCGGTAGTGCGCAGGTCTGGTCCCAGCAGCTGCAGCCGGTGCAGCACGAATTCCGCATTCGCCATTTCAAGACGGAAGGCGGCGTCGTGCTGCCCGAGGCGCGGATCGTCTACGGCACCTACGGACATCTGAATGCCGCGGGCGACAACGCCATCCTGCTGCCGTCACACTACATGGCCGAGATGCATGGCTATGCGTGGCTCATCGGGCCGGGAAAAGCGCTCGATCCCGGCAAGCTGTTCCTGATCACGAGCGAGCTGTTCGGCAACGGACGATCCTCCTCTCCGAGCAACACGCCGGAGCCCTTCCACGGACCCCGCTTCCCGCTCATGACCATCAGGGACAACGTACGGGCGGTGCACCAACTGCTCACGCAAGAACTGCACGTGCACCATCTGCGCGCTGTCATCGGATTCTCGATGGGCGCCCAGCAGGCCTTTCAGTGGGCGGTCAGCTATCCGGATTTCATGGACCGCATCGTCGCCACCTCGGGGACGGCAAAGACCTATGGCCATGGGATCGTCCGCCTGGAGAGTCAGGTCACCGCCCTGACGACCGACCCCGCCTTCGCCGGGGGCGATTACAAGGCCGAGCCCGAAAAAGGCATCCAGGCATTCTCGCTGGTCTGGACGGCATGGCTCTTCTCGCAGGAGTGGTGGCGGCGGGAGCTGTGGCGCTCCGATCCTTCGCTCGGCAGCACCCTTCCCCAGGTCATCGAACATTTCAGAACGCACTTCATACCTGGTGCGGATGCCAACAATCTCATCCTGCAGATGCGCACCTGGGAGAGCAACGATGTCGGCAACACGCCACCGTTCGCTGGCAATGTGGAAGCCGCGCTGCGCTCGATCAAGGTGCCGGTCCTGTACATGCCCTCCGCCACCGACCTCTACTTTCCGCTGACCGATGCCCGTTACGAGGCCGCCTTCATTCCGCATTGTCAGCTGGTGCCGATTCCCTCGCTGTGGGGTCACCCCGCGGGAGCCGGCGCCTCGCCTGAGGATGGGAAGTTCATCAATGAGCACGTGGCGCAGTTCCTGAAGTCGGGTGCCGGCTGAGCCCGGCTCGAGCGGCACGGATCATGGGGGGCTGATGCTCGCGGGCAGCGAGGTGGGCTTCCGCAGCATCCGATTTCAACCCATCCGCCACTCTTTCAGCCAGCAGGCGAAAGCAGGAGGTAGTGCCTCGCGCGGACGCCTGATTCTTGGCCATCGCGCAGTGGAGGGTTGCGTTATGGCGCAGGCGATGGCTTGACCGGTGCAATTGGCGTTATCATCCGGACGCCCTCCCCCCAGGGAGACGCAGCGCGCTATTACAAGAAATCACCTGGGAAGCCACTTCATGAGTCCATCGCGATCTCGGACGTTCGTTGCCCTGCTGCTCGTTGCTGCCAGCGCACTTGCCATTCCTGGCTGTGGGGGTGGTGGCGGCGGCGGCGGCGGCAGTGGCGGCGGCAGCACCGTCAGCGGACTCACGTTCACCGTCGACAAGAGCTCCGTCAGCTTTGACTTCGATCAGAACCAGGTCCCGCCTGCGCAAACGGTCACGATCACTGCGACCGGCCAGTACACGGGCAACCTCTACATAGCGGCCACGGTCACCGGGCCGGGGCTCGCCTCCAGCATACCGATCGTCATCTCGGGGATGACGGGCACTGCACAGATATCTGTCGCCAGCGGGCTCGCGCCGGGCAACTATTCGGGACAGCTCGACCTGCTCGCCTGCTCGGACTCCGCGTGCGCGCACCAGTTGGGCAACTCGCCGGTCGTCATCTCGTATTCCGTGACCGTGAATGGCGTGCTGGTACGGCCGGCGGATGCTGCCGTGGACGTCGGCGGGGAGACGACGACGGCGGATCTGTCAGGGTCAACGATCATCAACGTCTCGGGCGGTCCCGCCCTCGGCTGGAGCGCATCCAGCAGCGCGCCCTGGCTGGTGCTGACCAACAGCAGCGGCCTAACCGGCGGCTCGCTCAATTATTCCATCGACCCCTCCGCGCTCGGCTTGCTGCCCAATGCAATGGAATCCTCGGCTCAGGTCACGATCGTTCCCACGTCGGGCGGCTCGAAGGCGTCGGTGTCCTTCAATGTCAATCTCAACAAGAACCTGCCGCAGATCACGAGCGTCGCGCCGTATGTGCAGCTCACGGGTCAAACGGCACGGGTGATCCTGCGTGGCTCGGGTTTCAGTACGGTTGCATCGCTTGCGGCGCGCCTCTCCATGCAGGACGCCACGATAAGCAGCCTCACACTCGTCAACGATACCGAGGTCATCGCGCAGTTCGCTCCCCTGACGGTCGGTACGCACACGGTCAGCGTCTCGAATGCACTCGGGATGCAGACGGCGACAGCTACAGTGGTCGCAATGGACGCGCCCGTCTATGCGTATGCGGCGATCCCGACTCAGGGGTCGCTGCGCTCCCTCGCCTACGACCCGGAACGCGGCTCGGTATATGCGGCGAACACGACAGCGCAGGAATTCATGAGCTTCCACTACGCCGGCGGTGCCTGGACGGTGACCTCTGCCCCGGCTGTCGGCGCGTACGATGTAGGGTTGAGCGTGGACGGCAGCACCGTAGTGGCGGTATCCGGCACCCCCAGCGGACTCGGCAGCACGATCCAGCGATTGGATCCGCTTACGCTCATGCCCGTCGATTCCACGACGATAATGAACGGGATGGTGCCCGGGTTCGATACGCTGGGCTTTGGCATCCCGACCACGAACGACGGCCGCACCTGGCTCCCGACCGGCGATATGTCATTCGTTACGCCGCAGTCACTCACGCCAACTCCGTTCACGCCTCCGCCCTCGAGCGTGAGGACGGATTTCTACGGCGGACCGTGGTTCGCGGTATCGCGCGACGGCGAGAGGCTCATCATCACGCAGAGCGCCTCGGTCTCACCGGCGCCACCGATGCTCTACATGAATGCTGCAGATTCTGTGATCCGTCAGAACCCCGCAGGGCTGACATACAGCTACTTCTTCTCGCTCAGCGAAACCGGCGACCGCGTGCTATTCGATAACACGACGCTGCGGGACGGGTCGTTCAATCTCGTTGGCGCAGCAACCATCCCGACCTTGGCCGGACAGCCGAGTTACTACGCAGTCAACGGACAAGTGACTCCCGATGGCTCGCGCGTCTACGTGCTTGCGTACACGAACGCCATCTACAACGATCCCTCCCTGACGCCCCGGGTGTTCGTATTCGATGCGACGACGGCGCAGCCCAATCTCACTTTCCTCGGATATTTCGACATACCCGATTATCCGGGGTGCGCCCCGTACGAGAGCAACTGCGTGAGCAACACGGTTACCGGGGCGATCAGTCTGGACGGCCGCACGCTGTTCTTCGGGGGCGAGCATTACCTGGTCGTCGCGCCGGTGCCTGCGACACTGTCCACTGGTTGAGGTGGCGGGCAACCGAATACGTATGCAAGTCAACCGATTGGGAGTCAAAGAGGTATATAGTGAAACAGGGAGGAGTTAGAGGAGAGCGAAATGTCAACGGGTCGCCTCACCGGGGTCGCATTCTCGTTGCTGTCCGGCCTGGCATTCGCAATCTCATTGGTGGAATTGAGCTCGGCGAGCGGCGCGGCGGCGGCAGAGCGCGTACCTAGCGTCGCAAGACAGATCGGCGACGTCGCCGACCGGGAGCTGCCGATCGTCATCCTGAAGGGCCACCCCCAGCAATACGGGCGCCTTTCCGACCTCATGCGCAGGGACCATGTTCCCGCGATCAGCGTTGCAGTGATTCACGATGGCGCCATCGAATGGGCGAAGGGCTTTGGTGTCACGCGCATCGGGGGGCCGCCTGTCACGTCGGATACGTTGTTCGAGGCGGGCTCGATCAGCAAACCGGTGACGGCGCTCGAAGTCCTCCGCCTGGTGCAGGCCGGGCGCCTCGCGCTCGATGCGGATGTAAACGGCTACCTCAAAACGTGGCGGATCCCTGCGAACAGCTTCACTCAGCGCAAGGCTGTCACGCTGCGCGAGCTTCTTTCGCACACAGCCGGGGTGACCGTCCACGGCTTTGGAGGATATGAGGCCGGACAGCCGCTGCCGACCTTGCCCGAGGTCCTGAACGGCACGTCACCCGCCAACTCACCGCCCATCCGCGTCGACCAGGTGCCGGGGACGGCATGGCGATACTCAGGGGGCGGATACGTGATCACTGAGCAGTTGCTCGAGGACGTTACCGGGCAACCATTCGCGAAGCTCATGCACGACGGAGTACTCGAGCCTCTGGGAATGTCCCACAGCACATTCGATCAGCCGCTGCCGGATGCCCTGCGAAGTGATGTCGCGCTCCCCTATCATGCCGATGGGACACCGATTGCCGGCGGCCCGCATGTGTACCCGGAACAGTCGGCTGCAGGCCTCTGGACGACGCCCTCGGACCTGGCGCGATTCGCGCTTTCGATCAGCGAGGATTTGCGGCGCGGAAGCCAAGGAATCATATCGGGCGCCATGGCGCGAGTGATGGTGACCCCCGTGCTCGAACACTATGGACTGGGCCTGGAGATCTGCGGCATCACGAGCCGACCCTGCTTCAGTCACGGCGGCGTCGATGCGGGATATGAGAGCTTCATGATCTCGTACGACGACGGCCGGGACGGTGCGGTCGTCATGACGGACGGCGAGGGTGGCATGCGGTTGGCGATGAGCGTCATCCGCACTCTCGCTCACGACCTGAGCTGGCCGGACTGGGCACCCGCGGTGCGGCAGGTCGTACCGCTCAACGCGACCGCTTTCGACCGCTTCGCGGGGGCCTACAAAATGCAGGATGGACCGGTGGTGACATTCTGGCGCGAAGGACGCCACGTCTACCTGAGGCTACTGGGTCAACGCGCGGGTGAGATTTTCCCGATGTCCGATCGGGAGTACACGGCGGAGGATGTGGACGCAAGGGTGCTCTTCCGGGCGGGCGTTTCCGGCACGAAGCCCACGCTGACGATTTATCAGACGTTTACACAGCACCACGGCACGCTATTGCCTGGATCGCTCGGTAAGGCCTACGTCGATAAATCCAGGGCGGATCAGGTGAGGTTCGGAAGGCAAGCCCCTGACCGGAGAAGCGCCGCCGCAGTGCGTCGTTTGCTGCTCGGCCTCGCGGCGGGCCGTCCGGACTACTCTGACATGGAGGCCCCGATGGTGAACGCCACGCGCCGTTATCTTCCGAATCTGAAGAAGACGATGCTGAGGCTGGGGACCTTGAAGGGGATGACTTTCAAACGTGTCACTGCGGCGGGAGATGACATCTATGACGTGCGGTTCTCAAACGGAGCGATTCGGGTCGCGATAGGGCTGTCGCCGGACGGAAAGGTCGCTGACGCCGGAATCCAGCCACCGTGACGGCGAGCCAAGCCCCAACCTGCCATTGCGATCTCACGTATGGAGAACGGAAGACTCTCACGTGATGCGTTGCACGGAAATTTCCGCCCTGCCGGAGGACGTCGCCGTAGTACGACACCACTTCCGCTGGTGGAACGTCCGGCGACGGCACGATCTTCGAGGTGACTTCAGCGGGAGTGGAGAGTGTCATCCACACCTTCTCCGGGTCCGATGGCCGGGAGCCCCAGGGGGGCTTGATCGAGGATGCGAGCGGCAACTTTTTCGGCGCGGCCAGCTGATCCGATCCGCCCGATGTGACTTTGAACACGATACCGTGGGTGAGGCCTTCGCCCCATGTGGTTCCGCGCCGCTGCCATCCTCCACCAGGCCAGCATATGAAATAGCCGCCGTCGCTGCCCTTGGCGAACGAGTGCAGGACCGTTCCGGTCCGGCTGGCGGACAGTTTGAAAGCCGTTCCGAAGTGATGGCTGCCACCGTTGGGTCCTCTACTCGTTCACGGGCGGCACGACCGATGGTGCGCATCCGGCTGCCGCCCTCATCCAGGGGAGCGACGGTAGGCTGTATGGAACGACTTCAGCGTGGGGCCCAATGGGTACGGGACCTGTGTTCGTGGTGCGGGTGCAGTGAGCCACGGATTTCTTTCGTAAATTGAAGGCACTAGGCTCGCCGCTTCAGGGCCTCGGCGCGACGGCGATACGTCGAGCTCGAGCCTGCAGGAACCCATTGCGCGTGCCGAGAGCCGGCAGCGACGCGATTTCGGCGCGCTCGATTTCAACCCCAGCCGCATGACCTGCGTCCAATCTGCCAGAGAGCTGGCGCCCAGAGCTCTCGGCAAGCCCCCCAGGGCTGCAACTTTCCACGGTCCGTTGTGTTCTGGGGCAGAACAGAGGAGAAATCATCATGGGTCAGATCCAGAAAGCCACCGCCGCCGCAATCGCCCTCACGATCACTCTCATGGGCGCCACGCTCGTCACCGCGCCGATGACGCTCTCCGATTCGCATCGGGCCGTGGCGCACGCCCAGCAGTGGAGCACGAGTCACCTCCATCACATTGCCGCCGGCCTGCGGTACGCCGCCTCATCCACGCGGGCCTGACGGCCCGCTGGCCTGCGGCAAGTCTTTGACGACTGGTGGAATCAGCGAACAAGCCGACGCGATTGGGAGAATTTCGATGCGTAAAGCGCTTCCGTTTTGGGTCGCACTTGCACTGCTCGTCGTTGCGGGGGCGGCTGGCGCGGAGGAGCCGTGTCGCCACAGCGCGCCGCGCAATGTGAACCTCGATGGCGCCGCTCTGAAGTCGCTGCTGCTGAATCTGGGCTCCACGGACGCCCATGTGCGGGGCGTGGCCGGCCTGTCGGGGATCGAAGTCCGCGGCACCGCATGCGCATCCAATCCGCAGTGGCTGGATGAGCTGAAGATCGACACCTCCCGAAACGGCCCGGAAGCCACGGTGAGCGTGCGGACCGGGAATCACAACGATGCGTTCAACCTGTTCGGCTTCTCGCGCTACGCGTACATGAGACTCACGGTGAACGTACCTCTCCAGCTTGCCGTCGTGCTGAACAGCGGCTCGGGCGATGTCGTCGCCGAGTCGCTCGCATCGCTCGACTTCCATTCCGGCTCTGGAGACCTGAGGGCCTACCAGATCGCCGGCGCACTGACTCTGGATCTCGGCTCGGGCGATGTCGAGGCGCGCGGCGTCGGCAGCGTGGACTTGCGTAGTACCGGTTCAGGCGATGTGAGCGTCAGCAACGTGCGTGGCGACGTACGCGCGGGCCATGCCGGATCCGGAGACCTGCATTTCAGCGGCGTGCAGGGCGGCGTGTCGGTCGGGACTGTCGGGTCCGGAGATGTGCGCCTCGAGAACATCGGCGGAAGTATCGAGGTGGACCGCATCGGCTCCGGTGATCTGGTTGTCGACGATGTGGCCGGGAGTCTTCAGGTGGATGAAGACGGCAGCGGCGATGTGAGCTATCACGGCGTCAAGGGAACCGTGCATCTACCTGGTAAAGGCGACTGACAGCCAATGCGCCATGGCGCGACCGGGGTCGCTATCCCCATCATCCGGGAACGAGCTCGGGTTCCATGCGCTGATCGGCCCGCCGGATCAGGGACTTGCGAGCAGCGCCCTGCCCATGACCGAAGTCGCGCCTCCGTCGGGAGGCCTGATCGACCGTAGGGAGCTCAGATGATGCGTTGAACGTTCGCTGACCTTCCGGGTCTCAAACGGAAGGAAGGGGGGAACAGCGGGCGATGAGAGCAGCGGGAACAGGATTCGAGGATCCAGGCCGCTCACCACGCCCCCTTCCGGCCAGCGGCAGGCCGCCGTGAACATCTCGCGGCCATTCATCACCCGGCCGGTTGCGACGACGCTGCTTTCCGTCGGGTTGTTGATCACCGGCATCATCTCCTACTTCGTGCTGCCGGTCGCCTCCATGCCGGAAGTCGACTTTCCGGCCGTCGTCGTCCAGGCGCAGCTGCCGGGCGCGAGCCCCGAAACGGTCGCGACCAGCGTGACGACGCCTCTCGAGCGGCACTTGAGCGCCATAGCCGGTGTCGCGCAGATGACTTCGCAGAGCGGCCTCGGCAACTCGCGCATCGTCCTCATCTTCGACCTCAGCCGCGACATCCATGGCGCCGAAAGCGATGTCCAGGCGGCGATCGACGCCGCGCGTCAGGACATGCCGGCCTCACTGGGCGGCAATCCGACATACCACAGCTTCAATCCCGCCGATGCGCCCATCCTCATTCTCGCGCTCACCTCCAACACCGTGAGCATGGGGCAGGTCTACGATGCCGCCTCCACGATCATCCAGCAGAAGCTGCTGCAGATCGAGGGTGTCGGCGAGCTCGAGATCGGCGGCAGCTCACAGCCCGCCGTGCGGATCGAGTTGAATCCGCTGGCTCTCTTCAAGTACGGCATCGGCCTCGAGGACGTGCGCGCCGCGATCGCGGCCGCCAATGCCAACGCCCCAAAAGGCGCCATCGAGGGCGCCGAGCACCGCTATCAGATTTACATCAACGATACGGCGAAGACTCCGGAGCAGTACCGCTCCCTCGTCATCGCATTTCGCAACGGCGCAGCCGTGCACCTCGGGGACCTGGCGAGTGTAAGCGAAGGCGTCGAGGACGTCCGCAGCCTCGGACTCGCCGATGGTCATGGCGCCGTGCTGGTGATCGTTCACAAGCTGCCGGGCGCGAATGTCATCGACACGGTCGATCGCATCAAGGCCGTGCTGCCGCAGGTGCGCGCCTCGATACCGGGCGGGATCAATCTCATTCTGACGAACGACCTGACCGAAACGATCCGCACCTCCGTGCGCGATGTCGAGATTACCCTGCTGTTGAGTATCCTGCTGGTCGTGACCGTCGTCGTGATCATGCTGCGCAACCCGCGCGCCGCGCTCGTTCCGGCCGTGGCGGTACCACTCTCCCTCGCGGGCACATTGGCGGGCATTTACCTGCTCGGGTTCAGCCTGAACATCCTCTCCCTCATGGCGTTGACCGTGTCGACGGGCTTCGTGGTCGACGATGCGATCGTGGTCATCGAGAACATCTCGCGTCACCTGGAGGCGGGAATGCCACGTATGCCGGCGGCGCTACAGGGCGCGAAGGAGGTCGGCTTCACGATCCTGGCGATGAGCAGCGCCCTGATCGCGGTATTCCTGCCTATCCTGTTGATGGGCGGGCTGGTTGGGCGCGTGTTGCGCGAATTCGCGCTGACTCTGGCACTGGCCGTTGCACTTTCGCTTTTGGTCTCACTCACGACGACTCCGATGCTCTGCGGGCACACCCTCAGGCTGCCGGCGCGTCTCGGCCGCTTGCTGCGCGGGGTCGAGCGCGCGTTCAGCGCCTTACGGGACTTCTACGCAGAGACACTCCATACCGCGATCCGGCACCGGCGGGCGGTGATGCTCGTCCTGCTCGTGTTCGTCGGGCTCAACTTCTACCTGTTTGCCATCGTCCCGAAGGGCTTCTTTCCGCAGCAGAGCCTGGGAAGCCTCATCGGCTTCGTGCACGCCGATGGGAGCATCTCCTTCCATGCGATGGAGAAGAAGATGCGCGACATCGAGGCGATCGTGCGCCACGATGCCGCGGTCGAGCACGTGGTCGCCTTCACGGGCGGCGGCGGCGGTACCAACATGGGCTTCCTGTTCTCGCAATTGAAGCCCCTTTCGGCGCGTAAGATGACCGACGATGAGGTGATCGCGCGCTTGCGGGGCGAGCTCTCCGGCGTGCGGGGCGCGCGCCTCTTCCTGCAGTCGGCGCAGCTCGTCGGCTTCGGCGGGCGGCAGGGGAGCGCACAATACCAGTACACCCTGCTGTCGGACGATCTGAGCGAGCTCGAGCAGTGGACGAAGAAAATCACCCGGGCGCTCAAGAAGAACCCGGCGCTGCGGGATGTCGAGTCCGATCGGCAGGAAAGAGGCCTCGATGTAAGGCTCCACATCGATCGCGCAACCGCGGCGCGCCTGGGTGTCGACATGACGGACATCGACAATACCCTTTACGATGCCTTCGGCCAGCGGCAGGTATCGACTATCTATGAGGACATGAATCAGTACCACGTCGTCATGGAGGTTGCGCCGCAGTTCTGGCGGAGTCCGGAGACGCTCAACGATATCTATGTGAGCACTTCGGGAGGCGCGATGAGCGGCACCGAGTGGACCGCACCCGCCCCAACGGCGTTCCAGGTCAAGCGCTCAGGAGTGGGCACGGCGGCGGCTCCCGGCGCGGGCACGGGCGCCACGAAGGGCAGCGTCGCGGCCAACTACCGGCTCAACCAGCTCACCAACAGCACCGGCAGCGCGTCGACCGGCACCGCGCTCACCACTGCCCGCGAGCCCATGATGCCGCTTTCGGCCTTCAGCTACTTCGGGCCTGGCCTGACGCCGCTGGCGGTGAACCACCAGGGTCCGTTCGTCGCGGCGACCATTTCCTTCAACCTCTCGCCGGGGCAGACACTCGGCACGGCGCTGAAGGCAATCCAGCGGACGATGCAGGGGCTGCACGTGCCGATAGCGATCCACGGCGAATTCGCCGGTACCGCGATGATCTTTCAGCAGACCCAGATGAAGGAGCCGCTGCTCATCCTCGGCTCCCTGTTGACCGTCTACATCGTCCTCGGCATTCTGTACGAGAGCCTGACGCAGCCGCTCACGATCCTATCCACCCTGCCATCGAGCGGCATCGGCGCCATAGTGGCTTTATTGCTTTTCGGCGAGCAGTTCACCCTGATCGCACTGATCGCGGTCATCCTGCTCATCGGCGTCGTCCTCAAGAACGCCATCATGATGGTAGATGTCGCGCTCGAGACACAACGGGCCCACGGGGAGAGCGCCGCGGAGGCGATACACGCTGCCTGCATGCTGCGCTTCCGGCCCATCATGATGACGACCATGGCGGCCATGCTGGGCGCCCTGCCGCTCGCCATCATGACCGGCCAGGGGTCGGAGATGCGTCGCCCACTCGGCATTGCGGTGGTGGGCGGACTCTTCATCAGCCAGATTTTGACGCTCTACACGACGCCCGTCGTCTACATCTATCTCGAACGCTTCCGTTTGATGCTCGGGAGGGCTTTGGCGCGTGGGGCTCCGGAATCGCCCGTCAATAGGCGCCGTCTCCCTCCAGGACGACACGCGTCGTCTTGAACAGGATGTAGAGGTCGAGCAGCAGGTTCTGGTTGCGCGCGTAGTACGTGTCCAGCGCAACCCTCCTGCGGTAGTCGGTGTGGTTTCTGCCCTTGACCTGCCACAGGCCGGTAATGCCGGGCTTCGCCGACAGGTAAGCTCGGACGTTGCGGCCGTACCGAAGCAACTCCTCCCGGACCACCGGGCGAGGTCCCACCAGGCTCATCTCGCCCCGCAACACGTTCCAAAGTTGCGGCAGCTCATCCAAGCTGGTCCGCCGCAAGAATCTGCCGAGCCGCGTGACGCGCGGATCGCACCGCAGCTTGTGATCCCGCACCCACTCCGCCTTGATGGCCGGGTCGCGGTCCAGTAGCTCCCGCAGCGCCTGCTCGGCATTCGGCACCATCGTCCTGAACTTCAGGCACTCGAATGCGCGTCCGTCCCGGCCGATGCGGCGATGCTTGTAGATGAGGGATCCTCGTTCCCGCCGGATCATGGCGAGGATGACGATCGCCAGGATCAGGGGCGAGAAAACAGCCGCGAGCACGATAGCGCCGAAGACATCGAGGGCCCTCTTCATCGCCGCATAAGGGGAGCCGAGCGCCGCGACGTGCCCGGACAATTGCGCCGGCTCTTCTTCCCACCGGGGTTCGAACGAATGCATCCTGGAATGTCCCTGCTATGGAAGTGACCAGATGACACCGATCGAGATCAGGCTGGAATTCTCGCCGGCAGCATCGAAGCGATCGTGTTCTCCGAGAAAGGCCCACCCTCCGAGGTTCCATTGCAGGCCGGTTCCAGCCGCGAACCGGATATCCGAGGCCGGTCTGGCGCTGGAGGCGGTATCATCATCGTCACCTCCGAGGGCTGACCTTGATTTACTCAGCTCGAGCTCTGCGACGGATCGATCAGTGTACCGATGAAGAGCAGCGCGCCTGTCTTCGTGTCCGCAATAGCGTAGAAGAATGGACGGTTCATGGTCATGTCGATGGTTGGGGCCACAACCGTAGTGGTGATAGTGACCGTCGTCGCGCCAGCGGCGACCGTGCCGCTCTCGTCCACCTGCACCACAGCTTCGTGCTCGACATCGGAAATATAGACGCCCCGGCCTGAGGCGAGATCGGCGAAATCTGCAGTGTCACGGCTGAACGCCACCCCCATACCCAACGAGGTCAGGGCTTTGACCAACGAGCTGGCGTAGGTCGCGGTAAAGCGCGGCAGCCCGATGCTGACCTGCGCGGGCTCGAGTTCCGCGATCCACGTGCGCAGCTCCTCGTCCGTCATATCGGCAACGAAGCTGCTGAGGTCAGCGCCCGCGGCCGGCAGAATGATCAGCATGCTGAAACGACCCGTCTGGCCGTAAGGCAGCTCCACTGCCTGGAAATTCGGGCCGAGGAGGTAGGGAAAACTGCCGGTCTGATTCATCATCTCGCATGAGACTTCAGCGCCATCGGCCAGCGTAAAGGGCTTGGCCATGGTCTGATTCGGGTTGAACGCGCTCGTCCACGCCCCCTTGAAATAGATCGCATTGGCAAGTACTGCGATCACGTGGCTATAGTCTGCAGGCGGCAGGATTTTCGTGACCAGCCCATTGGTTGCGCTGGCCACCCAGGCGTTCACGTCGTCCGGCGCACCGCTCAAATCGCCGATGTCCGCGGCGTAATAGGTCTCGTTGGTGCTGACGAACGACGGCAGTACCGGGTTTTCGCTGAGATGCATCCACAATGAATTGGCCGTCGTCAACTGGACATGTGGATCGGGGGTCGATCAATGCCGCTTGCAGCGCGGCGTTGTCCTGATCGACTGCGAGGGCTCCAAGGCCCTGAAGTTGCAGTGCCTGTGACATACCCTGCCGTGTGGACCCTTCGGCACCGTTGTAGACCATTTGCAGCGCCAGGGCGACGCTCGTCGGGGAAATGGCAACGTTGGATGTCGCTCCGCGATTCAGAGCATTGAAGAGCGCAAGTCCGAAAGTATCGTCCGCTGCAACGATCTGCGGCGCGACGGGCGTACCGTTCTGCCGCGCCTGCTCAACGGCAGTACCGATAGCGGGGCTCGGCACAGAGCCCGCAAAGCCGCCATTGCTGTCATTGCTGTTGCTACCGTTGCAAGCGCTCGCCAGCAACATCCCAGCGAGGACAGCGGCAACTGAGGCGCGGCGCATGGTTTTTGCGCCCAATGCGACAGCCATGCAAGAGATCGGGGGATTCCTCATATTCCGGCCCGGTGAACCGGGGGTCCATACTAGACGGGTCTCCCGGTGATGTTGTTGCCGATGTGTACCGGAAGTTGGCCCGCTGTTGAGATAGAGGCGCATCTTTAGCGCTTTGGATACACTTCAGCAACACTTTGCTACGGAGTCCTGGGCGAGCCCGGGTCGATTTCTGCGATGATCGCGGCCGATGCCCTTTGCCGAGGCCAGATGAACACGCGCACTCTCAGCGTTCTGCTGATGGCCGCCATCGGCCTCCTCCTGGTACCAGGCGCTCGGGCAGCCGACGACGGTGCTCAGACCATGCGGGTACTGGCCTCGGAGGGTGAGGGACAGTCCACCGAGGCTGCGGCGTCGGATAAAGATGCGCAGGGCACGAACCCTGCGGCTGAGGCAGCGGGCGATGGGAAACGCGACCGCGACAGCTGCAACGCCCCGTCCAAGGACTGCGTAGCGGTTGGCCATTGGAATTTCAGCATCAGCATCGGTGCGGGCGTGAGGACCGACCCCATCGTCCATGAAGCGGCTATACCTCTCGTCGTAATTCCGCACTTCAGCTACTACGGCAAGCGCATCTTCATCGAGGATCTCGATTTCGGCTTCACACTCCTGGAGAGCGACGCCAGCACGCTGAGCCTCATCGCGACGCCGGGGTACGATCGCGTGTTCTTCGACCGCAGCGACCCGCAAAATATTTTCGTCAGTGGCCTTTCATATACCACGGTGGACGCACCCCAACTCAAAAGTGTTCCGGGAGGGCCGCGTGACTGGACTTATCTGGCGGGGCCGGAATGGACATTCGAGACCCACGGCATCACGGGCCAGCTCGACCTCTTACACGAGGTCACAACCCGGAATCACGGCAATGAAGTCCGAGCTGCGCTCGGTATTCCTCTCATCGAGTCGAAGGGCGCGCTATCAGCCAATGTCGGCCTTACGTGGAAGAGTTCCGCGATCGTCAGGTATTATTATGGCGTGCCGGGGGCTTATGAAGGCGGCTGGGCGCTCAACCCGTTCGTGAAGCTCGGTTATGCGCGTCCGCTGAGCGGCAAGTGGCGGCTGACGGCTTTCGTGCACTATGAGCATCTCGGAAACGCGATCGCAGACAGTCCCATCGTGAATGCTCGCTATGTGCTGACGGTCTTCGCGGGTGCGACCTACGCGTTCTAGCTCCGACAATCGGCGGCCTGCCTGGATGGCGTGCAGGCGCCTGGCTGGTGCGATCGGCATTCTGCTCGCGATGGGGTGGATGCAGACCGCGGCCGGTGCGAGCGGCGTGTCCAGCAAAGCCATCCGATTGGAGATTTCTCCCCGACTCTGCACGCTCGCAGCCCGCGATAAGCAATGTGACGTGGTCGTCCATGCCAGCTGGAGCGCACCCCGGGAGGAGTCTCTGTGCCTGGTGCTGCTTGGCCGTCCGCAAATCAAGCGGTGCTGGGAGGATTACGCGTCCGGCAGGTACACTCTGCGGCTGGAGTTCGCCCAGGACCTGACCTTCCAGCTCAGAGATCCGTCGCTGCGAAATGTACTGGCCTCCGAGGTGCTTCGGGTTCTGCGCGAGGCACTTCAATATCGGCACCGGCGGCGGCAACCTTGGAACATCTTCGACTGAGCACCCCGCCTCACGAGCCAGCCTGATGAGCACGCTGCCGACCGCTTCGATCCTGCTGGTAGAGGATGACCTGCGCCTGGCCGAGCTGGTGAGTCGATATCTACAGAACAACGGCTTCCGGGTATCGGCAGTAGGCGCTGCAGAAGGTGCGCTGGAACGCGTGCATCGGGATCAGCCCGATCTGGTGATTCTCGATATCGGACTGCCCGGTGAGGACGGATTCAGCCTCTGCCGGCGGCTGCGCCCCTCGTATCAGCAGCCAATCCTGATTCTGACGGCCCGTGACAACGACATCGACCATGTGCTCGGGCTGGAGCTCGGGGCGGACGATTACGTCGTCAAGCCCATCGAGCCGCGGGTGCTGTTGGCTAGAATCGGCGCTCTGTTGCGGCGAGCCAGGGGACATCCAGCGCCGGCCCCGAAGGTGATGCGCTTCGGCGGGCTGGTCATCAATGCCGCTGCGCACTCGGTGACTTTGAACGGCGTCGCCGTCAAGCTGAGCCGCAGCGAGTTCGACCTGCTCGCTCACCTGGCGACCCACTCAGACCGGATTCAATCGCGTGAGGCGCTGTTCCGTGCTCTGTATCGGCGTGAGTATGACGGGGCCGATCGCATGCTCGACATCAGCATATCGAGGCTGCGACGTAAATTGGGCGGCGAAGCGGAGAACGCGGAGCGTATCAGGACGATCTGGGGCCAAGGGTATCTCTTCGTCGCCGACGCATGGTAAGCGATGACGCGCCACTTCCTCGGACTGTACGTGTTGATCCTGGTGACCCTGGCGGTGGTCAGCTGGGGTCAGGACCGAATCCTGGCTTCCTACGGCTCGCCGGGGGCGCCTGCGGACAAGCCGGTCCGCGTTGCCGCGGCCTCGTTAGCTGCGCAATTGCATGCCGCACCGCCGGCGAAGTGGCGAAGCATAGTCTCCGATCTGTCGAGACGGTCCGGCGCCGACGTGGAGTTGTTCAGGACGGCGGATATCGCGGGTCCGGGCACTCTGCAGAAGCTGGCGCGTGGCGATACGGTATACATGCAAGGGTCCAAAGGACGGGTCTGGTCTCTGCGCCGGGTGGATGGCGAAAACATAGTCGCGATCGAGTCTGCTGCGTCCAGCACGCACCGCAGCGCTCTGGACTGGCTGCTGACCTTGCTGTTCTACGCTGCGATAGCGTTGGTGCTCATGCTGTGGATCTGGCCGCTCGCCCGCGACCTGCGCGACCTCGAGCGCGCGGCGGCTCGTTTCGGGGACAGGAACTGGAGCTTCGACCCCCATATCAAGCCGCATTCGCAGATCTACCCCTTGGCCCAGACCTTCCGCCGCATGGCGGAACGCATCGATCGACTGATCGGCTCGCACAAGGACATGTCAAACGCCGTATCGCATGAGATCAAGACACCCCTTGCGCGCATGCAGTTTGAGATCGATCTGGCACTCCAGGCGCGATCGCCCGCGCAGGCCGAACAGCCTTTACGCAATATCAAGGCGGACATCGAGGCGATCGATGACCTCGTGCGAGCCACCTTGGAGTATGCGATTCTCGATCGCGCCGATGTCACGCTGAACATCGGTCCGCACGACTTCACGGTCCTCGTTCCCGCCATCGCCGACCATGTCAGGCGCGATACACGTCCCGAAGTGGTGATTGGAATCCAGGTCCAGGAAGACGCGCATCGGGTGCTGTGCGATATACACCTCATGGAGAGCGTTCTGAAGAACCTGCTGTATAACGCTCTCCGTCATGCCAAGCGCGAAGTGGCGGTGACGTTTCGCCGCGACGCGTCGGGCTACGAGCTGCTGGTTGAGGACGACGGACCGGGGATCCCCGAGCCGGAGCGCGAGCGCGTATTTGATTCATTCGTGCAGCTCGAGCGTGACACCACCAAGAAGAAAAAGAACTACGGCCTCGGACTGGCGATCGTCAAGCGAGCCGTGGAGTGGCATCACGGCGCAGTGTCGATCGCTTCATCGATGATGGGCGGCGCTCGCGTTTGCATCACGTGGCCGTATCCGCAGGGAACCGTTTCGCTGATTCGGTCGTAGCCGCCCGCCAGCCGAAAGCCTGAACGTGTGGCGCGCCTTCTGGCAGCGCCGCGACTCGGCCGAGGCGTTCGAGATCCTGGGACCGGGCAGCGCGGACAGCGCCCCCCGTTCAAGATGGCGGCCGACGATGTCTAATCCAGCAGCGGATGTCCCGCAGGCAATTGATGCGCATGCCAGGCGGCGAGCCGATGGCGGATGGTCTTCTCGCCGATCTGGTCTTCCGGCATCGGCGAAATGATCTTGTCGTGCACGAGCAACCGATAGACGTATAGCGCCTTGCTGCTTGCTGAATCGGTCGTCTCAAACTCCACCGCCTTGCGGCGTTCGGCATATTCGACACCCGCGATCAAAGCTGCTTTAAACAGCGCCGCTTCGTGCTTGAACTGCTTCATAGTGGCTGTCCCGTTCGGTATCCAAGCCCATGGCTGCGCATGATCGCGGCATCCGCGAGGGCCTGTCCAGCGGCCGGGATCAGGCTAATTGTCGGTCGCTTCCGTCCCTGCGAGTGCGGACCGTCGCTGAAATAGCAGTTGCAGGCTGCCTGAGGACTGGTGCTCAGCGCACAAGACGTGGGGCCTGGTGCCGCGTCCCAGTCGCGCCCGAAGCGTGGTGGCTGCGCCGCAGATCTCACATGCGTGAGCTTGCTGGCGCTCCAGCCACAGGTCGGTCTCACGGTCCAATTGAAACTGCAGATGGTGCGTCAATGCCGCATCGCCCGATTCATGCCCGGGGCACCCCCGAGCGCAATAGCCGATGCGGTGCGTGAGTCCGCCGGGTTTGATTGCGACGGTGAACCACTTTCCGGCGTCCTTGCCGAGCTCGCATTTTTGCGCAGTGAACATCTAACTTGCCTCTGTCGGGTGTTGAATCTGAATGCAATTCGAAGGGGTAACGACGGTGGACGCGCGATCATGGCAACACCGTCCGCCTGCGCGGTCGGCGGCACTTCGTAAACACGCGGAGCGCGCACGACTTCGAGCGTTACATCGCGAAGCCGCTCACCGCTGGCACAGTGCCAGAGGCGCTCGTCGCGCTTAGACCGGCAGTGGGTTTCTCCCGTCACTGCGCTTGGGCCACAGTCGCCGCAGTCTCTCCAGAAATCGCTGCCAGCCAGTCTGAATTCCGCTGTCGCTCATGGGTCACCATTGCTCGTCGTTGCAGCGCACCGCTGCGCTCGCGCATCCTCGATGTGCGCCTGCCAGTAACGCACAGATCGGGCTCCATGTGGGATAAATCTTGCAAGGGGAGGTGCTAAAGGCAGAGGACGCCGTGCGTCCTGAGCGCGGGTTCGCCTAGTCGGGCGCAGATACCCGAGCGCAGCACCTCCGCCCAGCGCATACTCAGCTGGAAGCGACTCCATGGGCTGGCATTTCCGGCAAATGCCGATCGAGGCCGCAGGGGCAGCGCAGCAGCATCGAGACAATTCGCGTTTTCCGCGCCCACGCTGACTGTGACGGCGCGTTCGATCTGACTGCCACGGTCAATTCAGTGATGAGGGACGCACCTACGCATGCGGTCGGGACGCTCGACTGCAAAGGCATGCGCCCTCGCCCGGGCCTGACGAAGGGGTCCTGCGCGGTAAGTGTTCGGCATATCCCCGGCGTTGACATCCGGTACTGCACTCAATCCAGCAGATCCGCCTCGCTCCGTATCTCAGTACGCCGCCCGGGCCCGTCATGCTCGTTGCCGGTATTCCGCCACTGAAATGATTCGCTGCGCATGCCTGTCCCATAGAATGCATTTCAGCGCGCCGGGCACCTCGCACAACGTCACACGGGTGACGCTCGAAAACAAATGCCCATATTCATGGTGACATTTGGCGAGGGAGTAATTCGGAATGCTGGCCGACAGGTGGTGAATGTGGTGATAGCCGATGTCGACGGTGAACCAGTTCAGCCACCGTGGCAGTACCAGATAGCTGGTGCCTTCGATCGTGCCGGTGTCCTGATCCCAGTGCTTGCCATCGCTCGCATACGAGTGCTTGAAGTTGTGTTGTACAGTGAATAACACAATGCCCGCACCGCCAGCAATCGATACACTGAGCACGTAGATGCAGAAGAAATCGACCATTCCGCACGCGAAGCACATCAACGCCCAGGCAGCAAAAAGTACCAGATTGTTGCACAGCATGTGGCGGTACTCTCTGGCCGACTTCCAGTAGCGCGTTCGGTACGTTGCGGCATGCGCCTGTAACGATACGCCGGGCCGGGCCAGCTTTTGCCGGAAAGCGTGGACCAGCAGTCCGATGCTGCCCTTCAGCCAGGTAAAGCGTGGGTTGAAGATCAAATAGATGAAACCCGCGAGCGGGGCTGCCGCCACACTGCACTTGAATCGATACATCCATTGCCGTGCGCGATTCAGTGCCGCGTATTCATCGACCGTGAGCGTTGTGTAAGGCCCGCGATATTTATCCCAGTTGCCGTTGTGGGCGTGGTGATAATTGTGATGTTGCGACCATACATACTGCGGCATCCCTGACAGGACACCCAGAAGGAACCCGACCAGGCGATTTAGCGAGCGGCTGCGAAACAAGCTGCCATGGCCGCACTCGTGCATGAGGCCGAAGGCGCGCACGGTCAGGAGGATGATGAACGGCAACGGCACCAGGGCGAGCCATGGAGATACGCTGATGAGCCGGATGGCAGCCCACCAGAGAAGCGCGAACGGCGCCAAGGTCGTGAAGACTTGCGCCAAGCCTCTGGTGTCTTTGGACGTGGCATATCGTCCCACCATGGCGCACTTCTGGTGCTTCAGATAGTCATGCGACTCCACGTTATAAGCCCCCGCCCGTCTCTAAATCGTATTTATAGGAAGCGCCGAACCCCACTCTCTCGGACGCACGGCAATGCCGCTCAGCGACCGCTTCGCGTCACGGCGATCGCTTTGCGACCATACGAGGGACAGCTCGCAGGTTCGATCGTCCACGTCTCACTTCTTTGATGCACGGCGGCCGTCGAGCACCCCTGGGCGACTTCGGCGGTGGGTGGACGCCGGCCAGATACTACACGGCCCGGAAACACAGTGGGCTCGCGCCCGCTGACGTAGAGTTCCCAGGCCGCCAGAGCAGCACGCGATTGACGCGCCGCGCGCAAGGCATTGGGAGTGGCATTGAAGGACGAGGCGGTCTCGCCCCGTACTCATCAGGCGCGGGTGCCTGTCGCCCGATCGCGCGGGCCGCTGCGGCGCCAGGCAAGAGCCTGACGTGATCCCCTTCCGGGAAGCGCTACGCCAGGAATGTGCCGAGCTCAGATTGGGTATGCCGGGAATGTACCGTGGTGGCCTGGGATCGGGGCTGGAGAGAGCGCTGTAAGCCGTTGAAAGATAAGCCCCTGGAAGCTTACGCGAATGCCGAGGGCCACCGCGAACCGTCGGGCGAGCGTCAGGAAGTCGGCGGCACGGTCGGTGCGCCGTGTGCGGCGCTCGTTCAACGACGAGATCGCCGTCAACGAGGCGGAATCGCAGCGCGCGTACGGGCGCGCAGCAGCTCGGCTTGCGAGGCGCCGTCGGGACGCGTGAACCAGCGGCGCAAGCCAACCGAGCGCTGGCGCCAGTGCAGCAGCGCGTGAGCGCGACCGAGTTTGAGAGCGGGTGGCGGATTGCCCCGGCAAGTTCGCTCTTCTCCGACGGCGTGGTTGCCGTGTGATGAAGCCGGTTGTGCAGGGACTGGAGTTCCGGCCCCGCGCGTGCCTGGCGTTGCTTCCGGATCCGACATGCCGCTCAAAGCGACGCGTCGCGTTTGCAGGGCCAGGCTCAGAGCCAGGTGTCGCTCGACTTCCAACGTCACCTCCCGAGCAAACAGCACCGCGCAAGCCAATTTGCCGGCAACGCCCTGGTCGACAAAGCCTCGTTGTCCGGACAACGTTCCGGCCGTCGATCGACATCCGACCGCGGGCATGCGGCGCACGCGATTGCCGGCAGGGGCGAAAGACCAGCTTCGCCGAAATGCTCTTCACCGGCGGATAACCGCGGGAAAAGCTCGACCCGACGGTCCCTGCGCGGAAGGCGTGGACGCCTTACACTCCTGTGGTTACGATAAAGCCCATGGCGCGAGCGTTCGAGAAGGCGTACCGATTGGTGCGCGACGGGATCGTCGCAGGGCGCTTCCCGCCTTCGCGGCGCATCACGGAACAGGAAGTCGCGACCGCCGCAGGCGTGAGTCGCACGCCCGTCCGGGAGGCGCTCCGGCGCCTGCACGCCGAAGGCATCGTCGACTTCCGCCCCAACCAGGGTGCGATCGTCACCGCCTGGTCGGCCGCGGAGACCGAGGAGATCTTCGAGCTGCGCGCGCTGCTGGAGAGTCACGGCGCACGTCGCGCGGCGCGATTCGCCAGCGACGCCCAGATCGCCGCGTTACGGGATCTCGCCGAGCGCCAGCGGCAGGAGTCGCTGCGCCGCAGCGACGGCCACATCGAGCGCATCTGGGAGCTCAACAGCCGCTTTCACCAGTTGCTGCAGCAGGCCGCCCGCAGCCCCCGCCTCTCCAAGGCACTCGCCTTCATCCTCGAGGCGCCGCTCGTGGTCAAGACCTTCGAGAACTACTCCGCCGAGGAGCTCGAGCGCAGCGCCGCGCACCACCTCGAGATCGTCCGCGCGCTGGAGCATCGCGACGGCGACTGGGCGGCCTCGGTGATGCGCACGCACATCCTGGCCGCCAGCCGCACGCTGCGCGATCGATAGCACCTCAATAACGATAGTCGACATCCACCCCGAGTGCCCGGCCATAGCCGGCGTGAATGAACGAGCCGCCGAACTCCGGCGCCGGAATCACTTCGGCGAGATACTTCCTGTTGGTCAGGTTCTGGGTCCAGGCGATCACATCCCAGTGATCGCCGCTCACCCCGAGTCGCGCGTTGAGGACGGTGTACGGGTCGCGCGAGGTCTTCGAGTAGTCCGCCGGCGCACCGAACAGCGACTGTACCGAGTTGTTCTGCACGGGACCGAACCATGTCTTGCCGACGGACGTGCCGTCCACCCTGCCGACCAGAGAGTACCCGCTCGCCCCGAAGGGAATGGCCACGTCGGCACCGGCCGATGCCGTATAGGACGGCGCATAGGGCACCTTGTTGCCGACCGTATACGGACGGCCGTCATACTGATCGATCCTGCTGTCGTCCGTGCCGATGGCCGCGAAGAGGTTGAGATAGCGATCGGCTCGCCAGCGCACCTCGCCCTCGAAGCCGCGCAGCGTCGCCTGGTTGATGTTGGTCACGACACGCAGCAGCCCGAAGGGGCCGGCGAAGAAGTTGAAGATCTGCATGTCGTCGTCCTTGGTGTAATAGTAGTCCGCATCCAGGTACAGCCTGTGATCGAGCAGCTCCGCTTTGATGCCGACCTCCGCGGCACGCGAGACTTCCTTCCTGAATTCGTCGCTCACGTCGGCCAGGGACGGCGTTCCGGTCACGGTGCCATCCGGCCTCACGTAGTGCAGGTTGCCGTAGAACTCCGTCACCGTGGCCGCGCTGCCGCTCGAATTGAAGCCGCCGCTGCGAAAGCCGATGCCCCACGAGGCGTAGGCGGACCAGTTCGGCGCGAATTTCCAGTTGAGCGACACCTTCGGCTCGAGCTGGTTGAACGTATCGGAGCGGCTCGGAATGGAGGTCGCCGCCGCGTTCGCCGGCAGGTTGTAGTACGGGTTGAGATAGACGGCGCACGCGCTTCCGGGCCCGGCGGGGCAGTCCGGCACGCCGAAGGCGCCGAAGCCGGGCGTCTGCGGGTTGAGCTTCGGCACGTTGTTGTCGACCGAGCGGCGCTCGGAATCGAAGCGCAGGGCGAGCGCGCCCTCCAGGCCCGGCACGAAGTCATACGCGAGCTGCCCGAAGGCCGCCCCGACCTTGCTGTAGAACTCATCGTCGTAGAGCAGATCGGTCGGGTTCGGCCCGCTCGTGCCGACGAACGCCTGATCGAGGAACCCCTTGCCCTCGTCGGCGCCCTGCGAGACCACCACGTGCCGGCGGATGTCGGCGAAGTAGAGGCCCGCGAGCCAGCGCAGGCGCCGCTGCGCAGGGCTCGTCAGCCGCACTTCGAAGGATACGTCCTGCTGATCGCGCTGCTGATACTGGTAGCCGTCGCAGCGCGAAGGGCTGTAGGGGGGCAGGATCGACGCCGCGCCCGCGTAGAACGTGGGAGATGGCAGCGGCGCCCCCACCTGGTTGGCGATGTCGCTCTGGCACCATGGCGTATCGGCATAGAGGCCGAAGGCGGCACTGGTGCCATCGGTGAGGAAGAAGTTGGTCTGGTCGTTGTATGCGGCCCAGGCCGTCAGCACGCCGACGTCGTAGGTCCAATCCCCCTTGAGGGAGACCTGCTTGTTCCGCTGCTCGTTGCGCGGCGCGACATTGTTGATGTACTCGAACGCGTGGTCATTGACGTTCTGGAAGAAATCGGGATTCAGGGACCCGAATGCAGGCAGGGCGAAGGACGCGTTGAAGTTGATGGCGCCGGAGCTGACGCGCGAGTACTTCGCCTTCAGGTCGAGGTGCCCGGTATCGCCCACCTTGATGATGACGCGCGGCGCCGCCCCATACTCCTTGTAGGAATCCACGCAATCATCGCAGTGCAGGAAGGAGTTCGGGTAGAACCCGTTGGTATTGGTGTAGAACACGCTGATGCCCGCTGCGACCCGGTCGCCCCAGGGCCCGGCGGCCCACAGGTTGGCCCTTTGGGAGTCGTGATTCCCGGCGCTGACGGTGGCATCGAGATCGAGGCGGTCGCCCGGCTTGCGCGTGTCGATGATGATCGCGCCCGCGAGCGCATTGCGCCCGTAGATCGCGCCCTGCGGGCCCTTCACCACCTGGATCTCCGTGGTGTTGGCGAGCTCCTGGTTCAGGGCATAGGAGTTCGTTTGCAGCACGCCGTCGACCACGAACGCGAAGTTCGTCTCGGTGTCGCGGCCGGTGTTGAGACCTCGGATACTCACCTCCAGGTCACCAGCCTCGGCGGTCTTCACATACGACACACCTGGAGTCAGAGAGATGAAGTCCGTCGGCCGCTCGATACCGGCGTCCTTGATGTCCTGGGCGGAAAACGCATCGACGGACACCGGCGCATCCAGCTGCGTCTCCCTGCGCTCCCGGGCGGTGATGACGACCTCGGTCAGTTGCTCGGCGCTGCCCTGTGCGCCGGAGGCCGTGGTCGCCGTCGGGCCCGTCTGTGCTGTCTGCGCAAATGCCGGCGATGCGAGTGCCGCGAGCGCTACGGCAGTCGCGAGCACGATCGGGCGAGGCGGTTCTCTGGACATCGTTCTTCTCCCCCCACAACGGTCGGTACGGTTCGGTCTTGGAAATCGGCCCTCAGATGATTCGCCGCGCCTGGAGGTCGGCGTACCGCGCCGCATCCATGCCGAGCAGTCCCCGGTAGACCTCCTCGTTGTGCTGCCCCAATTCCGGCGCCGGCGCGCGGATCGAGCCCGGAGTGGCCGACAGCTTCGGTGCGACGTTCTGCATCCGCAGCTGGCCGAAGTGCGGGTGCGGAACGGTCGCGATCGCCTCGCGTGCCCGGAAGTGCGGATCCTCGAGCATGTCGGGCGCGCGATAAATCAGCCCGCTCGGCACCGCGGTCTCGGGCCGGCGAAGGATGTCGAGGACTTCCCCGGTCGTGAGGCCGCGGGTCCACGATGACACGCGCTCGTCGAGTTCCTGTTGGCGGGCCCCGCGCGCGCTATGCGTGCGGTACCGGGGATCGTCGGCGAGCTCAGGGCAGCCCATCGCAGCGCACAGCCGCCGGAACACCGTGTCCTGGTTGGCAGCGATCAGCACCAGCCCGTCCCGGGTGGCATAGACATTCGAGGGCGCCACGTTCGGCAGGACGGGTCCGGTTCGCTCCCGGACGAGCCCACGCTGGTCGTAGTCCGTGATCAACGACTCCATCATGTTGAGTACGCTCTCGTAGATCGCAGCGTCCACGACCTGGCCCAACCCCGTGCGCTCCCGGTGATGCAGGGCGGTCAACGCACCGATGCAGGCGAACGTGGCGGCGAGCGAATCGCCGATGCTGATGCCCATCCGCGAGGGCGGCGTGCTCGGGTCGCCGACGACGTAACGGAGGCCCCCCATCGCCTCCCCGATGGCGCCGAAGCCCGGGTCCTGCGCACGCGGCCCGGTCTGCCCGAAGCCCGACACGCGGATCATGATGAGGCCGGGATTGACCGCCGCCAGCTCGGGCCATCCCAGACCCCACTTCTCCAGGGTGCCGGGACGGAAATTCTCCAGGAGGAAATCCGCCTTGCCCGCGAGCTCGCGCAGGATGGCCTGCCCCTGCGGCTGGCGCAGGTCGAGCGTGATCGATTTCTTGTTGCGCCCCACCACGGGCCACCAGAGCGAGCGCTCGCCTTCCTGCTGTCGTCCCCAGCCGCGCATGGGATCGCCCTGCCCCGGCGGCTCGATCTTGACGACCTCCGCGCCGAAATCGCCGAGGAGCTGCCCGCAGAAAGGTCCTGCGAGCAGTGTCCCGAGCTCGAGGACCCGCAGGTCGGCGAGGGGTCCGGGGCGGGTTTTGGCATCGCTCATGTCGAAGGAGGTCCGGGCGTTCCGAAGCGATTGTATACAATCAAGGGCTGTAATTGGTCAAGCTACGGGCTAAAATCCACTTCAGGGGTGCTTATGCATACAACCTATCCGGAAGAAGGGGTCCGATGACCCATCGCGTCGAGATCGTCGAAGTGGGGCCGCGGGATGGGCTGCAGAACGAGCCGACCGTCCTCGGTACCCCGGTCAAGCTCGATCTGATCGCACGCATCGTGGCGGCAGGCGTGCGCCGCATCGAGGTCGCAAGCTTCGTCAATCCGCGGAAAGTGCCGCAGATGGCCGATGCCGACGAGCTGTTGCGATTGCTGCCCCGCCTGTCGGACGTGACCTACATCGGACTCGTACTCAACCGGCGCGGCTTCGAGCGGGCGCTCGCGGCGGGCTGTGCCGAGATCGGCATGGCGGTCGTCGCCAGCGACACCTTCAACCAGCGCAATCAGGGAGCGACCACGGCGCAGTCGGTGGCGGCGTGGCTCGACATTGCCGCCGCGGCGCGAGCCGCGGGAGTTCGGGCCCAGGTCACTCTATCGGCGGCGTTTGGCTGTCCGTTCGAGGGCGAGGTCCCGGCCGCGCGCGTCGTCGCGCTGGCCCGGGAAGTCGCCGCCGGCAACCCCTGCGAGATCGCGCTCGCCGACACGATCGGTGTCGGCGTGCCCACCCAGGTGAGCGATCTGGTCGCGCGCGTCCGTGAGGCGGTGCCCGACATACCGCTGCGCTGTCACTTCCACAACACGCGCAACACCGGCATCGCCAACGCCTATGCGGCCGTGGAGGCGGGAGTCACCACTCTCGACGCGAGCCTCGGGGGTCTGGGTGGCTGTCCGTTTGCGCCCGCCGCGACGGGCAACATTCCAACGGAAGATCTGGTGTACCTGCTCGAGCGCATGGGCCTCGCGACCGGCGTCGATCTCGAGCGGCTCCTCGACGCCAGCCGCTGGATCGAGTCGCAACTCGGCCGTCCCGTCCCCGGCATGCTCGTCAAGGCCGGTGGCTTTCCGCGTGGGCGCGCCGCGAGGCCGCACACGCCGGCGGCTTCACAATCGGGTCCGGAGACTTTTCAATGAGCTATCGCCTGGGCGTCGATGTCGGGGGCACGTTCACCGACCTGCTGCTGGTGAACGAGGCCAATGGTCAATCCTGGAGCGCCAAGGTCCCGAGCACTCCGGCGGACCAGTCCATCGGTGTGCTGAGCGGCCTCGCCCGCGTGTGCGAGCGCGCCGGCATCCGGCCCGATGAGATCGAGCGCGTCATGCACGGCACCACGGTTGCCACCAACACCGTGCTCACGGGCACGGGCGCGCGCTGCGGCCTCGTGACCACCAAGGGTTATCGCCAGGTGCTGCAGATCGCGCGCAGCTTCGTGCCGGGCGGGCTCGGCGGCTGGGTGATCTACAACAAATCTCTTCCCCTCGCACCGCTCGCCTGCACGATCGAGGCCGACGAGCGCATGGACGCCAAGGGCAACATCGTGCGCGCCCTGGACGAGCCGCACTTGCGCGAGCAACTGCACACGCTGCGCGCCCAGCGCATCGAGGCACTCACCGTCTCGCTGGTCAACGCCTACGCCAACGACCGGCACGAGAAGCTCGTCCGGCAGATCGCATCGGAGGAGCTCGACGGCATTCCGGTGTCCCTTTCCTCCGAGGTCGTGCCGGAGATGCAGGAGTACGAGCGCACCGTGACGACGGTTGCGAACTCATACGTACGGCCACGCGTGGCGCGGTACGTCCACAATCTACAGGCGAAGCTCGCCGAGCAGGTGAAGGACGTGAAGCTCCATATCCTGCGATCGGACGGCGGGCTCGCTTCTGCAAGATCCTCGGAGGAATATCCCGTCAATCTCCTGATGTCAGGTCCCGCAGGCGGAGTGACCGGTGCCATGTGGGTCGCCGTCCACGCGGGCTTTCCGAACCTTCTGACCGTCGATGTCGGTGGAACTTCCACCGACGTGGCGCTGATCACCGGCGGCGAGCCGCGCCTCAGGCGGGAAACGACCGTCGGCGATGTGACCGTGCGGGCCTCCTCGGTCGATATCCGCACCGTCGGAGCGGGCGGCGGCTCCATCGCCCACGTGCCGCAGCTCACCAGGGCTCTGCGGGTGGGACCCCAGTCCGCGGGCGCCGACCCGGGACCGGCTGCGTATGCCCGGGGCGGGACCGAGCCCACCGTAACCGACGCCAATGTCGTGCTCGGCTACTTGCCGGAGATGCAGCGGTTGGGCGGCGACATGCAGCTCGACCGCGCGCTCGCCCGCAAGGCCGTGGGCCGGATCGCCGATGCGTTGGGCAAAAGCATCGAGGACGCCGCCCTCGGCATCTATGACATCGTCAATGAGAACATGGTCGGCGCGTTGCGGCTGGTATCCGTCGAGCAGGGTCACGACCCGCGCGACTATGCTCTCATCGCCTTTGGCGGCGCCGGGCCCCTCCACGCCAACGCACTGGCGCGCCTGCTCGGCTCCTGGCCAGCAATCATTCCTCCGGGGCCCGGCGTGCTGTGCGCGCTCGGGGATGCCACGACGGCCATGCGCGACGAGTCGGCGCGGACCTTCATCCGTCGCGCCTCCGAGACGACGGCGGCGGAGGTCCGCAGGATCCTGCGATCGCTCGCGGACGATGCGGCGGCGGCTCTCCAGCGCGACAACGTCGTGCGCGCGGACATGCGCTTCAGCTACCAGGCCGATGTCCGCTATCACGGCCAGGGTCTGCGGCTGACGATCGATGTCGGCCTGGCGGAGCTCGAGCGGCGCGGCCTCAGGGCGATTTTCGATCCCTTCGACGCCGAGCACGCGCGGCTCTTCACGTTCGCGCTGCCGCTGGAGCACGAGCTCGTCAGCCTGCGCGCCGTCGCGCAGGGCCGCGGAATCACGGTACGCCGACCCGCGATCGCTCGCGGCGCCGCCAGCGCCCGGGCGGCGGCAATCGGCCGCCAGCAGACCTACATGGAGGGCCGGCGGCAAACGGCCGTCGTGTACGAGCGATCCCGGTTGCGAGCCGGCAACCGCATCGCCGGTCCCGCGATCGTGCTCGAGATGGACTCGACCACGGTCATCCTGCCGCGCCATCACGGCAGCGTCGACCGCTTCGGCAACATTCTCATCCGACCCGATGCTGCGCCCGCGCCACGCTCACGGTCGAAGCGCTCATCCACCGCGCGCCGACCCCGAGCCGCACGCGGGTAACCCTTCCAAGCGGAGTCCAGTCATGCCAGCCCGGATCCTCCAACGCAACTCCAGGAAGATGAAGAAGGTCAAGGTCGACACGGTCGCCATCGACATCATCGAGAGCGCCTTGCGAAATGCGCGCTTCGAGATGGACACGGTGCTCTTCCGCACGGCGATGTCGCCCGGCATCCGCGAGCAGCACGACGAGTTCCCGATGATCGCCAATCCTGCGGGCAGGATGGTGGTAGGACAGTTCGGCTCGTTCATCTGGGGCTTCATGCAGGGCTACGACGGCACGGTCGAGGAGGGAGACCTCTTCTTCACTTCCGATCCATATTCCGTGAACGGCGCCGTCAGCCACGCCAACGACTGGCTCATGCTGATGCCTGTCTACAAGGATGGGCGGATCATCGCCTGGGCCGCGATGTTCGGTCACATGACCGACATCGGTGGCAAGGTGCCCGGCTCACTGCCGACCGACGCCCGCCAGATCTTCGAAGAGGGGTTCATCGTGCCTCTCGTCAAGATCCACAAGCGCGGGGAGCTGCAGGAAGACGTCCTGCGCATCATCCTGCACAACTGCCGCCTGCCCACGTGGAACCGCTCGGATTTCAATGCCATCGTGGCGGCGCTGAAGACCGCGGCGCTGCGCTGCATCGAGATCTCCACGCGTTTTGGCGACGACGTGTTCTACTCCGCGATGGAAGCGATGCTGGAGCGCAACAAGCGCGCGATGCGCGAGCTCATCCGGCGTACCGTGCCGGAGAAGAAGCAGTACTTCGAGGACTACGTCTGCGACGACGGCATGGGCATGGGGCCGTACAAGATTGCCTGCTCGATGTGGCGCGAGGGCGATCTCTGCATCTTCGATTTCGCCGGCACGGACCCGCAGTCGATCAGCTCGATCAATTTCCTGCTGAATGAGGAAATGTTCAAGATGTTCGCCGGCGTCTACATGATCATGGTGTTCGATCCGCAGATCCTCTTCAACGACGGGTTCTACGATCTCATGGAAGTTCGCATCCCTTCGGGGACGCTGCTCAAGCCGCTCAAGCCCGCCGCGCTGTCCTGCCGCACGCATGCCCTCGGGCGGATCTTCGACGTACTGGGCGGGCTCCTGGGTCAGGGCAACCCCGCTTTCATGTGCGCCGCGGGCTTCTCGGACAGCCCGCACTTCATGTACTCGGGCTACCGCGCCAGCGGCGAGTGGTACCAGCTCTACCAGATCACCTTCGGCGGCATACCGGGCAAGCCCTTCGGCGACGGTCCCGACGGCCATTCACTCTGGCCGTCCTTCACCAATGTCCCGAATGAGTTCCTGGAGAGTTACTTTCCGCTGCGCATCGAGACCTACGAGACCATCGCCGACAGCGGCGGTGCCGGCAAGAATCGCGGCGGCAACGGCCTGCGGATCGGCTATCGGTTTCTCGAGCCGGGGGAGATCTCGATCCATGATGACCGCTGGCTCACCTATCCCTGGGGAGTCAACGGCGGTCTGCCCGGCGCCCGCAGCCGCAAGACTCTCGAGCGCGCCGATGGCGCCCGGCAGACCCTGCCCTCCAAGTGCGACCGCATCAAGGTGGAAGCCGGCGACCTGCTGCTCGCCGAGACCTGGGGTGGCGGCGGCTGGGGCGATCCGCTCGAGCGCGAGGTCGACAAGGTGTTGTTCGACGTTGCGGCCGGGCTCGTGACGCCCGGAGGCGCACGCCGCTACGGCGTCGTGGTGGCGACCGACGGCACCGCCGACACCGATGCGACCCGCCAGCTCCGCGCCCGCATGGCGCGCGAGCGCGGCGCGGTGAAGCTCTTCGACCGCGGCTTCGATTCCATGGAAGAGCTCAAGGCCCGCTGCCTCGCCGAGACCGGGCTGCCGCCCCCGGAGCAACCGCAGTTCAACCGGCGCTCGCAAGCGTCAAAGCGTGCGCCGAAGCCGCGCCGCGCGGCCTGAGGACGGAGGCAAGAACCATGCTCGATACTCCTTCGATTCCAACCTCGGCTGGTGGCACCGCCACCAGGTCAGAGGATGCGTATTCCGCTGCCGGGTATGACGCCTCTTCGAGCGTCGGCCGTGGTCGGCATCCCGCCGTGCTGGTCGTCGATCTGCAGCTCGCATTCACGGATGCGCGCTACCCGCTCGGCAAGCTGCCGATGGTGCACGCGGCAACCGAGCGCACGGGTGAGCTGCTGCGCGTTGCCCGCACGCACCGGATTCCGGTCGCCCAGTGCTACACCGGCTATCAAAGCGCAGCCGACATGCCCCACTGGAAGGTGCAGCCGGTACGCGAGCAATTCCTGCATGGGCACCCCTCGCTCGCCATCGACAAGCGCGTCCACGACGCACGCTACGATTTCTCGTTCTGCAAGAGCGCACCGTCGATTTTCTTCCTGACCCCGCTCATGGCTTTCCTCACCAAGCAGGGGGTCGATACGGTCATCGTCACCGGATGCACCACGAGCGGCTGTGTGCGCGCCTCCGTGGTCGACGCCTTCTCCTACGGCTTTCGCGTGCTGGTGGCGGAGGACTGCTGCGGCGATGCCGCGCGCGAGCCGCACGAAGCCAATCTCCGCGATATCTCGCGCCGCTACGCGGACGTCATTTCCGCCAGCGAAGCCGAAGACTACCTGCGCGGCTTCGGCGGGACATGAGTCCATACAAATGCTATAGTCTTAGGTCAATTAACCGGGATCGGGAGATTGACCGGCGTGAAGCATCGCAACGTCCGCGGCACGATCCTCTACACCTCGAGGAAGCCCGAGCGCTTCGGCCAGCGCCGCGGCATCGAGCATTTCAACTTCACGCATCATCACGACGGCAAGGCGACGCTCCGTGCCTACGTGGAGATCGAGGAGCCCGAGCCAACGGTTCTGCGTGACGTCATCTACTCGCTGGACGAGGCGCATCGGCCGATGGACTGCCATGTGCGCCTGACGGTGGGCGACCGCTTCATGGGCTCAGGGTGGTTCCGCTTCACCGAGCAGTGCATCGAGTGCGAATCGTACGGCCCGGCCATCGGGCGTATCTCGCAGCGCATGGAGCTCACGCAGCCGCTCGATGGGTTCGGAACGCATCCGGTCGTAGCCGACGGCTATCTGCTGTCGCACTTCGCGTGGTCGCCCGGTCAGAGCCGACGGCTCAATCTGCGGGTGCCCTCGCCCGATCATCGCGGCGCCACGCCGCCGCTGCTCGCCGAGGTGCGCATCGATGCGCGGTACGTGGGCGAGGAGGAGATCGAAGTGCAGGCGGGCCGGTTCGCCGCCCGGCACTTTCAATACACGGATCCGGGCGACAGCGGCTTCACGGGTCAGCATCCTCCTTATGAACTGTGGATCAGCGCCGATGCGGATGCGGTGCTGCTGCAGGGGGGCGTCGCAGGCCACATGCAGACCTGGTACGAGCTCATCGCCCTGGAGCGCGGGTGAGCGGTTTCCTGTCGCGCCCGATGCCGACGCCCGAGGAACGAGCTCCTCCTCGAGGTTGAGGCCGTATAACTCACCGCAGGTGCGGGTGCGCCGGCGCCCAATGGAGGTTGCCGCCGCTTTCGTACAGAGCACCCCGGCCATGATGTCCTCATCTCGTGAGGCTTGCTACGATGCATGGCCATGGCTCACCTGCCCATGCTCGGGGCGATCCGTGCAGTCAGCTACTGCGTGCCGGATCTGCGCACCATCGAGGATGCTTATGTGGATACCCTCGGGTACCGCGTGGCGGCCCGCGGCCAGGTCGGCGCTCACCTTGCTGGCTCGTGGGGCGCGGCGAACATCGCCGGACTGCCGGTGTTGCTGCTCGCCTCTGCGAGCGGCGAGGCGGTATGGCTGCGCTTCATCGAAGATCCGCGGGCCGGCGAATTCACCGCCCTGACGACACATGGTTGGAATGCGACCGAGTTCGTCGTACAGGACGTGGATGCGCTCGCGTTGCGCCTCGAGCGCAGCGCGTTCCGGGTCATCGGTGCGCCGCGAGGGCTCAGCCGGTTTCCGATGATCCGCGCCATGCAGGCGCTGGGGCCGGCCGGGGAGTGTTGTTACTTTACGGAGATCGGGCCCGGCTCCGGCCTGGATCTCGCCGCGGCGCGCGCGTTCGTCGGCAGGGTATTCATCGTCGTTGCCGCCGGGCCGGATGCCGATGCGCTCTTCGTCCCCTACCGGGAATTCGCCAACTCCGTGGACCCGCCGGTGGCGACACCCGTCGCAGTGATCTCCCGCGCCCACGGGCTGCCGCCCGCGACCCTCCATCGGCATGGGCTCGTGCGCCTGCCTCACGGCACGCTGATCGAGCTGGATCAGTACCCGCCGACGGCACGTCCGCGCCCATGCATGCCCGGAAGACTGCCGCCGGGAATGGCGATGGTGACGTTCGATGTTGGATCGCTCCCCGACCGTGACGGCGGCACGCCGCTCGCTGCCGGAGATCTTCCGGGCGTTGTCGGCGCCGCCGCCTGTTTGCGCGGCGCGACGGGCGAGCTCATCGAGCTCCTGGCCTCCGCGCCGGCTGCCGGGCAGGCCTCCGGCCCGCACTCGGGCTGAGCCGGGCCCATCATGCCTCGAGCAGCTCGAGCAGCGTTCCATCGGGCGCCCGCAGCGTGCCCGCACGCCTGCCGCCGTATATGATCCCGGTCCGCGCCTGCGGCGGCTCGATCCAGGGCTCCTCGAGGAGGTGCAGCTCCGGATGGGCAAACGTCACGAGTCCGGCACCCGGCGGCAACTCGCCCGGACGCAGCGGACGCGGGGTGGCGGCGCGAGGATACTGGTCGAGCTCCAGAAAGACGTCCCGCTCGTGCGAGATCGCGGCGATGGTGTGCAGGTCCGCCGGCGGCAGCCCGAAAGCGGCGGCCAGCAGGGTGTAGGGAATCTCCATCTTCCTCCCCAGCGAGAGCCGCAGAGCGCGCTCGAACCAGGCGAGCGAGACATCGAGGTCGGAGCAGGCGAGCACGGCGATGAACATGGAGTCGACCAGCGATGCGGCGCGCGGCAGATCGTACATCGGCAGGTCGTCGAGGATTTGTGTCAGATACACGATCTCATCGTCCGGACCACGCACCTGCATCGGGAAGATCGCAGGCAGCCCCTCGAGCGGACGCGGCGGCCCGATGATCTCGAAGGGTGAGTCGCGCAGTCGCCGGTCGACCGCGAGAACGTCTGCGACGCAGATCTCGATGGCCGCCCAGCCGTAGGTCCGCAACGGGGCGTAGCCAGGCACGGGATCGCAGGCGATCAGCCGCAGGAAGACCGCGGCGCCCGAGGCTGGCGCGAGGACGAGGCAGCGCCGCCCCCCCATGGCCGGCGCTCCCCAGCTCGCCGCCAGAGTCGGCTCGATCCGGCCTTCCTCGACGACCCGATAGTCGAGCCATTTCACATACCGTTGTGCCGTGGCATCGGGATCGCCGACGCAGAGCGTCGCGGAGCGAAGCATCTTCACGTGGGGGTCTGCCCGCTGAATTATTCTATTACTATAACATTTTGGCAGCTCAGTGCTGCAAGTCGAGCCGCAGCTGGTAGCGATCGGAGCGGTAATGGGCGACGGTGAGCAGCAGAGGATTGCCGCGCGAGTCGAACACCGAGCGGGTGATGCGCAGGATGGCCGAGCGCGGCTCGACCTCGAGGTGGCGGCAGAGCACCGGATCGGCGAGCATGGCCGCCACGGTCTGCGACGCCTTGCCGAGCCGATAGCCGGCGTTCTTGATGAGCCGCAGAACCGGCTTGCTCGCGAGGCCCTCGCGGGTGATGTGCGGCGCCAGCGCCGCGGGCACATAACTCAAGACGTAGCCCAAGGGTTCTCTATCGAGGTAGCGCACGCGCACGGCGCGTATCACCCCCTCGCCGGGCTTCAGCTGCATCAGCTCCGCGACCCAGAGGCTCGCCGGCTCCGGGCTCAACTCCAGCACCCGCACCTTCGTCAGCCGGCCGAACTGCAACAGCGAGTCGACGGCCTGATCCATGTTCGCCTCGATCGGCTTGGCCGGTGGGCGGTAGATCACGGTGGTGCCCACGCGCCGCTTGCGTGCGACGAAGTGATGTTGGGCGAGCTCCGCCAGCGCCCGGCGCGCCGTGATTCGCGAGACTCCGCAGGTGAGGGAGACCTCTTTTTCCGTCCCGATGATCGAGCCGCAGGCGCGCTGGCCGGAGAGGATCTCGTCGCGCAGCTGCAGGAAGATCTGATGGTAGAGGGGGACTGCCGCGGATCTGTCGACCGCGGCGCGCTTGTTGCTCGCTTGCATAACTCGCCTTTGCGGCGGCTCCCATGATGCACCTTGGCGGATCGCGCCCTGCGTCCCGGTGGGAGCGGTACCGATCCGCGGCGGAATTGTAAGACAGCGCCGCCCGCACAGCGAGGGCGGCGCCCGCGGCCGCGCCTCCCCGCGCCGCGTCGGGCCGCATTTCGCGTTCGTCGAAATGGTATATGATTAGGTCATTTCGAGGAGGAGCGGATGACGGGCGAGAAGTACGATCTCCTGGTACGAAATGTGCGCGTGGTGCGCCCGCACGCAGGCGCGGTGCCGGTGCAGGACATAGCGATCAGGAACGGCAGATTCGCCGCCGTCGGGGGCGGGCTCGATCCGGCCGCCGCGACGACGGTCGCCGACGCCCGCGGCATGCTCGGCTTCCCGGGACTGGTCGATGCTCATATGCACACTGGAATCTACAGCCCGCTGTCCGAGGACGCCGTGACCGAAAGCCGGGCCGCCGCCCAGGGCGGCGTCACCTCGAGTCTCAACTACTTCCGCTCCGGCCAGTACTACCTCAACAAGGGCGGCCCCTACGCCGACTTTTTCCCCGAAGTGCTCGACATCTCGGAGGGGCGCTTTCACGTGGATTACGCCTACCATCTCGCTCCGCTCGATGCGCGCCAGATCGGCGAGATCGACATGCTGATCGAGAAGTACGGCGTAACATCCTTCAAGATCTTCATGTTCTATGGCGGCTACGGCCTGCATGGCGCCTCCGGCCATCAGCACGAGTTCCTGATGATCGGGCCCGAGGAGAAGTACGACCTCGCGCACTTCGAGTTCGTCATGCGAGGCGTGGAGCGCGCGCTCACGAGGTTTCCCGACCGCAGCCGCTACATCAGCCTGAGCCTGCATTGCGAGACCGCGGAGATCATGGCGGCCTACACGAAGCTGGTGCAACGGGAGGGCAAGCTGTCGGGACTCAGGGCCTACAGCGCGGCGCGGCCGCCGCACTCCGAGGGGCTCGCGGTCACGATCGCCGCCTATCTCGCCCACGAGACCCACTGCCTCAACATCAACCTGCTGCACCTGTCCTCGCGCAAGGCGGTGGAGGCCGCGCTCACCATGGAGCGCGCCTTTCCGCACATCGACTTCCGGCGCGAGGTGACGATCGCGCACCTTTGCATCGACTACGACGTGCAGACCGGCGTGCTCGCCAAGGTCAATCCGCCGATCCGCTCGCGTGAGGATGTCGAGTTTCTCTGGCAGACCCTGCTCGCGGGGAAGATCGACTGGGTCTGCAGCGATCACGCCTGCTGCCGGCACGAGATGAAGGTCGATGGCGGCCGGCCGGACGACATCTTTCTCGCGAAGTCGGGCTTCGGCGGCACGGAGTATCTGCTCTCGGCCCTGCTCAGCGAGGGTCGCCGCCGCGGCCTCTCCTGCAACCGCATCGCGGAGCTCACCTCGTGGAATCCCGCGCAGCGCTTCGGCCTGCTGCGCAAGGGAGACATCGCGCCCGGATTCGACGCCGATCTCGTGCTGGTCGATCCCGACCGCTCCTTCGTGGTGCGGGCGGCAGACTCCGAGTCGCGCCAGGGGTACACGCCGTTCGAAGGCCTGGAGCTCTCGGGAAAGGTGATGGCAACCTACCTGCGCGGGAGCTGCATCTACGAGAACGGGACGGTCATGGGGCCGCCTCGAGGCCGCTATCTCCACCGCCCTTACACCTGAGGAGTCAGCCATGACCGCCATGCTCCAGCCCGACCGCTCTAAGGCTGATGCGCGCGCACTGTTGTCCCGCCAGTCGTTCGTCGCTGCCCTGCGCGGGTACGTTCTCGACGATCTGGCGGCAGCCATGCGCCATGCGTACGAGTCGGAGATCGAGCCTGCGTTCGAGCGCACGCACGAGCGCCCGCCGCGCACCCAGGACGAAGTGCACGCCGCCATGCAGCAGAGCGCCGCCTTCAAGCTCTACAGCTCGATCCGCGTCAACGCCCAGGAGATGGTCTGGCGCTCCGTGATTCCGGCCGCGCAGACGGATCTGGCCGGCCCCGAGCACGCCGCGGCGGACACCACCGCCGCACATCTCGGCAGCCTCACCCTCGACCCGGCGCTCGCTCTGCCCGCCAACGTCGCCGGTATCGAAGTGCATCTGATGCCGGGCGGCTATGCGCCGGACGCCTCTGCTCTGGCCGGCGCCATCTACGATCGTGGCCTCGCCGTGTTCGCCGCCGGCATGATGGGCAGAAACCAGGACGACATCGGCCTCTCGATGGCGCACTACGTGAAGTACCGCTTTGCGGACTTCCGGCCGCGGCGGATACTCGACTGCGGCGCGACGGTGGGACACAACTCGGTACCGTGGGCCGTCACGTTCCCCGATGCGGAAGTTCACGCCATTGACGTTTCCGCCGCGGTGCTGGCGTACGGCCATCACCGCGCGCAGGCTCTGGGCGTGCCCGTGCACTTCCGGCAGATGGACGCTACGCGGCTCGCCTATCCGGATGCCTCCTTCGATGTGGTCTTCAGCTCCATGTTCCTGCACGAGCTGCCGGTTGCGGACATCGAGCGGTTCTTCACGGAGGCGCGCCGCGTGCTGCGGCCGGGCGGGCTGCTGCTCAACATGGAATTGCCTCCCAACCGGGAACTCGCCCCCTACGACCAGTTCTACCTCGACTGGGACCGCTATTATAACGAGGAGCCCTACTATCGCGCCTATCGGGACCAGGCGCCCGAGGAGCTGGTGGCAGCAGGCGGGTTCACGCGCGGGAGTTACTTTCAGTTTGTCGTGCCGCAGTATTCCTACATGCCTGATCGCGAGTTTGCCGCCGCCGTGTGCGCGCCGCCGGCCATCGGCCAGCAGACCGGGCGCTTGAGCTCCGGGGTGCAGTGGTTCGGCTTCGGTGCCTGGAATCGGCCATGAGCGGCACGCCACTCGACACCGCAGGCCCGCGCCAGCGCTTCTTCGAGGCGGAGTCGATCGATCACCTGGTCACCATGGTGCTCGAGCTGGCCGCGGAAGTCTGGGCCGTCCGCGAGCGGCTCTACATCATCGAGAAAGAGGCGGAACACCTCGGGCTGGCGCTCGGGTCGGCCGTGGCAGGGCATGCCTTCACGGCGCAGGAGCAGGCGGAACTCGCCGAGATGCGCCGATGCATGCTGGCCAACATCCTGCGCACGGTGGGGCGCAAGCACCGCGACCCACCCGACTTCTCCGGCGCGGAGACTGTGCACACGGATTGAGATGGCGACATCAGGGCGCGCCTTCTCCAACCGCTACGCCTGGTACGTGGCGGGCCTGCTGACGCTCGCGCAGATCGTCTCCTATCTGGATCGCTTCCTGCCGAGCCTGCTCGTGCAGCCCATCAAGCAGGACCTGCACTTGAGCGATTTTCAGATCGGCCTCCTGCTCGGGCCGGCGTTCGTGGTTTTCTACGTCCTGCTCGCGGTGCCGCTCGGCTGGCTCGCGGATCGCGTCAACCGGCGCGCCATACTCGCCGCGGGAATCGCCATCTGGTGCTCCATGACCGCCGCGGCCGCGGCGGTGAGCGGGTTCATTCCGCTTTTCATGACGCGCCTGGGTGTTGGCTTCGGCGAGGCGACCGTGGCGCCGGCATCGATCTCGCTGATCGGCGACTACTTCGGCCGCGAGCGCCAGGCGCGCGCCGTCAGCCTGTTCATGTCCGGGGCGTTCCTCGGGGCCGGCGCTTCGTTCCTCTTCTTCGGACCCCTGGTGCACTACATCGAATCCCTGCCGATGATCTCGCTGCCGCTGATCGGCCGGATCTCATCGTGGCGGCTCTCCTTCCTGCTGGTGGGCGCACCGGGGCTCGCGTTGACACTGCTCATGCTGACGGTCAGGGAGCCGGCGCGCCGGGACCGCATTGCCGGGGATCTGACTTTCGCCGCAGGTGTATTCTACATCCTGCGGCGTTGGCGCGCCTTCGGCACGTTGTTCGTCGCATCCTCCTGCAACGTGATGATGGGGGCCTTGGCGTTGTGGAATGTCGCGCTCTTCGGGCGCACGTGGCATTGGAATGTAGCCCAGGTGGGCATCGCGGTGGGGGTGATCCTCTTCACCGCCGGGCCCGCGGGAACGCTGCTCGGCGTCTACCTCACCAACCGCGATCTGGCCGTGGGCCGCCGCGACGCGACGCTGCGGGCGCTCTTCGCGGGCCTGCTCATCGGGGTGCCCGCGTACTGTGCCTTCCCGTTGATGCCGAGCGTCAACCTGGGACTGGCTGTCCTCTTCCTTGCGTTGCTCGGCCAGGCCATGGCCACCGCGGCGGGTCCGGCCACACTGGTGATGCTGGCTCCCGGACAGATCCGGGCCCAGTCGACCGCCATCTACTATCTGGTGATCAGCATCGTCGCGCAACTCATCGGCCCGCCGCTCGTCGGCTGGATCACCGATCTGCTCGGCAGCCCGGACGCGCTGCGCTACGCGGTCGCCATCGAGGCGGCCCTGATCGGGATTCCGTCGCTCGTGCTCGTGTGGCTCGGCTTCGGAGCCTATCGCCTCGCCGTGGCGGAGCTCGACGGCCGGTTCGACACCGAGTCGTGGCCCGCCACTCCACCCGCCTTGGAAGGAGCACCGAGATGACATCTTCGCTCGAGAGCCAGGCCACACTGGAATTCGTGTTGACTCTACGCCGGCGCTGGGCGGATACCCTGTATCCGCGCCTGCGTGCGGAATGCGATGCGTTGGGAGGTGCGGACGCGATCGCGCCCGAGCGCTTCGCCGATCGCGTGCACGGCCTGGCGAGCTATCCCGGCTTTGCCTGGCTGGAGCGCGGCTCGCAAAAGATGCTCTGGCGGGCTGCCACCGATGCGATTGCAAGCCGTGGCACCAGGGGCGGTCACGCGGCCGCGCCCGGATCGGGCCCGACGCTGGAGCTCGATCCGCAGCTGCGGCTGCCGGACTGGTACACCGACTGGGACATTCACTTGCAGCCGGGCGGCGTGTGGTCCGATGCGACCTCGGCTCGCGTGTATGAGCTCGGCGCCCGCCTGGTGATGCTGGGCGACAACGATGACTACAAATTCCATCGCCTCTTCGTGGCGAGCGCGATTCCGCGGCGACCCTATCGCCGCATCGTCGACCTCGGTTGCGGCTTCGGCAAGTCCACCTGGCCGCTGAAGAAGGCGTATCCCGAGGCGGAGGTGATCGGGATCGATCTCGCCGCGCCGTGCCTCGAACTCGCGGTGGAGCGCGCCGGCCTCCAGGGACTAAACATCCGCTTCCGGCAGGCGGATGCGGCCCGCACGGGGCTCGACCCGGGGGGCGCCGATCTCGTCACAGCCACCATGCTCATCCATGAGTTGCCGCTCGATGAGCTGACGGCGGTCTTCGCGGAGGCGGCACGTGTCCTCGCCTCGGGCGGCCTGCTGCGGATTCTGGATTTTCAATACACCGGCGATCCCTTGCGCGATCTCGCCATGACCGAGCACGGCGCGCGCAACAACGAGCCGTTCATGCCGCCGATGATGTCGGCCGATACGGCGGCCATGGCCGAGGCCGCCGGCCTGCGCCAGGCGCGCTGGCTGGCCTTCGATGAGCGCGAGCAAGGCAGGCTCACCACACTCTCCTGGCCGCAGCGCGCGGAATGGCACTTCCCATGGGCGGTTCTCGAAGCGGAGAAGCCGGCGTGAGCGCCCCCATCGAGCTCGGCGGCGTCGACACCTCCCGCCTCGCCACCCTCATCCTCGAGCTGGCTGCTCAGTTGCACGTGGAGCGCACGAAACGGCTCGCGCTCGAAGCGACATTGGCGCGGCTCGGCATCGTCGGCGCCGCGCAGATCGATGCCACGGCAAGCGATCCCGCCTACCGCCAGCAGACGGCGCAACTCGCGGACGAGTCCGTTCGCGGGCTGCTGCGGGCGCTGAGCGAGTCGCCCGATGAGCGCCGTCCGCTGCGCGGCGGCTCTTACAACTTCAACAAAGGAGAATCGTGATGGCCCGGCCGTGGATTGAATTCGTGCAGTCGCAGAACCTGCCTTGGACCTCGGGTGATCTCTGGGGCTCCCGCCCGGGCGTCGACTTCAAGGTCCTCAGCCTGGATGCCGACCAGGGTGCCGCGAGCCTGCTGGTGCGCTACCCCCGGGGATGGAGGCTCGGGCGCGAGGGTGCGTTGGCGGCCGACGAGGAATTCCTCGTGTTGGAAGGCATTCTCTCGCTCGGGTCACAGCGCTATGCGGAGAAGTCGTATGCGCACCTCCCGGCCGGCTACGCGCGCGGCCCCATGGCGTCCGACGGCGGCGCCGTCGTCCTGACATTCTTCTCGGAGCGGCCGGAATGGGTACCGCCACGGGCGTTCGATCCGGCGCGGCTGGTCGCGAATCTCGATGCCTTCTCCGTACCCTACACCGCGCGCTTCCACCCGGAGTTCCCTCCCGGAGCAGGCCGCAAGACCCTGTATGAGGACCCTGTCACACACGATCAAAGCTGGATTCTCGGCACCCTGCCGATGCGCTGGGCGGAGCGGGCGGAGGTCCATCCCGTCGTGGAGGAAATGTATCTCCTTAGCGGCGAATCGCACGGCAACCGCGGCGTCATGCGCCCCGGCGCCTACTTCTGGCGGCCGCCGCAGATCGCGCACGGGCCATACGGAACGCTGACCGGGAATCTCTACTTCTTCCGCACTCACGGCGGACCGCTCGTCACCCGATATGTGGATGGTGGCACTCCGTTTCGCTGGTGGCCGCCCTACGATCCGGTGTTGCCGGATGAGCTCGCCACCGCTCGCGGCGAGGCTGCGCCCGCGCCGCGGTGCTGGTGACTCGTGGCGCGACTCCCGTACTCCTCACTGGTCTTCGCTCATCTCCTTCTCTTCGTGTTGTGGCTCGGAGGCGATGTCGGCGTCTACACGCTCGGCCGGCACTTCCGCATGCGCACTCGTTACAGCATCGAGCAGCGGCTCGCGCTGCTGAAGCTTCTGGTCGCGATCGACATGGTGCCCCGAACCGCCTGGGCGCTGATGGTTCCGGTGTCCCTTTCCGTGGTCGCCGCGGGGGGCTACTGGGCGATGCCGCGATGGCTGCTGGTGCTCGCATGGATCGTGGGACTTCTCTGGACCGCGCTCGTGTGGGACGCGCACGCGCACCCGCAGACGCCGCGGACAGCACGCGAGCGGCGCTTGGAATTCGCTCTGAAGATCGTGCTGGCGCTCTTCTATCTGGGGCTGGGCGGCTTCTCGCTCGCGGCCGGCGCGCCGCTCACCGGCGAGTGGCTGGCGGCGAAAGCGCTGCTGTTCGGAGTCATCTTCGGTGCCGCTACGATGATCGATGTCGCCTACGCGCCAATCGGTACCCAACTGGGCCGGTTGCTGCGCGAGGGATCGAACGACGCGACCGAGCTGCCACTGCTCGCCACCATGAACCGTACGCGCATGTGGGTCTGGACGGTATATCTGCTCCTCCTGGCCACCGCCTATCTCGGCGTGGCGAAGCCCTTCTGATCCGCAATCATGCTGCCGCAGGCGCTGCTGGTCGCGCATATCGCCATCCTCGGCTATTGGCTAGGCTCCGAGCTGTTGATCAACAGCACCTATCGCCGCGTGTGCTTCGGTGCGCAGCTGCCTTTCCCCGAGCGCAACCGCCTGATGGAGCATGTGATGAGCGCCGACCAGCATGTGCGCTACGCCCTGGCGCTGCAGGTCGCGACCGGCTTCGCTCTGGCCGCGCTGTTTGGGCTCATCCCGGGCGGCGGCACAGCCGCCTCGATCGCGGCCCTGCTCGGCGCTCTCTGGCTCGCCTTCATCGAAGCCGTCCATCGGCTCCGCCACGGCCCCGCGGGCCGGCGGCTCGGCGCCATCGACCGTGGCTCACGCTACCTGCTGATGGCCGTGCTGCTCGCCATGGGCGTTGGCCTGATCGGCCGCGGATGGCCCACGCCCGGCTGGCTGCGCCTGAAGCTCACGCTCTTCGCGGGAGTCATGGCTTGCGGTGTCGGCATCCGGCTCGTGCTGCTGGCGCACTTCCGCATCTGGGAGGTGATGGCGCAAGAGGGCCCGAGCGACCCAAGCAACGCGCTCATCCGCGGCATCTACATCAAGGCGACGTCGATTCTGGGGCTCCTCTGGGCGTTGGTCGTCTGCATCGTCGTCATCAGCGTCTGGAAGCCGATGTTGTCCTGAGCGGCATCGAGCTCGGGCCTAAAACTGGTAATCGACGCGCACATCCCACATGCCCGGCGTATTGAAGTAGTCGAAGCCCAGCAGGTCGGCCGTACCGTAATCGACCATCGTGCAATTGCGGCATTCCAGCGTGACGGTCAGCGGAACCTTGGCTAGCGCCCAGGCGACGCTTGCATCGAGCAGCGTGCGCGCCTTCGTCTGACCGCCGACGTTGGGGTAGGAAGCTGAGAACCCGGCGGTGTTGGCCGTATCAAACCACTCCTTGGCGACGTAGTGGACTCCCACGTAGGGAGTGATGGAAAAACCATCGAATCCCAGCGTGTAACGCGCGCTCACCGTCAGATCCAAGGGCGGCGTATACACCGGTGTGGCGAGCGACCCGTCGGCACGCACGATGCCGGAGTTGCAGGACTCGGGATCGCCCGCGCGACAGGCAGCCTGCTGCGAGAGAATCAACGCGCTCTGATCGTAGTAGCCGGCTTTCATCGAGCTCAGGTTGCCGCTGATGGTCAGCGGGTCGATCGGCCGCCACTCGAGCTCCGCCTCGAGGCCGTAGGCGTAGAGGCTCGCCGCGTTGCTGGTGTCGAACGAGCGGGTGTGCGGGTTGTCCGAGAGCAGCTGATAGTCCTTGACGTCCTCGTAGAACACCGTCGCGTTGAAGCGCAGCCGGCTGTACGGTGTCGAGCGGATTCCCGCCTCATAGGACCAGATCGTTTCCGGGCCGAAGTTGTTGAAGTCGATCGGATTGGTGCCGGTCAGCCCGTTCCAGCCGCCACCCTGAAAGCCGCGCGTCGCGGAGACGAAGGCCATCAGGTCCGGGTTGAACTGATACTGCAGCGCCACGTGGGGAGTGAATTGATTCGTCTTCAGGTGGGTCGGGTATCCGACCGCCTGAATGTCCGCCGTCGTATATCCCAGGCCGGGCGCGTTGGGGTTCGCCACGACGTTCTTGGTCTCGTCCGTGAAACGCACGCCGACGGTCGCCGTGAATGCCGGAGTGACCTTGTAGTCGCCCTGTGCATAGGCCGCCACCGACGTCGTGTCGTTCTTGAAGAACTGGTCATTGAGCGGGAGGGCGAGCGTGGGGGCCAGACCCAGCACCTGCCCGTAGTCATTGCCGTTCTGCTCGTAGAGATAGAAGGCACCTGCCGTATAGTTGAAGCTGTCCCCGATCCTGTCCGTCCATTTCACTTCCTGCGAGAACTGGTGGTTCGCCAGATCCTGGGCCAGCGTGATCTCGCCTGTCGGTACTGCGTCCGCCGTCGGCAGGGGACCGAGAACGGCGGCCGGGAAGTCCGCGGCCAGATCCTGGTGCAGCCGACGATAGCCGGTGATCAGGTTCAGAGTGCCGCCGCCGAGAGTCAGCGCCAGGTCCGAGGAGACGCCATAGCTGGTGACGATCGCGCCCTGTCCGAACCCCGACTTCAGCCCGGTCAGGTACGGCCGCAGAGCACCGCCGATGGTGCTGAAGCCGCTGTAGGAGATGCGCCTGCCGTCCGGTCCGGGCTGATTGAGGACGTTGGCATTGTTATTACGCTCGTAGTCGAAGGCCACGTCCCAACGCAGATTCGACATCGTGGCCGGCAGCAGCGCCAGCGCTTCCCGCAGGCCGAAGTTGTTCGTTCCGTTCAGACGCTGATTCGTGGTGACATCGTGCACGTAGCCGTTGCCCGTGATTCCATAGACGGAGGTTCGGGTGAGGAGGTCGCCGCTGATGGGCAGGTCGACGGCCGCCCGCGCCAGGTATTGGTAGCCTCCGGATTCGCCGTACTCACCGGCGCTCACCTCTGCATCGCCGCCGAAGTGCCGGCCCGGCTTCTTCAGCGTCACGAGGATCGCGCCGCCGGTGGAGTTGCGGCCGAAGAGCGTGCCCTGCGGCCCGTTGAGCACCTGCAGCTGCTGCACGCCGAAGAGCGCGAAGTTATTGGCATTCTGGCGGGCGATGTAGATGTCGTCTATGTAGGTGCTGACCTGTGGCTCGAAGGTCGGAAACGACTGCGTCTGGCCGAGGCCGCGGATGTAGTAGACGTTGGCCGACCCCTGGCCGACGTTGTTCGATGCGAACATGTTGGGGACGTAACGCTCGAGGTCCTGGGTCGAGGTGATCTGTCGGGTGGCGAGCTGATCCGCGGTGAAGGCGGTGACGGCGATGGGCACGTTCTGCAGGTTCTGCTCGCGCCGCTGGGCGGTGACCGTCACCGTCTCCAGGGTGCTGGCGTCGGCCGGCTGCGATGTGGCGCTCTGATCCGCCGCGCCCGCGCCCTGGTCGGCGGCTGCGGCGGCCAGCGGCAAAGCCAGCGCACCGGCGACGATCGCGATTCCCGCGAGTATCGGATTGTCGTGCTTGCTCATGCGGAGACCCCCGGCCATCGCCTGATATGTATTCAGTCTATAGCAAATGTATGGCGCGTGAAACCCCCGCCCGGCCAGATATGTCCGGACATTTTTAGCCATGGCGGCCCTGGACCGCGCCGCCGCTCAGGCTGCCGCGGCGATCCCCGCGCGGAGGAGCGAGTTGATGTCGGCCTCGCTGAGACCGAGTCCACCCAGGATCGCGCGGGTGTCCGCGCCGGGCGCCGGCAGCCTGGCCTCGCGCCCCAGCCGCTCGCCACCGAATTCGATCGGCACCACGGGCAATGTGGTGGCGGTGCCGTCCGGTAGGGTCACGCTCTCGAGGCCGCCCGAGCCGCCGAGATGCGGATCGGCGAACATGTCCTCGGGCCGCGCGACCGGCGCGAAGGGAATGCCGCTCCTTTCCAGCCGGGCGATCAGCTCCGCGCGCGTGAAGCCGCGCAGGCACGCGACGATCTGCGGCAGGATGCGCTCGCGCTGCAGCACCCGCGCATTGTTCGTGCGCAGGCTCTCGTCCGCCCAGAGCGCATCGAGCGCGAAGAGGCGACAGAATTTCTCCCACAGTGAGTCGGATACCACGCCGATGAAGACGGCGCCTCCGTCCCGGGTTGCGAAGATGTCGTAGATGGCCCAGGCGGAGAGGCGTGCCGGCATCGGTTGCGGCGCCTGGCCGGTGACCGCCTGCTGGGCCATGTGCTGGCCGATCAGATAGACCGCGGTCTCGAACAGCGAGCTCTGCACCCTTTGCCCGCGGCCCGTGCGATGGCGCTCCTCCAGGGCAGCGAGAATCGCAATCACTCCGAACATTCCGCCTGCCACGTCCACCACGCTCGAGCCAGCGCGCAGCGGCCGGCCCGGTGGCCCGGTCATGTACGCCAGCCCTCCCATCATCTGTGCGACCTCATCGAGCGCGGTGCGGTGCTCGTAGGGTCCGGGCAGGAAGCCCTTCTCACACGCATAGATGAGGCGCGGCTGCACGGCGGCCAGAGCCTCGTAGCCGAGTCCCAGGCGTTCCATCGCGCCCGGCCGGAAGTTCTCGATGAGAACGTCGGTCTGCGCGATGAGCCGGCGCGCGATCTCGATGCCCTGCGGCTGCTTGAGGTCGAGGCAGATGCTCGCCTTGTGCCGGTTATACATGGGAAAGTAACCGGCCCCGGAACCGAGGAGGCCGCGCGTGCGGTCGCCGCCGATCGGCTCCACGCGGGTGACCTGCGCGCCGAGCGCTGCCAGGATGGCGCCGGCTGCGGGGCCCATGACCATGTGGGTGAATTCGACCACCCGGATGTCGGCGAGCGGCAGTCTCATGCACGCGCTCCGAATCCGAGCGGCAGGCCAGCGGCCGGCAGGAAGCCGTACAACGGCTCATCGGGCAGGGCGGCCGTCACGATTTGCCGCACCTCGAGCAGCTTTGCAAGGTCGATGTGCGTGGCGATGCCCATCGCTTCCAGCATGAACACGAGATCCTCGGTGACGATGTTGCCCGATGCGCCCGGCGCGAACGGACAGCCTCCCAGTCCTCCGAGCGAGCTGTCCACGGTGGTGATGCCCTCTTCCAGCCCCGCGAGCGCATTGGCGAGGCCGAGCCCGCGCGTGTTGTGCAGATGCAGGCTCTGCAACCGCTCGCTGCCCACCGCCGACCTGACTCTGCGCACCAGGCGCCTGACCTGCGCGGGATTCGCATAGCCGGTGGTGTCGCTCAGGCCGACTTCGGCGGCACCGGCCGCGATCGCCTGCTCCGCGAGGCGCACGACGAGGTCCTCCGACACCGCCCCCTCGAGCGTGCAGCCGAAGGCGGTCGATAGACCGACCTCGAAGTGAGGTCTCGAGGCCGGCGGCTCGGCCGCAATGCGCGCGGCGATCGCGCGGATCTCGGCCAACATCCCGGCGTGATCGCGCCGCACATTGCGCAGGCTGTGAGTCTGCGAGACCGACAGCGGAATGGAGATCTTGTGCGCGCCCGCCGCAAGCGCCCGCTCCGCACCCTTGAGGTTGGGCACCAGCGTGGCGACCGTGAGGCCCGGGATCGTGCGCGCAAACTCGACCAGCGCCGCGGTATCCGCCATCTGCGGGAGCACGCTCGCAGGCACGAAGCTGCCGACCTCGATCTCGCGCACGCCGGCCGCGGCTTCGGCCCGTATCCAGGCCTGCTTCGCCTCGAGCGGCATCACGCGCTGGATGCTCTGCAGCCCATCGCGCGGCCCCACCTCACTCACCAGAACGGATGTCTTCATCGCTCGGTCCCAAGGTAGATCCACGGCCGCTCCAGGCGATCGCGCTCAAGAAAGGCGTCGATCCGCTGCTGCATCTGCAACGTCAGGTCGATGGCGTCCAGGCCTCCCAACAGCATCAGCTTCGGCTCGCTCTCCAGCGGAAAGTGCCAGCTGCGCCCCGTCGGCAGCGTGACGGTCTGCGCGCGAACGTCGACGGTCAGCGGGTTGGCCTGCGGATCGGCGTCGATGACCTGCGCCAGATCGTGGACGGCCGCCGCCGGCAGTACCGCCGGCAGCATCCCATTGCGCACGCAGTTGCCGAAGAAGATCGGCGCGAAGCTCGGTGCGATCACGACGCGGATGCCGTGCTCGCCGAGCGCCCAGACCGCGTGCTCCCGGCTGGAGCCGCAGCCGAAGTTGCCGCCGGCGAGGAGGATGCGGGCTCGCGCATAGCGGGGTTGATTGAGCACGAATGCAGGCGCCGGCTCCCTTCCGCCCGGCGCCTGATAGCGCCAGCCGGCGAAGAGTCCCGCAGCGAGCCCCGTCTTGCCCGTGCTGCGGATCTCCCGCGACGGGATGATGGTGTCGGTGTCGATGTTGTCGAGAAGCAGGGGCACCGCGACCGCGGTAATGGAGGTGAGCGGCGTCACGACACGAGCTCCCGCGGGTCGGCGATCGAGCCGGCGATCGCGCTCGCCGCCACGGTCTCCGGACTCGCAATATGGGTGCGGATGCCCGGCCCCTGGCGGCCCTCGAAGTTGCGGTTGGTGGAAGAAATGACCCGCGATCCCGGCCGGAAGCTCTCACCGCCCGCATGGAAGCACATCGAGCAGCCGCTTTCGCGCCATTCGAATCCGGCAGCCCGGAAAATGCGGTCCAGACCTTCCGCTTCCGCGGCCCGCTTGACGGCGGACGATCCAGGAACGCAAATGGCCGCAACGCCGCGTGCGACATGTCGTCCTGCGAGGAGAGCGGCGACCCGTCGCAGGTCAGACAGGCGGCTGTTGGTGCAGCTGCCGATGAAGGCGGCATCGACGGGCAAGCCGCGCAACGCCTGCCCGGGGCGCAAGCCCATGTAGGCAAGCGGCCGCTGCGGCGCCGCCCCGGGCACGACACCCGTTACCGTGGCGGACTGCGCCGGTGACACGCCCCAGCTCACCATCGGCTCCACCGTGGATGCATCCAGGGTGAGCTCCTCGTCGAACCGGGCGCCCGGATCGCTGGCGAGCTGGCGCCAATGCGCCGCGGCTTTGCTCCAGGCATCTGCCCGCGGGGCGTGCCGTCGCCCTTGCACGTAGCTCAGAGTTACATCGTCCGGCGCGATCAGGGCCGTCATCGCGGAGAATTCGCTGGCGAGGTTGCAGAGCGTCATGCGGGCTTCCATGTCGAGGGCCGCGACCGCCTCGCCCGCGAACTCGAGCGCGCAACCCTTAGCGCCGCCCGCCCCGTGGCGGGCGATCAGGGCGAGCCCCAGATCCTTCGCGGTCACGCCCGCCGCCAGCCGTCCGGTGAGATTCACCCGCAGCGAGCGGGGCCGGCGCACGCGCAGCGTGCCCGTAGCCAACGCATGCTCCGCCTCGGACGAGCCGATCCCCCATGCCAACGCACCGAGCGCACCCTGGGTGCAGGTGTGACTGTCGGGCGCAACCAGCGTACAGCCCGGCAAGCCGATGCCGAGCTCCGGGGAGATCACGTGCATGATCCCCTGCTCAGGATCGTTCACGTCATAGAGGGTCAGCCCCGCCGCCAGAGCCGTACGGCGAGTCTCCGAGATGAACGCCTGGCCACCGGGCATCAGTGTGCGATCGCCGCGCCCCGGCCTCGTGTCCACGATGTGATCCATGACGCAAAAGGCGCGGCGCGGATCGAGGACGCGGCGGCCAGCGGCCGCAAGGCTGCCGAGCGCCACGGCACCGGTGCGCTCGTGCAGGAAAATCCGGTCGATCGCGAGCAACGCGGCGCCGTCGGACAGCTCCGCGACGACGTGCCGTTCCCAGATCTTCCCGAAGAGCGACCCTCCGGATGACTTTGTCAGGTCCGCTGCTCCATCTCTTTCTCGATCGCGCGCCAGTCGCGCGTCACCCGGTGCTCCTCGATCGCGCAACGGGTCTCAATGCGCCCCCCGCGGATCTGGTGTAGCCGCCGTCCCAGACCCCTTCGTGACGCGCCAGCAGAGGCATGGCCTCGCGAATTCCCATGAATGTCTCACTCCCGCGAACAGGCCGGCGAGGGCCTTCCATTTGTTATACTGTCAGGACAAATGGCCCAGCGCAAGTCCATTGCCACGCTCGGGCCCACCTTGCGGCCATGCGCGAAAAGCCACTCCTCGCACGTCAGAAATCTCGGTACCGGAAGCATGAGTTCCAGTTCCAGCGCGGCAGTGACGAGGAACCGGATGGGATCGCGTCCCGACTGCGCCAGGCAGCCGCAGTGGGCGGCGCGGCAGCCCCAGTAGCGGGCGCAGGCGCTGCTGCGCCGGGCGGCGTCGCTCGATCGGTCGCGCCGCACCGATCACCGCCGCGCTCGAGGCCGATACGCTACGTCGCCCTGAGGCAGGTGGAGCTTGCGAGCCTGACGGAGCTTATCCGCCGCCGGGACACCCGCGCCGGGCTTTATTGCCACGGGCCGCAAGATCGCGGACGCCGCCGCCGCTGCCATCGTCCCGGCCAGCCTGGAGCTCGGCGGCAAGGATTCGATGATCGTCCTTCATCGCGCACTGAGCGCGGCTGCGGGGTACGTCTCGACTGTCCTGACATCGGCTGCGGTGACATGACATGGCAGCCGCTGCCATCACCGCCCGAGCCGAGGATGCGGTTGCCGCGTCCTCAGGACTCCGACAGGTCGCGGCGGATGTCCTCGATCGGCCGCTCTTCCGCCGCCACGAGCGCCTCCGCCTCCTGCTGCAGGCCGCGCATGATGCGCGCGATGTATTCGCGGGTGAGATTGCCGCGCTCCAGAGCAGCGTCCTGATCGGGCGCGTAGGATTCGATGTCGGCGCGCGTCAGCGAGCCGCGGGTCTCGAGCAGCCGCTCCACGGTATCGAGCCGCTCCCGCAGCACGGAGACCTCTCCGACCAGAGCCAGCAACATCGACAGCATCCGGTCGAGAGCCGGATCGTCGAAGTACTGCGGCCGCCGCCCTTTGGCTTTAGCGTTCGCGCGCACCATCCAGTCGAGATCGCTCATGTGGCGTCAGCCTCCGGCGACTTCCAGGCGCCATACGCGTGCCATGCCGCCGTGCGCCCATAATCCTCCGGACCTGCATCCCGTGCCCCAGGAAAAATGCGCGTGTCAACAACAGCGGTCACGCCCGTCGTGAACAGCTCCTGCGGCCGGAAGCCGCTCTCGATCATGAGCTTGCGCAGGTCCAGTCCGTGCATCGCCGACCAGAAGGGCTCGTTGTTGTTGAAGGCATCCCAGTCGCGGATGAACTGCTCGTAGAGCGGCATGTCGGGCGTGTACTGCGGTTGCTCCAGGTGCAGCGCCAGCCCGCCCGGCGCGAGCACGCGATGCAGCTCGCTCAGGATCCGCGGCAGCGCTTTCGCGCTCAGCTCGTGCAGGAACATGGTGGTCTGGACCCAGTCGAACCAGCCGTCCCGCCAGCGCGAGAGGTCCTCGGCGTTGGCCTGCACGAACGTCAGATTGCGCACGCCGAGCGACTGCGCGCGCGCGTGCCCGTAGCGCAGGACCGGCGCCGCGGTATCGATTGCGATCACCTCGGTGGCGGGGAACGCCTGGGCGAGCGGCACCGCGTTGTGGCCGATCGTGCATCCCACGTCGAGAATCCTCCTCGGCGTCCAGTCCGGGCGCTCCCTCCTGATCCACGCGACGAGGGCCTGTCCGCCGCCGTCCGACAGCGCGCCGAGTCCGCCGGCGGTCGTCGCGAAGATGCCGCTGTCGTAGTTGGCACCGGCCGACACATCGCCTGGACGCTCCTCGCCCACATAACTTCCAGGCATGCAGTGGATGTCGACCGCCGCCTGATAAGGCGGCGTCGCTATCGCCGGATCGAGCTGCAGCGTCTCGGCGTCGTTCAACGCCCGCGCCCGGGCGTCGAGCTCATCGAGCTGGCGAAGGACCATCGCCCGGCCGTTCTGCTGCCGCATCTCCATGGAGTTGCGCTTGAGGGCGGACCAGAGGCGATGGAACGGGTCGGCGTTCATCGCGCGGCGGATCTCGAAGCGATCCTGCGGCCCGCGCCCGTGCTCTTTCTCGAAGGCCGGCAGCACGCGCTTCCGGTAGGCGGCGAGATTGCCGCGGCCGAGGGGCCCCGACAGGTATTTGTTGAGGTTCGCCAGGAAGTTGAATCGGGCCGCCTCATCGTGGCGCGGTGTAGGAAACATCGGATGCCGCGCCACGGCGGTGTAGGGCGGTGGAATGTCTGCGCGCTTCATGGTCATGGCCCCAGAGCTTCGGATCGCGGAACCGGCATTACCTGCGGCGCCGCCGCGGGATCTCCCTCGAGCATGGGATAGCGCCCGAGCAGCAGCAACGCGACGCCAGTGGCCGCGAACAGCACCAGCGCCAGCATCAGGATCTCATCGTAGCGGCCGGTGTGGTCGCGCACCATCCCATACGCAACGGGCGACAGGGAGGCACCTATTCCGAAGGCGAGATAGAGCAGGCCGTAGATCCGCCCATAGTGCGCCATGCCGAAGTACCTGGCCGCGAAGTAGGCGATGACGTCCGACTCCGCTCCCGCCGAGAAGGCGATGAGGAACGCCCCGGCCACCATCCGCGCCAGGCTGGGCGAAGTACCCGCCAGCAGCCAGCATCCGAGCCCTGACAGCAGCAGCGCCGGACAGGCGACCGCGGGCGCCCACACGCGGTCGAAGAGATAGCCGATGAAGAGGCGCGAAGCCAGTATTCCCGTGGCAATGATGCCGAGGGCGCTCGCCGCGATGCGCGCGCTGAAGCCGTGCAGCTCCACGATCTCCGCAATGTGAATGTGCGCCCCGCCGTAGGCGAATGCGACCAGGAAGACCACGGTGAGCAGCAGCCAGAAGCGATAGCCGCGCACCGCCTGGGCCAGCGTGATACCGGCGAGCTGCCCGCGTTCGTCGCAGATCCCGGCCGGCCGCTCCTCCGGCCGCGGCTCGCGAAACCAGGCGAAACAGAGCGGCAGCGCGAGCAGCAGCGGCAGCAACGCGACCACCGGGAATGCCAGCCGCCAGCCACCCCAACCGATGGCGGACTGCGCGAGCTGCGGCACCACGAACGCGGCCGCGCTGGTGCCAAGGAGCATGATGGCGAGCGCGAGGCCGCGATTGCGATAGAACCAGATGCTGATCGCTCTGCTGAAGGTCACGGGCGTCGAGCCGATGCCGACCACTCCGAGCAGCGCCCAGAGCGCCCAGTAGCCCCCGACCGAAGCGGGAGTAAAGTAGAGGGAGGCAAACGTCAGCGTAAACGCGGCGAGCGACGCCAGCGCGACCGGACGGACGCCGAACCGGTCGGCCAGCGCGCCGAAGACCGGCGCGAGCAGCGAGGCGATGACGCCGAAGATCATCATGCCGGCGCTGATGTCGGCGAAGTCCCAGCCGAGCCTGGCATGGATGGGGCCCATGACGAGCGGCAGGACGTTGAACGGCACGGGCGAGGCACCGCAGGCCACGCCGACGACCGCAGCCGTCAGCGCTTTCCAGCCGACCGCGAACTCCCCGCCGCGCGCACTCAAGCGCGTTATCCTTCCGCCGGTCTTTGCATCGCTCTTCCCCGTGATTGCGCCCGCGCAGCACGCCTGGTGATTGCGCCGGTCTCCGGCTGCGCAGCGGCGCGCGGATGCGCGACAGATGTCCGGACAACTGTCGGCCGAATTCGCGGCGCTGTCAAGTCCGCCCGCGGCCGTGGACGGCCCGGGGATTGGCGCTATAATGTCCGGACAACTTTGGACCCGATCGGGGAGCCAATGAGTTTCGTGGACGGGCTGGCGAGCCTGCTGTTCGTGCCGGGCAGCCGGCCGGATCGCTTTGGCAAGGCGCTCGCGAGCGGGGCCGATGCCGTTTGCATCGACCTGGAGGATGGCGTTGCCGATGGCGCGAAGTCCGAGGCTCGCGCGGCCGCGCTGGCGGCGCTCGCGCAGCGCACGCCGCGGCTCTGCCTGCGGATCAACAGCCTGCGCACGCGCACGGGCCTCGAGGATCTGGTGGCGCTCGCCGCCTCGGGCTGCAGCCCGCAGCTCCTGTTGGTTCCGAAGGTGGAGAGTCCGGCGGACGTGGAGATCGTCGCCGCCGTCACGGCAGGCACCGCCATCGTGCCGCTGATCGAGACGCCGCGCGGCCTTGCCGCCGCGCCAGGGATCGCGGCCGCTCCCGGGGTCGCCGCCATGATGTTCGGCGGCGGCGATCTCGCGGCGGAGCTCGGCGTGCGCGTCGAGTGGGACGCGCTGCGCACCGCCCGCGGGCTCTTCATGCTCGCCTGCGCCCACTCAGGGATCGTGGCCATCGACGTGCCCCACCTGGTGCTGGAGGACCCCGCGGGCCTCGCCGCGGAATCCCGGGCGGCAAAGGCGCTCGGCTTCACCGCCAAAGCGGCCATTCATCCGGCGCAGATCGCGCCCATCCACGCCGCGCTGCGCCCCAGCGCTGCCGAGATCGCCGAAGCCCGGGAGGCGCAGCGCGTGTTCACAGCCGCCGGCGGCGGCGCAATCCGCTTCAACGGCCGGCTGCTCGATGAGCCCATCATGCGCCGTTATCGCAGAGTTCTAGCCATGCATCCTGGCCAGGCAGAGGAGTGATCATGCGCGAAGGCAGCATCGAAGTCGGTCCGCGGCGATTTCGGGAGACGTTTGGCCGCTATTACGAAGACTTCGTCGTGGGCGACGTTTACGAGCATCGTCCGGGGCGCACTATCACGGACGCCGACAACGTCTGGTTCACTCTTCTCACCATGAACACTCACCCGGCTCACTTCGACTACGAATTCGCGAAGAAAACGGAGTTCGGCAAGCCCCTCGTCTGCTCGCCCTTCACGGTCGCTCTCATGGTCGGAATGTCCGTCTCGGACGTCAGTCAGAAAGCCGTCGCCAACCTCGGTTGGGATTCCATCAAGCTCACCCATCCGCTCTTCCCGGGGGACACTCTGTATGCCGAGAGCGAGGTGCTCGACAAGCGGGAATCGCGCTCGCGCCCCGAGCAGGGCGTCGTAACCGTCAAGACGACGGGCAAGAACCAACACGGTGCGATCGTGTGCACGTTCAACCGCACCATGCTGATCTGGAAGCGGGGCCGCGGCGGAGTCGATGTATGAAGCGCCGCTCCATCGATCCGGACGACGAGCGCGCGTTGCTCGATGCGATCGACCGTTGGCTGGAGCGCGACGTGCGCCCCGTCGTCATGCGCCACGATCACGGCGATATCTGGCCGGCGGAGCTGGTGGCGCAAATGGCGGACATGGGGCTCTTCGGCGCCACCATCGCGCGCGAGTACGGCGGTCTCGGGCTGCCGGCCACCACTTACGCCAAGCTCGTCGCGCGCATCGCCGCGGTATGGATGGCGCTCACCGGAATCTTCAACTCCCATCTCATCATGGCCGCCGCCGTGGAGCGCTTCGGCACCGAGGAGCAGAAGTCGACCTGGCTACCGCGCTTCGCGAGCGGCGAGCTGCGCGGCGGGCTCGCCCTGACGGAGCCGGACGCCGGCACCGATCTGCAGGCGATCCGCACCACCGCCACCCGTGCCGCCGATGAGTATGTCATCAACGGCACCAAGACTTGGATTTCCAACGGCATCCGGGGCCATTGCTTCGCCCTGTTGGTCAAGACGGATCCGAACACGGACCCGCCGCTCAAGGGCATGAGCTTCTTCATCGCCCCCAAGGGGCCCGGCTTCGGCGTCGGCAAGAAGATCGACAAGCTCGGCTACAAGGGCATCGACAGCGCGGAGCTCATCTTCGACCAATACCGTGTTCCCGCCGCGAATCTCATCGGTGGCGTGGAAGGCCAGGGATTCTTCCAGGCGACCGGCGGCCTCGAGCTCGGGCGCATCAACGTGGCGGCGCGGGGTGTCGGTCTCGCCGACGGCTCGCTGCAGCTTGCGACCGCGTACGCCCAGGTCCGCAAGACCATGGGTAAGCCCATCGCGCAACATCAGGCAATCCAGCTCAAGCTCGGGGAGATGGTGACGCGGGCGCGCGCGGCGCGGCTGCTGACGATCGATGCGGCGGAAGCCTACGATCGCGGCGAGCGATGCGACCTCGAGGCCGGCGCGGCGAAGTACTTCGCCTCCGAGGCCGCGGTGCGCAATTCCGAGGAGGCGATGCGCATCTTCGGCGGCTACAGCTACTCGAAGGAATTCGAGATCGAGCGCTTCTATCGCGATGCGCTCCTGATGTGCATCGGCGAGGGCACCAACGAGATCCAGCGCATGATCATCGCCCGGCAATGGCTCAAGAGAAATCCGGTCTGATGGCCACATCCGCAACCCGGCTGCCGTTGGCAGGCGTACGCATCCTGTCGGCGGAGCAGTACGGCGCCGCCCCCTACGGCACGATGTTCCTCGCGCAGCTCGGTGCCGATGTGATCAAGATCGAGCCCCCGGCGAGCGGCGACAGCGCGCGCGCGGTCGGCCCGCACTTCCTGAGCGGCGGCGACAGCCTGTACTTCCAGACTTTCAACCTCAACAAGAGGTCCTTGACGCTGGACCTTGCGTCAGAGGGTGGGCAAGCGGTGCTCAAGCGACTCGTCAAGGGAGCGCACGCGGTGGTGAACAATCTGCGCGGCGACCTGCCGGGACGGCTCGGCCTGACCTACACCGCACTGGCGGCCGAGAATCCGGCCATCGTCTGCGCGCATCTGTCCGCCTACGGACGCGACAATCCGCGGGCGCGCTGGCCGGGGTACGATTATCTGATGCAGGCTGAAGCCGGGTTTTTGAGCCTCACGGGCGAGCCGGACGGCCCGCCGGCGCGCTTCGGGCTCTCCATGGTCGATTTCATGACCGGTGCCGTCATGGCCATAGGACTGCTGGCGGCGCTCACCGAAGCCCGCAGCACCGGCAAGGGGCGGGACGTCGATGTCGACCTGCTGGCGACAGCCTTTCATCAGACCAGTTATCCGGCGATCTGGTATCTGAACGAGGGGGATGTCACCGGCCGGGTGCCGCGCTCGGCGCATCCGTCGGTGGTTCCGAGCCAGCTGTTCCGTACGGCGGATGGTTGGGTGTTCGTGATGGCGCAGCTGCCGAAATTCTGGACGACGCTCGTAGAGCGCCTCGGGCACCCGGAGCTTGCGCAGGACGATCGCTTCCGCACGCCCGCGGACCGGCTGGCCCATCGTGCAGAGCTCACGGCGTTGCTGGATGAGGTATTCCAACAGCAGCGCACCGCCTATTGGGTGGCACGCCTCGCCGGTCAGGTGCCGGTCGCGCCGGTGCATACGCTCGATCAGGCGCTCGACAGCGCGTTTCTCGAGTCCTCGGGCATGATCGACCGCATCCCGCATCCCGATGGCGGCGCGCTGCGCGTGCTGAGCAATCCGATCCGTCTCGACGGGCAATGGCTCGCCAATCGCGCGGCGCCGCGCCTCGGAGAGCACAGCGCGGCGGTTTTGGCCGAATCCGGCCTGGATGAGGCCGCCATCCAGGCCCTGCGCGAGCAGGGCGTGATATAGCCATGCACCTGAGCGGCATCAAGGTGATCGATGCGACGCTCTTCCTGCCTGGCCCGATGCTGACGGTCATGATGGCGGATCAGGGCGCGGAGGTCATCAAGATCGAGCCGCCCGAGGGCGATCCGGCGCGCAGTCAGGGCCCTTTCGAGGCCCGGCAGTCGATCTGGTTCCGCAGCCTCAACCGCGGCAAGCGCAGCGTGACGCTCGACCTCAAGAGCGCGGCGGGCCGCGCGAGCCTGTGGCAGCTGCTCGCCGATGCCGACGTGTTCGTGGAGAGCTTTCGGCCCGGTGCCATGGCGCGGCTGGGGTTTGGTCACGACACAGTGGGCGCGCGTTGCCCCAGGCTCGTCTACTGCTCGATCTCGGCCTTCGGCCAACACGGTCCGCTGGCCCGTCATCCCGCACACGATCTCGCCGTGCAGGCGCTGAGCGGATTCCTGTCGGTCAACGATGGGCCGGACGGAACGCCGGTCGTCCCGGGCGCGCCTGCGGCCGACATGGCGGCAGGGTTGACCGCGCTCGGGGGCATCCTGATGGCGCTCCTCGGCCGGGAGCGGACCGGCCGGGGCGACTACCTCGACGTGGCGATGTTCGATTCCCTGCTGCCATGGTGCGCGCACATCGTCGGCGCCGCCATTGCCGGCGGGACAGCGCCGCGGTCGGCGGAGCAGCGCTCCCTCGGCGGCGCCGCGTTCTACCAGGTCTACCGCACGGCCGACGGGCGGCACGTGGTGCTCGCCGGCAGGGAGCTCAAATTCGCCGTCCAGCTGCTCAATGCGCTCGGCCGTCCAGATCTCATTCCGCTCGCCGACGAGCCGGCGGGAGAGCCCCAGCGTCCGCTCGTGGAATTCCTGCGGGCAACCTTCGCGCAGCGTACGCGCGATGAGTGGACCGCCTGGTTCGCGGAGCGGGATGTTGCTTTCGCTCCGGTGCTCGACTTCCGCGAGGCGCTCGCCCAGGCGCACGTGGCTCAGCGGCAGTTGCTGGTGGAATCGGAAGGCGCGCACCATGTTGCACCGGCACTGCGGTTCGCCTCCGCCCCGGCTTGGTCGCCGCGGCCCGCGCCCGAGCCGTCCGGTGAGCCGTGAGCGCTCAGCCGCGGGCTTCGACATGCATCGAGTAGACGAAGCGATCGCCCGGATGCAGGCTCGAGGAGAGCTCCACAATGCGGCCGCGGCCGTCGAGATAGCAGCGCAGGATCCGCAAGCACGGTGTACCGCGCGCGACGCGCAGGCTCGCTGCCACGGCCTGCGTGGCCGCCACTGCCTGGATCTCCTGCGTTACGCGCGTGACCTTCACGCCGCCGAATTGCTCGAGCTGCCGGAAGATCGCCGGGCCCCCTGGATGCACCTGACGCGCCGCCGCATCGAGGTCCGGATGCACGTAGGCATCCGTCAAGGCAATCGGCTTCGCCTGCCCGGGGCGGAACCGCAACCCGCGGAAATGAAACCAGCGCGCTCCGGGTTTGGCGCCGATCTGCGTCGCCAGCGTCCGCGGCAGCGTCACCGGGCCCTTGGGGGCGAACCGGAAAGTGCTGTCGCGCGCGTATTGCAGGATCTCGTCGATGTTGGAGAGGGGTTGATGCAGCGCCCCGCCGCGGGCGGAGGCCGGCTGCACGTAAGTCCCCGATCCCCGCCGGCGGTGAATCAAACCTTCCGCCTGCAGCGCGCGCAGCGCCTCGCGCACGGTGAAGCGGCTGAGGCCGTAGCGCCTGCAGAGCTCGCTCTCGGTCGGCAGCTGACTGGGATCGGAGCCGCCCCGCAGGATCATCGCCCGCAGCCGCTCGGCCAGCTCCTGGTAGCGCGGCTTGCGCGCGAAGTTCGCGGTCGGCTCGTATGCACTGCGCGCCAAGGCGGTGGCCCTCTCCTGTGTGATCCCGGCCGGGTGCGGCGAGGATGAGCGCCGCGAAGGATAGCCTAACCGAGCGGCTGGCCGCTCATATACAGCGGCCGGTGCCGGCGGCAGTGTGCCGGCGTGCCCGCCTGCATCTGCTCGACTGGCTCGGTTGTGTCGCCTGCGCGCGCGGCTCAGGGCTGTCCGGACATCTCGTGGAGGAGGACGCGCTCGCACGGGCGGCATGGCTCGGCAATCTCATGGAAATGGACGACGTGCATCGCACCGCTCTGCTGCATCCCGGGCCCGTCGTCTGGCCTGCGGTCTTGCGCCGGACCGGCCTGTCACTCGAGGAAGCGCTGATGGCCGCGGTCAGGGGTTACGAGGCGATGATCGCCGTGGGCGCGATGCTCGACGCTCATCACTACTCGCATTGGCACAACACGGCCACCGCCGGCGCGTTCGGTGCCGCGGCGGCAGTTGCGAGCGCACGCGGGGCAAGCGCCGCCCAGATGGTGAATGCGCTCGGCCTCGCGGGGTCGGTGGCCGGCGGCCTCTGGCAGCTGCGGCACGAGCCGGTGATGGCCAAGGCCTGGCACGTTGCCCATGCGGTGGCCACCGGTACGGCCGCGGCGCAACACGGCTGTCGCGGAATCACCGGACCGCGTTACGTCCTGGAGGGTCCGCAGGGGTTGTTGGCCGCCACCTGCCGGGAGCCCCGGCCGCTCGCGCTCGGTGCGGATTGGCGGATCGCCGAAGTCAGCTTCAAGCCCTGGGGAGCCTGCCGGCACACTCATCCGGCGATCACCGCCGCATTGGAGTTGCGCGCGCGCGGCGCGCTCGCGGGTCCCGTCACCGTGCTCACGTATCGCGACGCGCTGGTGTTCTGCGATCGCCCCGAGCCGCGGACGTCCGCCGAGGCCAAATTCTCGCTGCAGCATGCGGTGGCGGTCGTCCTCGCCCGCGGCGAGCCCCGGCTCGCGGACTTCGAGCCTGCGGCCATCGAAGCGCTGCAGTCCCAGCGCAGGGCGGTGCGAGTTGCGGAGGAGCCGGGGCTCACGGCCGGCTATCCCGCACATTTTGGGGCGCGCGTCGCCGCGGGCCCAGCCGAAGCGTTCTGTGCCGACGCCCTGGGCGATCCGGAGCGGCCCCTCTCGGAGGGCGGGGTAATCGCCAAGGCCCGAGCATTGATGGAGTGGGGGCGGATCGGTGCCGCAGATGCGGACCTCATGGTCGACGCCGCGCTGCACGGCAATGCGGCAAGCGACATCACCACACTCCTGGAGTCCTGGTTTTGAACGCGACTCGCCAACTCCTCGACTTCGTACGTGCACCGCACCGCCTGCCGGCAGCCGCCCGCGGCGCTGCGCGCCACCTGCTGGAGGATGCGCTCGCCGTCGGGGCCGCCGGCGCAACCGCACCCGGCGCCGCCGGGGTGTTGCAGGCGGCGCGCGGCTGGGGTGCCGGCAGCGACGCGCGCGTCCTGGCCGGAGGATCGCGCCTGCCGGCTGCCGGTGCCGCATTTGTCAACGGCTTTCAGATCCACTGTCTGGAATGGGATGCCGTGCACGAGCAAGCGGTCGTACACGCCCTCTCGACCGTAACGGCAGCGCTCGGCGCAGCCATAGATCGCCGCGGCGGCTGCGACCCCGAGGAGACGCTCGCGGCGCTGGCCGTGGGTGTCGACGTCGCCTGCGGTCTCGGTCTCTGCGCGAAGAGCGCATTGCGGTTCTTTCGGCCTGCTACGGCTGGATGTGTGGGCGCGGCGCTGGCAGTGGCGCGGATCGAGCAGACCGATGCGCTGGCGGACGTGCTCGGCCTCGCCTACTCGCAATGCGCCGGGACCATGCAGGCGCACGTGGAGGGATCCATCGCATTGCCTCTGCAGATCGCGGTAGCCGCCCGCGCCGCGATCACGGCCAACGATCTGGTGCGGGCGGGGCTCACCGGGCCGCACGATGCGCTCGAGGGCCCGTTCGGGTATTTCCACCTCTTCGACGAAGGGGATCTGACGGAGTATGCGCGTAGCCTCGGCCGCATCTGGCGAATCACGGAGGTGAGCGTCAAGCCGTTTCCGTGCGGGCGTGCCAGCCATGCGGCACTCGCCACGCTCGAGGCGTTGCGTCGTGAGGAAGGGCTCGATGCGGCGCGCGTGCGCCAAATCGAGCTGTACTCGCCGCCACTCATCGGGAGACTGGTCGGCCGCCCGATGAGCCCCGCCATGTCGCCGGCCACCGCGCGGCTCTGCCTGCCTTTGCTGGCAGCGCTGATGCTGACCGACGGCCGCATCGACCCGCGCCGCTTCGTGCCGGCGACGTTCGCCGACCCGCATCTACAGTCTCTCGCGGCGAAGGTACGGGTGCTGGATGACGGCAATCCGGATCCCAACGCGCTGTCGCCACAGCGCCTCGTGGTGCGCCTGGCGGACGGAAGCGTGATCGAGCGGCTCGTCACCGCGACGCTGGGGCATCCAGGCGCGCCGCTGACCGCGATGCAAACCGCCGCGAAGCGCGATCTCGCCTTCGAGCTGGCGGGTGCATCTGCCGATGCGCGGTTGCGGGCCGATCCGCTTTCCTACTTCACCCGCCCGGGACCCGCATGAGCTTTCCCAGCTATTTCGAGGCGCTCGATGCGCACCGGATTCTCGCCGACTATCCCATCGGGGAGGCATTCGTTGCCCGCTACACCCGTCTCAGCCGCGACGAGCTGCGCGCGCAGCAGAACGAGCGGTTCCTGCGGCTCATGCGGCGCGGCTGGCAGATCCCGTTCTATCAGCGGCGCTGGCGGGCGCAGGGTCTCGAGCCCGGCGACATCCGCGGCCTGGATGACATCGCGAAGCTTCCGACCTACGACAAGTCGGACCTGATGGCCGCCATCGCGGAGCATCCTCCCTTCGGCGATTTCGCCGGCCTGGAGCGTGGCGGGCAGTCGCCGCCCGTCATCTTTCATACCACCTCCGGCACCACCGGCCGGCCGCAGGCGCTGCTCTTCGGCCCGAAGGGGCGGGAGATCTGCAATCTGCTGGTCGCGCGGATGTATCGCTGGCAGGGCCTGGCGCCCGCGGACATCGTGCAGTCGGTGTACGGCCATGGAATGATCAACGGTGGGCATTTCATCCGGGAAGCCGTCACCCACTTCACCAACTCCATCTTCCTGTCGGCCGGCACCGGTGTGGAGACCCGCTCCGCGCAACAAGTGCGTCTCATGGCGGATTTCGGCGTCACGGTGCTCGTCGGGTTCATCGACTACATCCGCAAGCTCGCGGCAGTCGCCCGCGAGGAGGGGCTGCTCGATCGGATCGGCATCCGCATGATCTGCGGCCATCTGGGCACCGAGGATCGCGCGAGTGTGGAGGCGGCCTGGCAGGGCGCACGCGCATACGACTGGTATGGCGTGGGCGACACCGGAACGATCGCCGGCGAAGGGCCGGAACGGGACGGCATGTATGTCTGGGAAGATGCGCAGTATCTGGAGCTGCTCGACGTGGAGAGCGGCGCGCCCGTCGGCCAGGGGGAAACGGGGAACATGGTGGTGACCACGCTGTTCAAGGATGACATCGCCCCTTGCATCCGTTTCAACACACACGACATCACCCACGAGCTGGGTGGCCGCAACGCCACCGGGATGGTGTTCCGGCGCATCGCGGGCTTCAGAGGCCGCAGCGACAACATGGTCAAGCTCCGTGGCATCAATGTGTTTCCGCATGCGATCGGCGCCATCATCGAGAACCGCGCCGATCTGACCGGCGAATACGTCTGCCGCATGGTTCGCGATGTCCGGACGGGACGCGACGACCTGATCGTGACGCTGGAGAGCCGGAGCGGCAGTGATCCCCGCGAGCTCGCGGTGTTGTTGCGCGAAGGGTTGGGCGTCGAAGTGCAGATCGAGCTCGCACCGCCTGGAGGGACCGCGGCGCTGACGCAGATAGACGTCCGGCAGAAGCCGATCCGCCTCATCGATGAGCGCAAGCGCTGATGCGCCCGGGCGGTCCTGCAATCGCGGATCTCCTGGGCGCTTATGCCGCAGGACGCACCACGCCCACGGCGGTCGCACAGCAGCATCTGGCGCGGATCGGGCGCCTGGACCGGGCGCTGCGCGCCTTCGCCGAGGTCGACGAGGCGGGTGCGCTGCGCGCGGCGGCCGAGTCGGACGCGCGCGTTGCCACCGGCGCGCTGCGCGAGCTCGAAGGGATTCCGCTGGCGATCAAAGCCAACATCGCCGTGGCCGGACTGCGCTGGAGCGCCGGCATGCGCGCCCGCCGCGACGAGATCGCGCGGTCGGACGCGGCCAGCGTCCATGATCTGCGGGCGGCCGGAGCCATCATTCTCGGCACCCTCAACATGCACGAGGCGGCATTCGGCGCCACCACGGACAATCCCTGGTTTGGACGTACCATGAATCCGCATCGCCCCGGGCACACGCCCGGCGGATCTTCCGGCGGCAGCGGCGCTGCGGTGGCAGCCGGGCTCTGCGTAGGCGCGCTCGGGTCCGACACCCTGGGCTCGATCCGCATTCCTGCGGCGTACAACGGCATTTATGGGCTGAAGCCGACCCACGGCGCCGTCGCGAGCGATGGACTGGTGCCGCTCGCACCGACACTCGATACGATCGGTCCGCTGGCCCGGTCGCTGGGTGATCTCGAGACGCTGGCGCGGGTGCTTCTGCCGGGGTTCGAGGCATCATCGACAGGCGAGCCGGCGCTGCGGCGCCTGGTCCTGATCGCAGACCTGACGGAGGAGCCATGCGAACCGGCCGTGGTCTCAGCATACGAGCGCGCACGCGCAGCGCTCGGTACGCTTCCGTCGACGTCCATCACACTGCCTCACCCATTGGCACGGGTTCGGCTCGCGGGATTCATGGTCGCCGGCAGAGCTCTCGCGGCACAGCCGCAGATCCGCGCCGCGCTGACCGAGGGAACGCTGTCAGCAGAGCTGGCGAAGCTGCTCGGGATCTGCGACCAGAGGAGCGGCGTCGAGCTCGGGAGCGACTGCGAGGTGCTGGCGCAGACCGGGGCGGCCCTGCGCGCGCATCTCGGATCGGATGGCGTCCTCCTGCTGCCGGCCGCTCCACAGGCCGCATTCGCGCACACGCCCCGCCCGCCAAGCTCCCAGGCTGCCTTCACCGTGCTCGCGAGCTGTGCGGGCCTGCCCGCGATCAGCCTGCCGGCGGGCCTCGATGCCGACCGTCTGCCCGTGGGCGTGCAGCTCGTCGGCCCCGGCAGCCGCGACTTCGAGCTCATTGGTCTCGGCCGTACCCTCGACAACCATCTGAGAGGCTACGCGCCGCCGCTCCTCGACTGACCCTGGAGGTCCCGATGCGCATCATCGTCCTGTTCAACCTGAAGCCCGGCGCAGACGCGTCGGCCTACGAGCAATGGGCACGCACGACAGACATTCCCGGCGTGCGGACGCTCTCGTCAGTCGAGGGGTTCGAGGTCTACCGCACGCTGGGACTACTGGGAACGGACGCACGGCCGCCCTACTCCTACATCGAGATCATCGATGTTGGGGACATGTCCGCTTTCGGGCGGGAAGTGCAGAGTGAGCGCGTACAGCGCATTGCTGCGGAGTTCGGACGGTTCGCGGATCACCCGCAGTTCATCCTGACGGAGCCGCTGTGATGGGCAGGTTCACGGGCAAAGTGGTCGTGGTAACCGGGTCCGGCAGGGAAAAGGGGCTGGGACAGGCCATTCTGCAGCGCTTTGCCGACGAAGGCGCGCAGTGCGTGGTATCGGACCTGGGTACCCCCGCGGAGCTCATGAGCGCGCGAGACATCGGCACGAGTGAGGAGATGGAGCGCGTTGCGGGCGAGCTGCGCGCCCGGGGCGCCCGGGTGGCGGTCGTCCCATGCGATGTGCGCAGCAGCGCCGCCTGCGATGCGCTGATCACGCAGGCCGTGGAGCAGCTCGGCCGCGTCGACATCCTGGTGAACAACGCCGGCATCGGCTACCTCATGAAGCCGCTGCTCGAGACGGGCGACTCCGAGTGGGAGGCCGTGCTCGGAGTCAACCTGACGGGCGCGTTCTACTGCACGCGCGCCGCCGCACGGCACATGATCGCGCGCGCCGGCAGCGGCCGCATCATCAACATCGCGAGCCAGGCGGCCAAATCCGGCTTTCCCCACATGGCCCCCTACGTCAGCTCCAAGCACGGCATGATCGGCCTGACCCGCGCCACGGCGATCGAGCTCGGGCACCACGGAATCACCGTGAACGCGGTGTGCCCGAATCACGTCACCACCGGGCTCGGCGCCCGCCAGAACGAGTACTTCTCGAAGCTCCTCGGCTTCGAGAGCGTGAGCGCGTATCTTGCCAACATGAGCCGGCGCAATCCCCTCGGCCGTCCCGGGCTCGCGAGCGACACGGCAGCCGCCTGCGCGTGGCTCGCCTCCGAGGACGCGCAGTACGTGACCGGCGAGGCCCTCAACGTCTCCGGCGGCGAGGAGATGCACTGATGCGCGCGGAGCGGATCGACTGGCCGAACGGGGCCCGGATCGCCCTCTCGATCGTCGTCAACGTCGAGGAAGGCTCGGAAATGACCGTAGCCCGCGGCGATCGCGGCATGGAGCCGGTCGATGAGCTCGGGATACACGTCAAATCACCGATCAGGAACTACGGCAACGAGTCCAACTACCTGTACGGGATCAAGGCGGGAGCCCCCCGGGTCGTGGAGCTGCTCCGCCGCCATGGCGTGATGGCGAGCTGGACCGTCGCCGCCATGAGCCTGGAGACCCATCCGGAGCTCGCGCGCGCCATCGCCGGCCTCGGCCACGAGCCGGTGAGCCACGGCTGGCGCTGGGTGCATCAGTTCAGGATGAGCGCCGCCGAGGAGGCGGATTTCATCGATCGCGCCGTGGCATCCATCGAAAAGTCCGTGGGCACGCGGCCCTGCGGTTGGTTGAGCCGCTATCTGCACACTGACCACACGCGGCGGCTTCTCATCGAGCGCGGCTTCGAATACCACATGGACGACTACTCGGGCGATGTGCCCTTCTGGGACCGGGGAACCGTCCCGGGAAGGCCCATCGTCATCGTCCCCTACCAACTCGACACCAACGACATGAAGATGTGGACCGATCCGTCGCTGACGCCGCGGGCATGGCTCGACTATGCCGTACAGAGCTTCGATCAGCTCTACCGGGAGGGCGACGCCGGCAATCCGAAGATGATGTCGCTCGGACTGCACCTGCGCATCATCGGCCGTCCCGGGCGGATCTGGGCGCTGGAGGAATTCCTGCGTCACGTCACCGGACGCGGCGGCGTATGGATCGCGAGCCGGCGCGAGATCGCGCGGCACTTTGCGACCGTGTGCCCGCCATGAGCGAGCTGCTGCGGCTCGAAGTTACTCCGCCGATCGCGCGGATCAAGATCGATCGCCTGTCCCTGAAGAATGCGTTCAACCAGGCCATGTGGGAGCTGCTCCCGCGCCTGCTGGAGCAGTGCGTCTGCGCTCCCGAGACCCGCGTGATCATCCTGCAGTCGTCAGCGGCGGGCGCCTTTTCCTCCGGGGCCGACATCAGCGAGTTCTCCAGTCACGCCGCAGATCCGGATTGGATGGCGGCCAATCAGGCGGCCATCCGTCGCGCGCAGCGAGACCTCGCGCGTGCTGCAAAGCCAACCGTGGCGCTGGTCGAGGGCACCTGCGTCGGCGGTGGCTGCGGGCTCGCGATGGCCTGTGACATCCGGCTGGCATCAGCCGCCGCAAAATTCGGCATCCCGGCCGCCAAGCTGGGCTTGAGCTACTCCGTGCACGACACCAAGCTGCTGGTGGACCTGGTCGGACCCTCCCAGGCCAAGCGGCTGCTCTTCGGCGGGCAACTGATTCCCGCGGCAGAGGCGCTGCGCATAGGCTTGGTCGACGTGGTTGCAGAGGATGCGGCGACGGAGGCAACCGCGCTGGCGAGCGCGATCGCCGCTGTCTCGCCGTCCGCGGTCACCGTCATCAAGACCGTGATCCGCGAGATTCTCGACGGGCAGGTCGACGACGATGCGAGGACCCGTCGCCGCTTCGAGGCGGCCTTCACTGCCGAGGACTTCAAGGAGGGTGTTGCAGCGTTCCTGGAGAAGCGCCCGGCGCGCTTTCAGGCGCTGCGGCGGAATGCGCCGGTCGAGTAGTTGACGACGTAGCAATCCACTACCCTGATGCCATTGCGGCCGGCTTTTTGGCGGCGTAGAGCGGATCCGGTGCGTCAGCGGATCCTGCCAACCAACCACGGGCACGCAGATTTTCAGCCGCGCCCGGGGACCATAGGGGATTGAGTCAACCACTTGCGGCGCTTGCCAGCTATCATCCCAAGCCCACCAAGGCACAATCACGGCACACCCAATCTTAGTTCGGCACATTCCCGGCACAGCATGCCGTCACGGCCGTTTGGCGACTACCCTGCCATTCTCCCAGACATAGAGTGGCGTCCCATGCATTCGCGCTGTACGGCGAGCGGCCTCACCGGCGCGAACCAGCGCGCACTCGACGCGCGCGGCAAGCCTCGGATTCCGGTTGGAGTTCGTGGTCTTGCTTGCAGCTTTCGCCTTCATCGTCCGGACTCTACCAGCTTCGGCGGCCTGCCGAATGTGAGGGCATCCCCCTGCGTCAGCAGGATGTCCACAGAACGTATTGCTTCACCGGTATGTTTACAGGCCGTATCACAATTCGTGCCGTTGTGGATCACTCGCAATCCAGAGTTGTGTATGCACGCATGATTGAGCGGGCGCGCAACCTGCTGCGAGTAGGACATTCAGCGAAAGAGTAAGAGTTGCAACGCTCCTTCTCATGTCCGGTCCTCTTTGTTCCATTCCCGTAGCGTGCATCTCAACCCAGAAGCGGGCGACCATGTCGTTGCATCGCCTGATCGTGGCGCACGATGCTTCCGCCACTAGACAACGTGCCGCCACCGGCATAGTCCACACTGTGGGCTCTCGTCTCACTCGCCCGCCATTGGCCGTCGCTCGAATCTAGCGAGAACACGTCAACTTTATTGCGGGTCCACGGACGTGATCGCGGACGCATCGACGAACGTCATTGGGACAACTGTGCGTTTGATTGGCGCATTTACTTAGCCTGGTGCGCGGCTCAAAATACATCCTGACTTGCTGTCCCTGAACCCGAATGCGCTTAGCCTCTCGCCACCGAAGTGGTCGCACGCGAGCCTCGTGGAAATAAGCAGTTGGCGCCGTAGGACAGGAAAGTGGAGAACTACGAATATGTTGCTTTGCGCCGCAGGTGACATCCATGGGGCCATCGACAGAATGTATGACGATGTCCTCGCGTTCGAGAACGTGCTTGGGAAACGCTTTGGGTGGGTGCTGCACGTGGGTGATTTCGGTATTTGGCCGGATCCGAATCGCATCGACAGGGCGACTAGGACACACGACGGCGCTGGCGACTTCTCTGTGTGGGTCGCCAGGCGACGCGCCGCGCCACGGCGGACGGTTTTCATCAAGGGCAACCACGAGGACTTCCTCTGGCTCGACGCGCAACACACCCCCGAGGTGCTGCCCGGGTTCTTCTATCTCCGGAACGGCCAAACGCTGTGTCTCGGCGAATCCGGGGATACGGTGCGCGTAGGCGGAGTTGGAGGTTGTTACGGACCGTCCGACTTCGAGCGCCCGTCGAAAGAACTTCAGGGCTATGCGAAGCGCCATTACACGCGCGATGAGATCGATGCCCTCTGCAAGGACTCCCCTGTGGACGTCCTTCTTGTCCACGATGCACCTGCAGGGATCAGGTTCGAGAAGTACCGCCGCGGCAGCGACTGGGTAAGTGAGACCGTGGGGCTTGACCGACTGATCTATCGTCTGCGGCCGCTCGTATGCTTTTTCGGCCATCACCACACGCGCGTGGACGGCGAGGTAGCGGGTGTCCGATGCATCGGCCTCAACAAGGTGCGAATGCCCGGCCATTTGGTTGCAATCGATATCGACCCAGGCCGACGCGAGTGGTCCGTTCTCGCCGAATGGCCTGCGCGACGCCATACCTCAGCTTGACATATTCCTGGCCCGCCTCTGGCACGCCTCCGAGTAGGATCGGCCAAGGTATAGCTCCGGACGCAGCCGCGGCTCGAAGCGCCGCGAGTAAGGTCCCGAAATGGCTTCTACTCGATAATCCATTGATTACACAATGAAAAAGCTTTCAGAAATGTCGTTATTTGACAGCATGCGAGAAACGCTCGAAGCCAAGATTACGGACTGCATGACGCGCATGCGGCGCGACGTGTTCCTGCGCGCGGATTTTGCGGCTCTCGGCGGGTATGACCAGATAGGCCGCGCGCTCCGGAATCTCGTCGCCAGGGGCAAGCTACTCAAAATCGGCTCGGGCTTGTACGTGCGCGCACGCCCCTCGACGCGCGACGGCAGCCCAACTCCGGTCAAGGGCCTTCGCACCCTGGCCGATGAGGCGCTACGCCGCCTCGGCATCCGGACGGGACCGACACGCCTGGAGCAGGCCTACGGTGCGGGGAGGACGACGCAGGTACCGTCCGGGCGCCGCATCGCCGTCGACAAGAGAGTACGCCGCAAGATCGGCTATAGCGGCGTGCTCCTGAGTTTCGAGCGTGATCGACCGTTAGCTGAAGACATTGCGAACCGGATAAGGCCCGGCGGCGAAGGTCTCATCGAGAAGGACTGGCATGTCGTTCGAGCCATTGGCGTCCTTGCACGTCTCGACCACGGCGAAGCGCGGCCCAATTGCATGAAGTACGTACTTTTACGCATATTGCAGGAGTTCAGTACCATGCATCCCGAACAGATTATTACGGTGACCTCAGCCGACTTCCAGCGAAACATAGGGCTGTACCAGGACGAAGCGCTGAAGAAGCCGGTTGCCATCACCAAAAACGGGCGCCCACGGACCGTCCTGATCTCAGCAGAGGAATATGAGCGGCTCAAACGGCGCGATCGCCGAATGATCGCCGCCGGCGAGGTGTCCGACCGGCAGATCGCCGCGCTTCGGGAAGCCAAGGTGCCTGACAGGTTCGCTGATCTCGATGCCGAGCTCAAAGACTGGAAGCGGTGAGCTTCCCGGACCCACACCCAGGCCTCGTTATCCGTTATGCCTATCTCTGGAAACGCGAGCAGACGAGGGACGCGAGGAAGGAAGTAAGGATCGTCCCTGCGCCATCGTTCTATCGGTGCTAGATGAAGACGGGGATCAGGAAGTCATGGTCCTCCCCATCACACACAGCCCGCCGCAGCGGCCGGAAGACGCTATTGAGATCCCGCCGGCGACCAAGCAACGTCTGGGACTCGATTCGGAGCGCTCGTGGATTGTGATCACCAAGGCGAATGAGTTTGTGTGGCCGGGGCCCGACCTGCGCCCCTTGCCCGGACGCGATGATTCAACGATCGTGCACGGTGTGTTGCCGCCAAAATTCTTCGCTGATGTGCGCGATCGGTTTCTCCAGCGCATCGCACGGGACAAGGCTCATGCGGTCAACAGGACGGACTGATCCCCTATCGGCTCTTGCGCGACTGCCTTCAGCGCTCATCCCGAATTGAGTCGCCGCGCTTCCAGGCGGCATACAGACCCGGGCGCAGGTCGACTCCCTTCGCAGCGGGCCGCATGGGGCTGGTTCGCCCGGCCGTCCCGACTGTGGAAAGGCGGTTGTCGGCGAGCCAAGAGGTTTATAGTTGCTCGGCCCAGAGAGCAAAATGCAGCATCCGATCGCATGGGGTCCGACGGATTGACCAGAACACCAAAGAAAGACACCCCGTTACAGCCTTCTCACCGCGTTCCGCACCTGGGGAGATGCTTGCCGGCCAAACGGTCGGCCTGGAACGCAACTGCCACAACGGTCGTTCACGCCTGGAGGTGAACCGGTGCGATGCGCTGACCAAGGCCCGCCATGAATACCACGGAAGCACCGGTACACGAATCGGCCGCGCGCTCTTCGGAAAGCGCGGACCTCGTCCGTGGCCTTGGGCCTTGGCAGACCACGGCCGTCGTGGTCAGCACGATCATCGGCACAGGTGTCTTTCTGGTCGCTGCGCCCATGGCTCGTGCGGCCGGTTCTCCCGGCCTTGTCTTCGTCGCGTGGCTGGCTGGCACCGTCATTGCGCTCAGCGGAATGCTCTGCTTCGCTGAGCTCGGCGCGGCGCTTCCCCATGCGGGCGGTCTGTTTGCGTATCTCACCCGCGGCCTGGGTCCGATCTGGGGATTCCTGTTCGGCTGGGCGGATTCGCTGCTCATGGGGCCGGTCGCGTTCGCGACTCTGGCGGCCGGCCTCATGAAGTTCGCCGGCTTTCTCTCTCCCGGACTCAACGTCCCTTGGCTCACACTTCATGCCGGCCACCATGTCTTCATGCTTACCGCGGCCCAGCCGCTGGCCGCAGCGGTCATCTTGAGCCTGACGGCGCTGAACTGCCTCAGCGTCAATGTTGGCGGTCGCATTCAACTCGTACTGAGTTCGCTCAAGGTTGCAGCAATCCTAATCATCATTCTGACCGGCCTCCTGTTGGCCAAGCCGATGGCCGATGCCGTGAGCTACGAGCTGAGATCAGCACGCGGTGGGGCCTTCGCAGCGACGCTGTCCGCGATCGTGCCGGTGATGTGGGCGTACAATGGCTTTCAATATCTGGGAAACCTCGGCGCCGAAATACGACAACCCGCGAGGAACATTCCTCGTGCTCTCTTTTTCGGGATGCTCATCGTGGGCGTCCTCTACGTACTGGTTAATATCATCTATTTCCATGTGCTGACCTTCGGGCAAGTGGCGCAGTCAGGCGACGTGGCTTCCGATGTCGTCAAGTCCCTCATTGGTCCGAGGGGCGCGATTTGGCTCACCATCGCTATGGGGATATCGGCTCTGTCCTCTCTTCACGGGGTACTCATGGAAGACGCCCGCGTGCCCTACGCCATGGCGCGCGCCGGGCTCTTCTTCGAGTGGATGGGCAGCGTTCATCCCCGTGTCCGCAGTCCGATAGGAGCCCTGACCTTCCAGGGGACCTTGGGGGCACTCATCGCGCTCACCGGCACGTTCGAGCAGCTCCTTTCCTTCTATGTCTTTGTGATGTGGATGTTTGCGGCTCTCGGAGCTTTGACGGTCATCCGCTTGCGCCTGACCGAGCCCGACCTGCTGCGCCCGTATCGTGCATGGGGCTATCCATGGACCCCGCTCTTGTTCATCGCCGCCACTCTGGCTCTCACGACGAATCTCTGGATCGAGCAGCCGGTACGCTCCTCACTTGGCATGCTGGTGATCCTGGTGGGGGTGCCGTTCTATCTATACAAGTCAGCCCAGCACCCAATTGCCGCTAATGCGATTCGCAGCTGAGTCCCCCACTAACACGGAAGTTTCCCCAGATCGCTCACCGAAGCGGTCGGGTGTGATCGCCGGAGGCGCCGGGCGACACATCGAGGGGAACCGACTCGGAGGGCTACTATGATTCCCTTTTATTACGTTGCCAGTTGTGGGCGATCCTCATGGGTGTCGCGTCGCGCTGCCGCTCTTTCTCCCGTGCGCGCGCGCAGCGACGGACTTAGGAGCGCTGTCATCGCCTGCGCCCCTGCTGTCGTGACGCCGTAGTCGATCTATAAGGGGAGTGCGATGCGTCACCGCCGCGAACTTTCGATCCTGCTTACCGCAATCATCCTGCTGACCGGCGCCTATAGCTTTTTCGGGATATTCCATTCCCCGCAGCTGCCCTTTTCCATCCAGCTCCTGGATGCCCACACGGCGGTCATCAGACCTGCCCAGGGCATCCCGTTCCCAAACGATTTGCGCCCGGGTGATCTCATCGATCTGGCGGCGCAGCCGCGGCCAACCCGCGTCGCAATCGACTCGCCCCTCAATCTGGCAGGCCTTCCGCCGAGTTCAACTTATCCATTCGTCGTCCGTCGCGGCCATGCGCGCATCACCGTCCAGATCACGAGCGTCCACGGCAATCTCGAGGGCGCCTGGGCCGCGTTCTGCACCGACGGTCTGATCGGTGTAATCGGGCTGCTCGCCGTATGGCGCGGTCGGGACCGAGCCGCAGCGGGGCTTGCAATGTGGGCCACCGCATTTCTGACGGCAATCGCGATTTCCTTTGTACCGTCTGACGGCCTCGGACCAGTGCTGGCAATGTGGAGCTTTTACCTGCTCGCACGGGTCGGTTTCTACGTGATGGCGGAATCCATGATCACCGGATCGCTTCACCCGCGAGCGCGAACATGGTGGCGTGCTGGCTTTCTTGTATTGCTTACGATCGCGGCCATCCGGGCACTCATCGGGCCGATCGTCTTTGTCACCACGGGCTGGGCAGAAATGCTGCGACCCGCATACGGCTTGATCGTCAGCGCGACCTATCTGCCCCCTGTCGCGCTGCTCCTCGTGAGCTATCAGTGTGCAGCGGTGGCACAGCGGCTCCGGTTGCGCTGGATGCTAGCGAGCAGCGCATTATTCCTTGCCGCCATTGTTCTAAACAACACGCCACTTCTGGGTTCTTCGATATCCCTCGCCGCATCGTTCTTTCTGTCCGCCATGGCGGGGGTCGGCTTCCTGTACACGATCCTCCGTCACCGGGTAGTCGACTTCACGGTGATCCTGAACCGCACGCTCGTATACGCAGCAACCACAAGCTTCGTGCTGGGCCTATTTGCCCTTTTCGAGAGTTTGATCGAGCGCTCGGCGTTAGGCCACGACGCCAGCCTGATGATGGAACTCGCGGTACCGCTGGGCCTGGGTGTCTCGCTGAGCACCGTTCACCGGCGAATCGACAGCTTGGTCGATCGTCTGGTGTTTCGCCGCCAGTACCGCGAAGAGGTCGCCCTACGCCGCTTTGCCCGAGAATGCGCTTTCGTGACCCATCCTGAAAACTTGCTCGACCTTGCCATGGAGCAGATTACCCTCCATGCCGGTGTCCCATGGATTGCCATGTACGAGTACACGCCCGATGGTTATTCTCGTGTTCGCCAGCGTGGTACCCAGAATTTACCGCCGCGGGTCGCAGCCGACGATCTTGCTCTGGTGAAGCTGCGGGCGCATGACCCAGAGGTCAACTTGCACGCAGCGCCGAGCGCAATGGGGAAAGATGGTTACGCGTTCCCGCTGCGCGTGCGCGGCCATTTGCTCGGAGTCCTCATAGTGGGGCCGCGTCCAGGCGAGCACTCGGTGGCTGAGGAACGCGAGTTGCTCGCCCACGTAGCCCACGAAATCGGCGCCGCCTTGTTCGCGCTACGCGCTGAGGCCAGCGAGGCAAGAGCGCAGGCAAGCGAGGCGCAGCTGCGAGAGTTACATGCGCGCGAGAAGGCACTGTTGGAGGCTTTGCGTACAATCGGTGGAACGGCAATCTCATAACTGGCAGGCGGGCAGCCATGACAGGGAGCGGGGACGATGCGGCTACTTGTCTTCCCTGAGATTGGCGGTAAAGCCAATGGGACGTTGCTCGGGCGTCGGCGGGTTTGTGAGCTGACGGATCTCCGAGAGAACGGCGGCGATCGCTCGGTGATGAGCGGTGAGCTTGTCCTCGATGTGCGCCTCGAGCTCATGAAGCCGCCGGACAAGTTCCTTGTCCGAGGCCAGAAGCTCCCGCAGCTTCAGAAAGCGCGCACGACATAAACGCTCATCTCGAGGGCCCGGGGACTCTCGGGGATGGATCTGGTGCGTTGACGGCTCCCTGCGCGTTCGACGCAGAATCGATGGAGCCGGGTTCAGATCTGGTGCGTAAAACGGTTCCCGACGCGTTTCGACGTGGGGCCAAGGGACCGCGGCGTTCACGCCAGGGCTCTATCCCCCTGCTTTTTCAGTGACCAGCAGATCCACCGGCCGGGTCCGAACTTGAACTGGCGTTTGCGAATACGGTGCGCGAGCTCGATGCCGGCCAGAGTCACGGCGGCGGTCCGATAGAACTTAAAGCCCAGCATGGGCCGGCACCGGCCCTTGATCGCGCGGTGGTCCTGCTCGACGATGTTGTTCAGGTACTGGGAATTGCGCACCAGGACGTTCATCCAGCGTCGGTCCTCTCGGCGAGGTCGGCGCAGCCCCCAGCGACTCTGCTTGTGCCCATCCAGGGTGATCTTGCGCGGAAATCGAGGCGCGCAGGTCACCACGGCTTTGCGGAAAAAGGCCATCGCCGCGGCGATTCCGCGTGTGGTCTGGAAAAGCGACTCGACGGTGTTCCCCTGCTTGTCGACGGCCCGATACAGGTAGCCCACCTTCGGACGGGTTTGCATGTACGTCTCATCCATGCGCCAGGACGAGCCGACCGGCTTCGCTCGGCGGTTCCACCGCTGCTCGTATTCCGGCACGTACCGATGGACCCAGCGCATGATCGTCGTGTGGCTGACGTGCACGCCCCACTCGGCCATGAGCTCAACGAGATCGCGATAGCTCAGGCGGTAGGTTAGGTACCAGCGAACGCAGCCTTTGATAACTTCTCGAGGAAACCGGCGGCGCCGATATATGGCATCGCGTTCAATCGGTTGCGTCACGGCAAGCTCCGGGCAAAGGCTCCCGGATAGCACGCTCCGGCCGCGAATGCACCAGAACCCCCCTCAAACCAGCCTATCCATGGCACATTCCTGGCACACCCAATCTGAGCTCGACACATTCCTGGCACCTGCCCCCCATTCACATGATGCCTGAGGGCAACGTCATTGTGCCACCAGCGCATGTTACCCCTTCGCGGCCGACACCGGTTCATCACGGGAGGCGCCTTCAACTTTTCCTTGGGATCGTAGTTCCTTGAACTTTTCGATGAGCCTGTCGAAAAGCTTCGGTGGCAACAGACCGTAATCGATTCGCGTTTCGCCCCTCCTGATGGGGCGGAGGTCCGTCGAGCCCCAGACGCTCTTTGACACGAGGCGGAATTTCGACCGCGACATTCGGGTCGTGGGGTGGTGAGTGCGTGATCGGCGCGACGATGACCTGCTTGCGGCGGTTAGATTCGGCAGCGGGTACTTCGACAGTGAGAACAATGGCGCAAGGTCTGTCCTTGCGACCCTCCCCAAGCCTTGCTCCTCTTCCTCCTTCCAGAGGTAGGAGTACGAGATGACGAGGCCGACTTCCGGTTCGGGGAACCCCGCCATCTGTTGATTGCCTCAGCCTCTGCTATTTCTGGCTTTCGTCCAGAAGCGCATTCAGATGGTCGTGGGCCGGATTCATTTTCGCTGCCTGAATGGCCTCGGCGATTTCCGGCGGGAGGTTCTTGATCCGGTGCACCCGGCGCTCGAAGACTCGAAGCCGCTGTAACTCCTCGTACTCGCGCGCGGACACGAAATACCCGCTCACTCTGCCGTAGCTGGTGATGGCGACCGGCTCGCGCTGCGCCTCTTCCTTGTACCGGCCAAAGGCTTTGGCGAATTCAGTGGCTGTGACCGCACTCATAGCGTTACCCGCAATTCGCGGAACACGAGTAAGATACGGAATTTACGCGATTTGGTCAAGAGAACCCCGCGACGATGAGAGTGTAGACAGGTAGGCCATTTCTGTATACGTTTTCATCGGTGTCTAGCAAGCCCTCAGCTCAGATTCCGGCGAACCTGCCGCCCGTCTTCACGTACTCGGACGCGATAGCCGTCGGGCTCTCCGCAGAGCGCCTCTACCGGTACCGCGATGAGGGGCTTCTGGAACAGCTCGGCCGCGGCCTGTATCGACGCGCCAATGCCTCGCCTGCCGACCACAGCCTCCTCGAAATCTCCCATCGGGTCCCGGAGGGTACCCTATGCCTCACTACCGCCCTCGCCCGCCACGGATTGACGGACATCATCCCGGATCGCATGCACATCGCGATCCCACGCGGCAGACGCACCCCGACACTGCAGTCACCCGTGAACATCCATGTCTTTGCCAAAGACACCTTCGGCCTCGGCCGGGAAGTGATCCGCGTCGCGGACGATCTGGCCCTCGGCCTCTACTCGGCCGAACGCTCCCTGGTCGATATGATCCGGCTTCGCCACCGCGAAGGGGCAGAGCTCGCGTGGGAGGCGCTGCGCCGCTGGCTTCGACGAAAGGGAGCGAGGCCGGCGGCACTGATCGAGATGGCCCGATCGTTCCACGGCGCCGAGCGCGCGGTTCACCACGCCCTCGAGGTCGTGCTGTGATCTGAGCGACCCAAAAGGGTCGGGCCTGTATTCAATGGTCAGTGCCGCTGCCGAAAAAAATGCCCTCCCAACGATTGCGTCGCCCCGGAATAGTCCAATGCCGTTCCAACATTGGATGAGCGCCAAGCCTTCTGACGGAGAGCAGGTGAGTGCGGTCAGAGGAAATCGTGCATCAGACCGAAGTCGCCCAATGAGGCACCGCCGGCACGGCTGTTGCAAAGCCGGCGCAATCAGACTGGCAGCTCAATTCCGACGCGCTTCAATCGGCCGACGCGCTCCTGTCTGAAGTGGTTCGCAAGTTCGATTATCTCTGGTGAGTTGGTCCGGAATGCTTCGTGAATCATGCGCGCAGAGTCGATAAGAAAGCTCAGCCCATGATCCAAGCGTCCGGCGGTAATCTTTGGATCCATCACGCCAAAGAATGAGGTGCCATCAGACGCACGGAATGACCCAGCGCCTGAAAGCGCCGCGCCCATTCATGCGCACCCGTGCAGGACTCCATGCCAATCAGGCTCGGTGGCAGCTGCGCAATCAACTCCGCCAGCTTGCCACGAGCGACCAGCCGCCGGAGTACCACCCGCCCGTCGCGGTCCACTGCATGCACGGCGAACACGTTCTTTGCCAGGTCAATCCCAATGGTCGTAAGCTCTCGCATGACTTCCCCTCCCGGTTCGATCGATGAAACCACCATCTCGATCGTGGCACGACTGATGCCGTGCCGGGCAGGGGGAGCCCCTTACATACCAGAACCCACGATGTCTGCTCATAGTCAAACGCGTTCCCTTCCGCTGTCGAAGCGAGCGATCGTATCGACAGGCTTATTCGAATGAATTACCGCGCTGAACGTACGGCGCCCGCAGACACCCGCTACCATATAATGAGGCGCCAATGCCGAGAGCAGCTCGATCCGGGGGTCTTGGTGTCTAAGTCGTTACCTGGCAGCCCGTCCCGCCGCGAATTCGCCATTGTCTGCAGCTTGGTTCTCACTCTGGGCGGCTGCGGGGGCGGGGGCGGCTCCTCTGCTGCGTCGTCCTCGTCCGACTCGTCCGGCGGCAGCAGCCCGACGACTTACAGCCTCAGTGGCAGGATCAGCGGGCTCGGTGCCGCCTCCGGGCTGGTGCTGCTCAACAATGGTGGGGACGCCACCACAGTTGCGGCCAACTCGACCGGGTTCACCATGAAAACACCGGTTGCCGCCGGTTCGGTTTACGCCATCACCGTAGGCAGTCAACCGTATGGCCTGACGCTTGCCTGCTCTGTCTCCGGTGGCGGCGGCACGGTGTCCGGCAACGTGACTTCCATTGCGGTGAGCTGCAGCAATGCCACCCCCACGCAGAAGGCCATTGCCGGATACTTCGCAAATCCGCTCGATGTTGCGGTCGACGCGAGCGGCGACGTTTTCGTGGCTGATAACGGCGACAATAGCATCAGAGAGATCCCTTACAGCGGCGGCAGCTATGGCGCCCCGATCACCGTTGGCTCGGGATTCTCCTTTCCCTACGCTGTCGCTACGGATGCGAACGGGAATGTGTTCGTGGCCGACGCCGGACACGATTCTGTCAAAGAGATTCCCTACAACGGCGGAAGCTACGGCGCTCCGCTAACCGTGGCGTCGGGCTTCCTTACTCCAACCCAGATCTTGCAAGGTGACCTCTGCCCGACCGGTGTCGCGGTCTCGCCGAGCGGCAGCGTGTTCGCGGTATGCGGGAGCGCGCTCGATGAGATCCCCTTCTCTGGCGGCAGCTATGGCGCCCCCATTACCGTGGCCTCCAGCTTCAGCTTTCCCCGGGGCGTCGCTTTGGATGCGAAAGGAAACGTGTTCGTGGCGGATGCCAGTGCCAATGCGGTTTATGAGGTGCCCTCCACCGGCAGCGGCTATGGCGCACCGATCACGTTGGCCTCGGGCTTCAACTATCCGGAGGGAGTCGCGTTGGACGCGGCTGGCAATGTGTTCGTGTCCGATACCCTGAATCAAGCGTTGAAGGAGATCCCCCTCAGCGATGGCAGCTACGGCGCGCCGATAACCGTGGCCTCTGCTTTCGGTAACAACCCCTCAGGTTCGCCCTTGCCGGGAATCGCTGGTCTGGCGGCGGACACGAAGAGCAACGTGTTCGTGGCGGACGAGAGAGACAATGCGGTCTGGGAGGTCCCATTCAACGGGAGCGCCTACGGCACTCCCCTCGCCGTGGGTTCCGGGATCAGTATGCCTGCCGGCTTCGCAGTGGATGCGAACGACAATCTCTTCGTGGCGGATGCCACAAGCATGTCGATGCGGGAGATCCCCTATAGTGGCGGCGCCTATCACACAGCGATCACCGTTGCTCCGCTCCTGGCTGATCTCATCAGTGTAACGGTTACTCCGAACGGCAACGTGATCGCCGCCGAGAGTACAAGCGTCGCGCTCACCGAGATTCCGTTCAGCGGTGGAGTGTACCTGGTACCGGGTCCGCTGTCGGACCGTTATGGTAACCCCATCGACCTTTATGGCGAGGCGCCGTGTCTAGCGGCGGACGCGAACGACAATCTGTTTTTCCTCCTGGACACCGGCATGAATGACCCGCCGGTCCAAAAGCTCCCGTTCAGTGCCGGCTACTATCAGTCCCCAGCGCAGACGATAGCCACGATGGGGATTGGATCCTGTTCCGGTATCGCAGTCGATTCGAACCAGAATGTGTTCGTGACGATCAACGACGTGGTCTATGAGCTGCCCTTCAGCAGCGGCAGCTATGGCGCCGCCATCACACTGAACGCTGGCTCGGGCGAATTCAGAGGCATGGCGGTGGATGCGAATGGCGACGTATTCGTGGCAGACAGCACGCACGACGTCGTCACGGAGCTCCCCTTCACCAACGGCAGCTACGGCACCCCGATAACCCTGGGCTCTGGATTCAACGGTCCCTTCAGCCTCGCGATGGGCCACCACGGGCAGTTGTTCGTCGCGGATCAAGAAAACATCTGGCAGCTCGGGCCTTGAGATCGGAGTCCCCTCAGCAATCCGAATGGCGGCCGGTTGGGCTTTCGCAGTACAGGTCATCGCCAGGATGCACGATGAAGCGGACACTTCGATTTCTGTCGCTCGCCTTGACTGCGTTTATATACGCTTGTATGTCCTGGTTCACGCCAAGGATGACAACGCAAAGGGGTTCTACGAGCACTTCTCCTTCGAGCCGAGTCCGAGCGATCCCTACCATCCGATGCTCATCATGAAGGATCTACGGCGGGCATCGCGGCGGCCGATGTCGCTCCACCAGAGCTTCAACCGCCTGATGCCGGCGGCAGAACTGGACCTGGCAAAGATCAAAGAATGAAAGCCCGTTTGAGTGGCCACGCCATAGGCAACGGCGGTATGGCAAACAAGGTGCGACAAAAGGGAACAATCACTCGCTGGAATGGCGAGCGGGGCTTCGGATTCGTCACGCCCGCTGGGGGCGGGGAGCCTCTGTTTCTACACATTACCGCGATCTGCGACCGAAGTCGTACACCGGTCGAGGGTGACATCGTGACGTATGATCTCGCCATCGATGAAAGGAAACGCCGCCGCGCCATCAACGTGAAGCGATCGATGCCGACTCGGTCGAAGCCTCAAGCCATGAGCGCTTCGCGACCGGGTATTGCTCTGCCGGCCGTCACTTCGCTGTTTGTACTCTTCGTCACCGCGGTAACACTAGCAGGTCGTCTTCCGCCAGCCGTCATTGCCATCTACGCCGTCGTCAGCATCTTGACGTTTCTGGTTTATTGGTGGGACAAGGCTGCTGCGCGGCACGACCGGTGGAGGGTGAAGGAAAGCTCGCTGCTCTTGCTCGGCCTAGCAGGAGGGTGGCCCGGTGCAGTAGTGGCCCAGAGAGTGCTGCACCACAAGACCAGAAAGAGCAGCTTCCAGGCGGCATTCTGGGGAACCGTCATCATTAACTCAGTCGGTGTCGGGTGGCTCCTCACGGACACCGGATCGCAGTTGCTTGAAGGGCTGCTGAAATGATTCGTGACAGAGACGCCACCGAGGGGGCGGCCCTGCCAACGCTCCGCTGACGAAGACTCGTCGATCATTCGATCGTAAAGTGCTCGTCGCCGCTCAACCGGACTCTGCCGGCAAGAGGAATGAGCCGCAGCGAGCCTGGTGCGGCGTGCGAAATGTCGAAGAAGGGGTCTCCGGGCTCGTCGTGCAAGTCGCGGTCATCCTGCTCAGCGCCGCAACGGAGGCAGTGGTTGGCGTAGCGCGGGCCGTGCCGATCAGACGCGACGATCTGCCGGAATCCGGGCCAGGGCGCCAGTTGCCGGGCGAGGGCGTCGTCCACTGCCAGAACGTCGACCACGGTGAATTGCGTGAGCGGCTCGCCAGAGACCGTGCCGCTTTTGCAATGGATGCAGATGACTTCGATCTGCTCCCGACACCGGCTGCACGGTACGGTCGCAGCGGCCACGCAGGCCTCGTCGGAGAGGATCGAGAGGTCGGCGGGCCCGGAGTCCGCGCCGAGCCAGCGGGCGAACCCGGCCAGATCGGCACCCGGATCGAGATACCAGCACTTGAGGCGCTCGTCCCAATGGGCGCCAGCGCTGCGGACAGCGGCGCTCTCTTCAGGCGGGACGTGTAGGTAGGTTCGATCCACAGGACTTCACCTGGCCATCAAGGGGGCGATTCTGCGCCGCCGAGCGGCTCCCCAACAGGCTCGATGCGGGTCGAGGCACTCCCGCTCCCGGCCGAGGACCTCTCAGGGCCAGCAGACTCCGGGCCGTCGGCCGTATCGTCCGCCCGGGCAGGAGGTTCAGCGGCCCCGACCTTCCTCTTGGCTCTGCGTGGCATCGAGCGCCTGCGCTGCGGCATTGCGAACCGAGGAGGCGGAATCGGAACGACGGGCGCGGCCTCTGCGGTCATCGTCTCAGGCTCCCGGACGGGAGGCACCCCGGCGGGATTTGCGCTCGAGGCGGGCTCGGCGCGACGCTCGCGAGCCACCGAGGTGTAGTCCCTGCGGGTCAAGCGCACGCGCTTCCAATCCCAAGCCGATGCGAGCTTGAGGAATCCGTGCAGATCCGGGAGTTGCTCGATCTCCGAGGCCATTACCGCGGGCTCTATCCGCACCTGCTGGCTGGTCGTCAGGGTTGGCAGCCACTCGCTGGGTCTCTTCGAGCGGGACTGCGTGGTATGCAAGACTTCGCGCTGACCAATGAGCTTGGACGCAAACTCCGACGTACCTCCCCTCTCGCTGGCGGAGCACCGCAGAATCAGCGTGTTGCCGCAATTCTCGACCAGCGTGTCGGCAGCCTCCCTGCCGTATGTGCCCGACACCTGCGCGATCGACTGGAACCCGAGTACGCAGCGCCCACCGAATTTGCGCAGCCGCGCCAGGGCGTCCTTCAGGCCGTCTATGGCCCCCAGCGCATCGAGCTCATCGACGACGAACCACAGCCGCTGATCGCCCGCGGGACGATCCATGGCCTCGAAGATGCCGAGGCGCATCCAGGCGGAGATCACCGAGCGCAAGGCTGCAACCTGACTCGCGCGGTACGGGAGGAACAACACGCCGCCCTGCCCTCCTTCCTGACGGGCCACCCCCCGCCGTACCCACTGACGCACCGAAAACGGTCGTGCCTGCTGCTCGGTCGTATATTCGAGAGCCCGCACGGCGGAGCTCGCGACGGAGCGCAACGACCCGAACATCTTCTCGCTCCCTTGATCCAGGAAAGGTCCCGCGGACGTGCCGGCGAGAAGCTTCTTCAGCTCCTCGACGGGCGCTGCACGAATCAGGCGGTAGAGCTCCCGATCATCCCTGACGTTGGCCCTGACGAGCTGCCGCGCAACGGCCGCGAAGAAGGTGCGCGCGTATTCGCTCCAGATCCGCTCCTCGCCGCCAATGTCCGGAATGAGCGCGCGTGCCAGCTGCTCGACATCGTACGCATGAGTCACCTCGCCGAACAGATCCCACTTGAGCGCGTCGGGCTCGAAGGGATTCAAGATCACATCGCCCCGCGCGGCATCGTAGAAGATGTCGAGATACGCGCCGTCCGGGTCGGCGATGACTGCACGATCACCGCGCGCAAGGGCGCCATGCAGAAGCGCCTGGATGGCGGTGCTCTTGCCCGTGCCGGTCGCACCGATGATCTTGAAATGCTTCATCTCATCCTGCGGAGGCACCGGGATCTCGGCAAGCGCGATTCCGGCATTCCGCGGGGGCTTGCCGCGCTCTGCGCTCGGTTGCCCGGAGGAAATGACCGTCCCGCGGCGGTGCTCGGTGTCCTGCCAGGACCGCCGAGGGATTACGAGGAGCCGGCCCCATCCGTAGTTGATGACAACGTCATAGAGAATTCCAAGGATGAACTCGCCGAGGCCGTCCTGGGGCATACCCATGTAATACAGCAGTGGCCCCACCACGAGCTCATAGATCAGATAATCGACGAACAGGAGGACGACCACCGCGAGCGGTGCGAGCAGCCAAACCCTCGAAGCAGCGCGGCCACGGACGAGGCCAGCTGCGTAGGCCGCGAGCGCTACCCCATAGAGAATCCCGAGGGAGGTCCACCCATGATTCAGCTCGTACACGAGATTGGACATCAGACATTCCTCTCACATTTCCAGATCGTGATCCCGCCGCGTCTCGATCTCACGAGCGGCATCATCCTCGGCATCGTTGCTCGCATCCTTGCCGGAGCCTCGTGTAGCGTCCGCGGCGGGGCCGTGCGCCCCGTCGCGCTGTGGCTGGTTGCCGCTCGAGCGGGTCAAACTCCAGTCTACGGCGGCGCGCTCCGCAGTCCTTTCCGTAGCGTGCCGCTCGCCGTCCGCCAGCCAGGCTCGGGCAGACTCCTCAGGAGTGGGTGACCGCCGCACCGCCTGCGTCGCCTGCAAGGTCGAGCGCCCGGAGCGCGTCCGCCGGTCATCACGCTCCGTGCAGCTCTGCTCCAGGGCATTCAGCCGCCGGAGCGCGCGCCGCCGCAGATTCAACTCCGGCGAATGTGTCTTGCGGTATTCGCGCTGCTTGCGGTTGATCTCCTCGGCATGCAACTGCCGGTACCGTCGCCGTTGCTCGCGGACTGCTTCGGGATTGGCGCTGAAGCTCTCGTGATATCGCCGGCGCGAAACCTCGCGCCTGCGGGCCTCCGCTTCCGGGTCCTGCCTCTCGACGGCCCGCCGGGCGCCGTACTGTTCCCTGCGCAGCGCGTTGCGCTCATCTCGAGTCAGAGAAGCCCAGCGAGGCTTCCCGGGAGTGCCGCGGCGCAGGTCCCGGAGGGCCTCCTCGCGCAGTTGGCGTTTCTGCCTCCCGATCACACGCTCGAGCTCGCCCGGCCCCTTCGCCCGCGCCCGCAGCCTCTCGCGATGCCGCGCCCGGATCGCATCGCCCGCGCGGCTGCCGGCGCCGGATCGGCGCTCGGCATAGAACACCTTCTCGGGAATCGTCGGGGTAGGCTCGCGGTCGACTCCCTGGTTGCGATAGCTGCGATGGTCCACCCGCGCCGCGAGGCCCGCCTGCTGCAGCGCATGATTGATAAGCTCCGCCCAACGCTTCCGGATCGCCAGGTATTCCGCCTTCGTCGGACCCAGTCCGCGGCCGCGGCGCTCATAGCCTCCAAGCTCCAATACGGTACGCGGCCCCATGCCGTCCGGACCCACCTCCCGGACCGTCATGAGAAGGTGGGCGTGGTGGTTGCGGGCATCGGCGCCAGGCCGCGGCGTATGGACCGTCATGTCCACGGCGCACCGATACTTGTCGGCGAGCTCATGTGAGAAGCCCCGGACCAGCCGGGCGCGCTGCGCCGGATTCAGCTCCGGGGGGAGAAGCACGAGGAGCTCCCGGGCCAGGCGGGAGTTGCAGCGGACACCGGCGTGCTCGGCGGCGTTCCAGAGGACTGCGCGGTCCTGAGTCCATGCCATGTCCGGCCTGCCCTCGAGACCGGAAGGAAGCACGACCTCCTTGCAGACGACGTCGGTGCGATCCGAGTGGTCGTAGACCTCACTCGTGCGCTCGTCGCGAATCCGCTCCCCAGCCCGATACGCGGCGGCCCGAGTGACGCGAGCCCCCTTCCCACGTGAGATGTGTTTCGAGCGCAGGAAGTAGCTCGCCATGCGTCGACTTCCAACCTGACGCAACTCCTGGGGGAGATTGTTACGCAGGCTTACCTGGAACTCAACCCCGGAGCGGATCGGAGGTCGATATGACCGCGATCCTGCGGGGAAATGCGCGCCAAAAGTGGTCCAAACTCGAGCCGGCGCATGAGGATGCGCCTCAAGACCAGCCGACCGCGCTCCGGATCGGCTCCGCAGCTCGAGAACATCAACACCCGCATTGTTTTATCTTGCATGTGCGCACACTTTCATCGGCCGGTGTTTCCTGTGTGCTACTTGCCGTAGCAGAAGTACTAATTCCTGGCAGACATTGCCGCCAATAACACCTACACACCGCACAGGCGTTGCTTGTTGATCGCTTGTTCGATACAGTCGGGCAAGAACAGAACCGTCGGCAAGCGGCAGGCAGCGCCCTTCTGGAAACCCCGTGCAACGGCGCGGGAGCAGTCGATCGAAAGCGTGCGCGCCGCTTCAGAACAACGTGCCGAAAGTCGTGGACGACTCTCGATGGTTATCCGATGACGCTTCAGGCACTTACGGGATTTCGGGTCGAAAGAAGCGGGTCTCAGGAAGGATAAGAACATGGCTATAGAGCAAGTGGAACCTGCCGATTGCACCCTGTGGCAGTTTCATCAGCGCTCGGGAGAGGAGCTGAGCGAGGGTTCCTGCAAGGACCTCATCGCCAGCATGCAACGACACGGCCAGCGCCAGCCGGCCCTGGGCCGAAAGGCTGGCGGGAGGGTCGGTACCGAGATCGAGCTGATCTATGGCGGTCGGCGCCTGTTCGCCGCCACCCGGCTCGGGATCAAGCTCCTGGTCGACGTACGCACCCTGGATGATCGAGCCGCCATCATCGAGATGGAGCTTGAGAATCGCTTGCGGACCGACATTACCCCTTACGAGCGGGGCATGAGCTACAGGCATTGGTTGAACGCAGGCGTATTCGGCAGCCAGGCCGAGCTCGCGCACGAGCTCGGCGTGTCGGAAGCCCAGGTCTCCAAGCTCTTACGGTACGCCGAGCTGCCCGCCGCGGTGGTCGGCGCGTTCGATTCCGCCAAGGCCATCAGGGAGGAATGGGCCGTCGCACTCGCCAAGCTCTGCGGTGACCCGCATCGCCGGCCTGGGCTGGTGCGAAGGGCGCGCGATTTGGCCCGGTCCGGGGAGCCGCATCTGCCGGAGATGGTTTTTCGGCGGCTCGTCTCAGACGATAGCTTCAGAGGCCGCGCTTCCAAGGAAGAAAAAGGCGACGAAGTCGTCAGAAGCTCCTCGGGAAGAGCAATCTTCCGAATCGCGGTCCGCTCGAGCACGATTCATTTCATCTTGCCGCGTACCGCGCTTTCTGAGGACCTGTTGGGACAGCTGAAATGCCAGCTGACCTCCATGCTCGAGCCTGCAAAGCAGACGCGACGTCGTGCACGCGGCCTCGGCGACGGCGACACGCGCCGCTCGAGATTGAGCGTGAGGAGCGTAGGGGCCTAGACCAGGACACTGACAGCGATTACAACGCGGTGCTCTTGGGCGCAGCCGAGCCAGACTGGCCGAAGTCGGTTCGCGAGTGCGCGGGATTCTGGGGAACCGTCGTCATTCACTCCGTCGGTCTCGTATGGCTCCTCGCGGATGCCGGATCGCTGTTGCTTGATCGGCTGCTGAAATGATTCGTGACAGAGACGCCACTGGCGGGTCGCGGCCCCGTTCCGACATTCAGTCAGTTCGTTAGCTACCGCTCAACAGAGGGCAGAGCGCATATTCGCTGCCTTTCTTGCCGAACATGTCAGCTTCGAAGTTCCACCGTCCCGCCCTCCGCTCCGAATGTCTGGCCACGAGAACGGGCGATCGTCCGGTCTGCGCTCGGCGCAGCGAACCGGGTGTCCCCATTATGGTCTCGCCATACGGCTCATCCGCCTTCCCCTCAACTGCTAGCAGCTATTCGCCGAATCGATCGTGCACATAGACGGCAAGCACCCCATGACCATACGCGCGAATCGTCCTCGTCGGTAATGACGTCCCCCTGAATGGGTCGCGTCACGGCAAGCCCCTGCCAAAGGCTTCGAGTACCACGATCGGGCCTCCGGGGGCACCAGAAACGCTTTCCAATCATCCTCCATATTCCTGGCACATACGCCCGACCGACTGTCGGGGGCGCGCGGTTCGCACTTATCCCCCAAGTGGGCAACACTGCACCGAAACACTCTCTTGGTACGTCAAATTCTGACCCGACGGGTGTTCGAACTTTATGCTGCGCACGTACTTTCCCTCCTTGCAACTAATCGGGTACTCCGTATCCGAATGCTCCTTCTTAACGAAGGGCTCCCACTCACAAGCTGCTTTGCCCAGTGCCATCTTACGCGCTTGAGCGGCTAAATCTCTTTCACTCTTCTGGAGCTGAACAATCTCCTCCTGCACCGAAGTCGACCACCGGTACGGTGCTTGAGCATCTGGGAACACGGGTAAGGCAAGTGCGCCTCTGTCAGTCCTGACAGTGAAATCAATCTGAGGATAGGAAGTGGTTCCGTCGGATTCAGGTTGTCCGATACGCTTGCACGCTACGGTAACCTGTTTATCACTGTCGAGCGGGAAGTAAGTATCGGCATCTACTGGAATTGCTTTGTTACCGAGAAGCCCCTTTTCAGGTATGGTGCAATTGGCCAGCTTATGATCGTAAATGAACCCAGTAATTTCAGCCGGCTCCGCATTGGTTCTCTTGACGGAGATGCTGAACTGAGTTCGTAGAATAGTCGGCGAGAAAGAGATTCCGGCGGAAGCCAACCGCTTGCACTCTAGCCACGCACTAACGGAATCAGCTACTACTGTATCGCTCGTTTGAACCGAGGTCGTATTGTTGCTAAGGAGGGCGCTATATGTATGACAGAAGTTTTCCTGCTTTTCAGAGCTACTGTTGCCGGTCGCTCCAAAACGAGCAGGTAAGGAGTCGATTATCGCCCCGAACGAAAGTCCTCCGGCGGAGGCATTTTTGGAGTGCGATCCTCTGCATACCTCATCGTAAACTTGGCTCGCCGTGGCATTTGCGTAGTCGTCCTCGGTGTAATTCCTTGCCGCCCTTTGCAGCACCTCCCCACACCCATCATCTTGTGCGATGGCGACCGCAGCGGTCCCCAAGCTTCCAGCTAAAATCAGCACGCCAGCAGCAGAAACGGGCAATCTCATAACACTCCCCCCCCTGTCTGATAGTATTTTGTTGGGTATATTCTGGTCTGAGACGTTAACAAGGTTAACACCAGACAACTCTACAAGATAGTAGAGTCACTTTTTTTGACTGAGATAAAACATTAGTGTCCCGTCCTTCAGACGAATTAAGGCGCGTACACCAGTCACTAATCAACAGCTTGCAGCCCTGCCGGCATCAAATCAGAACTTATCTCTGGCGCCAGCCCGCCCACTCGAAATCAAGGTTGGGTCGAATGCTTCCCATTTTCGCAGGACAATCATTTCTCCCTTCGTTACCTCAAAGTCCAGCACTGCAGCTCAGCGCGGGCACCCGGGTCCACGGCACTAATCACATGCAGCGGCCGAACGTCGGCTTTCCCCCAGGGGCGCCGTGCACGCTGTTCCACAACGCGGCGAGGCCTTGCTGCGGCTGAATACCCTTTTACCCATCGCGCACGATGGAAGGGATCTGGTGCGTTGGAGGCTGATCGCGCGTTCGACCTGGATAAAAGCGACCGCGGAGTTCAGGCCAGGGCTTTTTTTCACTGCTTTTTTAGCGACCAGTAGATCCATCGGCCGGCCCGAACTTGAATGGCGCTTGCGAATGCGATGCGCGAGCTCGATGCCCGGCAGAGTTACCCTGGCGGTCCGGTAGGACTTGAAGTCCAGCATGGGCCGGCAGCGACCCTTGATCGCCCGGTGGCCACAAGGATATCTCCCCCTAGCATCGCCTGCTGGCCGATGGTATCGATTCCGGCCCGGCGCGTTCCTGGAAAAAGTTCAGGTGCGCGAACCCGAAGCTCACCGCCGCATATCGACTTCAATTGAAGCGCACGTATTCGCATTCCACGGGTTGACCGTTGATGCCCGACGATGGAGGTGAAATCCAGTTCGCGAACCTGCCGGGTTCAACCACCCGTCCCATGAGCGACTGGACGAACCCGCGGTCCTCACGCGTGGGCAGCCACGACCGGGCGCTGCGGGCCCACTGCTCTTCGTTGACGAGCTCACCAGCCGGCGAGAACTTCCAGGCTGCGAGCGGGCCGATCTGGCGATTGAATGCCTTGTGCGGCAGCTCGAACCGGAAATCGATGCCGCGCTTTCGCAGGAGTGTGTTCCATCCGTTGACTCCGGCGATGGAGTCCTGCATGAAATCGTCCCGGAGCCGCTCATTGAGCGCGTTGAGCGCGGGCGCCTCCCTGGCGATCAACGTTCCATCGACCACTTCGAGCACCGGATAGGTTGCCTCCTTGAGCACATGGTCGTCGTGGATGACCCGCTCGCGAAATCGCCCCTTGAGCCCGGTCGTGTAGAAGGTTGCGGCGTTCGACGACAGGTCGGACCCGAAGAGATCGACCGTTAGGCTCGAGTGGAAATTCACGTATCTCTGGATGGTCGGCAGATCGATCACGCCGAGCGCGCGCAGCCGCATTGGGTCGTCCGTTTTCGCCTGCTGCATCACCTCGGCAGTGCGCTCGATGACCCGTCGGATCCCGTTGCGGCCGACGAACATGTGATGACCCTCCTCGGTAAGCATGAACCGGGTCGTTCTGGAGAGTGGGTCGAAGGCGGACTCAGCCAGTGCGGACAATTGGAACTTCCCGTCCCGGTCGGTGAAGAAGGTGAACATGAAGAACGCCAGCCAGTCGGGCGTTTTCGCGTTGAAGGCGCCCAGGATGCGCGGATTGTCGGCCTCTCCGGAGCGCCTCTCGAGCAGCGCTGCCGCCTCCTCGCGGCCGTCACGGCCGAAGTATCGATGCAGGAGGTACACCATGGCCCACAGATGCCTGCCTTCCTCCACATTGACCTGAAACAGATTTCTGAGGTCATACAGAGAGGGACACGTATGTCCCAGATGACGCTGCTGCTCGACCGAGGCAGGCTCGGTGTCACCCTGGGTCACGATGATCCGGCGCAGATTGCTCCGATACTCTCCCGGTACCTCTTGCCAGACCGGTTGGCCCTTGTGATCGCCGAAGGATATCGCGCGATCCGCTTCGGCCGGGTTCAGAAAGATGCCCCAGCGATATTCGGGCATCCGGACGTAGCCGAACTGTGCCCAGCCTTCCGGGTCCACACGGGTGGCCGTACGCAGATACACCTCATGGGCGCTCGTGCCTTCGGGCCCCACCTCAACCCACCAGCGCAGGAACGCCGGCTGCCAATGCTCCAGCGCCCGCCGCAGCGCGTTGTCGCCCGCCAGATCGACGTTGTTTGGAATCGTCTGCTGGTAGTCGATGCTCATTGCCTTCTCGGGCTCTTGCTGGAGGGCGCGCGGCTTCTCAGACGCGCTGCCAGTTGAACCGCGCCTTGTTGCCGGTGCCAAAGACCTTCAGCGCGCCGCTCTCGCCCACCGCGTTCGGGCGGATGAAGATCCAGTTCTGCCAGGCCGACAGCCGGCCGAAGATGCGGGTTTCCAACCGCTCGGGGCCGCCGAACCGCAGATTGGCTTCGAGGCCCGTCAAAGCGTCGGGGGACAGACTCGCACGCTCTTCGATGGCCAGCCGGATCTCATCCGCCCAATCGAGCGCGTCCGGAGCCGCCGTGATCAGGCCCAGCTCCAAAGCCTCATCGGCCGCAAGCGGCCTGCCCACTGTCGCGCGCGCTTTCGAGACCGCTTCGGCATCACCATGGAAGCGAGACTCGATGCGGCTCACCCCTGCCACCGTCTCGTAAGGGCCGAAATTCATGCGCGAGAGCACGATCCGCGGGGCTGCCGCGCCGCCGCGCCCTCCCAACATGTAGCTGCGGTCCGCGGCGAGGGCCAATTCGAGCAGTGTTCCGGCAAAGCACGAGCGCTCGTCGATGAGCGCGAAGATTGATCGTGCGCTCACCTCGAGGCGAGCCAGCGTGCGGCGAAGCATTCCAATCGTCTCCCGCACGAACCAGTTGCCTGCATGGGCCGCCAGCGCCTCATCGGTCGCGAGTACGTGCCGCGAGTCGCCGCGCGTTTCGAGGATCCAGGTGCCGATATCGAGCTCATTCATGCGCAGGAGAAGGATCGCGTCGTCGAGCTCGCGGGCCATGGCGAGCGGCCACCAGCCTGCACCGAGCGCGAGAATCTCCTTCAGGCCTTCGGCAGGCGTATCTTCCGGCGCGCGAACGGTTACCGTCGCGGTCCGCGTCTTCCTTTCAATGTGCACATCCACGGTCGAGTAGTGATAACCATGCGGCTCGATCGTGCGCGACAGCGGCGGAAGCTCGACGCCCCTGCCGTGATGGGGGCGATCGCTGCTTGCGGCCAGCTCGAGCGCCCGTCGCCGGATCAGGTCCTTGAACCGCTGAGGTCTCGCATGGTCGTCGATCAGGCGCCACTCCTTCGCGCGGGCAGCCCTGACGCCTTCCACCAGCGTACAGAAGATGTCCGCATGATCACGGCGGACCTTGCGCTTGTCGGTCAAGCGCGTGAGTCCCCCCGTACCGGGCAGCACGCCGAGCAGCGGCACCTCCGGCAGGCTCACCGCGGCCGACCGGTCGTCGACCAGCAAAATCTCGTCGCAGGCGAGCGCGAGCTCATAGCCGCCGCCGGCCGTCGTGCCATTGCAGGCTGCTAGAAACTTCAATCCCGAGTGCCGACTCGAATCCTCCATGCCGTTGCGCGTCTCGTTCGTGAACTTGCAGAAGTTGACCTTGCTCGCATGGGAGGACTGACCGAGCATGAAGATGTTCGCGCCCGAGCAGAAGATCCGCTCCTTGCCGCTCGTCAGCACGACGGTCCGCACTTCGGGGTGCTCGAAGCGGATGCGCTGCAACGCATCGTTCAACTCGATGTCCACGCCGAGATCGTAGGAATTGAGCTTCAGCCTGTAGCCCGGCTCGAGGCCTGCGCTCTCATCGACATCGATGACGAGCTCGGCGATGAGACCTTCGAACGATAGCTTCCAATGGCGGTACCGATCCGGATGGGTGTCGAACGTGACGCGCCCGCGCATGGGCGACTCCGTGGAAACTGCAGCTTCAGCCATCACATCCGCCTCCTGGGGAGGCCCGTCAGCCGGACCGGGCAACTCGCCGCAACTCCTGCAGGCTGTCCTCGACGCTGGCTCCCGAGGTGTCCACGACGGTATCGGCTTTGGCGTAGAGCGCCTCACGCGAGGTCAGTATGTTGCGCAGGTCCTCCATGGCCTCAGCATGACCGGCCATCGGCCGCATGTCACCTTGCGCGACGACTCGCGCCATATGCTCCTCCGGAGCGGCCTTGATCCACACCGTGTAGCAGTTGAGCAGCAGCAGGTTGTAGGTCTCGGGCTCGGAGACGACTCCGCCGCCGACGGTGAGCACGAGGTCTTCCTGACTGTTGATGATTCGCTCGAGACAGCGCCGCTCGATCCGGCGAAAGCCCGGTTGACCGTAGAGCAGGAAGACCTCCGCCAGCGCCATGCCTGCCTCGCGCTCGATCTCACGATCGAGCTCGACGAAAGGTCGCCGCAACTCCCTGGCCAGCGCGCCGCCGAGTGTCGACTTTCCCGCGCCGCGCAGTCCGATGAGAGTGATTCGCTTGCGACGAACCGCCTCGTCCTGTCCGAACTCCTGCATGAGCCGGTGCAACGCTTCTTCCGCGCGCTCCGACGGCAGGCTCTCGAGGAAACGTCGCAGCTGCCGCTGCTCGGCGCTCGCCTCGCCCGCATCGAGCAGCTCCGTGAGGCGCACGCCGAGCGCTGTCGCCACCCGGCGAAGCAGAATCACCGACGCATTACCTTCCCCCGCCTCGAGCGCGGCAAGATAGCGCTCCGAGACATCCGCCGTCCGCGCCAGAAGCTTGCGCGCCATTCCCCGCTGCTCACGCACCTCCCGGACTCGGCTGCCCAGGCTGATGAGGAACTCCGGGTCAGCCTTCGCCAAGGCTATCGGAGCGGCGATTTGCGAGGCACGAGAGCCTTGCGCAGTGAGGTGGGATCGAGTCGCGGGAGCCATATCCATGACACTATACTTCGTCTCTAATAAAATTTGAAGCGTTATATATCATAATGCTCACGAACGCGGTCCGGGTTGGACGACCTGATTGCTTTATATTGCTTTACATTCACAATTACCTGCATTAATTTTCACCTCGAGCGCCGATGTCCACCGCCACCCGCACCGTCACGGATTCGATCACCCCCGAAAGCTTCGGGCAGGTCATCGCTCGCGTCACCGGCTCGATTGCCGGCAGGTCGCTCGACCGTCAGCTTCAGCATGACCTCAATCGGCGATTCCCACCGAAAGGCATCGATTTCGAGGTGATCTTTCAGTCCTGTCAGGCCGCGATTGCGGCCGGATGGATGTGCAATCGCGATGCCGGCGGCATCAAATACGGTCGTGTGATCAAACCGGGGCCGGTCACACATGGGTTCAGCGTCGACGTGGTCGATATGCCACCCCTCGCCGGCCCACACCACGCACATCCCAACGGTGAGATCGACATGATCATGCCGCTCGAAGCAGGCGCAGCGTTCGATGGCAGTGGCGCCGGCTGGCTCGTCTATGAGCCCGCGAGTGCGCACCGTCCGACAGTCACCACGGGGCGCGCCCTGGTGCTGTACCTGCTTCCAGGAGGTGCCATCGAGTTCACCCGCAGTTGAGCGCAGCTGCGACCAAAAGGGGCGGCATGGTCAGACTGAGCTCAACGGACGACAGTCAGAGTCCGCCGACCGTCCACGTGCCGCGTGAATACAACGCGGCGCACGACCTGCTCGAGCGAAATCTTCTCGCCGGCAGGGGCTCGAAGCTCGCCTACCTCGACGATACCGGCACATACACCTACGAGGAGCTCGCGAGGCGAGCGAGCCGGTTCACGAGCGCGCTCACCCGGCTTGGCATCCAGATGGAGCAGCGAGTGCTGCTCTGCCTTCTCGATACGATCGATTTCCCGGTCAGTTATCTCGGCTGCATCAAGGCCGGCGTGGTACCGATAGCCGTCAACACCCTACTCACCCCGTCAGACCTCGAGTACATCCTCCTCGACAGCCGCGCCGTCGCCGCGGTCGTCTCCGCTTCGCTGCTGCCGGCGCTGGAGCCGGTGCTCGGCAGGGCTCCCTCGCTACGGCAAGTGCTCGTTTCCGGCTCGAGCGATCACCGCCACGTCTCCCTGGGTGCGATGCTGGATGGCACCCCCGAAGATCACGAAGCGGTACCGACGACCTGCGACGATAGCTGCTTCTGGCTGTACTCGTCAGGGTCTACGGGGCCGCCGAAGGGCACCGTGCACGCCCACGGAAGTCTGATCCAAACCGCGGAGCTCTACGCTAAACCCATTGCCGGTTATAGCGAGGATGATCTGATCTTCTCGGTCTCCAAGCTGCCGTTCGCCTACGGCCTCGGCAACTCGCTGATCTTTCCCCTTGCCGTCGGCGCAACAGCCGTCCTGATGGCCGAGCGCCCCACTGCGCGCGCCGTCATCGAGCGCCTTCGCCGGTATCGGCCGACGGTCCTTTGCGCAGTGCCTACGGCGTTCGCGACGTTGCTCGCGCAATCCGAGCTGCCGAGCCGCGAGGAGATGCGCTTTCGCATCTGCACTTCCGCCGGCGAGGCCCTGCCCGAGGAGGTCGGCAAGCGGTGGCACGCACGCTTCGGCGTGCATATCCTCGACGGCATCGGGTCGACGGAGATGCTGCACATATACCTCTCGAATCGTCGCGACGAAGTTTGCTACGGTACGACTGGCCGCCCGGTGCCGGGCTATGACATACGTATCGTCGGCGAAGACGGCCGGCCTGTGTCGCTGGGCGAGGCGGGGGAGCTGCACGTGCGCGGCCCGAGCCGCGCGCTCTGTTATTGGAATAACCGCCCGCGCTCCTCCAACACGTTCGTCGGCGAGTGGATGCGCACGGGCGATAAATACCGCCAGCGCGACGATGGCTGCTACGTTTACGAAGGACGAAGCGACGATGTGTTCAAGGTGAGCGGACTTTACGTTTCACCCGCGGAGGTCGAAGCGGTCCTGGTCGGGCACGGCGCGGTGCTCGAGGCGGCGGTGGTCGCCAAGCCCGATGCCGAGGGCCTCCTCAAGCCATACGCGTACCTCGTGCTCAAGCCGGGCCGCAGCGTCAGCACGCGAGAGCTGCAGGATCACGTGAAGACCCGCCTGGCGCCTTACAAGTACCCGCGGTGGATCGAGTTCGTACCCGATCTGCCGAAGACCGCGACGGGCAAGATCCAGCGCTTCAAGCTCCGCGAGATGGCCGCCAACTCGAGTACACCGACGTCCAACCACTGAGGGTCGCACGCTCTCATGTGCAAAGTCACCATCGGTGGTGTAGGCCTCGAATACGAACGCATCGAGCCCGCGAGCGCTGCCGATCGCACCATCATCCTGCTTCACGAGGGACTGGGCTCGGTCGGGATGTGGAAGGATTTTCCGGTTTCACTCGCCGCCGCCACGAAGTGCGCGGTCGTGAGCTACTCGCGCCGGGGCTACGGCCGATCCGATCCGCTCGACGCGCCGCGCTCCATGCGCTACATGCACGACGAGGCGCTCATCGTCCTGCCCGAGTTACTCGATGAGCTCGGCATCGCCGAGCCGGTGCTCTTCGGCCACAGCGACGGCGCCTCCATTGCCTTGATTCATGCGGGCGGTAGCAGCCGCCCGGTGGCCGGAATCGTCGCGATGGCGCCGCATGTCATGGTCGAGGAGATTTCCGTCGCGAGCATCGCGGAGGCCCGCAACTCCTATCGAGCGACCGACCTGCGTACGCGGCTCGCGCGCTATCATCGGGACGTCGATGGCGCCTTTTGGGGGTGGAACGACGTCTGGCTGTCGAGGAAGTTTCGCGCTTGGAGCATCGAGGAGTATCTTCCCCGCATCACCTGCCCGATTCTCGCGATCCAGGGCGAGGACGACGAGTACGGCACTATGGAACAGGTAGAGCGTATCGCAAGGAGCGTCCCCGGAACCCGCGTGGTGAAGCTGCGTACCTGCGGACACTCACCTCACCGTGATCAACCGGCGATCGTGCTCGATGAGGCAGCATCATGGATCGGGGGATTGCGCCGTTGAATCCACCACGCAACCCGACGCCGCTCTTTGCGCCGCCTGCAGTCGATGTGCTCGAGCGCAGGGACGGCACGAAGCTCCTGTCATCACCATACCCGCTCGCAGAATACCCCCCGAGAATCGGCGTGTGGCTGTCGCAATGGGCGGCACGCGCACCCGACCGGGACTTTCTCTGCGAGCGCGACCCGCAGAAGGGATGGCGGCGCCTCACCTATCGCGATGCCGAGCGCGAAGTCCGGCGGATCGCCGGCGGAATTTTCGCGGAATGTCACTGTGCAGGAGGCCCGGTCGCGATCCTCTCGGGAAACGGCATCGAGCATGCACTCCTCTCACTCGCGGCCATGCAGGTCGGCATCCCTGCGATGCCGCTCTCGACCGCGTATTCGCTGCAGTCCAAAGACTTCGGCAAGCTGAAGGGCATCATCACACGGACGAAGCCGTGTCTGATCTTCGTGGACGACGCCGAGCGATATGCGCGCGCGCTGAGCGCCATCGAGCCGTTTCACGAGGCGGTGATCGTGGTCGGAGAGCATAGCCGGGTCATGCCAAGAGGCGGCAGAGGATTCGGCGATCTTCACTCCTCCGGCAGGTCCGATGCCATGGCGCGTGCAATCGCCACCGTCGACGGCGATACCATCGCGAAGGTCCTCTTCACCTCCGGCTCGACCGGCGAGCCCAAAGGGGTGATCAACACCCAGCGGATGCTCTGCTCCAACCAGCAGGCGCGAGCCCAGCTCTGGCCCTTTCTTGCGAGCACCCCGCCCGTGATCGTGGACTGGCTTCCCTGGAATCACACCTTCGGAGGCAACCACAATTTCAACATGGTATTGCGCAACGGCGGCACGCTCTACATCGACGACGGCCGGCCGGTACCGGAACACTTCGAGAAAACCCTGGCGAACCTGCGTGACATATCCCCGACCGTCTACTTCAACGTGCCCCGAGGATACGAAGCTCTGCTCACGGCCCTGCGTTCCGATGGGACACTGCGGCAAACATTCTTCGGACGCCTGCAAGTACTCTTCTACGCGGCTGCATCCCTGCCGGAGCATCTCTGGACCGGCCTGCGAGAGGTCGCGGCGGACACGCTCGGCACCGCGATCCCTCTGGTGTCCGCCTGGGGCGCGACGGAGACAGCACCGCTTGCGACCGATGGCCACTTCCAGGCTGGAAGTCCCGGGGTGATCGGCCTGCCTGTTCCCGGCTGCGAGCTGAAGCTGTTTCCGGCCGGCGATCGCTACGAAGTTCGCGTGCGCGGCGCACTCCTGAGCCCCGGTTATTGGGGTCGCTCCGATCTCACCGTACGGGAAATTGACGAGGAAGGGTTCTATCGGACCGGGGATGCGGTTCGCTTCGTCGATGAGCGGGCTCCCGAGCTCGGGCTCGTTTTCGACGGACGCATTGCCGAAGATTACAAGCTCTCCACGGGAACGTGGGTCCATGTCGGTCCGCTGCGGCTACGGTGCATCGAGGCGCTGAAGCCCATGGCGCAGGACGTGGTTCTTGCCGGACATGACAGGGATGAGATCGGCATCCTGATCGTGCCGAATCCCACAGCCTGCAGGGAGCTGTGTCCTGAGCTCCCGCCGGACGCGGCGCTGGAGCGGGTGCTCGGTCACGAGGCGATCCGCCGTCGAGTAGCGCAGGCTCTGCGGGTCCTTTGTCGGGAAGCTCCCGCCTCCTCCACCCATCCGACCCGTGCGCTCGTGCTCACTGAGCCGCTTTCGATGGACGTCGGGGAGATGACGGACAAAGGCTATGTGAATCAACGCACCGTCCTGCGCCATCGCAGAGAGAGCGTCGAGGCGCTCTATACGCCAGGTCACGTGGACGTGATTCGGGCCGCTGACTGAACGGCGTTCCGAGTGCGAGGAATCTTCCCATGCCCCGCGGCACTCATCTGTCCGCCAGCTGCAGAAGAGTGTGCAGCAAGGCGCTCACACCGAGTCTCAGATGCTCTGCCGCCGTGTGCTCCCGCGGACTATGGCTGACGCCGCCCACACTCGGCACGAAGATCATTGCCGTCGGGCAGACTCGCGACAACATCTGAGCGTCGTGCCCCGCGCCGGAAGTCATGCGACGCACCGGCGCGCCCAAATCCCGGGCCACGCTCTCGATGACTCTCAGAACGTCCTCGTCGAAGCGCACCGGCTCGGTGCGTACCAGCGGCCGAGCCCGCACTTCGACTCCTTCCGACGCCTCCAGGCCCCGCACGAAGTGCGTGAGCTCGGCTTCCGCCGACTGCAGTAGTTTGTCGTCCGTGTTGCGCAGATCGACCGTGAATCGGACCTCCCGCGCGATCACGTTGACGAGGTTGGGGATGAGCTGGACCGATCCGACGGTCGCGACCTGCGTGCCACCCATGCGCCGAGTCAGCTCACGGATAAACACTATCGTCTTCCCCAGGCAGTGAGCCGCGTCGTGCCGGAGATTCATCGGCGTCGTGCCCGCATGGTTCGAGGCGCCGTACACGGTGATCTCCTGCCAGGAAATACCCTGCAAGTCCTGCACGGCTCCCAATACTCCGCCTTCCCTGTCCAGCACCGGACCCTGCTCGATGTGCAGCTCCACGAAAGCACTGGGTCGGATCTGCCCGCAGGGCGCCGTGCCTGCATAGCCAATACGCTCGAGCTCTTCTCCCACCACCGTTCCGTCCGATCCGACCGCCCGCAAAGCGCTCGGCAACGGCAACCCTCCTGCGAAGACGAGTGAGCCCATCATGTCGGGCTGAAAGCGGACTCCTTCCTCGTTCGTGAAAACCACCACTGCGATCGGCCGCCTCGTCCTTATCCCGGCCTCCTCGAGCGTTCGAGCCACCTCCAGCCCTGCGAGCACCCCGAGCGTCCCATCGTAGGGGCCGCCGGTCGCGACGGTATCGATATGCGAGCCGGTCATGACCGCGCCATCGCCGTAACCGTCCGGCCGCACCCCGATGATATTACCGATGTGATCGACTCGGACCTCGAAGCCCGCTTCTCTCATCCACCCGACGACGAGATCGCGTCCTCGTCGATCGGAGTCGGTGAGCGCCAATCGGCAGCACGATCCATCGGGCTGTCGATTGATCGAGTTGATCTTCGCGAGCTGCCCCATGAGCCGCTCGAAATTGACGGTCAGCCCCGCAGTGCTCATAGCCCCTCCAGACGACATGGGATCACTTCTCGGGCGCCTGGCGCCGCGAGGCGCTCGGTCAGTTCCACAGGGCTGCCGCACCGTAGCCCTGAATCACGTGACGAGTCACCGGATCGAGCGGGTCATCGCTCGTGTCCGGAACCAAAAGGACCTCGGCGCTGGCGGGCTTCGCTGCGCCACTCCCGCTCCGGGGCCATTCCGTCTGCACATACGACACGCGACCTGTACAATAGACAATTGTCGCTGTCTATCGTACAGTATGTCGCGCCATGCGCAACTCCAAGAAGTCCGTTCGGGAGTCATTGAGCCACGGGGGCGTCCCTTAAGATGAGCCGCCTGATGCACCGGGCGATGACATTTCAGCCGGATTTCGCCATTCGCGGCGAGGGGATAACGCTGACGCTGCAGGATGGACGGGAGATCCTCGACGGCTCCGGAGGAGCGGCGGTAGCCTGCCTGGGGCACGGCAACGCCCGCGTCGCCGATGCCGTCGGTCTGCAAGCCCGCACGCTCGGCTATGCTCACACGGGCTTCTTCACTTCCAAGCCCGCAGAGGCGCTCGCAGAGCTGCTGCTCGAAGGCGAGCCCGGCGGCCTCTCCCATGCATTCTTCGTCTGCTCCGGCTCCGAGGCCATGGAGAGCGCCCTGAAACTCGCACGACAGTACTTCATCGAGCGGGGGGAGCCTCGCAGGACTCGCTTCATCGGCCGTCGCCAGAGTTATCACGGCAATACGCTGGGGTCTCTCGCGTCCGGTGGCAATCTGTCGCGCCGCGCCCCATACGAGCCCATTCTCGCCGATCGCTTCACTCTCGTCTCGCCGTGCTTCCCCTTTCACTATCAGTGCCCGGGCGAAACCGACCCTGGCTATGTGGCACGCCTCGCCAAGGAACTCGACGCGGAGTTTCAGCGTCTGGGTCCGCAGACCGTGGCAGCGTTCTGTGCCGAGCCTGTCGTGGGCGCGACGGCGGGGTGCGTTGCGGCCGTCCCGGGCTACTTTCAGGCAGTGCGGGAGATCTGCGACCGATACGGCGCGCTTCTCATTCTCGATGAGATCATGTGCGGCACCGGCCGCACGGGAACACTCCACGCCTGGGAGCAGGAAGGGGTAACTCCCGATATCCAGGCGATCGGCAAAGGTCTCGGCGGCGGCTATCAGCCGATCGCGGGGATCCTGATCTCAAAGCGCATCGTCGATGTGCTGCGCGCCGGGTCCGGCGCCTTCGTGCACGGCCATACCTATCAGGCCCATCCGGTGGCCTGCGCCGCGGCGCTGGAAGTGCAAAGGATCATCCGGGAGAAAAATCTCCTGGCCAACGTCCGCGCTCAGGGCGAGCGCCTCGAGCGGCGGCTGCGGGAGCGCTTCGCCTCGCACGAGCATGTCGGCGACATCCGCGGGCGCGGTCTCTTCTTCGCGCTCGAGTTCCTCGAGGATCGCGACCGCAAACGGCCGTTCGATCCCGCGCTGCAGGTGCACGAGCGGGTCAGGGAGGCCGCGCTGCGGCTCGGGCTGGCGATCTATCCGAGCGGAGGCACGATCGACGGCCGCCGCGGTGATCACGCGCTCGTCGCCCCCCCTTACATCGCCGAGGCGCGGCACATCGAAACCATCGTCGAGCGCCTGGGCGCCGCGGTGGACGACACGTTCCGGAAATTCTAGCCGATGCGCCTACTGCTTCGCCGCGAACTGCTCGAGTCCTGCGATGACGATCTCGATGAAAGCGTCGAATGAGTCGTCGAGCGGCGCCTGGATGCCGTTCTGCCAGCGCAGCGTGAAGGCCCGGTTGCCGAGCAGCGCCATGTTCTGCGCCAGCAGCGGGTATTTCACCTCGGGCACGCCCTCGAGGCGCTCACGCACCTGTTTCTGCCAAACCCGCGTGTTCTCGGTGGGAACCGGCGCGAACTCCTGCGTCGTGAACCCCACGGCGGCAGCGATGACAGTGTTGTATCCAGCCAGCAGACGCGTCCCCGAAAGCCCCGCATGAACGAGCACCGCGAGCAGCCGCTCGACAAAATCGAAGTCCACCGCTGGATTGGCGACCAGTTGCGTTCCGATGAGCGGCGCCACGTTCGGGTGACGGCGTATGGCCGCGCGAAAGCGATGCAGGAACTCCCGCAGATAGGCCTGCCAGGAATCGTGAAAGCCGGGAGGCAGGATGTCCTCCAGCACCACCCGCGCCACCTCGGCAAGGAGCTGACTTCGGCCGGACACGTGCCATGATACGGCGGTGGGGAACACCCCGAGGGCTTTGGCGACATTGCGCAGGCTGAAGTGCTCGAGCCCGGTGCGGTCGATCTCGGCCAGCGCCGCAGCGACAACCGCAACCCGGTTCAGCGTCCGCTCGGCGCCCTTGCGCCTCGATCGCGAGTCGACTGGCGGCCGCGAAGTCGCAGACCTGGCGCGCCGACGCGAGGTATTGGTGTTCATGAGGACGGTTGCCCGAGGTTCCGGCACTATGCACAACGGGCATTGTACACAATGTTTGGACCTGCCGTGTTGCCGATCGTTTATTGGACGGTAGCCAATTGCATTGATACGGTGCCCAGTCAGCCGTGGAGGCAGGCGACATTCCCGTGAGATCTGAATCCATCGACACGCACGGCACGCCTGCAATGCGGGCCGCTGGCGGCATGCAGCCGCCCACGGAGCACGCCTCGCCGGAAACGCTCGCGCCGCCGAAGCGCGCAGCGCACGGCCTGACCCGCCGGCACGTGGAGTTCATCGCCCTCGGAGGCGCGGTCGGCGCAGGTCTGTTTCTCGGCTCGGGCGCCGCGATCGGCAGTGCAGGCCCTGGACTGCTCCTCGCCTACGGCGCCGCGGGCATCGTCATCTTCCTCATGGCCCGCGCGCTCGGCGAGCTGGCGCTGTTCGATCCGGCGCGAGGCTCGTTCAGCACCTATGCGCGCAACCTCTTGGGTCCACGCGCCGGCTTCATTACCGGCTGGTCGTACTGGCTGGTATGGACGCTGGTGGGCATCGCCGAGGTCACCGGCATCGGCCTGCTGGTACACGAGTGGGCTCCCGGGCTGCCGCAGTGGATCCCCGCCGTGGCCGCGGTTGCCCTCATGTATGCCGTCAACATGCGCGCGGCGAGGTCATATGGTGAGCTCGAGTTCTGGTTCTCGATCCTGAAGATACTGACCATCCTCGCCCTGCTGATCGGCGGGCTCGTGATCCTCTGCAGTCCCGCAGCGGGCTCGAAAGCGTCCGTAGCCAATCTGTGGGCTCATGGAGGATTCCTGCCCTGTGGCTGGCATGGCGTCCTGCGGGCCCTTCCGCCGGCGCTTTTCGCATTCGGCGGCATCGAGATCATCGGACTTACCGCGGCCGAGACCGAGAGCCCGGCGACGACTCTGCCGCGGGCGGTCAACGGAGTCGCCTATCGGATCCTCATCTTCTACATTGGCTCCCTCGCCGTGATCATGATGCTCTACCCATGGAATGCCCTGGGCAGCGACGGCAGCCCCTTCGTCAAGGTGCTGCAGAGGATAGGACTGCCTACGGCGGCACGCGTCATCGACCTAGTCGCGATCAGCGCGTTTCTCTCCTCGTGCAACAGCGGTATATTCGCAAGCAGTCGGATGCTGCAGTCCCTCGCCGCATCCGGCAACGCGCCGCAGTGGCTCAGGCGCCTCGATAACCGGCAAGTGCCGGGCCGCAGCGTCAGCGCCTGCGCGCTCGTGCTCTTCATCGGCGCCGGCCTCAATTACCTCATACCGAGCCGTCTGCTCGGCTATCTGATGGCTGCGGTCTCGGCGCTGCTCCTCTGGACCTGGGGCACCATCATGCTCTGTCACCTCGCCTACCGGCGCAGGGTCCAGTGCGGCCAAGCGCGCGTGGTGGCCTTCCGGCTGCCGGGTGCGCCCGTGAGCAATTGGATCGTGCTGGGATTCATTGCGGCGGTAGCCGTCCTGCTCGCGCTCGACTCTCAGACGCGGCTCGTCTATTACTCCGCAGGGGGCTGGTTCGCAGTGCTGCTCGTCGCACAAGCCATTTCGGCGCGAGCGGACAGCCGCAGATGAGCGCCATCGCCGGGAATGGCCGCCTGCAGGTCGCGCTGCTGACTCTTGGTAGCACGATGCTGCTGGCGGCGCCCGCATCGAGCCTGGCGCAGTCGGCCGGGGCGCTGACTCGTGAGCTGCCGCCCTCGATCACCTCATGCACGTGGTCCGACGGTGGGAATGGGGCGGCGTATACCCGCCGCTCGATTTACGTCCCGGCGGCCGATGGCAGGCGTCTTGCGGTCGATATCTTTCTACCCAAGCGCAGAGCGTCGGGCGCAAGACTGCCGACGCTTTACACCGCCACTCGATATTGGCGGGCAAGCCGCGCTGCGCCGCTGGAGCGCTCCGAGAGACCCTGGATCGCGCTGGGCTACGCGGTGGTGAATGCCGACGTTCGCGGGACCGGCGCATCCTTCGGCCAGTGGTACATCCCATACTCACCGCAGGAGGCGCGGGACGTCGGCTATCTCGCCAACTGGATCGCGCGCCAGCGTTGGTCCAACGGCAAAGTAGTGATGTCGGGCAACTCATACCTCGGAACCACCGCACTCATGGGACCTGCATTCGGCACTCCGGCCATCCGTGCGGTCGCCGCGAAATTCGCGGACTTCGACATGTATACCGATCTCCTCTGGCCGGGCGGAGTGCCGGCCACTGCGCTCATCGAACGGTGGGGCGATCTCGTTCACCGCCTGGACCTCGGTACCTACCCGGGTGGCGTCAGGCCCGTCGACGGGCGGCTCGGCGCGCGCTGGCTGGCCGAGGCCATCGCCGATCACTCGAGGAACGCGGACTTCGCGCGTGCGGCGCATCAAGTGACTTACAAGGACCAGCGGCCGAGCGAGCTCCGCGGGCTCTCCATCGACGACGGCGGCGTTTACCGCCTGCAGGCCCGGATCATGCGCTCAGGAGTTCCCATTTTCGGCTGGGGAAGCTGGCTCGATTCCGGCATCGCGCAAGGACTGCTGAACCGCTTCATGACCTGGACGAACCCGCAGTTAACGATCATCGGACCCTGGACACACGGCGCGAGAGCCGATGCCGATGTGTTCGATCCAACGGGCGCGCTCGATCCGACGCCGGAAGAGCAGGCGCGGATGATCTACTGCTTCCTGAATTCCTACGTGACCGACCGCCCACCACTGCCGCTCTCTCCGCACGGCAAGCGACTCGTCTACTTCACCATGGGCGCGAACGCCTGGCATACGAGCAATGTCTGGCCGATTGCCGGTACGACGCAGCGCAGATTGTATTTCGATACGGGGCAGACGCTCTCAACCCTCCTGCCGAGCCGAACGGTCCGAGATACCTATGCGGTCGACTTCAGCGCCTCGGCGGGTCCGGCCAATCGTTGGGCGACGCAGGCGGGCGGGCCCCGGATCGACTATGGAGATCGCGCAGCCGCGGACCGCAAGCTCCTGACCTATACCGCCAGACCGCTCAAGCACGACCTGGAGATCACGGGTCAGCCGATCGTCACGCTGCGCGTGGCATCGAGTCGGCGCGACGGCAGCTTCTTCGTGTATCTCGAGGACGTCTCGCCCCGTGGGCGAATCACCTATCTCACCGAAGGCGTGCTGCGGGCCCTCGACAGAAAGCTCTCGAAGGCTCGAGCACCGTACGAGACCACCTATCCCTACCGATCGTTCCGCGAGCGGGATGGCGCGCCGCTGACACCCGGAAAAATGGTTTCCCTGACGTTTCCGTTGGAGGCGACTTCGGTTCTCATCCGCGCCGGCCATCGCCTGCGCGTGGCCATAAGCGGCGCGGATCGCGGCTCATTCGCACGAATCCCGCCGCATGGCGCTGCAACCATCATCGTGTGGCATGGCGGCGCCCAAGCCTCCTTCATCGATCTGCCGACGGTGCCGATTCGCTGAGAAGCCCGAGCCTCGCAAGGGCGACTTGCGCGGCCGCAACGTCCTGCGCACCGATACCGACCAGCTTGGCGATGGTGATGTCGCTCCTCGCCACTCGCCCCATCTTGGAGCCGGCAAGCACCTCGCCGAGCTCACCCGCAATCTCCTCGACGGAATACTGACCGGCCTGGATGGCGCGGCTCACGTCGCCATTGGCGCGGGCAGCCGCCATCGAATCCACGAACACTCGGGCGCGTCGCAGCGAATCGGCATCCAACTCGCATTTGCTGGGATCATCCGCGCCCACTGCCGTGATGTGTTGACCCGCCCGCAACCAGTCGCCGCGGATCAGCGGCTCGCGCGAGATCGTTGCAGTGATGATGACGTCCGCCGAGCCTACCGCCGCCGGCAGTCCGGACGCGGTGCTCAGGGCGACCCCGGTGAGGAGTGGCTCCAGCCTGGAACACAATCCCCGGGCCCGGTCCGGATTGCGCGACCAGACGGTCAGTTGCCGGAACGGGCGCTCGTGGTGAAGCGCGAGCACCTGCCAATGAGCCTGCGTGCCCGCCCCCAGCACCGTCACCCGCTCGATGACGGGCGGACACAGGATACGCGCGGCGATCGCGCCCGTAGCCGCGGTGCGTATGTCGGACAGATAGTGCTCGTCCCTCAGGATCGCAAGCGCATACCCCGTCTGCGCATCGAAAACACCGATGAAGCCGCCCTGCGGGAGGCCGAGCTCGCTGTTGCGCGCGAACCAGGGTGAAACCTTGACGATGAAGATGCGGTGGCCCTGCAGAACGCCCGTTTTGACATAGACGTCACCACGATCCGCCCGCTCGGCCGGATACATGACGATCAGGCCGTTGTCCGCCCGTCCAGCGCTCGAATCGCGCAGTGCCGCGGCCACGGGCTCGATCAAGTCCTGCCAGGCGACCGCCTGCCGGAGCCGCACTGCATCGATCAGAGGAAGGGATGGTGTCTCAACCATGGAGGTCCCTCAGGACAGCCAGAGTCCGGGACACGTCCGCCGCTCCATTGTATAGATGCGGCGAGAAGCGAATACCTTCCCTGCGGGCGGATACGACGATATCGCACCGGCCTAACTGCCCGACCAGCGCTTTGGCATCGCGTCCCGGCAGTCGGGCACATACGATCGACGTGCGCTCCGCGGTCGACAGCGGCGATGTGATGGACGCGCCGAGCGAGCGCAAGGCCTCGATCAGGATATCGGCCAACTCGCAATTGTGGCGCCAGATGCACTCGACGCCCACCTGCCGCACGAAAGCGATCGAGCGTGTCAGGCCAACAGCACAGCCATAGGCCATGGTGCTTGCCTCGAATCGCTGGGCGCCGGCAGGATACTGCAGCCGGGTCGCCTGCAGATCGTAAATCTGCTCGTGACTGCGCCAGCCGACGATGCCAGGGTCGAGACTCTCCTGCAGGCGAGGGGCGATATAGAGAAGCCCGACGCCGAAGGGACCACACAGCCATTTGTAGGAACCCGTCACCAGTGCGTCCGCGCACTCCACGCCGACATCGATCGGAACAGCGCCGGCGGACTGAGTGGCATCGACGACGAGCAAGGCACCCCGCGCATGAGCCGCCTCGGCGATGCGGCCGAGATCATATCTTTGCCCCGTGCCATATTCCACGTGCGAGAGGCAGACCACCGCGGTATCCGCATCGATCGCCGCCAGGATCTCCTCCTGCGACACGCATTCGCCGCGCGCTGTAACCCAGCGCAGCGCGCATCCCGTGTGCCTACAGACGCGTGCCCACGGATAGACGGTGCTGGGGAATGCGATGTCCACCACGACGATGTTTCTTCCCCTGCCGGGAGCAATGGCCCAGGCGAGCGAGGCCATGAGCTCCGTGGCGCTCGAGCCGACCGCGATGTCCTCCGGCCGCGCTCCGATGAGCCGGGCGAACTGTCCGCGCAGCTCGTCGAACACGCGGCTCTCGGCAGCGTCGTCGAAATTCGCGGTGCCGTTCTCCGCAATGTCGCGCTGCCAGACCGTCACCGCCTCCTCCGCAGGCTTGTACATGAGTCCCACGGAGGCGGAGTTTAGATACGTGCGCTTGGCCGCCGCCGGAAAGTTGCGCAAATCCACTAGCGACATGGCTCGCCTCCCGTCGTGTATGGGACCGTGGCTGCAGCCGCGGGCGCGCGGATGCGCTCGATGTCGGCGAGAACGGCTGCATCGCTCGGCTCACGACCCAGAAATTGCTCGAGCAGTTGCGCTACCGGAAGCGACGAGCCGAAGCGCAGCAGATGCTCCGATACCCAGGGATACCATTCCGGATTGCCGGTGTCGAAGGGTCCGATGCCTTGCCGAATCCGGGCGCGCAGATCCGCGGTCAGCATCGCACCGGCTCCGTAGTTGACCATGTATCCCGGCATGGACACGAGCTGCACGCGCAGTGCCCACCAGGACCACTCCGGGTGGGGTGTGATCCCGAGATAATGCGAGGTGATGCGGGTCCACACTTGGTTGGGATCGGAGTCGGGATGGCGCAACATGCGGATCTCGAAAAGACTCCACGCCATGTCGAGCATGACGCCCGCGTAGCGCTCACGGAGCGACTCGGAGCGCGACGCCGCGCGGCCGAGGTACTCGAGCTGCCATGCCGGCTCGTCGATGGACCAAGCCGGCACGTTCGCGAACGCCTCCGCGAGGAAGAGGTCCGGCCAGAAGTACGCCGGACGGGCGCGAATCGCCATCAGGTGGACGGCGTGCCCGCTCTCGTGCACAAGCTCGTCCAGGATGAAGAGGCCGCCGGTGCTCTCGCTCGCGCACACGCGCACCTGCGCCGGTCGCCAGACACCCCGCCGAGGTCGCCCGATCCGGATGAAATCCGTATACGCCGAGGGAGGCTTGCCAGCGCGCGGCTCCAGGTCGTATACGACACCCAGCCGCCGAGGGTCCGCCCCGAGATCACCGTAGAAGCGCTCGGTGATTCCCTTCAGCTTGGCGCGCGGCACCAGCGGGTCGAGCGTCCGACTTGCCGCCGCATAACGGAACCAGTAGTCCCACGGTTCGATAGTTCCGGTCACCGCGCTCCTGCGCCACGCCGCAAGGGTCTGCACGAGGGCAGCCTCGAGCGACTGCGTGCTCCATCCGAGCGCGCGCGCTGCCGCGTCGATCGGCGAGCCGTTTGCGCGTTCGCCGGCAGCGGCTTCGGCAATCAACCGCCTGTACGGGCTAGCCGCTCCGTCGTCGCCGTTGATTGCCCGCCACAAAGGCTGCAGGGCCAGAAACAGCCGCTTGCGGCTTGCCGATGACTTCAGGTGCTGCAGCTCCCCAAGGGCCGCGATGCGCGTCATCTCGCGGCCCTCGAAGGCGACGTGGTCACCTCTTTCGCTGAAGCACGCCGTGAGCGCATCGCTCAATGCGCTCTCAACCGCCCCCGGCCGGGCGGCATCCGCGCAGTGCGCAGTCCGGGTCTCGCCGCTCTCCCCGCCGAAATACTCGAGCCCGGAGCTCAGACTCCTCACGACACGAGCATCGCCCGCGGGCAGGTCCGGGACATCGGTCAGCCCGCGAAGCTGCGCCAGGAGCACTGCGCGCTGCTTGGAGAACGTCACCCGCCACACGACCAGGCTCCTGCCGCCAATCTCGGCGGTCAGACCGGATTCGATGGCATTGCGGGCCCCGTAGGCATCCAACATAGCGGCATAGGCCTGCTCAGCCGCCGCGACCCGAGGTCCCGCAGCGGTGCCGGGTGACGCGCAGGCCGTTGCCGCCTCGCCTGCAGCGAGCAACGTCAAGCTCCAACCCAGTATGCGCAGCTTGCTCATGGCCCTACGGCCGGGTCAGGAAATGCCTGATCGGCAGATGGTCCCGGTCGACGAGCAGACCATCTTTCATCACCATGCGGATGGCGCGATAATTGTCGGGGCTCCGCAAGGGATTGGCGGTCAGCACCACGAGGTCCGCTCGCTTGCCGCGCTCGATGGTGCCCAGGTCCTTCGATCGCTTGTAAGCGCGCGCCACATTCCTCGTGGCTGCGACCAGAGCATCCATGGGCTTCATCCCGAGCTCACTGGCTGCCTTGAACCACAGGAACTCGGAGTCCGAAAGCGACGTCGGCGTGTCCGGCACCCCCTTCAGCATGGAAGCCAGCGCCGGATTGGACGCCGCTTGTGGCCGCAATATCCCGGCATCCGTCGCGAGCGCGATCACCGCCCCCGCCTTGATGAGCGCTTCATCGTTCTGCCGGTGGACCTTCTCGATCTCGGAGAAGTTCTCGCGAATGTCGTGGCTTTGGGTCCACTGGTAGTAGGCGTCGGTCACGAAGAACGCCGCGCAGGCGACGTGCTCATCGACTATCTTGCGCAGCGTCGTAGCCGGAATCGGCTCGATGCCCGTGTAGTCGCAATGCTGCATTACGTCAGCGCCGGCGTTGACCGCAAGACGCAGGCTCTCTACGGACGTCGAGTGCACGTCCACGACGAGTCCTGCCTTGTGGCCCTCCTGGACGATTGCCCGCTGCGTCTCCGGGGAGAATGCGAGATATTGCTCGTGGGTGTGTCCGCTCGAAGCGTACTTGATGAAATCGACGTGGCCGTTGTGGATGTAGTCCCGTACTCTCTTGCGAACTTCGTCTGGAGTTCGCCACAGCAGGTCTTGCCCAACACCCTGCTCCCACTCGTCGTTGATCCGCTTGGCGAACTGCTCGCTCAGCATACTCGAGCGGAAGAAATCCCCGGAGAAAGGTCCGTCGAAGCCGATGATGTTCCCGGCGAAGAAGAACCGGGAGCCCACCGCTTCGCCATCGCCGATGCGCGTTTGCGCGCGCAAGAGCGCATCGCGCGGACCCCAGGTGTCGAATACCGTCGTCACGCCGTTACGCAATGCGACCTGCGCCGCCTCGATGATCAGATCGCCATAACGTCCCTCATACTTGATCAACGGCTCTATCTCGATATCGAGAAGTAGGTGCACGTTGGCATCCATGAGACCCGGAATGACGTAATCCCCGCTGGCGTCAATGATCTTTGCGCCCGCGGGTATGGCGACCTCGCCTGCGCGGCCGACTGCGACGAACCTGCCGTCATCGACGACGACCACCCCGTTCGGAACCGGTGCGCGGCCGGTCCCATCAATGACGGTCGCGCCAACGAGCGCCACGGCACCGTCAGCCGCCAACGCAGCAGCGGAGTGGGCCACGATGGCGAGGACGGCCATCCACGCAGCGAGCCGCCTTCTCACGCGAAGTCTCGTCATTCGTGCCTCGAGTCCGGGATCAGAAATTCGCGATGAGCGACAGCCCGACGGTCCGTGGCTGGATGACCGTCATTCCGTAAGGTCCGGTCGGCCCGTTTAGCGCGGACGTGCTCTCGAACCCGCGCCGATCTGCAATATTCTTCGCGTAAAGCTCGACGGTCCAGGTGTCGTTCCGCAATCCGAGCCGCGCGTCGATCGTCTGGTACTGAGGAAGCACTATCCGCGTGAACGCACTGCTTTGTACGAAATCGCTTCGCTCCGCGCCGTTGAACGCGTAGGTCGCACCGAGGAATGGCAGCCATCCGCGCATCGCTCCAAACGTGTAGTCCGCGCTCAGATTCGCCTTGAATTTGGGATCGTATGGCAGCGGATCGCCCTTCGCACCGACTCCCCCGGAGGGCAACCCCTTCTCGAGCACTGCATCGGTATGACTCAGCGCCAGGCTCAAATCCAGCGCCTGAATCGGCCGGTACGCAAGAGAAAGCTCGACGCCGCGGCTGCTGGCTGAGCCCGCGTTGGCCGTGTACTGCAGCCCGCTCGGAGTGACCACATTGAGCTGGATGTTACGCCAGTCCATGTAGAAGACGTCAATATCGAACGACAGCATGCGGTCCGGCAACGCAGCCTTCAGGCCGATTTCGTAATCGATATCGTGATCGGGCTCATAGGTGAGTGGCGTAGGGGGAGAGGTCGGGTAATTCGGCCCTCCCGGGCGGTAGCCGCTCGCTGCTCGCGCGTAGACATTCATCCGGTCGCTGAGCTTGAACTGCGGCGAGATGAGGAAGGTCGTCGATGAGTCATCCGAGATTGACGTGGTATCGACAGGTCCTGTCAGGAGACCGGAGAACCTCTGTACGATGGTCTGCTTGTTGTGACTGAGGCGCACACCACCCGTGAGGCTGAATCGAGGTGTGAAATGGTACGTGACCTCGCCAAAGGCCGCGTACTCCTTGAACTCGCTCGGTGTAAGGGCGTCCAAGATGACATCGGGTATCGGAACGGCCTCACCGGTGACGGGATCGAATGTGGGTACGCCCAACCCGACATCACTCTGCTCTCGAGTAAAGTACCCACCGAGCGTCCAGTCGAGCGTCGCTCCGGGACGTGAGCCGAGTCGGATTTCCTCGGAAAGCTTGCGTTGGCGGATGTTGTCCGCCTCCGCGTAGCCCAGCGTGCCGTAGAGCGGTTGAAATGCCGCCTGGAAACTCCCGGTAAGGTCGAGCCGATCGGTATGGTAGAGGGTGCCGTAGCTGGTGGTCGAGGTCAACGTGCCCCAGCCGACGTTCCAGTCCACGGTAGCCGCATAGAGACGCAGAATGTCCTCCGTGGTTCCAGTGCTCGCCGCCCGGCGCTGTTGCAGGTCACCGAAGACCGGGTCCAGGGTTTGGGGGTCGACGTCCTCCTGGCTCACGCCATCTGCCCGGCGATTGTTGAGGATGGCGGACAGCTTGACGGAGAGCGTGTCGGATACACTCCAGAGCAGCGCCAGCCTGCCGCCTGCAACCCGCGCCTCGTTCACGCCGCTCTTTCCCAGCCCGGCATCGTCGATGAACGCCGGATCCTCACGCGTAAATCCGCTCACCAGGAAACCCAGCTTGCCGTCGATGAGCGGAAAGCTCACGCGAGCGCGAGCAGCGTAGCCGAAGTCGCCATTTTGCACGTGCTCGGTGCCGACCCAGGTGCGGGCCTCGAGCTCATGGACGCTCGGGCTCACCAGCACGAACCTGATCACGCCGCCGAGATTGTCAGCACCGTAGAGGGTCCCCTGCGGGCCGCGCAGGACTTCGATCCGCTGGATGTCGTTGGGGTCGATGTCAGGCGCCAGGCTCCCGCCCGCCGCTTGCGAGATGCTCGCGCCCACCGGCGCATCATCGACGTACATGGCCACGGTGGGATTGCCCCCGGTACCGGTGCTGATCCCGCGGATCGAGAGCTGCGAGATACCTCCGGGTTGCGAGTTCAACGTAAGCCCGGGGACCTGCGCGACATAGTCTGCGAGATTGATGGCGTTCTGCCGTTGCAGAGCCGTCGCGGTCACCGCCACGATCGAGGCCGGCACGTCGATCAGCCGCTCCTCGCGCTTTTGCGCGGTCACCACGATCTCCTCGAGCTGCGTCGGCGGTGCAAGAGTCTGGTCTGAAGTATCTGCATTGGCGGCGGCAAGCGCCTGGGAAGCGCAGAGCAGAGCGGAAAGCGCCCCCAGAGCCCCGCCCGCCAATCGCCAGCCGGCTGGAGCGCGAGGCGACGCCCCTCGGCACACCGAGGGTCCGAGTGGCGCTCTTTGATCGTACCGCATAAGTAGTCCCCCGAGCTGCTTGCGCGTGAGCGTGCCCGGACGGCCACGGGTCTCACCAGCGCGTATTGTTCAGTATACAAGCACAGGATGTTAGCGTACAAGAGCGCCGGGCGGTGGCGGATGAGGCCGCAATGGCCAGCAGGACGCCGGCCTGCACGACAGCGAGGCCGCCGGGTGCGGCCCTCTCGCAGGATGCTCAGGCGCTGATCGAAGCCGGGGCGGCGTTCGGTGCCACAACGGCAATGCTGCCTCAACGCGCCCCCCGCCTGACCTCTTCGGCTCTACACCCGCACGGCGTCTGGCGGACTACTTTTGGCAAGCAGACGCGGGCTCATTTTAGATACGCCCAGGCGGCGAGATTGGGTTGCAGCGGCGACGGTCCGCTCGCAATGAGGTCGGCGCTGATAAAATTCAGAATCCGAACATCCTTTGGCAAGTACTCCCTGGCGAAGGTCGTCTTCCCCGCGCCGTTCGGCCCTGCTATTACAATGCAACGCGACTTGCCCTTCCTGCGTGTTACTGAGCGTCGGACCATCGTTGGGGCACGAGCGAGATGAAAGCTGGACTGTTGTCGCTCGGCCGCCCCATCCTATCCTCGCCGGAGCTTCAGTCGCCTGAGGAATAGAAGACCACCGACTCAAGCCGCTTGGCGGTCGAGCTCGCAGCGGAGCGCTTCCTCGATCGCCTGCGCGGACGTGCCATAGTCTCCCGCCAGTGGCTCGAAACTGTCCCCCGCCTTGAAGCGATCCACGAGCACTGCGGTCGGTACCGCGCGCCCAGCGGGGACCGGACGACCGAAGGCAACGTGCGGATCGATCACCACTGTCGCCGGCTGCCCACTCCTCTCGTCCGTGCGAGTGAATGGGAACAGGCGCACAGGAACTCCCTCCGCATTGCGCTCGATGCGCTTCAAGTGCTGGCGCAGTACATCGGCCATCTCCGTCTGCCCTTCCCGGAAGACGTTGATGAGCGTTCCCCAGGCGGTCGACGATTAGATCCACGCCATCGGTTTGAAAGTGCATCCCGGCGAGCGGCCTCGTGCTTCGCAACTGCTTGGCGACGTAGTCCAGGGCGCGACCACCACCGGGAGCGGAATGTGATGTTTGTGCCGGATTGCCGCGAGAACGTGTGCTTCGACCAGGTTCAGAAACGAAAGCGCACGCCGCTGGTCCCCGTCCAGCCGGATCAGATGCTCGAACCGGCGCGTCTTCGCGTCGGCTCGCAGCGGCTGTCCGAGGCACCACGCACGCAAAGTACTCAACGGCAGGTTGAGATAGTGCGCGGCCTCGATCAGGGGATAGGCCGGCGTTGCGGGGACTTTATCCGCCTTGAGTCGTGCCATACGGAGTGCCGGATCTTCACGTGTAGTCGACTGGATGCCAACCTGATGCGCGGAGCGAAGTAGCAGCATCGCGCTCAACGCGAGCGCGTAGCGGAATTCTCGGCTACAGCGAGGAGAGGAAGGTGGATATGGCCAGGGGCGGAATCGAACCACCGACACGCGGATTTTCAGCCGGATCCCGGCAGGTATAAAGGCTTATAAATCACCCACTTGCAGCGCTTGCCCAGCCCCAAACCAGCCTATCCATGGCACATTCCTGGCACACCCAATCTGAGCTCGACACATTCCTGGCACTTGCCCCCACTGGCACACGATGAGGGTCAAGGTCTCTTCGCGACGACCTTCGCATTCTCGCATACATAGATCGGCGTGCCATACCGGCGGGCCACTACCCGCGCAGCACGCCCAGCCAAGCGCAGCCCACGGCCAACCTCGGCGGCGAAATCCGTACGCTGGCTTGATCGTTCGGGCATACCCGTGACCGCCGGCTCCAGCAGTTTCGGTTCCGCACATGAGTTGTCGTGGACCGCCCAGTCATCTGCGAGGGGCCGGTACACACGATCGAATTGATCCCGGCTGCGCTCGAATCTCCGAACCACATCGGCTCGAGGGACATTGTGCCCACCTTGGCGCACCCGGGCCGAAATACGGCGCAATGCTAGCTCCGGAGACTCGAGTGCAAGATAGACAATGGCAATGCGGTAACCCAGCTTCTTCCATTCCACGATCTGACGGGCGTAGCCGCCACCGCTCAGCGTAGACTCAAGTGCAAAGTCGACCATTGCTGCTGAGAGCCGGCTAATCTCGCGCAACATGACTCGTCCAGCAGCAGCGGCTGCGAGATCCGGATTGAAAGGCGACAAGCCCTGCGCAATCAGGTCAACATTCGCGAACCGAGTCACGCCCGCCACGATCGGGAGATACTCCCGCGCAAAAGTCGTCTTGCCGGCCCCATTTGGGCCTGCGACGATAATGCATCTTGGTCGACGGTGACTCATGGCTTATACGGTCGCGAGCGCTCGATCACCCGGCTCAGAGAGTGAAGAGGTAACGGGACGTGCGAGCTCGAGACGAACATACCTTTCTCGGTATTCGGATCGATAGCCATGAGATCGCGGTAGGAAAATCAGTCAATTCCGGGCTGCGGGGCAATCCGGTCATCCAGCACATAGAAGAAGACAGCCCCGTCTTCACGTCAGACACTCGAATTGACCTCGTTGGAACGTGCACATTTCCAGAGGCGCACGCGAATGAAAAGTATGAGCTCGTTATACATGGAAGACAATCGTGGACGCGGGAACTAAGGATCAGGGGTGTTCGCGTGCGCGGCAAGGACAATTTACCGGCATATAGACAATACGGAAACCGACGGGTTCCAGTGTACGAGTGTCCCATCGGTTTCACCACGCTCGACAGGATTCGAGGTGCCAACACTTGGCACGCCACGCTCTCAGTGCCTGAGAGTACGGCCAGCGACATCCTCGCTGTACTTGCGCAGTCGACGTCGCGCCCGATCTATATATCCATACACGTGCATCAACGTCAGCGTGAGCGATGGATACAAGACCTCTCTATACAAACAAAGAATCCCGCTGACGAGTAACTATGCGCTCCAACCAAGGAATACGTCGGGTAACTCCTCAAGGTCCAGATCTCTAAACCAACGATTTACAAACCAGACTTCGGGGTTTTAGGGGCTTATGAATCAACCACTTGCAGCGCTTGCCAGCCCCGCTCCCAGCCTCACCACGGCACAATTACGGCACACTCAATCTGGACTCGACACATTCCTGGCACACGACTGGTGCATGACGAATCATGGCACCACTGCTCTTCCTTTCTGGCGCTCGAGCCCCCATTCACCGCACGGGCACACGCTGGGGGGCTGCTTACGCTCGCGCGCTCAGCGATACCACGTCGATGTCTAAGCCCTGCCGGTTGATCTCGAAACACTGAAATTGACGCAGATCGTGAACGGTGACTTCGAGCCGAAATGGAAAGGCGGCCGGATGACGAATGAGTTGTGATAGCGGCATTGCCTCCTGCTCGCCCCCAAAGATGAGCGCTTCCGAAAGGATCGAAGCCAGCTCTCCTCGAACGCCCTGCTTCGGCAACCGTCTTCCAAAGACCCCCTTGCTCGATGCCTCAGTCAGGCAGTTCCAATCCACCATCGAGCGCACGATCTTTTGGGTTGCGCCACGTACCTTCTCACGGTCTCCCCAAAGCTCCACCGTTCGACGAACGATATGGGCGATTGGGGCTTCACCCTGCAGTTCGAGAAGACGGCCTACGATGGATGCAACGTCCGAGAAGAACGGATAGGCAGCGAGTGACATAGCCCAGTGCAGAGCAACGCGCTGTGAAGCATCAACCCGCGAGAGCGCTTCGATCGCCCGGGTGCGAATGCCTTCGGTTCCGGGAGCCACGCCGCCCCAAACACGACAGAGCACGGTAACAGTCTTTGACCGCGCACTCGCATGCCGCCGCCCCCCGACTATACCGTCGAGAAGATCCAGGAGGGCTTCCCGCATCTCGGCGTAGCTCTTGCCGCTCGCAGCGTACCCACCTGCCGCTTCCAGCCACTCTAGGCGTACGCGCTGATCAAAGCCGAGAAGCTTCCTTCGTTCACCGCTCATCTAAGCGCTCCCGACAGTGATGAAAGGGACAAGCAGTTCTTCGAGAGCGACACCTCCGTGGCCCACGACTCGCGAGCCCTCGGTGGCGAAGGCCCTTCGTTCCGCGGCAATCAAGGCTCGATAGTCATCTGGTAGCGCAATCTGCGGCCAAGCGATCGTGTTGGGGTACTGCGCTTTAATTTTCGCGCGTATGATATCGTTGACGAACACGTGAACTCGTTCACCGCGTGTCTCCGCGACAGCCCCCACGTTCGGCTTGCCAAACCCAATTGCCTCGACGTTCCCATGGTCTGCAGTGACCACTATCTCGTAGCCAAGCCCAAGCAGTGTCTCAACCAAGCGTTGGAATGTTCCCGTCTCGCCCCAGTGACGAACCTGCGCGTGGAATCCCTCGGCGCCTGTTACCGCCCCATGCATCATCTGATCAACGATGCCGACGACGACTCCGAGCACCCGACACCGCGGCGTTGCCGCGGCGTCCTTTACTCGGTCGATGAGGTGCTCGTCGGGCTCTTGACTCTTCTGGCAGATGTATCCGACCTCTGCGCGGCTCGCGCCACGGTCCTCCCAGAAGCGTCGCCAATGAGTCTCCTCTTTATGCGTTGTTCCGAGGCTCCCAGAGAAGTAGAAGGGCGGTTCGCCCGCGAAGATGGATTGACGCGAGACCGATGTGAGTGTCGGAACCCACGCGAAGATCGCATGCTCGCTCAGGCGGTGGTTGTGGCGCGAGAGCTGCACGCGCAGAACCGTCCATTGGCTTAGGGCGAGCCCGTCGATGACCAGCAGCGCGATTCGCTTTGCTGCCTTCCCTCCCCGAGATGCGGGCGTCCAGCCATGCGCAAGGTAGCGCGGCACATGGTGCACCATCACCGGTAAAGGCAGATACGACACATTGTGTAGAGATGCGTAATGCGCGAGCATCCAACGGGTGAAGGCTTTGTCGACGCGCTCTTCCAGAGATCTGATGACGTCAACTTTCCCTTTGAGCGCTTGCGTGCCTAACGTCCACCGCAACGCGCTCCATTCGGCCCAGCGCCACGCCGTGTCTGTCCAGGCGCGATGGCCATCGGCTTGATCCGGCAAACTGCGCTCAAGGGCATCTGCGAGCCGAGTAAAGCGAACCTGGGCGTCTTCGACCTCTTCGCCACGCACGCCCACCGCAACCCATGATCCGTGAAGGGATTCCTTCGGGAGAACTGACGTGGGCGCTAGAACGCCTTCAAGGAACAAACTATCGATGTAGACTCGGACATCTTCATGGTCGAACGGCAAATCAGCGGGACCCGCGAAACGTAAGCCATAAGGTTCGGCAGGTTCCGCGACTGACTGTCCCGTTTGTTGTTGGCGGCGCACAAAGAGAGGCCATCGCTCCTGCAAGAAGGCGAAGAACTGCTCTCGATGGGAGATAAGCGTGTGCAACGGCCAGCCAGCGAAACGTTTGGTCGCCTCAAGCAACGCAATCAGTCGAGCGTCGACGCAAGCTGGAAGTCTTTGGGCTCGGTAGTGACGCCTTAAGAGAACGCGCAAGAGATCGGCTGGGGTGCGAATCTGCTCTGGCGAGATCTCGAAAACGTGACGAAGGAGAAAATCCTTCGTCGCGTTGTCTCCAAGTACCCCTGGCTCGTTTAGCGCGATCGCATGATGAAGATCGTCAAATGCACTGCTGTCGAGTTCGTCCAACACCGCCGGAGAAAGATTCGGAAACAGCTCGGCGCGACTGAAGCGAAGCAATCTGCGCTCTCTCCGGGCGCACTGGAGTAGGTCGAACGGAAGCTTGGTTACATCCTCGTGAAGGGTGTGAAGTAGGACGACCAGATTGGTCTGCTCTCCGCGATCCCAGGCTTGCCGATACCGAGTCTCATATGCGTACCGAAAGGCGACATGATCCTCAAAAGGAACGAGATCGAAGCCACGATCACGAATCCCGTCGAGAATGGCCTCCTCAGTGAGCAGCCGATCGGGGTCGGCGACGATGGTGAGCCGAGCGACCGTCGCGATCTCCTTGGTGAAGTGCGCCAGGATCGGGTCGCGCCAGGTGCTCATACCGCCAGCAGTTGTCATGACAGCTCCGCTGGAGCCGCCACACGCACTACGACGATGGCATTAAGGGCGGGGATGGTTGCCGACCGCGCGATCAGGTCGGCAGCGATCGTTCTCTCCTCCTCTGCGAGCTGTGCGAGACGGTGTTCGCGCACCTGGGGGAGTCCAATTCGCTCGATAGCTTTACGTCGCGCGGCGACAGCCTGAACAGACTTCTGTTTCTCCTGGTCCAGATACCGACGATGATTGCCGAGGAGCTCGTCGTACAGCGGACGGCCTGCCATCTCCGCTCGCCTACGAGTTTGCTCGTATGCGGCGCATGCCGATTCGCCGAGTATCGCAGCCGGTCGAAGCCGGACGTTCTTAAAGTCGAGTTCCAGAAGGCGATCCCAGACGACTCGGGCAGTGGGACCGAGTTCACGTCCATCGTCGCTCACAAAGAGTGGCAGAATCCGCCGTGCTCGGCTGCCGCCGCCATCGAGCGCGATGCGCCAGAGCGACCACAGACCGCTCACCTTCTCAGAAATATCTGGGACCACGATGGACGTGATCGGACTGCCCGGTACGAAAAACCCCAGCTCCTCAGCGATGCCCCGAACATGTGGTTCCTCGAGCGTGACGTGCAGTGCCCCCACCGCCTGACTTGGGTTGAAGGTCGCGCGCGCCAGCTCCGTCCCGTCTGGCCAGCACAACGTGTAGCCCACGTCGTCGACCTCGACGCGCGCGCCAGCATCCCGCCTGCTACGGAGGTACGCGAGGGTCATTCTCTCGGTCCAGAACGGAACCTGGTGTCCAGACAGCCGCTGCGCGGCATCGGGGCTCAGTACCTCGCCAGGTCCGAGCACCTTCGTACCGGCTCGGGCCGCAAGGGCTCGCTTTCTCAGCTCGGTCGCCAGCGCTTCTGCGCGCTCAACCGCCCTGTCAGGGTGGCGCACAGCTTCAACGTACAGACCTTCGAAGTCGGCATCACCTTCCTCCGAGTCCAGCACGTCCGCAAGCTTGTCGACGCCGAACTCCTCAAGGATTTTGGCGAGCTTCGCCTCCAGTACCTCACGGATTCTCAGCTCAATGGTATCCTGTAGGGCGAAGTTGAGCGCCTGGACGACATGCGTCTGGCCGATGCGGTCGACGCGTCCGATGCGCTGCTCGATCTTCATCGGGTTCCACGGGAGGTCGTAGTTCACGACGATGTGGCAGAACTGCAGGTTGAGGCCCTCGCCGCCAGCGTCCGTGGAGACGAGAATCTGTGCGTCGTCGGCGAAAGCGCGTTGCACCGACCGCCTCTCGTCGAGCCCCATGGAACCGTTCAGGCATGCGACGCGAAACCCACGCTCCCGCAGATATGTCGCGAGCATCTCCTGTGTCGGCACGAATTCAGTGAAGACGAGGATCTTCACCAGAGGGTCCGCTTCCTCCCTTTGAAGCCTGTGAATGTGCTCGAGGAGCGCCTGAGCCTTCGCGTCAGGGCCCCTCGCTTCGCACCGACGTGCCGCGGCAAGGAGAAGCTCGACCTCGGCCCGCTCGTTTTTGAGCCCCTTCAGACGAGACTTCAACACGCTCTCCAGTTGCTCCTGGCTGTCGAGGGTGCCCCACGTGTCACCGATGTCTTCTCCGAAGAGAGAGAGCTGCCCCTCCGGCAACTCGAGCACTTCCAGTCGACGCTCAAGCGATTGTCGAATTGCCGCCGTACTCGATGTCACTAGGCGCTGCATGAGGATCATTAGGAAACCGATCGCTCGCCGCTGATCCTGGATGGCCTGGTTATAGCCATCCCGCACGTAATCTGTGACGGCCGAGTACAACGCCTGCTGGTCAGAGCCGGCGGCGCCCCAGGCCACGGCTTCGAGTTGCGTGCGACGTGGCTTGAACAGTGGGTTCCCGCGCACGTCGATCGCGCGCCGCTTCTCCGTCCTGATGACGTACGGCGCAACACGAGCTTGACTCACTGAGTCGTCGTCCGGGAATGCCCGCGGATCGAGGAACGAGATGAGCCGCCGGAAGGCATCGGTCTTGCCCTGGTGGGGGGTGGCACTCAGCAAGAGAAGATAAGGGGCCGCTTGTGCCAGAGCTTCACCAAGTCGAAAGCGCGCAACCTGTTCCGTCGAGCCACCGAGACGGTGGGCCTCGTCAATAATGATGAGATCCCACCCAGCAGAGACGAGGTCGTCGAAGCGCTCTCGGTTGAAGCGAGCGACTTGGTCTCGGGTCCAGCCGCGACGCGCATCGAGCGGTTTAACGGCGTCGAGGGGACAAACGACCTGGTCGTGTAGACGCCAGGCGTTCGCTTCATCGTCCAGCCCAATAAGCTCTCGGACCGCGGACAGGTCGCCCGGGATGACGAGCCGGAAGGTTTCATCGAAGTGGGTTTTCAGCTCTTGCACCCATTGGGTCACCAGGCCCGCGGGCGCGACCACAAGCACGCGCCGAACGAGTCCGCGAATCTTCAACTCCCGGAAAATGAGTCCTGCCTCGACAGTCTTCCCGAGTCCAACTTCGTCAGCGAGAAGATAGCGAACGCAGTCGGTCGACATGGCCCGCGCCAGCGCGTGAATCTGATGGGGCAGCGGGATCACTGTACCTTCTAGCGGCGACACAAGCGCGTCTCGCGCCATCGCGTCCGCGATCCGAGCCGCAGCGCTGACGAACATCAGCTCGTGGCTGACAATATCTGCTGATCTCGCACCAAAGGGCGCGAGGTTCGCCTCTGTGACGCGAAGCACGGTCGCCTGTGTCGGCAACCAGACGCGATACGTGCGCAAACCCCAAGCGTCCTCGACATCCACGATCTGGCAAGGCGTCTGACTCGCCGTCTCGAAGACCCAGTCTCCGCGCTCAAGCAAGCACCTACTCCCCAACCCGCATGCCTGCAACGTCGTAGTACATGAGCAGCTTCTCGTCCTCCTGGAGGACACTCTCGGGAAGCTTCTGCCCGACGCTCACGATGGTGGCGTAATCCTTTGCGTCGTACGCTGCCTTAAACCCAACCCGGACCGACTCAGTGCGAAACAGTTTGAGCTTTTTTGCCTTCGATGCCTTGTAATCCTCGAACTCCCGTAGCAGGGCCTTCTCGCGAAGCTTCTCTAAATCGAGCGCCTTATTCGGGTCAGGCACGTACCAACGGCCCTTGGCCTTGGCAACAAGATTGGGGTCGTCCTTCGAGAGGTTCCTCAGCTCCTTGAAGTTCGTGCTCAGGTACCGATGGATCTGACTCGGCACAGGCGGCATGCCATCGTATTCTAGAAAGTTGTCCCGCAGCAGGTCTCGCAGCTCGATGGTCTGTTCGTGCTTTGCCCATGATTGAAGCTCACGCATGAATACCGGCGTGAGCTCCTGGGCTGAGCGAGGTTTCGAGGTGAGTTCTCGTCGCAGCCATTGGATGGCGCTGGCCTCGTCCACCACGAAGAGACTCAGCTGTTTCACCTCTCCGACGCTTGCCCGGCGCCGGTCGTAATCGGCCACCTGCTCGGGGAGAAAGTACATACCATCCCGTTCAGCAAAACGCTGTGCCAGACCAGCGAAGAAATGCGGTCCGCCCATCGGCACCCCGACGCCGTGCTGAACGTGATAAGCGACCATACGGTCGTGCAGCATCTGAGGTGTTCGCTCGGATATGACCTCGCTTTCGCTTGCGCGCCCAACGAACCTAGGTACGTTGCCGAGGTGCTCACGCACAAAGGCCCAAGCAGTCTCCTCGGTCGTGGTTCCAAGAACGAACTTCTTCTCGAGGGCATCACTGGGCCTATACGCCGAGATGACGAGGTCCTGCTTCACAGCACTGCTTGTTACCTGCCGGTAGGAGCCCTGTTGCTTGTCGAGAGTGCGTACGTCTGCCACCACAAATCCCGCGACCCCCATCGCCTCTTGAATCGCACGCCATACGCCGTTGCTTGAGTTGCTAAACACCACCGTCATCCAGCGCCCTGGCTTCAACACCCGAAAATACTCCGCGAAGCACCTGCGCATCAGCTCCTGATACTCGTGAAGTCCCTTCTTTTTGGGTTCGTCGATAATCGCTTCCGGGGCCGCGTCCGTGCGCACGCGATGCCAAGCTTCAACTAGGAAGTTCAAATCAGCGTAAAAAATGTTCTCCCCGAAGGGCGGGTCGGTGAAGACGTAGTCGACGGACTGGGATGCCAATGGGAGGGCAGCGCAACTGCCGGTACTGATGGAGGCGAACGTGCCCGACGGCTTCGACCCAACAAACGCCTTCGTCAGCCGCGAGAGCTTCCCGTCAAGAATGTACCAGGGGCTGACTTCCGAGTGCTGCGAAGCGATGTAGTAGACTCCATTGAGTGCGCGGTTGACCTGCGAAAAGTGAGAGGGGCTATATCGGTTCATCACGGACATACCCCAAACTGCCTGTTCGATGAACCAGAACAGCATTCTGCGGGTTGGGGAATCCGGCTCAGCGGCTGCTCGTGACCAAAGGGCGCTCAGCGCCGCAGCTGCACGCGGAAGAAAGAAGTGGTGAGCGTGAGTAAACCCCTTGGGTGCAATACGGGAGCCATGCGCCATTTCGTCGATCGGAAACGCAACCGTCGGCAGAGCAGCCGGCATCGGCATTCGTTCGATGCGAGCAAGGAGAGCCTCGTCGAATCCGTCAGGTACTTTCTCATAGTCGCGATCGCCTACCCTGTAATTCACAAGCACGGGGCGGAATCTGATGCGCTTCCAGGGCTGGCCCGACGACGCGTCGATCAGTGTCTCGAAACTTCGTTCGAGGTTGTCCTTGGTAACTTTCGCCTTGCAGGACGGGCAAGGAAATTCGTCGCGAACGTGGTTCGTTTCCTTATCCAGAGCTTCATCAACGAAAACGATCTCGTGCGCGCACTCGGGACAGCTAAATACCTCGCTCCAGACCGTGAAATTGATTCGACCTCTCACCGATCCATCAGCATGGACTGTCTCGTACATCCAGCCAAGTTCGTCTTCGACGCTGTTGAGGATCTGTTGCGCACGACGCGTAAAGGTATCCATGTCAAAAGGCAGCGTGTAACCCGCGGCGATCATCGTGGCTGCTGGCGAGAGATCGTTCAGCACCGCCTGCCGAGCACCCCACTCGGGTGCGGAGATGCCCTCGCGTTTCCACTCGCTCTCCAATTCCCTCCGGTACGCTTCGGGCGCCGCCCCACACCAGAGCGCAGCGACACCGGTCATTCCCGAGCCACAGAAGCCGTCAAGCACAATTTCGCCGGGTCTTGTGTAGTGAAGAATGGAAGGAACAATGGCGAGATGCGGGACCTTCGTGTGGTAGCCGTGCGCCTTATAGAGCGCGTCGGTCTTACCGACGCTGACATCGATCGCGAACGGATCTCGATGGTATGTGTCACTTGGCCGGTAGGCCGTCCCATAGCGCGCGACCATTTCCGTGAGAAAAGGGTTGGGGCACGCGGTATAATAGGGTGGGTCTGATAACCGGAGGATGTCCTCATCACTAGCAATGGGAAAACCTTCGGTGCTGCGGAACGCAGGATCCTTCAATTTCTCGCGTAATTGGTTAGTGAAGTGCTCACGGCGAGCGGCATCGTTCTCGAATATATGGCCGAGACATTCAACCGGCTCGTTCGGGACGTTGAGTCTTGCGAAGCCCAGGTCCTTTTGTTGGGTCATCCCAGCTTCTCCCGGAGGTGCTGAGCAAGGCGGTAGTTCGCTTCGTCTTGTTCAACGAGCCTCTGGATGAGGAGAAAATCGAGCGCTTCGATGACATCCTCAGTATTGAGCCCTGTCATGTTTTCGATGACAGGGATCGTGATGCTCGGAGCAGCCACGACCACGTTCAGCACGGCAGACTGGCGCTCCGTCAAATGTACTCCGATCAACGTCTGCCAATAGTTGTCGACAGTGGTGCCCCCTTCCGACCAATCAAGCGTCAAGGAGAACGTGTTGGCGTCTCTATCGCTTTCGAAGGTTGGAGCCTTGCGTCGGGCCTGCTGACAAGCGCGGTGAACCGCTCGAATACCTGAGCCCGCGATCTCCGCGAATCCAATCGATCGGAGCGCTCGCGCGATTAGAGGGTTACGAGACTGACTCTTGCCACCATCCAGAAGCTTCTCGGGTGCAACCAGCGAATAACCCGTGTTGAACACAGTGACCCTGCTCGGATGAATTTCGATCTGGCCTGGCGCGCTTTTGTCTCGGTAGTCCTGGTGCACGGCTTGGTTCACGAAGATCTCGCGGAGCGTAATATAGTCAACAGATCCGTTCGTCTGCGTCAAGTCTTCGGGCGCAACATCCTTCATACCTGTATGAGCGGCAAAGAAACGGATGGCACGCTTCAGTGCTTCGAGCAGATTGGCAGACTCGATAAAATCCCGTTGCGACGGACGTTGCGTGCTCGGATCAATGACGCGAAGGTCGAGCACATCGCGCTGAAGCTCAGATCGCACCATAGCTGGGCTTCCGAAGAGGAGCCGAAGCTGCCGCAGCTCGTCGGTCTCGACATGGAACCTACCGTCCAGGAGCCGCTCGCGAATCGTCGCATGAGGGTCAGAGTTGCCTGGCTCGAGCAGTCCCGCGAACCAACAGACCGTGGGCTGATCGAACGCGCGCCAGTCCACAAGTCCGTCCTGGCGGCGGCCGCTTTCTTCGATCCACTCTCGGGTGTCGGCCCACTCGCGAGCTAGGTGCCGCCCGTCGAGGAGAACAACGGTGTCTGGAGTTCTGCGGACACCTGAACACAGTTCGCGGATCTTCTGCGCAATGTCGTCGTTTCGATGCTGCTCGCTTCCATCGATCGTACGGTAACGCGCTCGCTCGTTTTCTACCGCATCGAGAAAGAGGAGAGCGAAGTTCTGCCTGCTGTGATCGATCCCCCAGAGCAGCCACGGTGGTAGCTGCAGACAAGTCTTATCGATTGCGATGTACGGGGTGAAGATTAATTCAACCCCCGCGTCACGTTCTAACTTGACAAGTTGTGGCGTTGGGTCGGAGGACTCTCCCATCAATAGTAAACGGCGTATGACTAGCGCTTCCCGCGTCCACTCCTGATTCTCGACGACGAAGAGTGGTTTGGATAGGAGAGTGTCGACGCCAGCTAGTGCGTCGAGCAGTTTTGCAAGCGGAGATTGAGTTGAATCGATAGCTGCCGCCCTGGCTTCGTCGAGGCTGCGCAGCTCATGTCCGAGACCGTTTCGTAGCTCGAGGAGCGCCACCAGCGCGGCGTTTGTCTTGCCGATTTGAACATCACGATTTCGCCTAACCGCCTTGAACCCCTGAGCGAGCAGCGGAGCAGCGGGATGCTCGACTTTTGCTGCCGCTACCTCTTGTACAGTCGTCAGGAAGTGCCCAAACGAGAGGTTTCCAGAAAGGTGGCTGAGGGTCAGCTTGCCATCGTCGACTCGCGTGGCAAACGACGCGACGGCCACAGCGGCGAGGTACCGGGTTAGGACCTCGGCCGCCTTTAAACACGCACTGACCCGCTCAGACGCCGTCCGCGCCCGGAGCACGCGACCACAGGCAATCGCGATCGGCATCGGATAGACGAGGCTGCCCCGTCGTAGTGGCCATTGATCTGCGCTCACCCCAGGCATCGATGCCATCAGCGCTCCACGAGGAATCGGACCTTGGCTGGGTCCTTACCTTTGTTCAGATCGGCAAGATAGGTTTCGAAGCGATCGCGCAGCTCTGCTACGGTACAAGGAGCGCCACCGCGGAGCAGGGCCGCGTAAAGGTCCTCGTTCTTGAGCACGACCTTCTGCAGGCCGGAGAGAACCTCCTGTAGCGCTCTCACGAAGACAATGTCGATTGGCGTCGGTAGGACGCGGCCTTTGAGGAAGGAGCGGAGCGCGGCCTTGCCCTTGGCGTCCGTGAGCAACTCGACATTGCTCGTCACAGTGGGGTCCTCGAGGTTACCCAGTAAGGTCCGGGTCCAGACCTCGAGGAAGCGGTCCAACTGGTCGTCGACGTCTTCGAGAACCTTTGCGGCAGCTCCAGAGGTGCTCAAGGGCTCCTCAATTGGTCGGTAGCCGCAGTGGGGGCAGAGCGGCCGGGTATCGAGGTCCTGCCTCGTGAGGCTCCAGCACGACCGTAGCGCAAGCAGGCGATCTTCGAATTCCGTCAGTTGCTGCGTTGGCATCATCTCGACGGCGGCAAGCTTACGTAGCTGCGCAAGACGGGCGTCCTTCTGGAGCTCCCCCTTTTTCCTGTCCGCGACTGCACCAAGCCGAGCCCGCCCATGCAGGTCGAGATATGCGTCCTGATACTGAGCCTTCAGTTCGGCGAGTCGCTGCCCGAGCCCCCGCTGAAAGGTCGGATCGGCGCGGTGCTTAGGGCTAGCTACCTTCGCCAGCACCTCCCCTTGCGCCATCTTTACGCCGCCGAGCCAAACATGGTCGGCGGGCAACAGAGCCTCGGCCGTGCTGAGGTAAGCCGTCACCGGGTCCATCTGCCGAACCAGCTCAACAAGATCCTCAACGGTCCTCACGAGTTCGACCCGCTCGTGCTGCTTCGCGATCGCAGCGGTGTCATGCGGGAAATTCTTTAGCTTTCCGACGGTGTTGAACGGCGCCAGCCCTTCAAGAAATACCTTCAGCTCCATCAGCTGCTGACGCCACGACTCGCGCTCCGGGTCGGAGAGTACGGGCTTGCCCCAAAAGACAATGCCGCCCTGCAGGTTCTGCAGAGCGATTGCGATGCGCTCACTGCGCTTGGCGACCTCGGTCTGCAGACGCTGAATGCCCTCGTCGCGGTTCGCTGGGTTGGCGATCAGCCCTTTTGGGACGCCGAGCAGCTCGAAGAGATCCTGGAGCGCGCCGAGCGGAAGGTCTCGTGGTCGCTCGATGTGCTTGAAGGCGGCGAGGTCCGCGATGCTTAGTTTCGCGAACTGGTCCACGGCACTAGCGTCCAATTTCTTACCCGTGATGGTGACGATGAGGTCACCGGTGTAAACCAGCGCACCGAGGACCACTGCAAGGAACTCCGGTTCCAGTCGAAAACGCGTCCAATACTCGATCCCTGCTTCATCGCCTATGAACTCCGAGCGGTTCGCGACCTGACCATGGCCCTTCTGTGAGAGGATCTCTAACACATGCTTCGCGTAGCGGGATTTCCTCGGCTTCAGCTGCTCGCCATCGAGTAGCTCGAGCGCGTCAAGGACCGCGGTTCCCTGCTTGCTCTTGACGCCACCGGCGAGCCACCTGAGCCCATCCTGTGCGGCCAGGGCGCGATTTTCCTTTGTAACAAGAACGTTAAATACGGGGTAGTCTGGGCTTTGGTTCTCGAAGTGCGGGCCAAGGCAGAGCGACGCAGCCGCGTTCACCAGGTCGCGAACCGCGTTGCGTCCCGGAGCGACAGATGCCTTTCCCCGCAGCACTTCAGCGAGCGGCATCGAACGACCTCGGTATGTGACCTCGAGTGCAGTGAGGATGTGCTCGCGAAGCCAGGTAATGAGCGTCCGGAGATGCTCGGTAGCTTTGTCCTCATAGATCTTCTTATTCGCCCCCGAAGCGTTGGTCGCTTGCTCGCGGGCGCCGGCGTACACCTTCAGAGCCGCTTCAAGCGCGGCATCCCGGTGCTTCAGTGTGAAGAACACCTCATCACTGCGCTTCTCATCTTTGAAGTACGGTGGCTCGAAGAGCTGCAGGGCAAACAAATAGAAGTCCCGTTGCGGCGTTACCGTTGAACGCTCGTTCGGTGCGCCAAAGAAGAGATAGCCGCTGCGCCCTGCCTTTCGCTCTCTCCATTCGACCTCGTGCTCCCAGACGCGATAACCGGTTACATACGTCTGGTCGGCGCATTCCATGACGCGCATGAGGGCATCGAAGTAATAGCGGTCTAGCAGATCCCCACTGAGCCCTTCAGCCTTCTTCTCAATTAGGGAATCAAAATCGACGTCCTTTTTTACGTCGAGGTAGTACTGACCGTTCTCTTTGTTGAAGTTTATGAATTGCCCACTGACCGTCTTGAGGATCTCCCTAAGAATGGTTTCTACCATGGTCTTGAGGAACTCGGCATCCCTCTCCGGCATCGGCAAAATAAGGCAGAGGTCATCTCGAAGTTCCTCCGCGGTAGCGCCGATCGGCGCATAAATATCACCGGTGGTCAAGCGGTGCACTGACAACGCGTGCACGATCCGAAGAGCGACAGGTCGGTACTGCGGGCGGGTAAATGCCTGTTGGATTCGGCCCTCGAGGACCTCACTCTTCTGGACCACCTCACGAATCTCGGGAACTGCGCGAAACGACGGATTGTCCTTAAGGTAGGTCCAATAGGAATCGTAGGCGATGAGGCCGGGTTGATCGGACGGTATGATCTGGTCGACTAGGCGGCGAATCGCCGAGCTGAGCGTCTTGAGGATTTCGCGCTTCTCGGCGACGAAGACGCGTTCGAAGGTCTCGAGGTACGCAGGGTGGACTGGGAAAAGGCGGACGAATTCATCTAGTCGCTCGTTCATCGAACTATAGAGTGGGGCGAATTCTTGGAGGTGTTCACGCACAAGCGCCTGTTGCTTCGCGTCCTTCTTAAGCAACCGCTCGGAAACGACATAGGCGACGTCCTCGCGCGCAATGCGAACTTGCTCAAAGCGATCCTTTACCCGCCGCAACGTCTCCGCCACGAACTGGAAGCGAGTGCTGTCGAAGAGACTCTCCTGAACGCCCGACAGAAAGCGGAAGCGGGTACTCCGGCAGATCTCGCCGACCTCCCGCAAGAAGTTTAGGTCCAGAATGAGAGCCTGCTCCTTGCGAGTCCGGAGATAGTCGAGCAGCTCGTCTACCACAAACAGCAACCCGTGCGTCGGGTAGATCTGCTGGAACGCTGCCATCATTTCCTGAAATGCGTCTTTGTTGTTCGACACCTCAGACGCGCTTGGGAAGCGATAGGTAACACCTAGAGCCTTGAGGTGCTCCTCGAGCTCGCCGCACACGATGTCGCGAAGGGACATCTCCGTGGAGCCGATCTCAGCTCGGACAACCTTAAACCGTCCGGCGATAACTGATGCCTGGTCAGCAATAGCCTGGTTGGTCAATACAGCGACCAGATCCGCGTGCTCCGCCACCGCGGAAATCGCTGCCATCAGGTGCGACTTTCCGGTGCCGTAGTTCCCCACGACAAGGAGTCCTTTGTTGTCACTGGGTTTATCAAACTGAAGCTGGGCGAACACCAGGTCGACTAGCTGTTCGACCAGCCGGTCTGAGATAACGAAAGTAGACACCAATCGACGCGCCTCTGCGACGGCGTCGGCCTCCCGTAGTTGAACTACTGACTCGATCGGTTCGAAGTGAATAAGGTCGGCGTATCGCATGAGGTCCCTATTTAGCCGTCCGCGCACGGCGGGGGATCTTGGGAAGTAAGGGAAAGGCAGAGAGCATCGATTTCAGGATACCGTCGATACTCACGGTGACTCGGCTCGGCGTATGTCAACTGTTTGCCGTCTGTAGCTCCGGGCCACGATGCGACGATGGTGCGATTGCGCGCCACACCGTACAGCAGCCGCAGCGGGTCCTGGGCAAGATCAGGGCTGAACAACAGCTCGATGTTGTCGATAAGCGCGACTTCGGCTCTCGTAGAAGCGAGGACGTCATCGACCAAGCGCGGAACCCGTAGAGCGCGTTGTCGCTGGGTGAGGTCCAGAAGCAGCTCGCTCACACGCTGGTTCAGATTAATGAGGGGCCAGGCGTTTGCAACAGACGCAGCCTGCAGGAGCCGCGTCTTTCCACTGCGCGCGGGACCGACAATCAGCACGAGACGATGATAGAGGGATGCGGCGATTTCGCAGAGGGCATCCAGGTCTTTCGACGTGGGGCCCGTCATTTCGCAGCCCGCGCTTCTACCTTCTGCCGCTCGATCCACGTGTCGAGGTCATCGCGCTTAAAACGCCACTGCCCGCGTACCTTGAACGCGGGGAGCTCACGCTTTTGGGCCATTGTGTAGACGGTCTTCTCGGCCACTTTTAGCAGCTGAGCAACCTCGACAATAGTGAGGATTTCATCCGCCAAGTTCGCCTGCCCGTCCAGCTCAACCAAAGCAACGCATTCCAAGGGTTGCCATCATATGGTAATGGTTTCCTATGCTCAAGCCGGGGATAAGGCCACGGTTCGCTTCGCTACCCCAATTCGCAATTTCCGGATCAGCGGCGGACGATCAGGGGTGGCGGATTACGAGCGCGGCATGCCTGGGGATCACTTGGAGCCAGGCTAGGAGCGCCAGAATCTTCCAGTAATGCTCGGTGACGCTTCTCTCTGAGTCGCCGTTATCCGGATTCCGGCGCATCCACCGAACCTTAGGCGACCCATCCACAGAGGTGCAAGACGGGCATATCGTACTTTCCTACATGTAGTACTTAAACTGGGGCTGCGGATCCTGAGTCCTAGGCACTTCCTTCATGATCTCTCCCACCAGGGTCGCGAACTTCAGTGTGATTGGCAACAGCCCGCCAAAATCAGCTGAGTTCCAGTTCATCTTAGTCAGCGCCAGGATTTCACTGAGGACCGTTGCCGTCGCGGAATCTCCGACATGTTCCGTAAGCTTCAATGGCGCAGGCACATGCCCGTGCGGAAAACCTTGTAACGCCGCGATGTAGCCAACCGTGTACAAGAGATGCGTCTTATCGAATGTCACATGGCTCCCTCGAAGAATTGGATAACGAGCCTCACGCAGTACTCGTAGTTCGTCAGTCGGTACGACAGAGATGAGGTCGTGTTGCTCAACAGCGCGCAGTGCGCGTTGAATCCCAGCTCGTTCCTCGGGCCAATAGCCCGACGTTTTATGTATAACAACACGCCGCGGCGCCTGCTTAATCTCGTCTCGGTATCGTTTGAAAACTGCACTGATAAGCTCCTCAGCGACTTCCTCAGGCAAATGCGGCGAGCTGCCGTGCTTCTGCGTATCCCACGCAAAATCCTGGCCTCGCAGTACGAGTCCGTTTCCGTACTCGTCAAATGCTTGCGCCAGTCCGGTGAAGTACACAGATCTTTTGGAACCCGGTAAGCGGTGAAAGCTTATTCCGACATAACAGGTGGCTTCGGGTAGGCCATGAGGCATCCATGGTATTCCGCCGCACTTATAATAAAGGCCCGTGAAGAAGTTCCAAGCGCATTTGGACAAATGATCAACTTTGCTGCTATCCACCCTCGCTTCGGTCGTATCCTGCAGAAGAATCTGGGTCGGGAGCCGATGTTTCATCGCGATCGCCTTCAGAGCTCGTCGCAGATCCCGATGCACCGCGCCGAGGTCCCTGTCCACAAAGTCTACAGTGCCGGATTCCTTTACAATCTCTCTTGGAAGCGCCAATACTACGTAGTCAGGTGGCCGATCACGCTCCGCCAAAAGACGAAGCTTGTCGTCCATCAGCGAGACTGCGAAATCAAAGCGCTCGCGGCGCGTCCGGATCCCTTTGAGATCCGCCATGTCGCGCTGAGTGACCTTCTCAACGGACGTCTCCTCGAGTCGAAGCGTGGAAAAAAACCCTCGGTCGGCCATAAATCCAGGGAAGTCAGGATCGGCTTTCGTGCCCCGGACTCCTTGAACGCAGGTTTCGAGCCAGCGCGTCGCTGAGTCGATGCTCTCACCCGATCCGACGAACCCGACCCTTATAAACTCCGGATGTCGATTGGGCATGTCTATCGACCGAGGCCCAAATCTGATCGTTCCTTGCTTTGGGCTAACGTGCTGCCGCTCGCCGCCAAACAGGAGGCTTGGTTCGTCAAGATAGCGGCACGTCGTTTCCGGAACGCTAAGCTTCACGGCGACAAACCCTCATCCGGCTCCTCCTCGTCGGAGAACTGATCTCCGTGGGACTCAAAGTCCTCGAACCTCTCAATTTCTTGTATGTCGGCTAGAGAGAACAGGTCATCCTCATACGTTGCCTGCAATCGATTGCCGACATCCTGCCGCACCGCGGGCCATTTCACCGTTGTGCTGATCAGATCATTGTCTATGACGAGAGCCTGTCCTCCCCCAAAACGCGCGATGATTCGAGGACTGCTACCGGACAGATAGTCTCGCCAGAACTGGACGTCTTGGAGGACGTCGAGATTATACATTCGAGACTTTCGCTTTGTTGATCGCCGGCTGATGGTCTTTGGCTGAAGTGGCGTGAAACCATCCTTCGTAAAGCGGTGCTCCGGTCTTACCGAAAGAGCCCACGTTCGTTCGCCTAGCCGGTGAAATCTCAAAGCCACGGCAAGGTGTGTCCAATGCGGCTTCAATTCGCCACTGTGTTTGAATTTCGGGTTCCAGACAACATGCCGGGGAGGGTGGCGTCCGGAGATCGACTTATAGCGAACCTGCTTCGCCTGACCCGGCTCATCGGGTGCGAAGTAGTAACGGTGGTGATCCTTGTCGAGCTGGAGACCTTTGCGACCGGTGATCTTGTTCAAAGTCCTATTGAGAATCTCGACGTACCAACGTGCCTTGTCAGGAACATCCCACCAAGCGAGTGCGTTGTGGCATTCGGCAGAATAGGGGTCAACCAGCTTAGAGAAGGGCGACGATAGCTCTCGAAGATCGTTGAATGCGTAAAGACGATCTCCTCGGATAATGAATGGCGTCATCACTCGCTGATCTTCAGGCGGGAGAATCGCTGCCTTCGCCTCACTTTCCGAGGATTTGCATGGGGCAGAGAATACAAAATGCGGAATGTCGGAAACGGGGAGCAGCGTTGCCGATAGCCGTTCCTCTACCCATGAGTTCTCATCATCCAGCCCGAGAAGCCTCTCGTCGGTCGAGAGCTTGGTTCGCACCCACTCTTCGTGGTCTTTCTTGAACTGAAGCAATTTTTCGACTGGATAGGTCTTCGCCTGCTGATCGATAGTTTCGTGGCACTTGTGGCACAGAAGAATGAGATTTTCGTATGCATCAATCTCCGGAAGTTGTAGGGTACAGTCGCGCCGAGGGCCGCCTGGACTCTGTGCGACAATATGCGCGATTTCGCCGAGGAGAACAGCCGGGTCCGTGGCGGTGGCGTCCTTAACCAAGGACTGCTTGCAATCCGGGAAGGAACAGACTCCACCAGCTTTGACCCAGAGGATCTGTCTAGTTCTGGCGTCAACAGGCATAGGGGCGCATCGTCATCAGCCGTGGAACGTGCAATATAGCCGGAATCCGAGCGCGACCGGCGGGGTTCTTGGCTTTTGATGGCATTCGAACAATCTGCGCTGGCGCGCGCTGATTCTGGCTTTCATTACTGTTGGCGCGCATCTCCGCCGTGCTGGTAGAAGGTGATTGCCAGGTCACAAATCTCGTACAGAGACAAACGGTCGGCCGGTTTCAGCGGCGCGCCGCACCTTCTGAGACAGGACGTCAATCAGACTGAGCCTTCTGTGCAGCATCTCCCACAGATCCAGGCCATCCACCAGAATCACGGGCTTGGCTCGCCCGAAGGCGTCGAGACCCTCTTCAGTAAATCCAGAGTTACTTATAAACAGTCCACGGCTCCATGTTGCCTTATCGGCGACTTTGCCCGAGAATGCCCTCAATTCCGAGCTGCCGATCTTCTCATTTTGCCACTTTGCCTCCAAGAGAAAGGTCTCGTGGTGAAGCACGAAACTACCGTCGATCTGCTCACCGGTGAGGCGAAACGCACCGCGCGGTGCCAACTCGAACGATTCAAACGCATCGACCAGAAATCTCTCGAAGGCATAGCCTCGCGGCTGCGGAGCAAGCGCTGCCAGACCCAACAGCTTCTGAATCAGTTCAGCGTACTTGGACTCACTAATCCTGATTACTGCTGCGGACTCTCGCGTCGGGCTCGAGGTCTCCGATTCGGCCAACGCCTGCAGAAATGTCTCATCATGGAGCTCGGGTATCTTGAACTTCACCAGGAGAAGTAACTGGTTGAGGCGTTCAACTTCCGCTCGGGACAACGGATTGGGCTTGTTGCTGCGGTAGGCAACCGACTGGGTCACGACAGCCAAGATCAAAGCACTGAATCGGTCCCGGCGGTTTTCAAGCGTCCAGGTGAGCATCTTGGCGACGCCGGGCAGCTTGCTTGGCTTGACGTCCGGCCACGCTTCTGCAACTCCCGCCTCGGCTGCGGCAAGCGGAAACGCCGCACCTGTGCGATCTGGCGACGTTCGCGTTGGCGACGGGACTGCGCGCGGCGAACATCACGGGAATGACCTGGGAGCAGGTCGATCTCGACCGCAGTATCGCCTGGGTGCATCCCGATCAGGCGAAGGCCAGGCAGGCGATCGCCGTGCCGCTCAACGACATGGCCATGAAGGTCATGAAGCGGCAGATCGGCAGACATCCCGTCCACGTCTTCACGTATCTCGGCGAGCCCATCAAGCAGGTCAGCACGAAGGCTTGGTACAACGCGCTGAAGCGCGCAGGTATCGAGAACTTCCGCTTTCACGACTTGAGGCACACCTGGGCTTCGTGGCACGTGCAGAACGGGACGCCGCTCTTCGCCTTGCAGGAGTTAGCGGGCTGGGAAACGGAACGTATGGTGCGCAGATACGCCCATCTGGCCGCGGATCACCTCGCGGTTTACGCGGGCAATTCGCAAATCCATGGCACATTCCTGGCACACCAACTCCGGCTGCCAAAATCGGCCGAAGAAAATGTTCTCGAAAGTCAGTAGGTTAGTGGTGGCCAGGGGCGGAATCGAACCACCGACACGCGGATTTTCAGGTCGGCTTAATGCGTCACGCAAGAGCATTTAGCGTTACCAATCAGCATCTTACGCTGAAGACCGGAGTACCGTAGGTTACGGTAAATCACCTTGGCTGACCATGGGGCGGTCACTGGATCGGGCACCGTCGCTTAGGGAAACGCCGTCCCGGCGCCGCCTGAGATCCTCCTCGAATCATCTTAGGATTGATCCGAATTACGGTCTCCGCGACGGAGGCCGCCGATCGGAGATGACCACCGTGACAGCCAAGAAAACGACCGAGCGCCCGTCGGCCCTCAAGACGATCTGCACCGAGCTGAAGATCGAGCCCAAGGCCGCGAGGCGGCGCCTGCGAGCCGCTGGGCTGAAGGCCCCTTACACCGACGCCGCGAAGATCCGAGCCGCCCTCAAGTAGGCCGCCGCTCTATCCCATGACCAAGTTCCAGTCGATCTGGAACCCAGCTGCCTTGAGTTCGCGCGCGAGGGCCTGCCGCCATTCGCCTTCCAGAGGATGGTAGACCACACCCGCGTAGTCCGACGGCAGTTCAAGGTCTCCCTGCTTCAGAGCGCAGACCTTATCTCGCCCGAGCCGCCCAATGAAGTAGCCCAGCTCTAGAACGACGTTCTGGCGGGCTCTGGGGCGCGCAGGATCTCCTCGCTTCGACCCTTCGTCATCCGGCGTGAGGATGACGATCGCGAACGGGACGTCCCCGTGCAGCTCGACCTTCTCGATGATGGTGCGCCCCTGGTTCGCCTGCTCGTGAAGGATTACGGGCTCGAACCCGATCCGCTCTAAGAATCGCGCCACCATCTCACGTGGTCCATCCTCGTGCCCATGCACGATGAACACCTTGCGGCTAGCTCTCACAACTAGCTCTGGGCCAGCGTGCGGGCCGATAGACGACGCCTCTTCGAGGCTCTCTTCCAGTCCTCGAATCGCTTGCCTTAACAGGAGTAGTGACTGCTGCTTTCCCTCAGATAGATATTCGTGAGTCCGCGGGTCGAGCGCCGGCTCAAATCCCCCAAAGCCCATCGAGATTGGACCATCATCCAGCGAGGTAGCTGCCTGGTATCGATTAAATTGCTCTGAACCCTCGCCGAATACTGCCGCGAGCGACTCCTCAATTGCAGCCTCTAGAGCCTTCACCTCCGGGGCCCAGCGCCTTTGCACCTTCGTGATATCGAACTTCTCTAGCTCGTCGATTCGACGACTGAGCCGAATGACGCCGCCGCGAATCTGCGCGGGGGTCAACTGCGCTCGCGTGGGCTCGGGCTTTTTCGGGGGGCGAGGGGCCAAGAGCTTCCTCCATTGACCGCGCTAATTATCAATCGTTACTCTATCACTGCGCGCTTGTCGGCGTCCGCTCCACCCGTCGGGGCGGGGGGAACATCAATCCAGCACATCTGCTCGGCGCGCGGACTAACGAACGGCAGGACGACGCATGAATCAGTTGCGGGCCACGCGGCATCTCTTTACCGAGGTTCATATTCAGGAGCGGTTTGCGAAGATGCGCAACTACGCAAAAAGCGCGGTAGACGAAATGGATGACGGCGAGATCCTCTCATGCAATGTGGGAGTAACCGTAGAAGAGTTAATAGCGCAATTCCGCATAGAGTTTCCCAAAATAGCGTCCCCAGAGACGGAGTCCAGCACCCCCCTACGCACCGGCGGAGAGCCGACGCGCTACATCACTACAATCGCCATCCCGTTTTCTGGCGAGCGGGAGATCTTCAGGACGAAACCGGCCACATCGCCTGCCGCACCCCCCGCCGCAGCGTTACACGAAACGGCCATTCACTACACCACAATGGACACCTCCCCGAACGCGGAGGTCATCAAGGCTGAAGTAGACCGGACGATCCGAACGATCAGTCAATACTTGCAAGTCTTAAGCAAAGAATGGGACCAGCAGTTTGAGCAACTCGCGAACGAGGTGAGTAGGCAGATAGCCCAGCGACGCGGTGATCTGGAACGGGCTGGCCGTATCGTACAGGCGCTCGGCTACCCCCTCAGGTGTCGGGACGATCCCAGCGGCATGGCGGTGCCGATCGTGCGCAAGAAGATCCTCTCGGCGGTGCCGCAAAACCCTGTCCGGCCAGTTCCAATGGAACCGCACATTGAGGAGGCTATCTATACGGAGATTCTGAACGTCCTCGCCTCGATGAGCCTCCTCGTCGAACGTAACCCGACGACCTTTGCGCATATCGATGAGCCCGCTCTGCGCGATCACTTCCTGTTACAACTCAACGGACAATTTGAGGGGAAGGCGACCGGTGAGACCTTCAATGGATCGGGAAAGACTGACATTCTCCTTCGAGAGGGAGACAAGAACCTCTTTATCGCGGAGTGCAAGTTCTGGGACGGCGCAAAGTCGCTCACCGACGCGATCGACCAGCTACTCGGCTACGCCACGTGGCGCGACTCCAAGGCGGCAATACTCGTATTTAGCCGCCGAAAGGACTTCACTCGGACGATCGAGGACGCTGGGCGGACACTGCAGGCGCATCCACAATTTCGCCAGCTGCTTCCTATCAAAAGAGAGACTAGCTTCCGTGCCTGGATAGCGCGGTCTGACGACGAACAGCGACGCATCGACCTCGCCGTGATGCTCTTCAATATTCCGTCGAGCGCAAACTCTTTAACACGTGTTACCAACTTTGCATTTTGAACAACCGACCCCGCTCATCCTCATCATGCAGTGTCAGAATTATTTCGCTGTCATCGAACATCTGCGCGTCATTTGCGTCGCTGCTTGGCAGATCTGAGTCTATTAGCGTTATCACTGCCTGAATCCCCAATTCGACGTAGCGTCGGATCACGCCCAACAAGTTCTCTTTCTTCCGATCGTCTAGTGATTCAAATACACCATCGTGAAACACAAAACGCGGAAATCTATCATCAAGGTGAGCACGTAATACAGCAAGGTCGAACGCAATACACAACAGCTTGCGATACGTGTAGCCCAGATCCGCGCTGGTCGCGTTACCCGTTTCGTCAAGGATTTCCGCTTTAAACTCCAAGTGTCCCAGTTGGTTCGGCGCTACGCTAAGAAGCGCCTTGCGGTCGATAACCTCCTCCACGATCTCACTGAAAAACAACCGCACAGTGGAGAACAGGCTGCTTTTATCAGAGTTCTGGCATTCCACGTCGACTTCGATTTCGCTCTGAAGGTGTCCACACTCTTCCACAAGACCGCGAATTTCCGCGCGTAGCCCTTGAAGGCTGTGAAGGAACTCACGCTGCCGTTCAAGCCCGGCTATATCGGCGCGCAAAGCTATCATTTCGTCCGTCAGTTTCTTGTACTTGCCAAAAACATCAGTATCGCTCAAGAACGACAGCGTGTCGGAGCGGCGCCTACCAAGCGCGCTCAGCTCTGAGTTGATACGTTTCAGCTCGGCTTCGATTTCTGAGCGCTCTTCTTGCAGATATCCGCGCCGCTCTTCCGTAATCGCCCGATTGAACTCTATAAGTTGCTCGAAGTCTCGCTTTATTTGCCCTTTAAAAACCACGCCCGCCTCGTCAAAGAGGCGCTCGGCCTCATCGGGCTTAAAAAGGATCTGATCGTCCTCTAGGGAGGTCAGAATCTTCTTCCTACTTTGATTTAGCGAATAGCGCTCTCCGTTCAGCGCAGCTATACGAACGTCGATGTCGTCAACCAGTTGCTTGGTGTGCTCTTTGTCCTGCGCACGGAAGTCGAAAGCATCAAGCAAATTTTGCTTTTTCTCAGCTTCTTGCTGTTTCAACAAAAGGATACCTTCTATCTTGCTGATATCCTCAACAGATCCGCCCAGTTCGGTTCTGATTGTTTGCGCGGCCGCTTCCTTTTCATGGAGCAACTCTTCCTTTTCGTAGTGGGACACTATCAATTCCGCGTCAAACCCCAGCATCTGGGCGAGCTGCGGCTTCCAATCCGCATGACCGGCGGCGAACTTCTTAAGATGAAAGACGTCGCGGAAATCGTCTTGAGTTCGTAAGAAATACCCAAGCGCCTTGCGATAAGGCCACGGCTTTAGCGCCCGCCAATCGAGCAGCCCGTCCAGCAGTTCGCGGGCGCGCTCGAATGGCATATCAACGTGGTCCCACTCCGTTGGAGGCAGTTCCGTGAAGTCCTGATGTCGAGCTTCATGTTTCTTGAAGCTTATTTTTGTGGCTTCTTGGACGCTCCGCCGGACAGTAACGTAGGACGCGTCACCAAGCTCGATTTCTAGAAAGAAAACGAAGTCCCTGAAGAGCTCAACGTGCTTAAACAGAAAGAATCTCTGGTCCTTGCCAGCTAGGAAACCAAAATCGATTAAACGTCCCAGCGTCGTCTTTCCGAGATTGTGCGTATCCTTGTTCCGGTTCCTCGGGAGTCGGATCTCCGCCATAACGACATTGAGACCTGGAGTAAACTTCACAGGTTCGAATACGTCCGGCCTATTCGAGTACAGCCTAGAGAGCTTCATTGCGGTCCCACAAATTCTACGGCATCTATTTTGGGTCGGTATTCGATCAGACCCAACAGGTACAGGACGTTTAAAGCCGGGAGAAACAACACATCCCCACCGGATACGATTCCCTTTGCGTATTGACGCAAGCCGTCATAATCCTCGAGTCGACGCTTTCTCAGACGCGCTAGTAGCAGCAAGGAAACGCTGATAACCGTCCGGTCGGGGTGTGAGTGCTTAGTGGGCCTCAGCATCCCCCACCTCTCCGATATCGCAATTCCAGTACATATAGAAGAGTACCGCGCGCGTCAGCCGCTTGTGTGCGTGCTGCCGAAGCACAGCGTCACGGCCAAAGAGTAGATCAGCCAAGTATTCCATGACCTCATCAAAGGTCTGGTAATCCTTTCGCTTTGTCAGAATCTTGAGCTGAAACTCATCGACGATCGATTGATACATCTGCATGAGTTCCACATTCTCTGGCGCTGCTAAAAAGGCGTGAATTGACGCCGTTTCCTTGAGATATCGTCTACGTTGAAATCTCGCGTACTCCTTTGTCATATTGTTTAGCTGATTCTTGTCCTCGTAGCTATACCGAGGGGTCGGAGGATTCTCCAATACGTCGGTAACGGTAGTTCTGTGACGCGCAAGCGCCTGCACTACGTCCGAGAGGTCGTCGGGGCTTACGATCAGAGGCGAATCAACAGGGTCGAGGTTTGCGAGCTGGGGGACTTCTGGGAAGCTCTTGAGCCACAATTCGAGCTGCCCTAGCCCACATAGATAAACTGACTCCTCTGGCAAATTACACTGCACCGCGATATACGAACGTATCGCCGACTCGGCATTCCCCGCTAACCTGCGGTTCGCAAAAAGCATATAGTGGTCCAACTGCTCGCTCGCGCGTAGCTTTTTAATGCGCGGGATTTCCTTTCCTAGAATGGTGTTCTCGCTATCCTCGTTGTAGAAATCTGTCTCCGAGAAACTCCGGTTGAAGCCGTTCGTGTGCTTTGCTTGGATGATCGTCGTGCCACTCCACGGGGCCGCTTTACTAGGATGTAGTTCTGCTGTTCCCACGAATTTCGCATCTCGGCCACCGTCAGGGCCCTCGGCGAATCCCTGGACTGAGATTCCCAGGAGTCTCTGGCACAGCAGGACAATCAGCTGTTCAAACTGAGTGTCGTACAGGTCCTCGTACGCATACTTCATTATGAAATTGTGCCATGCTTAGTGGGGTGATTGCAGGAGATAAGGTGCTCGCTGCGTCAACCCGGCGCTGGCTCGCTCTCGGCTGCAATCCCTGCCGTCGAATTCTACCGTCGACCGCGCTGGTCCCAAAACGCTCGGTTGGCCGCGTTGATCGCCTCGGGAGTACGCACCCCGGCCGGTGCAGCGACGCGGCGCAGCGTGTCGGCAGTGACGGTCGGCGGATCACCGACCCCTGACCAGAACGCCCGCGCTCCTCGGTTCATCGCCTCGATCCGAGCCCCCGGCGTCGTCGCGGCGCGCACGTCGTGCGCAGCGTCCCGAAAGACCGTGGTGCGCGCACCCGGCGCACTGTCGCCGGTGCGCCAGTTCATGCGGCCGCTGGAGTCCAGCTGCGGGGTCACGCACTGGGCTGCGTGAAAGTGGCGGTTGCGGGCGTTGATGTCCGCGATACGGTGCCGGGCGGCATCCGCTATGCGCCGTCCCTCACTGAATGCCCCGTGCGGCTCGTCGTCCCGGAGCTGGACTCGATCGGCCGCGCGGCGGAGGATGCGCAACCCGTCCGCCACCGCGATCGGGTCACCGACTCCCATCACCCGGCGCACGCCCTCCAGCGCGGCCAGCACCGGAGTGGCGTCCAGCGCCCCCGGCTGATCGCTCCGCGCAGCCAGCATGCGGTCGCGGAATGAGCCGAGCCACGCCGTGCCGAGATTGAGGGTTGCGGGCACCTCCTGGGCACCGAGAGTGCGTCCGAGCGTGAACCCGTTTTCCAGCGGGCGCAGCTGCTCCAGGTACGCGTCCAGCACGGGCTTCAAATCGCCGCGCCACGTCATCGGCATGAGCAGCAGTTTCGGCACCGGGTCGGCCGAGAGGATTTCGTCCCCGAAGAATCGCGGCCGTGCATCGCACGTCGCATAGGAGAAGACATTGCGGAGAATGCGTTTCATAAGACGACCTCAATCGAGTGAATAGGTGGGGCGCCCGCCGCCGCCATGTTGACAACGATCGGCGGGCTGCCGGCCACGGCGGTGAGGGAAGGACGAACCCTGCCCGCCGGCCTTCACGGTTGTTGAGCACCACTGCGTGACTTGGCGCGCCGCGCCCGAACAAGCGCGGCCCGGGCAGCTTGCCCCGTGGGGCATGAGAAGAGGATTCACGCCCCGCCGCCCGCCGAGGATCGCAAGTCATGCAACGCTCGCGAGCGGTGCTGTCAGCTCTCCGTTGGTCAATTGCTCGATCCTTTGCCGCCAGTGCGCAGCCGCATCCACCGGCGTCGGACGCAGATGCAGGTCTGCGACGGATGTGTCCCAGTCGCCATCGTGACCCAGATCAGCGATAGGCACGTTCACGTCGTCTCGCAGCGCACGGAACACTGCGGCGGACGGTCGAAAGTTCGGTACGTCCCGCACGCCGGAGAGCAATTCCTCTTTCCTCTTCAGCTCGAAGCGCAGCCGCTCGACTTCCCGCGCTAGCTGATCCGCATCCTCTCCGACCGCAGCGAGCACGGCGTTGCAGAGCGACTCCTCGGCTTCGGCAAGCGTCGCGCGGCTGACGCGCTCAGCGGATTCGAGGCTCGCCACCATGCGGCGTGCGGCCTCCTCCGTGCGCTGTGCGGTGATCTGGGCAGCGATTGCAGCATCGCTCGGGATCAGTGAAGGCAGTGGGCCAGCGGCACCCTCGCGGGTTTGCTTCTCCAGCCGCTGAGCGTGGCGTGTGATGGCAGCCTCGTCCTCTGCGGCGATCCGCTTCAGGTCGGCTACCGATGCGGCGAGTCGTTCGCGACCGCGTGCGAGGGCCGCAGAATCGTCATTGTGTCGGGCACGCGCGCCGGCGACGGCTTCGCGGACCTCGGGGAGTGAATTGGGGAGCATCTGGTTTGTCCTTCAGGTTTGGAGGTTAAGGAGAGGTGGCGCAGTTACACAGCGCCGGTAGTCGAGACGTTGCCGGTAACGTTGATCGCGGTTTGCGCATCGCCGTTCTGGACGACGGGGCGCAGATAGCGAAACGCATTGGCCGAGAGATCGGTGATGGAAACGACCACGCCGCCCGCGATAGGCGTAACTGTGAGACCGGGTGCTCCGCCCACCACGGCTCCGGGCGACACCGGGTCCGAGATCGCGGCAAGAGTGGTCCAGTTGACGTTATCCGGCGAGACTTGAATCAGTGCGGAGCCGAAACTGCCCCACGTGCCCGAGGCTGTCAGCCGCGCCTGACGGAACGCAAGCGGACCGACCGCAGTGCCGGCCCCGCCAGCTTTCAGCGCCCAGGAGACCGGGATGCCATTGAATGCTGGAGCCGCAGAACTCGCCGCGGTGGTGGCTGCACCGATTCCGGCAATGGCCGCCTCGCTTTGCACCGGGGCTATCGCGAGACCCATCGCGAGCGCGACGCCTGCCGCGGTGAGGGCTGCGACGCTCGGGGAAATTGTGGTGTTGCTCATGAGAAGTTACCTCAGCGAAGTTGTTCTAATGTGCGTGCGAGACGGCGACGCAGCAGTGCTTCTTGCCTGAAGCGCGCGAGAAGTCGGCGAGCCAGCTTGCGATACCAGCGACGACCTGAACCCAGGCTCATAGGATGACGCTCATACGCTGAGCGCTCCCGAGGCGTCGGCGGTCAGTCGGCGATGAGACGCAGCGCGTTCTTGACGGCGGTCGGCGTCCACGCCTTGCCGCGAGGAGTCGTGATGCTCTGGCCGTTCAGATATCCGGCGATCGAGCGAAGCGAGTTGCAGCCCTCGGCTCGCGCCTCGCTGATGGCCGGCTCGATTTCCTGTGCTCGGTGGCGCGCTTGCGAGCGATTCGTCGCGACCCCCAGAGACGATCCTCGCGCTTGATAGGCAGAGAGGTCGCGAGGGTTGCCAAGCGGCAGACCACGAGCGCGCCGAGCGGCAAGGGCTTCCTTGGTGCGTTTCGAGATGACCTCGCGCTCGTACTGCGCCATGGCGATCATTACGCCGATCGTCAGGGTGTTCGCGTCGGGGAGATCGGCCGCCTGGAACTTCATGCCGCTGTCGCGCAGCCGAAAAAGGAACGCAGCGTTGCGTCCAAGCCGATCGAGCTTCGCGATCAGCAAGGTCGAGCGCGTCTGCCGACAGCGAAGGAGTGCAGCTTCGAGCTGTGGCCGCGCATCCACCTTGCCCGACTCCACCTCGGTGAAGCTCGCCAGCTCGCTCCCGCCGTGTAAGCGCAAGTAAGCCTCGGCAGCGCTTTTTTGCGCCTCCAAGCCGAGACCCGAACGCCCCTGGCGCTGCGTCGAGACCCGGTAGTACGTGACGAATCGAGGGGCTTGCTTGGTCATGACTAATTACCCTCAACCTTGGTTGAAGGTAATTATAAGACGCCCGACTTCGACCTAACATGGCGTCGAGCGAGCGAATTACAGGCGCTATCAGGCGTCGAGTTGCCTTTCGGGCAGGCGAAGGCGTATTGGCTGCGCGCGCGTCGCTGGGCACGCCTAGCTCGCTCGCAGGCAGCATTTAGGCCTCCTCCTCGGCGATTCGGCGCTCGCGTTCGGCAGCGGCTGCCCGTTCGCGTGCGTTCTGCTCCTCGACGCGCTGCTCGTTCTCACGCCGGGCCTCGGCAGCTGCTTCCTCGCGACGCCGTTGCGCGGCTTCAAGCGCAGTGGCAGTTGGGCACCCGGCGTCGTCGAACTCATCGGTCGATCGGGCAGCTCGGCGTGGTCGCTCGGCTATCTCGCCAGCGACGGGCGGGGGAGAGTCGGCGGGCGTCTCGTCGACCCGGGGAGGTGGAGGGGTCGTAGGCACAAACGGCACGACGACGGGCACCAGGGCTTTAGGTTCAGGATTCTCAGGGTGCGCCCACACGGGAGGGTTGTCAGCGGCTCGTTCGAGCGCCGCGAGCCCGTCTTCGGTATCGACGGCGCCAGACACTAAGTCCTGATACAGGTTGGCGACTTCGCCCGCCGTCATCGGCGTATAGCCAGGCGCAATGTCGATCGGCGGACGGCTGAGCGCAATCGACGTTTCGGGCCGGCCCCAAGCGCGATCGAGTATGGCGACGGAGGCCGACACGCGCGCCGAGTGCGGGGCTCTCTTATCCCCCGCAATTCCGACCAGCACCGCAATCGCCGCTTCGGTGTGCTCTCGCGCGAGACCGCGCACTTCGCGGATCACCGCTGGCCGGCCGCTCGGATTCGGACTTCTCCCGCCAGGCAGAAAATGTCCATTCGGTGCCCGTCCGGCTTCGGCTGCGCTCTTCACCCCGTGTTTCCGCCTGTTGGCACGCGGCATAGCGCGATCGTATGACGCGGGTCGACCGTTGTAAGGTCGGTCCGACCTCGTCCAATCCCCATCGGTAGGTTGGCCGGCAAAAACGCCGGCAATTTGTGTGTCAGTCCAACCTGTCCAACCTGTCCAACCTATAAATACATATACGACGGCACATACAAAATGCGTGTCGCCGTATATAGACTTCGAGGCGGATGGACAGGATGGACGGTTGGACTTAGCCGGAAATTGCCGGCGTTTTTGAAAGGACAGGTTGGCCCAAGGTTGGCCCTAAGGTTGGATCACTTCGTCCGTCTACGAGGCCGTTTGCGGATCTCGCCCGTGTTCCAGTCGATCTCGGTCTTCACACGCGCTTCGAATTCGACCCGCGCTTCTTCGAGCGTTGGGAGCACGTACACCCTCGGCCGCCGCGTTGACTCACGGCCGCTGGGACGCACGTTGCGAATCGAGGGACACAGTTGCTTAAGCACCATGCCAATCTTCGTCTCGAGCCCTCTCTTATCGTGGATCGTCAATCCGTGCGACGCGTTGAGGTCGAAGAGAATGCTCGAACGAGGGAGTTCCTGCGGCCACGAGTCGCCGTCGAGAAGTTTCTCGAACCACCACTCGGTGATCGGATCGAACCCGAGCTTCTTCTGATCGAAGAGCGCTGCGGTAATCGGGAACTTCCTCGGGTCGAACTCAGAGAGATCGCGGCCTAGGAGATCGTGCAGCATCGCCGCATATCCGCCGGCTTCGAGCTCGTCGTAGATAGCCTTGAAGTACTCGAAGTCATCGCGGCGCGCGTCGCTCACCTCGAACACCGCATAGCGCCTTGCGTCGGGGCCGGCCGGGACGACGTGCTTGTCGTTCGAGGCGATGATGAACTTACGGTAGTTGGGCAGCACGAACGCATTGACGTTCTTCGGCTCGATTCGCATCATTCGCTCGGTGATCATCGCTTTCAGCTTGTTCGACACCGTCGGGTCGCCCGCGTAGAAAGTCTCGTCGGCGAAGATCAGCACCTTGTCCTTCTGCTCGTCGTTAAAGCGTGCGGTGAGCTGCCCACTCGTCAGGTGGAGAAAGTGCCGCCCGAAGAGCTTCCCGACCGCTTGAGCGAGTGTCCCCTTTCCCGTCCCTTCGCTGCCTCGAAGCACGAGCGACACTTCGGGAAGCTTCTCCGGGTGCTGGATGATGTAGGCCAGCCAATTGACGATGTACTCATCAGCGATCGAATCGCCAGCGGCGATCACTTCGCGTATGTGCTCGCGCATCAGCGCCCAGGTTCCAGGACGAGGCTTAACAGCCCAGCCCGACCAGAGATTAAATTCGCGCGTGGCCGGCAAGATTCCAAACGGCTGGCCCGGCCGCATCACCAGTCCTTTCGCGCCCGCGCGTCGGCGACTTTCGAGCCATACCTCGAACTTCGTTTTCGTGATTGGCGTGCCATTCTTCTGGTGATCTACGATGACGGTCTGATTCTTATACTCGGGGCCGATCTTCCACACCGGCCGGACGAACACCTTTTTTGTGCCTGGGTAATCCGGGTCGTCTTCGAAAAGGATGACCTCAGCCAGTCCCTGTTCGAGATAGACAAGCCGTTCGTTTAGTTCGCGTACCGCCGATGCGATTGCGTCATCGGCTACTCTGATTGCTGCGCGTGCTGCCTTCACCGCCGCGGCTCCTTTCCGAACGCTGGCTCGACGACGTAGCGCCACATCCATTCACGTGCTGAGGCAATGTCGCCTAGTCGGCGTTCGAGCGCTGGGGCCAGCATCTCCGGGATCGAACAGAATTCCATCACCTCTTCTCGGGTGAACTTCAGCCCGCGCAGGCGGCAAGCGAGAGCGAACGCGACCGCCGAGCGATCGCATCCAGGCGGGTACGGATCGACGAGCCTGCGCGCGAGCGATAGCGGCAGGTCAATCGCCTCGATCAGGTCCGGATTTTCGGCCGGTGCAGTCGTGCATTCGACGCGACGGTGACTACCCTCCCCGACGATGGCGCGGATTTCAGCGATGAGATCTTCGGGGCATTCAGCGATTCGACCCTTGTCGTTGAGGCGATCACCAGTCACCGTCACCCAGCCGCGCGAATCGAAGCTCTCGACCCCTTCATCATGGTTTTTCGCATCGACGCCGATCTTCCCGGCGAATATCGCGTGAAGCCCAGTGCCCGAAGGTGATTGCTCGACGTAAGTCCCACTCGCGATCACGCGCTTAGCAAGTTCGGTGGGGTCCATCGAATCCATAACCTCAATGCAGCCGTCGAGGTCTAGGACCCAGACGGGCAGCTCGGGCAGCAAGGCGAGGCCTATCCCGGAATAGCGGCGCGACGCGACCATCACCGTCTTAAAATCAGCAAGCCGGCGCCGATCGCCCGGCGAACCGTTTGGCCCGCTTCGCCTACGTCCATCGGTGCAGTACGGGACCTTGAGAAATTTGCCGGGCTTGTGCGGATTCGGCTCTGTTTTCCAGAGCAGCCAGGCGCGCAGCGCGCGCAGATCCCCCGGTATCGATTTATATCTGACCACTTCGACTCCCCGTTACCTGAACCTGCGGTCATCGCTTTTCTGGTCGACAGTCGCTAGCGCCCGGCGCACGATGGCTTCCAGTTCGTCGAACCATTCCTGGGTGAGTCTCAGCGTCGTGATGGTCGACGGGTATCGGTGCAGCGTCGCGTCAAGGTTGTACTCCTCAAGCTCCGAGAGACCGCAGTAACTGAGACACACCCAGTTTCGCACCGGCACATCCATTAGAAAGCTGTCGAGACAGTCCGCCGCCTCAGCGAACGTCATGCACAGATGCGGTAAATAGTTCGACGAGTTGATAACCGCGTACTGCGCTGAGCTAGTCAGGACATCCGCGACTTCATCGAACGAGTAGACGAGCGTCGATACGGCGAGGCGCCCGACATGCGTCGTGATTTTGGCAACTGTCAGCCCGACGTCCGCTAGTTCCTTGTCGAGTTTTTGTTTGCGTCGCGTCTGTCTTACGATTGCTGTCATCACGGTAACCCCCGTGTCAGTGGTGGTCGGTACTCGGCCCGTCGCGCGCGTCACCGCTCGGCGGGCCTTCTCTTGTCAGCTTGCTGTCGCTTGCGGGCCTTTAGCGAGATGCGCGCGCAGCGCATCGACATCGAAGCGGTTATATTTGCCCGCCTTCACGAAGGGCACCTTCCGCATGCGGGCCTGCCGCATCAGCCACGAGGCCTCGACCCCTAGTGCGCGGGCGGCCTGCTTCGCGCCGACGAGTTGCCCCCTCACCGCAGGAGCCTCGTCCTCATTCTTCACGATACCGAGCAACTCAGCGGCTTCGCTCTGCGCCTCGCGCAACGCCTCAGGCGTCAGCGCGATCCACCCTACAGGCTCGGGCAGATGCAACAGGATCGGCGTGTTCACGGCTTCTTCTTCGACGGCCGGCCGTGCTTCGAGCCGTCTACGCGAAACGTTTTGCGATCGCGCAGTGCGATTGCCGCCTTTATGGCGTCCCGGCCAAAGATGCGACGACGAGCCGAATCGAGGCGAAACGGGATCCATCCGTTGCGCGCCCAGTTACGGATTCGTAGCTGCGGAACTGCCACCACCACGGATAGACCACCGGCGGTCAGAAGCTCCGGGTCTCTGTGCTGAACCATCTTGCGTACAGCTCCCAATAAGAAAGGACTTCGAACCTTTTATAAGACGAGTCGCCGGACAAAGAACAACAAATCCTAAATGCCCAGCGTCCTGTCTAACGGGAGCAACCTCGATTTCATACACGATATCGACGACGAAGAAAAGGGAAACGAACAAAACTGCTTTTCCGCGTGCCGACGCAAAAATAGTTGGCCTCGCTTGGCCTCATTAGAAGGCGCAAGAGCCGCGATCGGTGGCGAGCGCTGCTATAGCACCGCCGGAAAGTGCAGTTATGACGTTCACGAGCGTTTTCCCCTTGCTCGACAACACGGTCTACCTAAGTAATATCGATATCCGTGGCCACGCGTAGCACCGTTGGTACATGCGTACGAACGCGCCCCCGCATCCGCACTCGGCGCCCTAACAGGTGACCATTCGGATTCGCGCGCGTTCGTCTTAAGATATCTATCTGCAATCTAACGGATAGAAGCGATGACTACGAGAAAGGCTACGATTCTGCGGCTTAGCCCGCAGCAACTCGCTCGTCTCGACCAGCTGGCAAAGAGGCTCGACCGTACCCGTGCGCAGTTAATGCGCGAAGCGATCGACGTGCTACTCGCGCGTTATGACCGCGACACGAAGGTCCGCCGTCAAGCGCGCACTCGGGCGATTCGCGAAGCGGACGCCGCAGCGCGAGCTGAGCGCGGTTGCGAAGGCGGCTGAGGGTTCCGAGACATGGCGACAGTACGTAAGCACCGCGGCAACTGGGTCGCCGACTACCGCGATCAGTGGGGCAAGCGCCACCGCGAGAGACCCGGTGGCACCTTCGAGAACCGAGCGCTGCAGAAGATGGCAGCGCAAGAGTTGCTGACCAAGCGCCTGGGCGAGGTCGATAAGGCAACCTTCCACCCGGAGACGCGGCACCGCACGTTCGGCGATCTGTGCGACCACTTCCTGACGAACTGGATCTTTCGCTCTGATACTACCAAGAGCGAGTACGACTCATCGATTGAGTGTTACCTGCGGCCCTACTTCGGAGGCCAGAAGCTCCAATCGGTGAAAGTCGAGCACGTCGATACCTTCAGGAAGGCGCTAACCGAGGGATATCCGGCGCCGATCCTCGAAGCGCTGGCGAAACGGGTCCGCACTGACAAGCTCGCGAGGGCGCGTGCGGTTCAGAAGCGAACGCGCCTCTCGAATGCGACCATCAACAAGCACACGCGTCACCTGCACTTGCTGTTCGAGTACGCCTGCGAGCGCCGCTGGGTCGATTACAACCCGGTGACCTGCCGCGCACTCGCGACGGCGAAGCGTAAGGTGGTCCTGTCGGTGGAGGAGACCCAGCGCGTGATAGCAGAGCTGCAGGGAGCACCGCGCGACGAACGCGGCGTGCTGATGGCGCCCTCGCCGCACTGGTCGCTGCTGATCCGCGTCGCGATCGTCACTGGCATGCGCCAGGGAGAGATTCTGGGCCTGCAGTGGCACGACCTCCACCCGACGAACGCGGCGCTGTACGTCAGCCGCACATGGAAGAAGGGAGCCTATCGGCCCCCGAAGACCGAGAACGGTTATCGGTGGGTCGAAGTCCCGACACCGCTGATGGATGAGCTACGGCGGTGGCAGACCGAGCTGCGCAACATCGGCATAGCGGTCGAGGGGCATTGCCCGATCTTCCCGACGCGGCGAGGCAAGGCGCATTCGCATGCAAACCTCCTGCAGCGTGGTTGGTATCCGGCGCTGAAGCGCGCGGGCATCTACGACTCGAAGTCGAAGGTCGGCAAGGCAGTTCGCTTCCACGACCTGCGACGCACCGCCGTCTCGCTGATGCGCGACCTCGGCGTCACTGAGGGCGACGTCTCGGCGACGATGGGCCATTCGATTGCGGTGATGCGCGCCGTCTACTCGCATCCGTTGCCAAAGGATCGGCGCGGCGGTACCGACGCGATCGCTGCAGCCCTTGCGAAGGACGCCGGCTAGCCTCCGGAACGTCTAGACTTTCTGCAACGTCGTCGCAAAGACCTTCTATTGACGTTCTGGGATCGTGGGCGTATTCTGCGGGCCCTTGAGCACCGGGGATAAGCCAGTGAGCAGAGCCGAAGACACCATCGTCGTGTTTACAGCCCGCAGCCCGGAGCAAATCGTCCGGGAGGGCGGTTCCCAAGCTTGGAAGCTCGACCCTGTGCGAGCCCGGCAATGCACATGGCTTGTCTGCACCCAGAACCAGCACCACCCGAATCACGAGTTTTCGACTGCGACGCAGCCGCACCGCTCCGGCTTCCTGCTAGGAAGGATTTCAGAGATCCGCAGACCGCCCGAGCATCCGGAGAGCACCAAGCGGTGGCAGGTCGCCATCAGCAAGTTCGCTCGAATCGATGTTGCGGAGTTATGGGACCACGGGCGTAACCCGGTGAGGTACACGTCGCTCGCCGAGCTGGGCATCAACATCGAAGGCCTTGAATGGCGGCCGGTGTCTGGTGAACAAGATCCCGATCTGGCGCCGACGCAGCCACGCGAACCAACACCCAACGTGCCGGAAGCACTGCTAACGATCGCTGAGGCGAAGAAGCGCCTTGCTGTCACGTTCGGCGTCAGGCCCGAAGCAATAGAGATCGTTGTCCGAGGCTGAGTGTCGAATCCATGGGCAAGAAACCACCGCCGGAACGACTCCGACCAAAGCTGCAGAAGATGCGCGAGACGATGCAGCGGCTGAGAAAAGCTTTACCCGACAAGTCGTCTCAGACGATCGTGGATGTCATCGATGCTGAGCTAAAGAAAACCCTCGATCGAGGTCGGCATTGAGAGTGGCAACCCTACGAAGTGGGCACCAACTGGGCACCAGCGAGAAAATTTCGATCGAAGCGGCGAGAAAAGCCGACGTAACTAGCTGAAATTGTTAGTGGCCAGGGGCGGAATCGAACCACCGACACGCGGATTTTCAGTCACGAAAAGTACCCCGTATTTCACATCTGCATAATACCCCACAACTCCCCATAAGCGCTAATAACTCTCTATAAATCAAGCGCTTAGCTGGCCATTTCGGTCTTACCGGCTTTACACTGCTTCCCACAGCGCGGCACTGCTTTCTGCTGGCATGGTGTTGGCACGGGGCTCGCGCGGTACGGAGGGGCTATGCGAGCGAAGATCACGAACAAGCTGGCGGAACGGTTCGCTGGCGACGACGGCGACGGCGACGGCGACGGCGCCAACGCGCATCAGGTGCTTTGGGATTCCGGTGACGGCGCGGTCAAGGGATTCGGGCTGCGGTACTTTCCCGGTTCCGGCATCAAGACCTATTTCATACAGACGCGCGTGCGGGGCGGCAAGATGCGCACCATCAAGATCGGCCGCCACGGCGATCCCTGGCTGGTCGATCAGGCGCGCGCCCGGGCTCGGGAGCTCAAGGGGCAAATGGTCGATGGCGTGGACCCGGTGCTCGAGCGCCAGCGCCAGCAGGCCGACCGCGAAGCACAGGAAGCCCGCGACAAGGCGCTGGGCACGACCTTGCAGCAGGTGCTCGACTCGTATCTGGCGGACAAGAACCTGCGACCGCGCACCGCCGACGATTACAAGGCGCACTGCAAGCGGAATTTCTCCGAGTGGCTGAACGAACCGATCGCGAAGCTTACGCGGGAGATGTGCAAGGACAAGTTCAAGGCGCTGAGCGTCCGGACCAAGGCACAAGCGAACCTCTCAATGACGTATTTGCGGGCTCTCTGCAATCACGCGCGCAAGATGCATCGCACGCCCAGCGGCCAATACCCGGTGCTCCCGTTCAACCCGGTCACGGACATGTGGGACATCGCAGATCCGAACGACACCAACGTCCGCGACACTCGCATCCCGCTCGATAAGATCGGTGCATGTTGGAATTGGCTCCGCGACCGGTCGCACACTGCGCGCACAGAGACCGATCGGACTGCCGCCGATTACGTGAGCTTGGTCCTGCTGACCGGATGCCGCCGCAACGAAGCCGGCGCGCTCCTATGGACTGACGTTGATCTTGACGCCAAGACGCTGACTCTCCGCGCGGAGGTGACCAAGACCAAGCGAAAGCTCGTGCTCCCGCTGAGCACAGTACTGCATGAGATTCTGACCGCTCGCAAGAACGCCGCGCCGCTGGACCATAAGGTTCTGCGACGCCGGCGCGCGATCCGCGCGACACAATACGTGTTCCCCAGCGGCGGCGCGAAGACGCCGTACATGGTGCAGGCTCCGTCGGTGTTGGAAGCGCTGTCGAAGATCGCGGGCAAGTACGTGCACATGCACGCGCTACGCCGGACTTTCGATGATATGGGGATCGATTGCGGCATCGACGGTGATATCCGCCGCGCGCTAATCAACCATGTTGGCAAAGATGTGCATCAGCGCAATTACGCCAACAACCCTGCCTTCCTCGCACCCGCCGTCGAGAAGATCGCACAGTGGGTCGTCAATCAGGGCGCGATTGCGGCGGCGGGCAACGTAGTGCAGTTCCCGGGGCGAAAGACAGGTTAAGGCAAATCGACTCAAAAAGTAGACCTAAGAAAGCTCTTGTGATTCTCATACCCTTCTACGTAAGCTACACACATTCAACGACAGCCCGCTGAGGGCGAGGCGCGCACCGGCATGGTCCGGGAGTGCGCCGGCCCTTAGCACTAAAGTTCTGCCATGGCGCAGAGCGGCCACGTCAACCCGCACCGCAAGGTGCTGTTTGATCCTCGCCGCCTGCGCCATTTCATTTGTGCGGTCGGCGAGCCTGACACGAGGCTTCGATATGACCGCTACCGTCCGCCCCAGTGACGATGAATGGCTGAGCTTGGCGCAGTTCGCCCGGCTCGTCGGGAAGGCTCCCGGCTCGATCTACAACAACATCGCTCGCGGCGATGATCTCCCGCCGTACTATAAATTCCAGCAGTACATCCGCTTCCGGAAGGCTGACGTTGATGCCTGGTTGTCCAAGCACCGCTGCGTGACCGCGTCGGTCCGGCTCGTCGACCAGGGACCGGACCCGACGCCAGCGCCGATCCCCGCCGCCAGGGCGGGGCAGGTCGCGCGTCCCTGGGAAGCCCAGCGAACCGCTGACGCGGTATCCGCGTGATTTCGAGTTAAGCCCTTGATTTACCGCACCCTCAATTTCCGTGCGTCCGCAAAGCCAGCGGGCTGCGAGCCCAGCGCGGCAAACCGCACTACGCGTTCGCTGCGCAGCGCGGGGGTAGCCGGGGGTGCTTGGGTAGCGGGTACGGGGTGCAGCGCGCTTGCCCAGGACCGTGCGCAGCGGCGCGGACCCCGAAAAGCACAACGCCCCGGGTCGCACCCCGAGGCGTTGTAGGAGACGATCATGGAACCGAACAACACGAATACTGTACACGAGACGATTGAGAGATCACCAGCCGACTGGCAGCGGATTCCTGCGGAGCTGCGGCAGCGTCCGCAATGGGTGCTCGCTGGTCCTGACAAATCGCCTCGGACTGTCAACGGCGCGCACGCCAGCAGCACCGACCCGACCACATGGGCGTCCTTCGATGCCGTGTGCGCGGCTGCGAAGCCCGAGCAGTTCATCGGCTACATGCTGTCCGCAGACGACCCGTTCGCATGCATCGACCTCGACGTGAAAGACGACATGCCCCCTGAGCGGATGGAGCTCTACCAAAACATCGTCAGCACACTTGGCAGCTACAGCGAGTTCTCGCGCAGCGGGCGCGGCATGCACGTATGGGTCCGGGCGAACATCGGCCCGGGCTGCAAGCGGGATGGTGTAGAGGTGTACTCGCAGGAGCGGTTCATCATCTGTACCGGCAACGTCTACATCGACCGACCGATTGAAGATCGTCAAGACATCGTTGCCAACATGGTCTCGCAGATGCGTGGACCAGAGCACTCTACACAGCCGCTCGAGGACCAGCCCCAAGTCGAAGCCGACGAAGTCGTTATCGAGCGCGCGATGCGCGCCGCGAATGCCGACAAGTTCATTTCGTTGGCGCGTGGAGAGTGGCGCGGCAAGCCGGAATACCCGAGCCAATCCGAAGCCGACCTTGCACTCATCAGCATCCTCGCCTTCTACAGCCGCAACAACGATCAGGTAAAGCGGATCTTCCGCTTGACCGAGCTGGGCAAGCGCGAGAAGGCAATCAAGAACGACCGCTATCTCAACCTCACGCTGGGGAAGGTGCGCGGGCGGCAGGCGACTGAGAAAGCGCAGTACGAGGCTGTCGCAGCCGGCATGAAGCCTAGAATCGACGCTCTGCTCCGGCAAGAGATGCGATACCAGTTCCGGCAGATAGGCGAAGGCGAAATCGACGTCAAGGCGCTGCACCCACCGACGATGGACTTGGCGACCATGCTCAGTTCGTTGGTGCTCATCAGCGCTGAGAAGACTCTCGTGGCGTTCCGCGACCGACCGGCCATCAGCATCGGTCCGGGCGGGATGGGAACCCTACTCAGCCATAATCTGGTGAAGGTCGAGACCCCACAAGGACAGGTCCGTTGGAAACCAACATTCGATGTATGGCTCCAAGACCCAAAAAAGATCACCGCCTATAAGATCACCTTCGACCCTCGCGCGGGCGAGTTCTGCAATAGCCCGGACCAGCGGCTGGCGCTGAACCTCTGGCGGCCGCGACCTCATACCACGCCCCATGACTGGCAAGAGCGGGTCAAGCCTTTCCGCGATCACGTTGCATACCTCATCCCGGTGCCGGAAGAATGCCAGCGGTTCCTCGACTGGCTGGCGCACATCGAGCAAGTGCCCGGCGAGCTGCCGCACGCGCATTACCTGATGATCGCGACATCGCAGGGCGTTGGGCGTGGCTGGCTATCGTCGTTGCTCGCGTGCGTGTGGGCGGGCCACGTCGCTCTGGACTTCGACCTGAAGCAATCCCTGAATAGCGGATTCAACGGACAGCTCTCGCGGAAGTTGCTCGCAGTCGTTGACGAGATAAACGAGGGCGGAATGAACGAGCGCTGGCAGCACTCCGAAAAGCTCAAGTCGATGGTGACGACCACTGAGCGCTTTATCAACGTGAAGTATGGCCTCCAGCAAAGCGAGGTAAATTGCTGCCGGTTCTTGTTGAACTCGAATTATGAATCGGCGCTGCCGCTACACGTGGGAGACAGGCGCTGGAATGTCATTCGCAATCCGAGCGACCCGCTGCCGTCCGATTATTACAAGAAGCTCTATTGGCTGATTAATCCTCGGAACCCCGAATCCTCGCTGTTTGTAGCATCCGTCCGCGAGGCTCTGCGACAGCGCGACCTATCGAAATTTAACCCGGGAGAGCGCGCGGTCATGAACGAGGCCAAGGAGGCGGTCGTAGCGGCCAGCATGACGACCGAGGACGAGAAGGCGGCGGAGCTGGCCAGGAACTACCCACAGGCGGTGATCACCGCCGAGCACTTGTTCCACTACCTCTTCGGCTTCGCGCCGCAGAACGGCGGCGATGACACGAGCCGCAAGTGGAAGTTGCTCGCGCCGATTGCAGCGAAGGCCGGCATCGAGAAACTGAAGGAGTTCGTTTGGAAGAGCCACCGCTATAAGACGTGGGCACTGCGCAACCCACAGCGGTGGAAGCAAGCACGACCCGACGAACTGGCGCGCGAGTTGCAGTTGGAATTTTAGACCCGGACCCCCCTTACCCCCCCTCTCACCCCCTTGGTGTCACCCTTTCAAAAACTGCCTCAGGTTGGCTAGGAGTAATGGGGCAAGGGGGTGAGAGGGGGGCAGAGGGGGGTCCGGAGATAAGCACGGATACCAGATAAGCGATAAGTCCGTACTAAGCCTTTGTCGTCCCGGGCCGCTATTGTGCGCGGGTGATTCGATCCGAGCACAGGGCCAGCTAAGCCGGCTCCTGCACGCCGCAGCCCTAAACCCCGCACCTTGAGCACTACCGATGTTCGCGGAGATGCCGCCTGGACTGTAGAATCGGAAGCCGAAGCGTCACAAGGAGAATGAGAATGGCTGTATTACCTTACGTCAGCGCCCCGGGGAGTGTCGAGAAGGCACTAAAGGGCATCAAATCGGCTGCGACCCCGGCTTCCGTTAGTCAGGATTTTGTTAAAACAATTTTGGGGATCAAGGGAGGGTCCGGCAATCAAATAACCGCCTACCTGAAGAAGATCGGTTTTGCGACAGCAGATGGCACGCCGACGGACATCTACAAGAAATTCAGGAACTCTGCGACGGAGGGTTGGGCTGCTGCACAAGCGCTGAAAACAGGGTACGCGCCACTGTACGTCCGAAACGAGTACATGCATCGGATGTCGGACGAGGATTTGAGAGGCCTTGTATTCGAGGAGACCGGTGTTGGGGAGGACTCACCGGTGGTGGGGTTGGTGATAGCATGTATCAAACACCTTAAGAAGTTCGCAAAATGGGACGCTGCGCCAGCAGAGGACAAGCCTGAAATTGCGACATCCGAGCTTGTGCCAGTGACGCCCAGCCCCCAACCACCTCCAACAGCGGATCAGTCACCTCCAGCTCCGCAGAGGCTGGGCCTTAACCTTGGATACACAATCAACCTCAATCTTCCTGCTACTTCAGATCCGGCTGTGTTCAATGCGATTTTTAGAGCTCTCAAAGACCATCTATTGAAAGCCTCAAATGAATGACCCCAACGACTATGTTCGCTCCTTCGGCATGTCCGGCATGCTGATATGCGACGAGCTTAGGCAGATCGAACAGCGGTTCGGAATTGAGCTGGGCCATGTTCCAACGATCGACGGTGGAAGCGCCGTTGCTTACTATCCTCAGTTCGAGCAAACCGTGCGCCTAGAGGCGGCGGATATGTCCGAGCACTACGAGGTGTTTTATTGTCTAGAACAGGCAATACGAAAGCTGATAGTTGAGACACTGGAGGATGGCGCAGGTCCGAATTGGTGGGATAGCGCTCGCGTCGCATCGGACATCAAGAACGCCGTCGCCGGACTTGTGCAAAAGGAACGCGACAATGGCGTTACTCAACGCTCGGACGACATGATCGACTACACGACGTTTGGGCAGCTCTCGGTAATAATCACATCCAACTGGGACTTATTCGAGCCGATTCTGAAGAGTAAGCGTGCCGTCGAGCGCGTTATGGCGAATCTCAATTTGCTGCGGGGACCGATTGCCCATTGCTGTCCCATGCAAGAGGACGAAGTAGATAGATTGCGGCTCGCCGTCAAAGACTGGTTCAGAATGATTGGCTGACACATAGGCCGCTGCCGCAAACCTAAACGCTCCAGCCTTTAACGGCATATCCTCCCGGACGATCCCTTCGTCCGATCGCAGTCTACCTCTAGCTTGTAGGGGACTGGCCTATTGCTCTTTCCCACTGACGCGCTGATCCGCCGTCTGTCGTAGCCAGATGCGTAAGTGTTTGGACTTAAAGAGAGTTTGGTGACCAAATGGGGAAACGGCTAGTGTGGGCCAACGCTGTGCCAACTACAGCCCAAACAGCCGGAGGAATTTATGGCGGGCGACAACGTAGAAGATCAGGTTACCGTTAATCGGTTCCCGGCATTCGAGACAAGTCCGCCGTCAGCGGACGAGGAGCAGCGACGGCAGCGTAATGCTTCTGATCTTGAGGCAGCCCGCGCTTCCGCCACCAGCGGCAAACGTCAAGCGGGTGACGATCCCGCACTCATTGACACGGTTGCCCGCGTCATGGCGCAACTGCCCCGCGAAGTCGGTGGCGGGCGCAAGGCGCCTGCAGCGGGTATGAGCGTCGCAGCCGGACCTATTGCGGATACCGCATACATGCCTCCGCCCGATTTCGACCCCCGCGTGGTCGAAGCGTTGGAGGGCTTCGAGCATCACAAGGGCTATCTGGCGTCCAGCCAAACCGCGTTCTCAACCGCGTTTGAGGGACTGAAGCAGATTGCCGAAGGCCGCAAGCAAGCGCAGAAAAACCAGGCGTGGAACGATTATCAGGTTCTTCTGAACGTAGGCGGGTTCGCGGAGAAGGTGCACATGAAGATGTGCAAGGCATTCGACACCGCCAACAGCGCGCTGACGCAGGGGATTGCGCATATCGAGAAGGAGCTGACGCAGCCGCTCGAAAATGCAACGGGTTCGCCGCTTGCCAAGGAGATTCGCGATCATGTCAAGGGTCTACCCGAGAAAGAGCGCGGCGAATTTCTGGCAATCGCCATTCGTGACAACGACCAGCTTGTGATCACGAGTCTGCTCGGCTCGCCCCATTATCTCAGCGGACTGCCTAAGTCGATTCATGACTATCAGCTCAGGAAATATCGCGAGAACACGAAGCCGGAGCTCGTGGGACGTCAGGCCGCAATGCAGGCTGCGCTGGACCTGATTCATCGACGTGCACCCCGCATCCATGCGCACGTCGAGAGCGCGATGGGTGGCAAGTTCTCGACACTGAAGCGCGTGCGCGATGCATCGACCGCTGCTGAAAAGGCTTTGGCGTTCGATCAGGGTACAAACAGCCCGTTGGCTTCGTGAGGTGATCTATGGCTGGCATTGAACGCGGACGGCCCGGCTCGCAGGGCGTCTATGGTGAGCGCAAATACATCGGTTCGAACGGCTGGCCATTCGTGGGGTTCGACAACACCGCCACTCCGCTGCCGGAGGGCACGAACCTGGGCGACGGGTACATCCCGCCGAACGAGGACCCGACTTGCAATCCGAATACGGGTAACCCGTGGCAGGGCGGCTGAGTCGTGCCGATCCCCGTTCCGCTGTTTCTTAGCTGTAGTCAACAGTCATGGCATTCGTCAAAGGTCAAAGCGGCAACCCGAGCGGGCGTCCAAAAGGCGCACGTAATCGCAAGACGATCATCATGGAGGAATTGTCCCGCGATGGTTCTGCTCTGGCTGCTGCTATCAAAGCTCATGCGCTTCAAGGCGACGCCCAACTTCTTGCGCTCTGGCTCAGCAGGCTCGAACCTCCAGCGCGCAAGCGTGTTGAGCATGTTCAATTCGAATTCGACCCGAAGGCGACGCCGGCCGAGAACATCGAGAAAGTGCTCGCGTCTATCGCAGCAGGCGACCTTTCGCTTGAGGACGGAAGCATGATTATCAACGGCATCGAGAAACTAGCGGCTGCTCGTGCTGCTACCGAAGTGACCGACAAGGACGCTCAGTTGATTGCGGCGTTCAAAGACATGGCGGGCAAAGTTCCGGTTTGAGATGACGCATGAAACGCAACCGCAAATTGAAGCTCCACGAACAGCCCGGCCTGATCTTCCGCGCTCGTTGGTTGACCGAGATTAGCACCGAAACGCTGGTTGATTATCTGTGCACGCCAGTGACGAAAGCGACTCGATTGCTCCGCGCGTTCGCGGCTGCGGAGATCATGTATCGGTGCAATGTCCGATTGCCCGGTGCGCCCCGCCACTGTGTATGGGGCCGCGACGACACCGTCTATGCGCACGCCTGGAACTTGTACTTCCCCGGCGAACCGATCCCGCGCGGGTGGACTGCGCCTAGCGCGGCATTCCCCGAACTGCGCCGCTGGGCTGAGCTGGATGCGCAGGTGCATTGATTCAGTGCGACAAGCCTGACGCCTTCCAACTAGGCGCAGGCCAGGGAGTAGCGGCTTAGTCTCCCAGAACCTGAAACAACGACCGCTGCTGCGGCTTTGAGCTCCATCCCCGGAGTGCACATGACTCTCGGGGATAACTCCGGCCAGAGTGACGCAGCCTTCGCCCGGCAACCGCTGGGCGTTGTTCTACTTACCCGGTTCCTTGCCCGACGCGCGTGTAGCTAGAACTTCGGTCAGTCTTCGCTGAGCCAGTTCTTGCTGCTCTTCCTCCGCGCGAATCTTCCCGTCAGGGTCGTAACGACCGCGTTTGTCATAGTTGGCAGGGTTCTCTTCCGGGACGTCTTCAAAGTAGTCGGACCATTCACCCATAGCGGGCTCCTTGAACGGGACCTAAGCACATGGTAGCTGGCAGACGGGCGCCCGTGGTGCGGGCCACTTCGCAGCTCTGCTGGCAGGGCGTTGGCCCGTAGGTCTAGCTGCTTGGATGCCCGCGCGTAAGTAGCTGTTTTTGGTGGTGGCCAGGGGCGGAATCGAA
>DASUKK010000024.1:0-35652 GCA_036278795.1 Steroidobacteraceae bacterium | reverse complement strand
GTGCGCAGACTGCCCACGAGCGCCGCGACGCTGTCGCAGCCGTTGTCGCGCAGATACTCGGCTATTCCGTCGTTCACTTTCCTGCAGACGAAAGGATCGTAGAAGAGCGCCGTGCCGATACCGACCGCGGTCGCGCCGGCGATGAGGAACTCCACCGCGTCCGTCGCGGTCGTGATGCCGCCCTGTCCGATGATCGGGATGCCGTGCGGCTTCGCCACCTCGTAGACCTGGTGAACCTTCAGCAGCGCGATCGGCTTGATCGCCGGTCCCGACAACCCTCCCTGGACGTTGCCGATGATCGGGCGGCGGGTACGCGCATCGATCGCCATGCCCATCATCGTGTTGATGACCGACAGCGCATCGGTGCCCGCCTCGATGCAACGCCGCGCATTCTCCCGGATGTCCGTCTGGTTGGGCGAGAGCTTGGTGATCAGCGGCTTCTTCGTGACGCGGCGGCACGCTGCGACCACCTGCGCCGACATGTCCGGATAGTTGCCGAACGCGACACCGCCTTCCTTCACGTTGGGGCAGGAGATGTTGATTTCGATGGCATCGATGGGTGACTGGTCGAATGCACGAGTGACTTCGGCGTATTCCTCCACGGTGGACCCGGACACGTTGGCGATGAATCGTGTCTCGGCGAAATCGAGCTCCGGCAGGATCCGGCGCACGACGTGCTCCGCGCCTGGATTCTGCAGGCCGATGGCGTTCAGCATCCCTGCCGGCGTTTCGTAGACGCGGTGCGGCGCATTGCCGAGGCGCGGCGCGAGCGTCGTCCCTTTCAGCACCACCGCGCCGGCATCCGCGTTCGAGAATCCCTCGATGCGCGTGTACTCCTCGCCGAAACCGACGCAGCCCGAGAGCAGCACGATGGGGGAGGCGAAGTCGAGTCCGCAGAACTTCAGGCGCAGGGCGCTTGCCGGGCCGTGGGTGTCGCTGGTCATGTCCACACCTTAGAGCCTGCGCAGGCGGACGTCTATTCTGCCGCGCGGACCGATGAACCAGGAGGCGAGCCAGCCCGTGATCCAGACGATGAGCGCGGTCGCGAACGCAGACCAGAATCCCCCGTGGATGTGGAAGCCGGGCAGCATCACCGCCACGAGCGCAACCATCGCCGTGTTGACGATCAGCAGGAAGAACCCGAGGCTGAGGATCGTGATCGGCAGAGTCAGGATGACCAATATGGGCCGCACGACGGCGTTGACGAGGCCGAGCAGTAGGCCCGCCAGCACGAGCGACCCGGCGTTGTCGATCCGGATTCCCCCGACCCAGCGGGTGGCGACCCACAGCCCGATTGCGCTGATCAGGGCACGGAGAACGAACCCGGTCACGTGCCCTCCCGCCGAACCGCGCCGTCGATCAGCGCCTTCAGCCGGGTCATCGCCATCTGCCAGCCCGTGCGCAGTCGCAGGTACTGCGCGTCCCATTCCGGCGTCCCCGGCACGCCCGACCCCAGCAGGCGCAGAATGGTGCCGCCGGCACGGTCCGGCTCCAGGATGAAGTCATCGATGAGCGCGCTGTCAGCGGGGGGCAGTGCCGTGCTGGGCAGATAAATGAGCCGCAGCCGCCGTCCCGGCTCGTAGACGTCGATGTGCGCCTCGAGCTCCGTGACGCGGTCGACGCATGCCCGAAAGAGCCCTCCGGCGCGCGCGCGGATCTGCGCCCTGGGTGAGCACCAGGTGACCAGCAGCGCTGGATCGGTCAGCGCCCGCCAGACTGTCTGCACGTCGGCCGCAAGGTCGATCCTGTGGGCATAGCCGCGAGTCCTGTCCTTCATGGGCGCAATTGTGCCATCAGCGCCCCGGGCCCATCACCTCCGGGCTACTTCTTTACGGCGGCCCCGCTCACCGACAGGGTCTCGCGACATAAACTGAGCCTTTGACCGCATTCTCGCCCCGGACGCCGCAGAAACGCGGGTTCAGCTCGCGCTTGCCGTCGTCGTTGTCAGTCAGGAACCCGCCGCTGTCCACGGGCCGGTCCATGTCCGGCCGGGCGACTTCGAAATGCACGTGCTCGAGCATGGCGCAGCCCACGGCGCCCTCATCCCCGAGGTACTGGCCCGCCGCCACCTCGTCGCCGACCCTCAGCCGGGCTTTCCGGGTCACCGAGCCGTGGGCCAGGTGAGAGTAATTCGTCCATTCGCCGTCGGGATGCGCGATCCAGACGTAGTTGTTGTGACAGAGAGCCGCGGCCCGCCCGGACTGCTGCTCACTGTAACCATCCTGGATGGCGACGATCCGGCCCGCGGCCGCCGCCACGACACGATGAGGCGGCTTGCCGCCGACGGCGAAAATATCGACGCGTCCGCGCGGGCGGTGAGTGGTGAAATCGTCGAATACCTTCACCCGCGTGCCGTCAGCGAACGGCAGGCGATACATCCCCTCGCTCCGCGGCGTGGCGGCGGGCGGGTCATGGCGAGGGTCTGTTATCTTCGCGTCACCGTGCTTGCCCGCCGCGACGAGCATGCCTGTCGCCAACGTGACGGCGGCGGCTTTGTGGATGCGGTTCATGACGACTCCTCGTCCGTTACGCACTGTTTATCATCTCGTCCCACGCTCGGGATTGGACGGATTCAAGGTGGCTTGACCTGCCGCCGGGCGAGGCGGAACATCCGCCAACACGTGATCTGGAGGAGAGTCTTTGCTGCTCAGCAGCTTCAGCGGAGCCTCGATCAGAAGGGTGATCGACCGGGCCAACGCCCGGGTGCCGGAGCATGCGCACGACTGGCCCGTGCTTTCGCTCTACGTGATCGGCGCTTATACCAACCATACCGAGCTCGGCGAGATGGCGATCTGCAGCCCGTCGGCGATCTTCTATCGCGCCGGGGCGGCTCATCGCAACGACGTATCATTCGCGGGATTCGAGCAGATCGAGATCGAGTTCGACCCGGCCTGGCTCCGGGACACCGGCGATCCGGCCGCGCCCGTTCAGCGTTGGATCGGCGGCCGCAGCGGCGCGCTGGCGCGCCTGCTGGCACAGCAGTGCACCCGCGATGTGTCGGAGGAGCAATTGCGCGCCGCGCTGCGCAGTCTGATCGCTTGCGGCGTGCGCGACCGGCAGCGTGCCATACCGTCCTGGCTGGGTTCCATCGATCGCCGCCTGCAGGCCGATCCTGCCGTGAGTGTCGCGGGTCTGGCGAATGAAGTTGGCCGACATCCCTCGTGGCTCGGCGCCGCCTACAGACTGAGCCGGGGCGAGGGAATCCAGGATACCGCGGCGCGACTGAGGGTCGAACGCGCCGCCCGCTTGCTGCGGGAGACCGATCTGTCACTCGCCTGGGTGGCGAGTGATGCGGGCTTCTGCGACCAGAGTCATATGAATCGCACGTTCCGGCGCGTCCTGGGAAGAACACCGGCGGCCGTGAGGCGAGAGCGATATGACCTCAGGCAGGCTCCGCTCTCGCGGGGCCGACACGCCGGCGCGTGTCGTTGCAAATCGCTCCCGGCGATCTAATCCCTCTCCGACTTGATCGGCCGCGTCATCAGCGCGCGAACCGCATCCCGCGCCGGCACGTCTTCATAGAGCACTCGATAAATCCCTTCACAGAGCGGCATTTCCACGCCGGCGCGGGCGGCGACGCCATGCAGCGCCTTGGCGGCGGGGTATCCCTCCACGACCTGACCGATGGCGGCCAGCGCCTGCTCGGGAGTTTTGCCGGCCGCGAGCTCCAGGCCGAACCGCCGGTTGCGGGACTGGTCGTCCGTGCAGGTCAGCACCAGGTCTCCCAGGCCCGCGAGGCCCATGAAGGTGTCGCGGTGCGCCCCGAGCGCGACTCCGAGCCGCATCATCTCCGCCAGCCCGCGTGTGATGAGAGCGACCCGCGTGTTGGCTCCGAATCCCAGGCCGTCCGACAGCCCCGCTCCCACCGCCAACACGTTCTTGACGGCTCCACCGACCTCGACGCCGGCGATGTCCGTCGAGGTGTAAGCGCGGAATTGCTCGGAGGACAGGTCTTGCGCCAGCGCTTTCGCGAACGCCGCGTCCGACGAGGCTATCGTCATCGCGGTCGGCAATCCTGCTCCCACTTCCCGCGCGAACGTCGGACCCGACAGAACCGCCACTGCCCGCTTCGGACCCAACACCTCGCGCGCGACCTGATGCGGCAGCAGACCCGAGGGCAGCTCGAACCCTTTGGTCGCCCAAGCGAGCCGCATACCCTGTGTGAGGTGCGGGCCGATCGCGCCGAGCAGCGTCCGGAATGCATGGCTCGGCACCGCGATCAGCACATCGCAGGCGCCGCGCAAAGCCTCCGGCAGCTCCGGCTCGAGGCTCAGCGCCTGCGGGAAGGTTCCGGCGGCGAGGTACCGGTCATTGCGCCGATCGCGCGCCATCGCCGCCAGGCGGTCGCGGTCGCGGCCCCAGAGCCGCGTCGGCCGTCCGCTGCGGGCGAATTGAATGGCGAGCGCCGTCCCCCACGAGCCCGCGCCCAGGACGGCTACGGGCAAGTCGCTCCCCGCGGCAGCGCTCATGCCTCGACCTTCAGATCAGTTGGTCTGTCCGGGCGGCTGGTTCTGGTTGGCCGCGTACAGCGCATCGAAGTTGACGGGCGGCAAGAGGAACTGAGGGAATCCTCCCTGAGTCACGAGGTGTGACACGGCCGCGCGCGCATAGGGGAACAATACTCCCGGACAGACGCTGCCGACGGCGCGCTTGGTGTCGTCTTCCGACAGGTTGCGCATCACGAAGATGCCCGCTTGCTTCACCTCGACCAGGAAAATGGTGCTGTCGTTCTGCTTCGCGGAGACAGTCACCGTCAGCACGATCTCCCGCACGTCGGCGGCGAGCTGCGCGGCGGCGGTGTGCAGGTCCAGGTTGATCTGCGGGTTCCAGTTGCCGTCCACGCGCGGACCATTGGGCGCCTCGTAGGAGCAGTCCTTCAGATACACGCTCTGCAGGGCGAGGACCGGGCCATTGGAGGCCTCGGGCGCCGGCGCGATGCCGGCAGCTTCATTCGTCATTTGTCACTCCAGTTTGCAACAGTTTGTCGAGACCCCCGCGGGCATCGAGATCGAGAAGATCGTCGCACCCGCCGACATGCATCTCGCCGATGAAGATCTGCGGCACCGTACGCCGCCCGCTGCGGGACATCATGTCCATCCGGGCTGCGGGTGTGGCCTCGACGTCGATCTCCTCCAGCGCGGCACCCTTCTGCTCGAGCAGCTCGCGCGCGCGCGCGCAGTACGGACACCAGCTCGTGGCGTACATCACGACCTTGGGGCGGCTGCGCGGCTCCGTCCCTGCGCCTCGCCCTTCGGGACGGCCATCGCCGTCCAAAATCGTTCCGGACGATTTTGTCATCCGCTTGCCTTCGAGCCCTTCTCGAGCGGCAGGTTGTTCGAGCGCCACGCCACCACGCCGCCGCGCAGGTTGAAGGCCTGCAGGAAGCCCTGCGCCTTGAGCTGACGGGCGGCCGAGTTGCCCAGCGAGCCGGTCTCGTCATAAACGATGACCGTCTTCTGCTTGTACTTCTTCAGGGTGTCGCCGGCCTTCAGGATCTGCCCGCCGTCCATGCGGCGAGCCCCCGCGAGGTGGCCGGCGGCATACTGCTCGGCGGGACGCAGATCGATGACGACCGCGCCGCGGTTCATCAAGCGGATGGCATCCTGCGGGGTGACGGCCGCGAAACTCTCCGCGCGCGCGCGGATCTCGAATGCGAGGACCAGTCCGAGCACCACCACCGTTGCGGCGACGAGCCAGTAATGGGCTTGCATGTATTGAGGCAGATGATCCATGCGGAAGGCACCAGAAGATCGCGTCGGCCAGAAAAAGGGCGCGCATTATAGCGCTCATATGCGACGCCTCCGCATCTGTGGCCTGATCGCGCCATGCGTGCTGTATGTGCTCGCCGCGATGCCCGCGGACGCGGCCCACAGGCACAGGCACGCCGCCCACACTGCCCACGCCGCGGCGCCGGGCGATGCCCGGCAGGCCCGGGCGCAGCTCGAGGCGCTGCGCGATCAGATCGCGCGCATCGCGCGCCAGGTGAGCCGTGGACAAGCGGAGCGGGACCGGCTCACCCGCGAGCTTCAGGCGACGGAGAAATCGGTCGGACAGGCGCAGGCCGCGCTGGATGACGTGCGCCAGCAGCGTGCGGCCGGCGCCACCCGGCGGGCGCAGCTCGAGGAGCAGAAGCGTCAGCGCGAAGCGGACCTCGCGAGTACCCGCGCCGCGCTCGCGGGGCAGCTCCGGGCCGCCTATCTCATCGGCCGGGAGGAGCCGCTGAAACTCCTGCTGAATCAGGGTGATCCGGCCCAGGCGGGGCGGATGTTCGTCTATTACAGCTATTTCGGGCGCGCACGTGCCGGCCGGATCCAGGCCATCGAGGCGGACCTGCAGCACATCGGGCAGCTCGACGATCAGCTACGGGCGCAGGACGCCAAGCTCGCGGACCTGCAACAGCAGCAGCAGGCGCAGGTCTCGACCCTGGAGCAGGCGCGCTCGCATCGCAAGCAGGTCCTGGCGAGCATCTCCGCGAAGACCCAGACCCGCGCCCAGCGGCTCGCCCGCCTGCGACAGCAGCAGAGCGACCTCGAATCCCTGCTGGCGCAGCTTCGCCAGGCGACCGCGAGCCTGCCGCCGGAGGATCTGGGGCATTCTCCTTTCGCTCAGCTGCGCGGCAAGCTGCCCAGACCGGTGGCGGGGAAAGTCATCGAGAGCTATGGACAGGTGCGCGCCGGCGGCCTGCGCTGGCAGGGAGACCTCTTCGCGACGGAGCGCGCCGCACCCGTGCGCGCGGTATCCCAGGGCCGGGTGGTGTATGCGGACTGGCTGGCGGGGCTCGGCCTTCTCATCATCATCGATCACGGAGGCGGCTACATGAGCCTCTATGGCCACAACGCCCGCCTCTACGAGTCCGTCGGCCAGCACGTGACGGCCGGCCAGACCATCGCCCAGGCCGGCGACAGCGGCGGCAGCACCCGGCCGGAGCTCTATTTCGAGATCCGCAAGGGAGGCAAACCCCTCGACCCGCGGGTGTGGCTGCGACACTAGGATGAAGCGATGAAGCGCTGGATCCGGGCTCCTGCCCGGCCCAGCGCAGCTTTGGGCAAAAAGCGCGGTTTTTGCCCAAAGCTCCGCCACCCCCGGCGGCGGGGCACATTGCGCTGCGCAATCCTGCTTCGCGCAGGCCCAGGGTGTCCCTCCATGGACACTCGCTCGGGGAGCGAAGCGATGCTTCGCTGAAAGGCACCGCCTCGCCCCTGTGCCTGGGTTCAGGGCGTACCGCCTCATGATTCGGGTCGACATCAGTCGATGGGCAACTGGAGATGTGAGGGGCTTCAAGCTTTGAGCCCCCGGAATGGCCCTCTTGGACGAACCGCCAACTTGAGCAAGGCCAGGAGTGCCTCTGCGAGGCGACAGTGGCGGCCATTTTCTCGGATCACAGACTGTCGCGGCATGAGCCGGCCTCCGGACAACACGACGACTCCCCAAAGCCGCTCTCGACCCCCCGAGGGGCCCGGGAAACTCCCGGACGCCTGGGGCGGCTTCGAGCCGTACGCGCAGCTTTGCCGGTCGCTGCTGCCGCGCACACACGGGGTCTCGATATTCGATGTCCGGGGCGCGCTCCGCTGGTCGAACGATGCCGCCGCCGCCGCCCTCGGTCCGCTCGTCAACGGCGCTCTGGCCGTGATCGAATCTGCGCCCGAGAGCGCGGGCGAACTGCACGTGCTCCCCGGCGACGCGCCGGTCTACCTCTGTTGGATCCGTGACGACGCGCGGCATGTCCTGGCCTGCGTGGCCATCGCCTGCTCGCCCGGCAGTGACAGGGACGCCGAGTCCCGCAGCTTCGCGCTCGTGCATCCCTTGCTCAAGCCCGCTCTGGAGTGTTTTCGGCGCGATCTGCTTGCCCGGATCACCATCGGTCGCTTGAAGCGCGCCGTCACGGAGCTGAAGGCGCGCCAGGAAGAGGAGGACGGGAGCTACGACACGTTGACCGGCCTGTATACCCGGCCGGCCTTCGAGCATCGCGTGCGCGCCGCGGTCGCGCGCCCGGACAACACCTCGGGCTGGAGCTCGCTCTACATCAACGTCGACCAGCTTCACGTCATCAACGACAACTTCGGCATGCCCGTGGGCGACAGCGTGCTCGGGCAGCTCGGCGAGCTGCTGCGCAGCCGCTTGCCGGCCGGCGCCTTCGCGGCCAGGATTTCCGGCGATCGCTTCTCGGTGCTGCTGCCCGCGCACTTGGACGACGCGGAGCGCTTCGGCGAGTCGCTGCGCGAGGGCGCCGAGCAGTTGGGCAACACGGAAGGCAACTCGCGGTTGCGTGTATCGATCAGCGTCGGTGTGGCTGCCCTCGACGCCAGCGAGGGCGAGCTGATGCATTCCTTTGCCGCGGCGGAGACGGCCTGCAAGGCGGCCAAGGACCGCGGACGCAACCGAGTGGAGGTGTATCGCGCCAATGACGTCAGCCTGGTACGAAGGTTCGCTGATATCAACATCGCCGGACAGCTCCACGATGCGATCAGCGCCGGCCGGCTCAGTCTCGACGCACAGCTCATCCTGCCGTTCCATCGTGGCGGGCCCCTGAAGCCTCACTACGAGCTCCTGGTGCGCATGATCGATGAGGACGGCACCGCGGCGCTCCCCGACACATTCATGTCGGCGGCGATACGCTACCAGCTGATGCAGAGCATCGACCGCTGGGTGATCGAGACCGCCGTCCAACGCCTCAAGACTCTTGCCGGAACGCTCGCGAGCGTGCCGCTCTCCTTTGCCATCAACTTCTCCGGCCAGTCGCTCAACGACGAGAGCTTCAGCGACTTCCTCGTCGAGCGGATCCGCTCGAGCGGCCTGCCGCCCGACCTTTTCTGCTTCGAGCTCACCGAGAACGCCACCATCGCCAGCATCGCGCGAGCGCGCGACCTGATGGGCCGGCTCCGCTCGCTCGGCTGTGGCATCGCGCTCGATGACTTCGGCACCGGCCTTTCCTCGCTGTCCTATCTGCGCCAGCTCCCCGTGACCATGCTGAAGATCGACGGCAGCTTCGTGCGGGATGTGGTGCGCGATCCGCGTGCCGAATCGATGGTGCGCGCCATCGCGCAGCTCGCGCACGCCATGTCGCTGACTACCGTCGCGGAATATGTCGAGACAGACGAGATTCGCGCTCGCATCGCCACTCTCGGCGTCGATTACGGGCAGGGCTTCGGCATCTCGAGGCCCATGCCACTGGACGACCTGCTGGCCAGGCTCGCCAAAGCCGCTCTTGTCGGCGCGCAGCGCCGCTCCACGGACGGGGTTCGCGTAGCGAACCCCGTAAGTCCTGCGCGCAGCGCATGAGAGCCCCAGGCATTGGTCGGATCATACCTGCCGGTGGTCGGGCGGCCATTGACCGGCGAGGCTCGCCGTAGCATCGTTTCGTACTTTGATCCCACGGGGGGATTCATCACATGTCGAGCGGCAAGCGCACGCTGATCGCTCTCGTCACGGGGACGATTTTCGGTTTTTCAGCCGCTCTCGCGGGCGGCGCGCTGGCAGAGGGGCCGAGTGCCCGCAATTCCAGCGATCCCGCGACCCTTCCCTGGCAGGAGGCGCGCCTCTTCGCCGAAGTCTACGAGCACGTCAGGCGCGACTACGTCGATCGCGTCAGCGACCGCAAGCTGATGGATGCCGCCATCCGCGGCATGGTGTCCTCGCTCGATCCGCATTCAGCCTACCTGGATAGCGAAGAGTTCGAGGAGACCCGTCTGAGTACCATGGGCTCATACCCGGGTGTCGGCATCGAGGTCGCCGCGGACGGCTCCGCCGTGAAGATCCTCCACGCCATCCAGGGCTCTCCCGCCGAGCAGGCCGGTCTGCGGGCCGGCGATGAGATCGTGGCCATCGACGGCAAGGAAGTCGGTTCCGACGTTTCCGGCGCAATCGAGCACATGCGCGGGGTCTCGGGAAGCACGGTCACGTTGAGCATTCACCGCGCCGGCGCGACCGGCGTGCTGAATTTCGCGCTGCGCCGGGCGAACGTCGCGGTGCACAGCGTTGCCTATCAGAGCCTGTCGCCCGGATATGGTTACGTGCGCATCGAGGATTTCAGCGACACGACCCCGGATGAAGTAAATGCGGCGGTATCGGCGCTACAGCGCGACAATCCTGGGGGGCTTCGCGGCCTCGTGCTCGACCTGCGCGACAATCCCGGTGGCGTGCTCGAGTCGGGCGTCGCGGTCGCGGATGACTTTCTCAATAGCGGCGTCATTCTCACGGCCCAGGGGCGCACGCCCGATGCGCGCTTCGAGATGGACGCCTCTCCCGGTGATCTGATGAGCGGCTCGCCGATCGTGATCCTGGTGAACAGTGGTACGGCTTCCGCCGCGGAGATCGTCTCGGCGGCGCTCAAGGACCATGGACGCGCGCTGCTGATCGGGCACAAGACCTATGGCAAGGGCACCGTGCAGACGGTCATTCCACTGCAGTATGGCGGGGCGGTGAAGCTGACCACCTCGCGGTACTTCACCCCATCCGGCGGCTCCGTACAGGGCAAGGGAATCGTCCCCGATATCGTGGAGGAGGGCCGGGAGCATCAGCCGGCCGACGTCATGACCTCCAAGGACGCACCCGCGCTGCAATCGCGCGATGCCGAGGTAGGGCTGGCCCTGTCCACTCTGGAGGACGAGGCGCACGGCGGCAGCATGCCGGGACACTTCATCAAGACAGCGTCGCGCAGCGAGGGAATGACCATCGCCGGCGACGCCCTGGTGCCATAGACGCCGGCCCGATCCCTGCGGCCGTCCGGGGTTGAAAAACCCCGGCGCTGAAATCCCTGCTAGTCTGTGAGACCCGCGGCTTCGAGCCATTGCGGCGGCTGGAGCGTACTGCACCGTGTTGTCATGGCTGCTCGATCTCGTGCTGCACCTCGACCGGCATCTGGTCGAATTGCTGGCGCGCGTTGACCTTTGGATCTACCCGATCCTCTTCGCCGTCATCTTCGCGGAGACCGGTCTCGTCGTGACGCCGTTCCTGCCGGGCGATTCCCTGCTCTTCGGCATCGGCGCGCTGGCCGCGGTCGATACCAGCGGCACTCTCAACGCGCCACTCGTCTTCGTCATTCTCGGTGTCGCCGCCGTGCTCGGTAACACGGTCAACTACGCGGTAGGCCGCTTCGTGGGTCCGCCCGCATTCAGCGGGCGCTATCGCCTGCTCAAAGTGGAGTACCTCAGGCGTACGGAGGAATTCTTCCGCCGCCACGGCGGCCGCGCGATCGCTCTGTCGCGCTTCGTTCCGATCATCCGCACCTGCATGCCCTTCGTCGCCGGCGTCGGCCGCATGCCCTATGGACGCTTCCAGGCCTACAACATCCTCGGCGGCTTCTCCTGGGTGCTGCTCTTCCTCTGGGGCGGCTATCTCTTCGGCAACATGCCGGTCGTGAAGCGCAACTTCGGGCTGGTCACGATCTTGATCATCGTCGTGTCGTTGATCCCGATGGCGCTGGGGATGATGAATCGGCGTCGTGCAACACCAGATACGACAGCGTGAGGTGACGAGCGTGAAGCCGTGGTTGACGACGGAGGCCAGGCTCCGGGACATCCTGGAGGACCTGCGCGGGCGGGAGCCCGTCTTTCATCGCCCGGAGCTCGGTACGACTCGGGCGGACTTCGAGGCCATGACCGAAGCGGAGTTCTGGGAAGTCGGCGCATCCGGCCGTCGCTACAGCCGTGGGCACGTTCTCGACGTTCTGGAGGACCGGCATCAGGTCGCGAGCCATCTCGCGCTCGAGGATACATGGGAAGCGACGGACTTCGCCTGCCGGCAGCTGGGAAGCGATACCTACCTGTTGACGTATACGCTGCTGCAGGGACAGCGAAAGACGCGGCGTGCGACTATCTGGAGACGGGTTGCGGAGGGCTGGAAGATACTGTTCCACCAGGGAACGGTGGTCGAGGACGATACATCGGAGTAACCCCACATCGGAGTAACCCCGGCGGGGGCGCATGCTACACGGCCAACGCCCGGCTGTAGCGCACCGTATCCACTCGCACGCTCCAAACCTGTTGCGCACGACGCAACCCATCGTGGGTCCACCCGTCGGCCCGGTAGAACCGCTCGGCGCGAGCGTTGCCCGCGATCACCCACAGCGCCGCCTGCCTGAATCCGAGACGATGGAGCTCGCTGCGAGCGGCTGACGCGAGCGCCTGTCCGATTCCACGGCCCCAGCAGTCAGGCTCCACATACAGCGCGCAAAGCTCTCCCTGGCCGGCCAACTCCTGATCGCGGGCTGGCGAAATCGTCGCGAAGCCGAGCACCGTATCGGCTTCGATGGCGACCAGCGTTCTGGGGCGGGCCGGATCGCGACTGGCGAAGTCGTAACGTTGCGCGCGGTCCTCGGCGCGCAGTCCCGTCAGGTAATCATCCGGCAGCAAACCACGGTAGGCCACTTGCCATGCGCGCACGTGAACTCGCGCCACTGACAGCGCGTCCTCAGGTACGGCGGGGCGAAGATTCATGGCGGCCCCGGAGTCCGGCGGGGTTCTCCGAGGGCCTCTTCCAGCGCTCGAGTCAGAGGCTTGAGGGAGAACGACTGTTGCGGCACCAGCCGTGCGTCGACCCCATGGCGGCGCAGCGTGTCCGCCACTATCGGCCCGATCGCGGCCACCAGCGTGTTGGCGAGCGCGGAGCGGGCGTCCTCCTGGGAGGTGAGGGCGATCAGCCGCTCGATTTGCGCGGAGCTGGTGAAGGCGATGGCATCCACTTTACGCGCGCGCAGCTGGTCCACCAGGTGTCGCACCGCCTGGTCGTCGGCGGCATCCGCGTAAACGTACGGTGCCACCGTCGATACCACCGCTCCGGCGGCTTCGAGGAAACCAACGAGCGGCAGGTTCGGCTCGGTCCCGTAGAGTTGCACCCCTACGCGGCGGCGGCGCAGATCCAGCGCCTTCAGACTGGCGATGACCCCGTCCGTCGTCGGCCGCTCGGCGGCGATCTGCGGTTTCATCCCGAGCTCGCGCAGAGCCTTCGCCGGCTTCGGCCCCCGCGTGATGGTGCGCAGTTGGCCTAGCGCGGCGAGAAAAGAAGATTTCAGCGCCGGCTCGTGCCGCTCGATGCAGGAGAGAATTCGCTTCAGTCCCTCTCCCGTGAGCAGGATCAAGTCGTCGAGCGTGCCGGCCGCGAGACGCCGGCTCCAATCGAGCACGGGTTCCGGGTTGGGCGCATCACGGATGGCGATCAGCGGGCAGCGAATGACGCGCGCGCCCCGCCGTTGCAGCAGGGCCGCGAAGACTTCTATCTCGCGGCTCTCGGGAACCGCGATGGTACGGCCTGCGAGCGGTTGCGTGGCCATTGGGCGCAAGTGTATCCGGCCCGCGGCCGCCCGGCTCATTGCAACCACTCCGCGTTCGCGGCATACCGGCGGGCGTCGTGTTTTCGCGTTAGCATCCGCAGACATGAGCACGAGCACGACCGAGCGCGATGCCGGACTGATCCGAGGGCTGGGAACCTGGGGTCTCGCGGCGAGCATCGTCAGCATGATCGTCGGCGCGGGCATCTTTGCAGTGCCCAGTGCGCTCGCGGCGGCCGTAGGTCCCTATGCGCCGCTGGCGTTCCTGGCCTGCGGTGTCGCGATCGGCGCAGTCGCCATCTGCTTCGCCGAAGGTGGCAGCCGCATCCCGACGAGCGGAGGCGCGTACGGATATATCGAGGCCTCACTGGGGCCGCTGCCCGGCTACGTCTGCGGCACTCTTCTTTGGATCAGTAACGCTCTCGCCAGCGGCGGAGTGGCCGCTGCGTTCGCCGACATCGTGGCGAGCGTGACAGCCCCTTCGCTCAGAGCTTACGTGCGTCCGGCCGCGATGGTCGTCCTCGTGGGCATCATTGCACTCGTCAATGTCCTCGGTGTACGCCGAGGTGCCCAGCTCATCGGCGCCGCGACCGTCATGAAGCTCGTTCCACTCATCGTGTTCGTGCTCGTGGGCGCGCTCGCCATCCGGAGTGCCCCTCTCACGCTCCAGCCTGGCTCGATTTCCGGTGACGTCGGTCGTGCCTTCATGCTCGCGATGTTCGCCTTGATCGGCATGGAGAGCTCGCTCTGCGCCAGCGGGGAAGTCGTGGAGCCGGCACGCACCATACCGCGGGCGATTGCGCTGGCCCTCATCACTGTGATCGTTCTCTACCTCGGCATTCAGATAGTCGCCCAGGGGATTCTCGGCGCGGCGTTGGCCGCATCGACCTCGCCGCTCGCCGATGCAATGGGCCGCGTCAGTCCGGGGCTGCGGGTCCTCATGCTGGCAGGGGCGGGCCTTTCGATGTTTGGTTTCATGGGCAGCGATGTCTTGAGTACTCCCCGTATGTTGTTCGCGTTCGGGCGCGACGGATGGCTTCCGCGCGCCCTCGGGCGCGTCCATCCGCATACCGGCGCGCCTCACATCGCCATTGTCAGTTACGCCGTGCTGGTCATCCTGCTTGCGGCGACAGGGACGTTCGCCGAGCTTGCCGTTCTCGCGGTGCTCACCATGGCGCCGTTGTACATCCTCGGATGCTTGGCGGCATGGCGTCTGGCGCGCGACGGGGTGGCTCGCGCAGGTACGCCGCTCAATTTCCGCTGGCCCGGCGTCGCCGCGGTCATCGGCATCGGCAGCATGCTGGCGATGGCCGCCCTCGCTTCACGAGCGGAAATCCTCGGCCTGGCCGCCCTCATCGGTATCAGTATCGCGGTCTATCTTCTGCAGACCCGCCTGGCGCCTTCTGCCGCCTCGAGGCCATCATGAGCGTGCATTCCCGGAAGCGTCCTTCAGGGCAATCGTCGACCTCAGGCCGCACGCAGCGCGGGCGCCGATGACTTTGCGGCGGACGAAGGTGCCTGGCCGGCGTCGATTCACCTACTTCGCCCGGCTGTAGTCGTACCACACCGCCTCGATGTTATGTCCGTCCGGATCGTGAACGAATGCGGCGTAGTATCCGGGCCAGTAGTCGCGATAGCCCGGGCCGCCGTTGTCCTTGGCCCCGGCGGCCAGCGCAGCGGCGTGGAACGCCTGCACCTGCACGCGGCTGGCGGCCTCGAAGGCGAGGTGCGTCGGCTCCACGGCATCTTTGCGGGCGATCCAGAAGTCGGTGTTCTTGCCGTCGTTGAAGCCCCCGGATTCGCCGAACTCCATGTTGTTGCGATAGCCGAGCGGCTCGAGCGCCCTGCTGTAGAAGGTCTTGGATCTGCGATAGTCGCTGACGGGCAGGGTGGTGTGCGCAATCATGGGCATGGCCTCCCGGGGAACGAGCGGTGAGGACAGCTTACCGCCCGGGAGCGCCGCCCGGCCACTCGGCGCGGCCGCGCCGCCACAGTTCACAGTTCGGTTTACCGGTATCACCGCCGCCTCCGACTGCGCTATGCTGCTCGCAGAGGTCGCCGATAGTGCGGCCCGGGGGCCCATGTACAATCGCTCTGCTTCGCTTCCTGCCGCGATCGCGCGGCCGCAGGGATGGGGTCGACTGCTGCCACGTTACTGGCCTACCTGGGCCGGCATCGGCGTGCTGCGCCTGCTCAGTCTCCTGCCCTTCTCGGTGCAGCTCGCCATCGGCGCCGCGCTCGGCGGCCTTTTGCGGCGGCTGCCGGTGCGCTTCGTGCGCATCGCCCGCCGCAACATCGAGCTCTGCCTGCCGGAGCTCGAAGCCCCGGAGCGCGAGCGGCTGCTCCAGCGGCACTTCACCAGCCTCGGCATCGCGCTGCTGGAGATCGCGGCCGCGTGGTGGTGGTCGACGGCGCGGCTGAAGACGGTTTCCCGTCTGGAGGGCGTCGAGCATCTGCGCGCGGCGCTCGCGCGCGGCCGCGGCGCCATCCTGCTCACGGCGCATTTCACGCCCCTCGAGATCGGCGGCAGGATCCTCGCCGCCGAGGTCCCCGCCAATATCATCTATCGTCCGACGAAGAACGAGGCGCTCGCCTCCGTGCTCAGCCGCTGCCGCAGCCGCAACGGCGGCCATGCGATCCCGCGCGATGACATCCGGGCGATGATCGCGGCTCTCAAGAACAACGAATGTGTATGGTATGCGCCGGACCAGAGCTACCGTAAGAAGGGCGCGCAGATGGTACCGCTCTTCGGCATTCCCGCCGCAACCAACACCGCGACATCGCGGATCGCGCGGATGACGGGCTGCGCCGTACTGCCCTTTTTCGTCGAGAGACTGCCTGGCACGGCCGGCTATCGCGCCGTGATCCGGCCGCCGCTCGAGAATTTCCCCAGCCAGTGCCCGCGTGCGGACGCGGAGCTTTTCCACCGGTTCATCGAGGCGCAGGTGCGCGCGGTGCCGGATCAGTACCTCTGGATACACCGGCGCTTCAAGGGTCTCACCCCGCAGGATCCGGATTACTATGGCGCGGCCGCGCCGCCGGGCATCAGCGTACCCCGGCCATCAGCCGCTTCACCGGCGGCGTGATCAGCAGCATTACGGCTCCGCCCGCGGCGCTCCACCAGAAGAGCGTTAGGTACAGCGCAGGGAGTGTTTCGAGACGTTGGGCGTCGTAGCCGCTGGAGAGCAGGCCCGCCAGGAAACCCCCCAGCGCCAGAGTGAGGAACCACAGGCCCATGGTCTGGGCGGCGAAGCGCGCCGGCGCCAACTTGGTGGTGGAGGAAAGGCCCACGGGCGAGAGGCACAGCTCGCCGCAGGCATTGAGGAAATAAGCGGCCGTCAGCCACAGCGGCGACACGTTGTTCCCATGCAGGACGTGCCGCGCCGCGACGTACATGACGAGCATGCCCGCGGCGATCAGCAGCAGTCCCCAGGCGAACTTCGCCGGCGAAGACAGGTCGCGATCCCGCTTCCCGAGCCACAGCCACAGCATGGCGAAGACCGGTGCCAGCACGATGATGAAGATCGGCGGCAGCGCCTGCATGTCGCCGGCCGGCATTTTCCAGCCGAAGAGGTCGAGATCGGTGTAGCGCTGCGCAAAGAGAGTCAGGGAGCCGAATGTCTGGTAATACGCCATCCAGAAGAGGGTGGACGCGGCAAAGAGCGTCATCATGGCGAGCACGCGGCTACGCTCCTCGCGGGTCAGCTTGCCCAGGAAGGCGATGTAGAGAAGATATCCGGCCATCAGCAGGCCCACCACCCACGACACCCGCGCGGCAAGCGCGACCGGATTGATGGTGACGGCGCCACTCAGCATCACCGCCGTGAGCGCACAGATCACTGCCACCAGGATCCACAGGGCGAGCCAGGGACGCGGCCCGGTAGCCTTTGGCACGGCACCGGCGGGACCCAGATAGCGGCGGGTGGCGAGAAACTGCGCCACGCCGCACGCCATGCCGAGCGCCGGCAATGCGAAGCCGGCGTGCCAGCCGAATCGCCGCGCGACGACGGGTACGAACATCGGCCCGAGGAGTGATCCGATGTTGATGCCGATGTAGAAGATCGAGAAGCCGGCGTCACGCCGCGAGCCACCTTCGGGATAGAGCTCGCCGACCGTGGCGCTCACATTGGGCTTCAGAAGGCCCACCCCCAACACGTTGAAGATCAGCCCGAGGAAGAAGACGCGCGTGCCGCCCGAAGCGAGCAGGACGTTGCCGGCCGTGATCAGCACGCCGCCCGAGGCCACCGCGAGCTGCCCGCCGATCAGGCGATCCGCCACCCAGCCGCCCAGGAGCGAGAACAGGTAAGTGCCCCCGAGGTACAGCCCCCACACCGCGCTGGCGTTCTGGTCGGTGAACCCCAGTCCCCCCCGGCCGCTCGCGGCGACCAGGAACAGGATCAGGATCGATTGAATGCCGTAATAGGTGAACCGCTCCCACATCTCCGTGAAGAAGAGGGTAGACAGGCCACGCGGGTGAGCGCCGATGCCCTTGGCGAGGACACTCGATGTGTCCTCGCCCGGCGCGAACGACCGCGCACGGATGCGCGGGAGCTCCGAGCCCGGCATTTGCGAGACGACAGGGGACTGGGAAACGGGTCCCCCGCCATGGATCGCCAGTGGCACGGCCTCACTCGTCCGTTCTGCTCGAGGGCCAGTCTCGGGATCGCCGCTCATGCTTCTGCCAACGTATCAGGACGCCTGCGGCTGCTCGGCGTCCTGGCGCCGCGCACGCTGCAGGATGCGCGCCATGATGAGGCCGCCCTCGAAGAGGAGGTACATCGGGATGGCGAGCAGCGATTGCGATACCGCATCCGGAGGTGTCAGGAATGCCGCGACGATGAAGACGCCCAGCAGAACATAGCCGCGGTAGCTCTTCAGCTTGTCGAGCTCCACCAACCCGGTGAGCACCAGCAGCACGACGGCCACGGGCAGCTCGAAAGCGGCGCCGAATCCGAAAAACATGAGCAGCACGAAATTCAGATACTGCGAGATGTCGGTCATCATCGTCACGCCCTTCGGTGTCGTGCTGGCGAAGAAGTGAAACATCGCCGGAAAGACGAAGAAGTAGGCGAACGCCATCCCGCCATAGAAGAGTAGGATCGATGAGACGAGCAGCGGCAGCGCGAAGCGCTTCTCGTGGCGGTAGAGACCCGGTGCCACGAAGGCCCAGAGCTGGTAGAGCACGTAGGGCATGGCCACGAAGAGCGCGACGAAGAAGGACAGCTTGAAGGGCGTCGTGAAGGGAGCCGCGACGCTGGTCGCGATCAGCGTCGTCCCCTTTGGCAGCCGCCGCAAGAGCGGCTGCGACGCCAGTGTGAAGAGGGAATTGGCGTAGAACGCGCAGGGCACGAACACCAGCCCCACCACCACCAGCGCCCGGATCAGCCGGTCGCGCAGCTCCAGCAGGTGCGAGATCAGCGTCCCTTCGGCCAGCTTCTCAGGTTCCTCGCTCATGCGTGCCCGGGGTGAGGGGCTCGGGTGGCCGGTCGCCACTCGAGGGGGCCGCTTCGGGTAGCGGTTCTGCGGGAGTCTGCCACGGGTCAGTGATACTCGATATCGGGTCCGAATGCTCCGGCGTCAGGGACGACGAACTTTGCGGCGGCACACCGCCCACCTCCCGTACGGGCTCCGGACGGATCGTCCGGCTGCGATCTACGTCGACCTCGTCCTCGAGCTGCTCCTGGAACTGGCGTGCCATGGCGCGGGCCCGGCCCACCCACCGGCCCACCTCGCGCACGACACGGGGCAGCTTCTCCGGTCCCAGCACGATGAGCGCCAGGACGAAGATGACCACGATCTCGGAGAACCCAATGTCGAACATGGCCGATTCAGGGTGGAAACGTGTGGCTGCCGGATGTCACCGGACCGCAGGGGTGCGCTCGCGCGCCGGCCGCGCCGGACCCTCTGCCCACAGTCACGGAAGACTCAGGCGCTCCGCTCGCTCTTGGCGGTCGCCTCGGCCTTGGGGGTGGCCTTCGTTTCCGTAAACTCGGCATCGGGGGCATCCGACGGGATCTGCCGGCGCGGCGATGAGGCGGCGTTCTCCTCCTGCTCGCCGTCGCTCATCGCTTTCTTGAAGCCGCGCACGGCATGGCCCAGATCCTCACCGACGCTCCGGAGCTTCTTGGCGCCGAAGACGACGAGCACCACGACCAGGATGATCAGCAGCTCCTTCATTTCCATAAAGCTTGGACTCCGCTCCGCTTACGCGTGAGAGAACATAATGGACTCAGGATCATAGGATAATCGACCGCTTCTGGCCGAGAAAATTCGCAATATTTTGAACTGGGTAAAAGTCGCCTGCGGCGCTTTTACCGGGCCTATGCGTGACCGTATCGGTCTCGCTTTGCCGCGCTCAGCCGGCCGCCGGTGCCCCTCCGCGTTCAGGTCTCCAGCCAGAAGGTCACCGGCCCGTCGTTGACCAGCTCCACCTGCATGTCGGCCCCGAACTCACCGGCCGCCACCGGCGAGTGCGCGCTCATCGCCCGCTCAACGAGGTAGGCGAAGAGCTCTCGTGCCTCCTCCGGCGCGGCGGCGGTACTGAACCCGGCGCGCGTGCCCTTGTGCGTCTCGGCCGCCAGGGTGAACTGCGGTACCAGCAGCAGGCCCCCGCCGATCTCGCGCAGCGACAGGTTCATCCTTCCGGCGGCGTCCGGAAAGATCCGGTACGCCAGCAGGCGCTCGAGCAGCCGCTCGGCCGCGGCACGGTCATCTCCCCGGCGCACGCCCACCAGCGCGAGCGTTCCACGCCCGATCTCTCCGAGCCTCCGCCCGCCTGTGCTGACGCAGGCGCGTGAAACGCGTTGGATCAGGCCGATCACGGATTGCTCCGCCGCGAGACGCGGCCGGCGTTTCTTGCCGCCTCAAGTGTCGCGTGACTGGCGTCCCGGGCGGCGGGTCCTATAAGATGCGCCGCGGTTTCAGGCACCGGGGCGGAGATCACGATGGCGGGACGTCGGTTGCGTTCACAAGTGTGTTCTGGCGTGCGGGCTGCCACGATGGCCCTCAAAGTCGGCTTGGTCGTCGGCGTCGGATCGCTCGCGGCGGCGACGGCCTTCGCGCAGCAGGCGCAGACCACAGGCACCGTAGAGCGCGGCGCGACCCTCGCTTCCACCTGCCTGGGCTGCCACGGCATCGAAGGCTATCGCAACGCCTATCCGGATTATGCGGTGCCGCGTCTCGCGGGTCAGCATCAGGAGTATCTGGCCGATGCCCTCAAGGAGTACCGCAGCGACGCGCGCCAGTATCCCACCATGCATCTGCAGGCGCTGTCGCTCTCCGATCAGGACATCGCCGATGTCGCCGCTTACCTCGCCAGCAAACCGCTCGTCGCCACGAGCAGCGCCAGCGCCCCGGAAGTGCCGCAGCCCGCGCTCGTCTGCACCTCCTGCCACGGCAGGGACGGCATCGGCGTGACGCCGATGTACCCGTCACTCGCCGGGCAGCATGCCAGCTATCTCGCGCGCGCCATCCGGGAATATCAGACCGGCTATCGCAAGAATCCGATCATGAACGGCATGGCCGCTTCCCTGAAGCCCGCGGACATCAGCGTCATCGCCGACTACTTCAGCAGCCTGAAGCCGGGACTCCATACGGAGTCCCGGCCGTTCTTTCGCTGGACGGAGAAGAGCCAGCCCGCGCAGCGCTGATCCCGGTCAGCTCATCTCGCCTGTACGGGCACGAAGATCCGTGTGCTGCCGCGCTGGATGAGCAGCGCCACGTGGCCGCGCGACTTCTGTACGGCGGCGCGTAGCTGCTCGGCCGAAGAGACACGCTGACCATTGGCCGCGAGCACGACGTCGCCCGCCTGAATGCCGGCATCCTCCGCGGGGCCGGTCACACCTTCGACCAGAAGCCCGCCATGCGTGTGGGTCTCCTGCTGCTCATCCGGGCTGAGCGGCCGCACCGCGAGCCCCAGACTGCCGCCCTGGCGGTGCGGGTTCTGGGCCGAGGCGACCGTCTCGTTGCCCATGGACGCCAGCTTGACCGTGTACTCGTGCTTGGCGTGATCGCGCCAGACGGTCAGCCGCACCGACGTGCCAGGCATGAGGCTGGCGATCCGGACCGGCAACTGGGTCGAGGTCTGCACGGGCTGTCCGTTCAAGTCGAGAATCACGTCCCCGGGCCGCACGCCGGCCTTGGCCGCGGGGCCGTCCTGCTCGACGCTCGCCACCAGCGCGCCCTCCGGCTCCGGCAGGCCGAAGGAATCGGCGAGCCCCTGATCGACGTTCTGGATCACGACGCCGAGCTTGCCGCGCTCCACGTGTCCGGTGGTCATCAACTGGTGTGCCACCTGCATCGCGACATCGATGGGGATGGAGAAGGACACGCCCATGTAACCGCCCGTGCGGCTGTAGATCTGCGAGTTGATCCCGATCACCTGACCCTGCATGTTGAAGAGCGGGCCGCCGGAGTTACCGGGGTTGATCGGCACATCGGTCTGAATGAAGGGCACATAGCCGGAGTCAGGCAGCGTGCGGCCCTTGGCGCTGACGATGCCCGATGTGGCACTGTTCTCGAAGCCGAACGGCGCGCCGATGGCGAGCACCCACTGTCCGACCTGCAGGGAGTTGGAATTGCCCAGGTTGACGGTCGGCAAGTCGTTGGCGTCGATCTTGATCACCGCGACGTCGGAGACCTTGTCCGCGCCGATGACCTTGGCGCTGTACTCGCGCCGGTCGTTCAGCTGCACCGTCACGCGGGTCGCGCCCTCGACGACGTGGGCGTTGGTGAGAATGAGGCCGTCAGGCTGGATGATGAAGCCCGACCCCTCGCCGCGCACGGGCTGCTGGTGCTGCGGCCCCTGGAAGGGGAGGCCGCGGAAGAAGGGCGCGAACGGGCTGTTGGGCCCGAACGGATTGTTGTCGCCCTGATCGGGCGCTTTCTCGATGACCCGGATGTTCACGACCGCGGGACCGAACTTCTTCACCAGAGTGGTGAAGTCCGGCAGCATCACGGCCACGCCGCCTCGCGGCTGGGCCGAGGTCACCGCCGCGGGCGGCGGCGATCCTTGCGCATGCGCCGTCGTCGGTGCCGCGCTGACGGTATAGAGGGTGGCCAGCGGCACTGCGCCCAGCGCCACCCCGAGAATGCCTGCGATCAATGGATTGCGAACTGCGGTCCTCACTGTCATGTCTCACTCCGAAGGAATTCTGTCCGGGTCTATGGCCCGGAAGAATAGGCGCCGACCCTTAAATGATGCTTAAGGGGAAGAGGTCCCGCCGCTTCAGCCGCGGCGCCTCTGCAGCCACGCGATCAGTCCCTGGGTGTTGAGCTCCAGGTCTCCCTCGAGGATGGCCAGGGGGCGCTCCGGCTGCAGGCGACAGCCGTGCCGCAGGGCCAGCTCGCGCCACAGCTCGCTCATGCCGGCGCGGATGGCCGTCGCGCGATCGGCTGCCGCGGCGCTTCGCTCGGCGATGCGGGTCAGCTCGCGGATCTGCGCCTTTAGCGATTCCCCCAGGCGCGGCACGTCCGTCACGCGGCTGAAGTGCATCAGATACATCGCTTCGGGCGAGTAGGAGAGCAGCCGGTCGATGGATGCGATCAGCTGCTGCGGGTCGAATTGCGTGGGGGTGGTCGTCGGGACGATGAACGCGCCGCGCGGGGAATCGAGCTCCCGATAGGAGATGCCGAAGGTGTCGCCGGTGAAGATGCAGGCGTGCGCCCGGTCGACGAACACCTGATGATGCAAGGCATGGCCGGGAGTGTGCAGGATCTCGAGCTGCCGTCCGGCGAGGCTCAAGGCGTCTCCGTCCCGAGTCGTCCGCACCCGCTCCGCCGCGATCGGCTCAATGTCGCCATACAGCCGCCGGAAGCGCTCGTCGCCGTACACGGCCCGCGATCCGGCGATGAGCTTCGCCGGATCGATCATGTGCGGCGCGCCGCGCGGATGCAGCACCGCGATGGCATTCGGCAACTCGCGCATCAGCCGCCCGGCGCCGCCCGCGTGGTCCAGGTGAACATGCGTCAGCAGGAGGTAATCGACAGACTCGCGAGCGATGCCGAGCGCCTCCAGCGCTGCCAGCAGATACGGCACCGACTCGTTCGTGCCGACGTCGACGAACGCCGCACGCCCCCCATGTTGAACGATGTGCGCCGCCGCGTGTCCCGGGTGCAGGTACTCCGTATCGACGGCCGTGATTCCATCCGGATGCCGAAACAACCGGGGAGTGACAGATGTGTGTGAATGTTCTTGCATGCAGGACAGTTGCATTGGCACGTGGAAGTGCCCGCCGCGCTCGCGCGGCGAGCAGCGAGCGAGAGTCGCGCGTTTTGAGCGCTGCGCGCCGGGCCGGACACGATGCCCGGATCCGGCGCTCCATACAATAGCACTCCTCGCAGTGGTGGATTTCAGGCAAGCTTGGCGCATGATCCAATTCCTCTTCCCGCGCCGAACGGCAGTCGTACCGGTTCTGGCTGCATTGCTCGCCGCCCCCGGCCTTGCGGCTCACGCGCAGCCCTTCAGCGTGCCCTCCCATCGGATCGACGGCACTCTCGTATACGACGGCATCCCGCCCGTCGACACGACGCTCGCTTCGCAGGTGGCGCGCTACGAGCAGTGGCGGCAGGCGACCTTCCTCGACTGGCTGGCGGATGGCAGCCTGCTCATTGCAACGCGCTTCGGAGCGGACAGCCAGGTGCATCGCCTCGCCTCGCCCCTCGGCATGCGCGAGCAGCTCACGTTCGGCGATGGTTCCGTCATCGAGGCACGCGCACCGCGTACCGGTGCAGGCTTCGTCTTCGTCAGGCAGACCAACGGCTACCCGCAGCTCTTCGACTATCCGGGCGCCGGCGCGGCTCGCCAGATCACGCGAGGCAACTACTTGCATGGCAGCCCGGTCTGGTCCCATGACGGCAAGCGTGTCACTTTCTATGGAACGGATCGTACAGGTGTGAATGACGATATCTATGTCGTCAACATTTCCACGGCGGCACGTCCGCAACTGGTGGTCGCCGCCTCCGCCGGCAGCTGGCGGCCGCTCGCCTGGTCGCAGGACGACAGCAAGCTGCTGCTGTTGAATACCCTGTCACCGCAGAAGAGCGCACTCTACGTCGCCGATGCTGCAACGGGCGCCCTGACGCCGCTGGCGCTCCCCGAATCGCGCATCACGGGCGCGGACTTTGCTCCGGACGGTGTGGGCTACTACCTGATCTCCGACGCCCAGAGCAATTTCGAGCAGCTTCTCTATTACAACCCCATCACACACATCACCCGACGAGTTTCCGCCGACGTGCCGTGGGATGTGGAGACCTTCGCGGTCGGCGCGGGCGGCCACTACGTGGCGTACGCGGTGAATGACGATGGTCAAAGCCGTCTGACCGTCCTCGACACCCTGCGCAACCTGGAATTCAAGCCACCGGGCCTGCAGGATGGCCGCATCGGTGACCTCCGCTTCGACGACACCGGCCAGAAGCTCGCCTTCTCCTACGAGTCGGCCCGCTCGCCCCGTGACGTCTATGTGTACGACGCCGCTCAGGGCGCTCTGCGGCGCTGGACGCGCAGCGAGATCGGCCCGCTCGACCGGCGCGGTCTCGCGACGGCGCAGCTCGTGCATTATCCGACATGGGATCGGCTCGGGCTGAACCGGCGCACTCTCTCCGCTTACGTGTATCTGCCGCGCGGCCCGTCTCCGTGCCCCGTTCTCATCGCGCTCCCCGGCGGTCAGGAGTTGCATTCGCAGTCCCGCCCCGACTGGCAGCCATTCATTCAGTTCGTCGTCAACGATCTCGGCTACGCCGTGATCGCTCCCAACGTCCGCGGCTCATCCGGATACGGCAAGGCGTTCCGCGCTCTCGACGGCGGCAAGCTTCGCGACGATGCGGTACGCGATGTCGGCGCGCTGCTCGTCTGGATCGGCTTGCAGCCCGGTCTCGACTCACACCACGTGGCGGTCATCGGTCACGGCTATGGCGGCTTTCTGGCGCTGGCCTCGCTTGCGACCTACGGCGATCACCTGCAGGGCGCCATCGACGTCGCCGGCATCGCGAATCTGGTCGACTTCGTCGGCCACTCGCCGGCCGCCGAGCGCGCCCAACGCGTCGCCGAGTTCGGCGACGTGCAGGACACGGAGATGCGCGCCTTCCTGGACCGGATCTCGCCGCTCGACAACGTCGCCCTGATCCACCGCCCGGTGCTCATCGTCCAGGGCCTGGATGCTCCCGGATCGCGTGCCGCCGACGCCCAACAGCTCGTCTGGCGCCTGCGGTCCGAGCGCAATCAGGTCTGGTACCTCAGCGCCAGCGACGCGGGCAATGACTTCACGACCCCCGTCGACAGACGGGCGTACCTCGACACGGCGGCGCAGTTTCTCGAGTTCATTCGGCGCGGAACGTCACGGTGATCGCCAGGCCTTGGCCGTCCACTCCCTCACCCAACTCCACCGTGGCCCCGTGCGCCACGGCGATCGCCTTGACGATCGCCAGGCCGAGCCCGCTTCCGGGGTGGCGCGTGCCGGGCCGCCGGTAGAAACGATCGAATACGCGCTCCCGCTCCCCGCGCGCGATCCCGGGGCCGTTGTCGATGACCCTGACGATGGCCTGCGCCGGCAGCGTGGCCGACCGCTCCACTGACACGTCCACCCGTCCCCCCGCCGGCGTGTAACGGACCGCGTTGTCCACGAGGTTCCGGATCAGCGTTGCGACGGCGTCCCGATCACCCTGCACGAACACCGTCTGCGCCTCCGACATCCCCACGTCGATCCGCCGCGAGTCCGCCAACGGGACCAGCTCCGCCACGATCTCCCGGCCCAACTCATCGAGCGCGAAGCGCGTGTGCGCCGGCTCTGCCCGCGGCTCCTGCCGCGCCAGTGCCAGCAACTGCTCCACCAGCCGGATCGCCCGCTGCATGCCCTCCGACAGTTTGCCCATCGCTTCCGCGCGCTCCGATTCGGTGCTCGCCCGGGCCAGCTCTCCAAGTTGCAGGTGAAGCGCGGTCAGCGGTGTGCGCAGCTCATGCGCCGCATCCGCCATGAATGCCCGCTCCCGATCGAGCGCGGCGGTCAGCCGTGCCAGCAGATCGTTGAGTGAGTCCACGAGCGGCTGCACTTCGTCGGGCAGCCGCTCCGCGGACAGCGGCTCGACCGCATTGACCCGCCGGGCCTTCACCACCCGGGCGAGCCGCTGCAAGGGTTGCAGAGCGCGACCGACGGTCAGCCAGACGATCAGTCCCAACACCGGCATGAGTAGCGCGAAGGGCGCCAGTGTCCGCAGCGCCAGTTGCGCCGCCTCCTGACGGCGCACGCTCATGGGCTGCGCCACCTGCACGACTTTCGTGGGGGACTCGGCGCCGTATACCCGCCACTGCCCGCTGCTGGTGTTGACCGTGGAGTAGCCGATGGTCGTGGAGTTGGGCGGCAGCACCGCCCGCTCCGGGCCTATGTAGATCCGCCGGCCGTCGATCGTCCAGATCTGCACCACGAAGTCATACGCCACATCGTTGGATGGGATGGGCGGCGGGAAGAGGTACTCGACCGGCTGATCGCGCAGGAAGAGCGCGGTCTCCTTGAGGTGATAGTCGAAGAACGTGTCCGCCTCGGCGAGGGCGTTGCGATAGGCGATCAGGCCGCCGGCCACGCCCACGAGCAGCACGCTGCCGAGCAGCCATACCAGCAGGCTCGCGCGCAGACTGGCCCGCCCCGAGCCCATCGTCATGTTGGCCGCACCCGGTAGCCGACACCGCGTACATTGAGGATGTAGTCCGCGCCCAGCTTGCGGCGCAGGCCGTGGATGTGCACTTCGACGGCGTTGCTCTCGACTTCCTCGCCCCAGCCATAGAGGCGCTCCTCGATGCGGGCGCGCGAGTGGATCGTACCGGGGCGCTCCATCAAAAGCTGCAGCAGCGCGAACTCCTTCGGCGAAAGCGCGATCTCCCGGCCATCACGCGTCACGGCGTGCGTCGCAGGATTGAGCGTAACGCCGAGATGCTCGATGGCCGGCGCCGTGCGGCCCGACTTGCGCCGCAGGAGCGCCCGGATGCGCGCCGCCAGCTCGTCGAGATCGAACGGCTTGACCAGATAATCATCGGCGCCGGCATCCAGGCCTTGCACCCGGTCGGACACCGCATCCCGCGCGGTGATGATGAGGACCGGCAGCTCCTGCCCGCGCGTGCGTGCGGCGGTGAGCACCTCGAGGCCGCCCCGCCGAGGCAGCCCGAGGTCGAGCAGGAGCAGATCGAAGCCGTCCGTCCGCAGGACCTGCGCCGCGGATTCGCCGTCGTGCACCCAGTCCACGGTGAAGCCTTCGCGCTTGAGACCCGCGCGAATCGCCTCGCCGATCATCGTGTCGTCTTCTACCAGCAGCAGTCTCATGGCCAAGGGACTATGATCGTCGGATGCTGCAGCGTCTCGTACACGATGCGGCCGCTCTGGGCGTGGCGCTGACCGAGCACGATGCCGCCCGGCTGCGCCAGCTTCTCGAGGAGCTGGCGCATTGGAATCGCCGGGTCAATCTCACGGGGATAACCGATCTCGAGAGCATGGTCAGCCACCATGTGCTCGACAGCCTGGCCGTGCATCGCCACCTGCACGGCGCCGCCATTGCCGATGTCGGCACGGGAGCCGGGTTCCCGGGCTTGCCGCTCGCGCTCGCGAACCCGGAGCGCCGTTTCAGTCTGATCGATTCCAACGGCAAGAAGATCCGTTTCGTCTCGCATGCGGTGCGGACGCTCGGCCTCATGAACGTGGAGGCGCTGCACGCACGGGTCGAGGCGCTGCGTCCCGAACGGCCGTTCGACACGGTGCTGGCGCGCGCGTTCGCTCCGCTGTCGGAGCTGCTGGAAGTCGTCGCGCCGCTTTGCGGCAGCGAGACCCGTGTGCTCGCGATGAAGGGCAAATGGCCGCAGGGCGAGCTCGATGCCCTGCCGCCGCGCTGGCGCGTGGCTGACTCGCACACCCTCAGCGTCCCGGGGTTGGCGGAGGCCCGCTGCCTGATCGTGCTCATGTCAGGGCTGGCGCATTAGGCCTTGCCGGTGAGGGGCAGCGCCGTGGTCTCCTTGATGACCGACAGCGCGATGGAGGAGTGGACCGATTGCACGCCCGGAAAGCGCGACAGGTGATCGAGGAAGAACGCCTCGTACGCCTTGATGTCCCGGCACACGATGCGCAGCAGGAAGTCGGTCTCGCCCATCAGGGTGTAGCACTCGAGGATTTCCGGATGCTGGCGCACGGCCTGCTCGAATCGCAGCAGCGCATCGCGTCCATGGCCGGCGAGCTTCACGTGGGAGAACACGAGCACGTTGAGCCCCACCTTCTCCCGATCGAGTAGCGCCACGCGTTTGCGGATGATGCCCAGCTCCTCGAGCCGGCTCACGCGCCGCCAGCAGGTCGAGGCGGTCATGCCTAAGCGTTCCGCGATCTCGGCCGCGGAGAGATCGCCGTGCTCCTGGATCAGATCGAGGATCCGTGCATCGCCGCGGTCGAGGTCTGCCTGCATTGCTCATCTCGCCCATCGAGTTTCTGATGCAATGAATGATTCACCTCCGCGCGCCGAAGGGCAACCTTTGTCATGCGCAGTGCAGCGTCCGGCGCGTATGGTGAACGTTTCCCCAGATTGGCGGAGTAAAGAGCGATGGATCTCTTTCAAATGCGGGACTTCGATGCGCACGAGCAGGTGACGTTCGGCTACGACGCCGCTTCGGGACTGCGCGCCATCATCGCCGTTCATTCCACCGCCCTGGGTCCGTCAGCCGGTGGCTGCCGCATGTGGCCGTATGGGGAGTTTTCGGACGCGGTTTCGGACGCCCTGCGTCTCTCGCGCGGCATGAGCTATAAGAATGCGATGGCGGAGCTGCCCTTCGGCGGTGGCAAGGCCGTGATCATTGGCGATGCGCGGGAGAAGACCCGCCAACGGATGGAGGCGTTCGGGCGATTCGTCGACTCCCTCGGCGGACGCTATATCACCGCCGAGGATGTGGGGACGACCACGGCGGACATGGAGCAGGTCGCAGCCGTGACGCCGTTCGTGAGCGGACTCGCGCAGGAGAGTGGCGAGGCTGGCGGAGACCCGGGACCGAAGACGGCGCTCGGCGTGTATCTCGGCCTGAAAGCCGCCGTGCAGTTCCGCTTGGGCCGGGCGAGCCTCGAGGGTCTGCAGATCGCGGTGCAGGGGCTCGGCGGCGTCGGCTATCCGCTCTGCCGGCTGCTGGCCGCGGAAGGCGCGTCGCTTCGAGTGGCGGATGCGCGTCCCGCAGCCGCACAGCGGGTTTGCCAGGAGCTCGGCGCGCAGCAGGTCCCGGTGGAAGCGATCCTCGCGCAGGACGTGGACGTCCTCGCCCCGTGCGCTCTCGGTGCCGTGTTCGACTCGAGCTCGATCCCGACCCTACGCGCGCGAGTCATCGCCGGTGCCGCGAACAACCAGCTCGCCCGCGACGAAGACGGGGAGGCATTGATGCGCGCCGGCATCCTGTACGCGCCGGACTACGTCATCAACGCGGGCGGCATCATCAGCGTTGCACACGAGTATCGCGGCGATGCGACCGCGGCTCAGGTGAAGGCACAGATCGAGAGGATCCCCGCGCGCCTCACCGAGATCTTCGACCGCGCCCGGCACGAGGGGCGGCCGACCAGCGCCGTCGCCGACCAGATGGCGAGGGAGCGGCTGGCTGCGGGAGCGGGTGAGCGATCGGCTGCGGCGGGCCTGCGGCCGGCGAAGCGTGCATCCGTGGGCACTTAGCCGATCCCGCCTGTAGCGCGAGATTGGCGTCGAGCCGCGGCGATGTACACTCGCCGCCATGAAGCGCGTCATCGCGGTCGCCAACCAGAAAGGCGGCGTCGGCAAGACCACCACCGCGGTCAATCTGGCCGCCTCCCTCGCGGCCACGCGCCGCCGCGTCCTGCTCATGGATCTCGATCCCCAGGGCAACGCGACCATGGGCAGCGGAATCGACAAGTCGCAGCTCGCCCGCGGCACGCTGGAGGTGCTGCTCGGGGAGGTGGAGCTGGCCTCGGCGCTTTGCGGCGTCGAGCACGGCGGCTACGCGCTGTTGCCGGCCAACCAGGATCTGACATCGGCGGAGGTGCGGCTCCTCACCCAGACCGTCGGCCGCGAGACACGCCTGCGGCGCGCGCTCGAGCCGGCCCGCGATGCCTACGATGTGATCCTCATTGACTGCCCGCCGGCTCTCAACATGCTGACGGTCAATGCGCTCGTCGCGGCCGACAGCGTGCTCATTCCCATGCAGTGCGAGTATTACGCGCTGGAGGGCCTGTCGGCGCTGCTCGGCACCGTCGAGCAGATCCGGGCCGCCGTCAACCCGTCGCTCGAGATCGAGGGTATCCTGCGCACCATGTTCGATCCGCGGAACAATCTCGCGAACGAGGTCAGCGCGCAGCTCCTCATGCATTTCGGCGACAAGGTTTTCCGCACCGTCATTCCCCGCAACGTCCGACTGGCGGAGGCGCCGTCGTTCGGCCGGCCGGTGTTGTTTCATGACAAGGAGTCGCGCGGCGCGCTGGCATACCTCGCGCTCGCGGGGGAGATGATCCGGCGGGAGGATGAAGAGGCGCGACAGTCCGCCGACGCTCCGGCCGCGGGTGCCGCCGCGGCCGCGGATACCGCTGCGGGTGGGCAGAGCGCGGATGACCAGGGCGGCCCGGCGCAGGCCACGGATCCGGCGGTGGCCGAAGGCGGCGCGTCATGATGCAGAAGAAGCCCACCTTGGGCCGGGGGCTGGCGGATCTTCTCGGACAGATGAGCCCGCCGCGACCGGCGCCGCAGCCAGGCGAGCCGCCGCCGCCCGCCGCCGCGCCGCCGGGGGAAGAGCTCGCGCGCCTGCCGCTCGATGTGCTGCAGCGCGGGCGCTACCAGCCGCGGGTCGACATGCGGCCGGAGACGCTGGAGGAGCTCGCCGCGTCCATCAAGGCGCAGGGCGTCGTCCAGCCCATCGTCGTCAGGCCCATCGCCGCGCCCGCCGTTGGAGAATCGCAGCGCTACGAGATCATCGCCGGCGAGCGCCGCTGGCGCGCGGCGCAGATCGCGGGCCTCAGCGACATTCCCGCGGTCATTCGCCGCATTCCCGATGAGGCCGCGATCGCGGTCGCCCTGATCGAGAACATCCAGCGCGAGGCCTTGAATCCTCTGGAGGAGGCGCGCGCGCTGGAGCGGCTCATCACCGAGTTCGAGCTCACCCATGCGCAGGCGGCCGAGGCCGTGGGCCGCTCGCGCGCCGCCGTCAGCAACCTGCTGCGTCTGCTGGAGCTGGCTCCGGAAGTCGGCGCGCTCCTCGAGCGGCGTGAGCTCGAGATGGGACACGCGCGCGCGCTGCTCGCTCTCCCGGCGCGGCGGCAGCAGGCGGAAGTGGCGACGATCGTGGCGAAGAAGAGCCTCTCCGTGCGCGATACCGAGGCACTGGTGCGGCGCATGCAGCAGCGCGGCAGGGATGGCGAGCGCCCGGGGGATCCGCACGCCGGCGCGGCCGATCCGGATGTCCGCCGCCTGGAGCAGGACCTCGCCGAGAAGCTCGGGGCCAAGGTAATCATTCAACACTCGCAAGCCGGCAAGGGAAAGCTCGTGGTGAGCTACAACAGCCTCGACGAGCTCGACGGGATTCTGGCGCACATCAGCTAGTTCAGGCGCTGGATCCGGGCATTGCGCTGCGCGGTGCCTGCTCCGCGCAAGCCCGGGGTGGCCATCCTTGGCCACCCGTGCGACGCATGCGTCGCACCCTGCCCGGCCCAGCGCGGTCGCGAGCAAAAGCGCGGTTTTTGCCCGCGACCTCCGCCGCCTGCGGCGGCGGGGCACGTCCCTGTACCTGCTTCCCGGGTGCCTATGTTGACGCGGCCCTGCGCCATTTTGCGAGCATCCGGGATCGTGCCGGCTCCCGCGCAAGAGGCGTATGGCCTTTTCCCAACGGGATCACTATAATTCCGCGACTTTGCCCCTCGATCGGGCGCAAGTACCTGTCGGATAAGGCAAAATTGCAGCGCGATGCTGCAGTTGTCGGGGTGGACAGGCGCCTCGATCGAACCCCACGTGACTGAGTGACACGCTCGAGCGTGAGGGCAGGGGAGCGGGCGTGTCGCAAGACTTCGCGGGGTTGAAGAGAGTGGCGGACGCTATCGATCTGCCGGCCGCCAGGCGGCTGGCCTACAAGGTCGTGCTCGGACAGGCGGCGGTGACCCTCATTGCGGCGCTGATCGCCTGGCTGGCCGCGGGCCGCACCGCGGCGCTGTCCGCGCTGCTCGGCGGCGGAATCGCCACGCTGGCCAGCTTCGCGATGGTGGCGGTCGCCTTCCGGCGCTCGGCGCCCGTCAGCCCCGCGCGGCTGCTCGGCAGGTTCTTCGGCGGCGAAGCGCTCAAGCTCGTCGTGGTGGTGGCGCTCTTCGTCGCGGTCCTGCGCTGGCTGCATCCCGCGCCACTCGCGCTCCTCGTCACCTTCGGGGCGACGTTCGTGGTGTATTGGCTGGCGCTGGGCCTCGGGGCCCGGGTCATGACACAGCCGCTGCGCGGCGCACGAGGCTGAGGACGCCGCCATGCTCAATTTCAACCTCCACTCCATGTTCGTGGCCGAAGGGACGCCGGCCGAGAGCCCCGGCGTCTACATCACGCATCACATCACGTTCCTGACGAATCATGCGCCCCGCGGCCTCGTCGACTTCTCCGCCGTCAACATCGACACGGTGTTTTTCTCGACCCTGCTGGCGCTCGTCTTCGGGGGTCTTTTCATCGGTGTGGCGAGCCGCGCGACTTCCGGTGTTCCCGGCAAGCTCCAGTGTCTCATCGAGATGATCGCGGAATTCGTCGATACGCAGGTGAAGGACGCTTTCGCCGGCGCAAGTCCGCTCATCGCGCCGCTCGCCATCACGATCTTCTGCTGGGTGTTCCTGTTCAACCTGATGGACATCATTCCGATCGATCTGCTGCCGAACGCGGCGCGATCGGTCGGCCTGGGACACCTGCGCATCGTGCCGAGCACCGATCTCAACGTGGTGTTCGGATTGTCTCTTCCTGTCTTCTTCCTGATCATCTTCTATAACATCAAGATGAAGGGACTGGGTGGCTTCATCGGCAGCCTCACCCTGCACCCCTTCAGCAGCAAGAACTGGGTCATTCAGGCGCTTTTCGTGCCGATCAATTTCGTCATGGAATTGCCCAGCTTTCTCGCACGCCCTGTTTCGCTCGCTCTGCGTCTGTATGGCAACATGTATGCGGGCGAGATGGTCTTCGCGCTGCTCGCGCTGCTCACACTGTCGGGCGCTTCCGCGGCGGTTCACTCGCTGACCGGATGGGTGTGGATCATCGTGCAGGTGATCCTCGGCGTCGGCTGGACACTTTTCGACATATTCATCGGGCTGCTGCAGGCTTTCATCTTCATGATGCTCACCATCGTGTATCTCTCACAGGCCTCTGAGCACCACTGATCGCATTTCACCAGCGCACAATTCCGGTATCACCCAACGGAGATTTGAATGAGTAACGTTGCATTCGTAGAAGCGATGACCGCGCTTGCATGCGGACTGATTTTCGGCATGGGCGCGTTCGGCACCGCCATCGGCTTCGGCATCCTCGGCGGCCGTTTCCTCGAGGGCATGGCGCGCCAGCCCGAGCTCGCCCCCGCCCTGCTCGTCAGAATGTTCATCGTGGCGGCCCTGCTCGACGCCGTGGCCTTCATCGGCATCGCCTTCGCGCTCTTCTTCATGTTCGCGAATCCCTTCCTGTCGGCCGTGCATTGAGCCCTGCCCATCCGAGCACCGCGAGCACGATCGACACGAGTCATTGAGGAATAGAGCGTGAACATCAATCTCACCCTCATCATCCAGATGGTCGTTTTCGCCCTGCTCGTCTGGGTCACGATGAGCAAGGGCTGGCCGGTCCTGATGAGCGCCATCGAGGAGCGCCAGCGCAAGATCGCGCAAGGGCTTGCCGCCGCGGATCGCGGTGAGCAGGAGCTGCAGCAGGCGCGCGACGGCGCGGAAGCGATCCTGCGCGAGGCGCGTGAGCGCGGCGGCAAGATCATCGAGCAGGCACAGCACCGGGCCAACGACATCGTGGAGCAGGCGAGGACCGCCGCGACACAGGAGGGCCAGCGGCTGGTGGCTTCGGCGCAGCAGCAGATCGGACTCGAGACTTCCCGCGCCCGCGAGAGCCTGCGGCGCGAGGTCGGCGAGATCGCGGTCGCCGCCGCTTCGAAGCTCCTCGAGCGCGAGATCGACGCGCGCGCGCACCAGGAGTTGATCAGCAAGCTGGCGGCGCAGATCTGACGGGAGCGTTGACGGTATGGCGGACAAGAGCACGATAGCCCGGCCCTATGCGAAGGCTGCCTTCGAAGAGGCGCGCGATCGCAAGCGTCTCGGGCCGTGGTCCGAGGCACTGCGGACGGCGGCGGCGGTCGTCAGCGATCCGCGGGTGCAGTCCTTGCTCGGCAATCCACGCGTCACAGCGGCGGAGCTGGCGGACCTGATGACCGAGATCGCCGCCCCGCAGTTGGGCGAGGAAGGCGGCAACTTCATCCGCACGCTCGCGGACAACGGGCGACTCGCGTTCCTGCCGGAAATCTCGACCCTCTTCGATGAGCTCAAGAGTCAGGCCGAGGGCGTGGTCGATGTGGCGGTCATCTCCGCCGCGCCTCTCGACGACGCGCAGCGTGGCAATCTCATAGCGGCGCTCGAACGGCGCCTGAAACGCACGGTCCGCTTGCAGTGCGCAACGGATCCCACACTGATCGGTGGAGCCGTGCTGCGCGCCGGCGACCTGGTCATCGACGGCTCGCTGCGCACTCGGCTCGAGCGCATCGCCTACGACCTGACCGCTTAAGCATTCTTCCCGGGGATTACTCATGGCCATCAAGGCAACCGAAATCAGCGATCTCATCAAGCAGCGGATCGAAGGCTTCAAGTCGGTCACGGAGGCCCGCAACGTCGGCACGATCGTGTCGGTCACGGACGGCATCACCCGCATCCACGGTCTGGCCGATGCGCGTTACGGTGAGATGCTGGAGTTCCCGGGCAACACCTTCGGCCTGGCGCTGAACCTCGAGCAGGACTCGGTCGGCGCGGTGGTGCTCGGGGATTACAAGCACCTGCGCGAAGGCGACCAGGTGAAGACCACGAGCCGCATCCTCGAGGTGCCCGTCGGCCGCGAGCTCCTCGGCCGCGTCGTCGATGCGCTCGGCCGCCCGATCGACGGCAAAGGGCCCATCAATGCCACCCGCACCTCGCCCATCGAGCGCGTGGCGCCGGGCGTCATCTACCGCAAGTCGGTCAGTCAACCGGTGCAGACCGGCTACAAGGCGATCGACTCCATGGTGCCGGTCGGCCGCGGCCAGCGCGAGCTCATCATCGGCGATCGCCAGACCGGCAAGACCGCCGTCGCGCTCGACACGATCCTCAACCAGAAATCCGTCAACGACAGCGGCGACGAGAGCCGCAAGCTCTATTGCGTCTATGTCGCGGTCG
>DASUKK010000023.1:0-272773 GCA_036278795.1 Steroidobacteraceae bacterium | reverse complement strand
ATCGGCGTGGTGCTCAACACCATCGAGGCGACGATGCGCACCGAGGAGCTGCTGAAACAGTCCCAGCAGCTCGCCGGCGAGCTGCAGACGCAGCAGCGCGAGCTGCAGCAGACGAATGAGGAGCTCGCCACCAAGGCGCGGCTGCTCGCCGAGCAGAACGTGGAGGTGGAGAGGAAGAACACGGAGATCGAGCTCGCCCGCAAGGCGCTCGAGGAAAAGGCGGCGGAGCTGGCGCTGACCTCGCGCTACAAGTCGGAGTTCCTGGCCAACATGTCGCACGAGCTGCGCACGCCCCTCAACAGCATCCTGATCCTCGGCCAGCAGCTCTCGCAGAACAGCGAGGGCAATCTCTCGAACCGCCAGGTCGAGTATGCCCGCACCATCCACTCCGCGGGCACGGACCTCCTCAACCTCATCACCGACATCCTCGATCTGTCGAAGATCGAGTCGGGAACGGTCACGGTCGAGTACGAAGACCTCAGTTTCAGCACGCTGCGCGAGACGATCGAGCGCAGCTTCCGCCATGAGGCCGAGACGCGCAAGCTGGCCTTCACGCTGGAGTTCGACCCGCGGCTCGCGCGCTCGATGACCACCGATTCCAAGCGCCTGCTGCAGATCCTGAAGAACCTGCTGTCGAATGCGTTCAAGTTCACGGAGCGCGGCGGCGTGCGTCTGCACGTGGCGGCGGCCACCGGCGGCTGGAGCCTCGATCATCCGACGCTGAACCAGACGGGCACCGTCATCGAGTTCTCGGTGAGCGATACGGGTATCGGCATCCCGCTCGAGAAGCAACGCATCATCTTCGAGGCGTTCCAACAGGCGGACGCCGGCACGGCGCGCAAGTACGGCGGCACCGGGCTCGGTCTCGCGATCAGCCGCGAGCTCGCGCAGCTCCTCGGCGGTGAGATTCGCCTGAGCAGCTCGCCGGGCGCCGGCAGCACGTTCACCCTCTATCTGCCGCAGGCGCAGGTCGGCCTGACTCATGCCAAGACGGCAGCGTCCGTGGCCGCGCCGGCAGCACAGGCAATGGTGCCATCAGCTCGCGCGACAGCGGCACGGGTGGAGGAGATCGCCGACGATCGCGACGACGTCACACCTTCCGATGCGGTATTGCTCGTGGTGGAAGATGACCCGCATTACGCCCGCGTCCTCCTGGACCTGGCGCGCCGCAAGGGCTTCAAGGTGCTGGTGTCCGGCACCGGGGAGAGAGCGCTGTCACTCGCGGCGAAGTACAAGCCGACCGCGATCTCGCTCGATGTCTTCCTGCCCGACATGCTGGGCTGGACGGTGCTCAATCAGCTGAAACGCAACCCGGAGACGCGGCACATTCCGGTTCAGCTCCTCACCGTCGAGGACGAGCGCCAGTACGGCCTGGAGCGCGGCGCCTTCTCCTTCGTCACGAAGACGATCACCACCGAGAGCCTGGAGGACGCGCTCGATCGGTTGAAGACCTTCACTGCAGCGCGCCCACGGCGGCTGCTCGTGGTGGAAGACAATGCGGCGGAGCGCCTGAGCATCACGGAGCTCCTGGGGTCGCAGGACATCGAGCTCGCCACGGCGGAAAGCGGCGGCGAAGCTCTGGCGCTCATGCGGGAGCGCTCCTTCGACTGCGTGGTGCTCGACCTGGCGCTGCCCGACATCTCCGGGTTCGAGCTGCTCGCGGAGGTGCAGAAGGATGCGAAACTGCGTGATACCCCGATTGTCGTATTCACGGGCCGGGAGCTCACGCTGGAAGAGGAAGGCGAGCTGCGGCGGCAGGCGAAGAGCATCGTGCTGAAGGGCGTGCGTTCGCCGGAGCGGCTGCTCGATGAGACGGCGCTGTTCCTGCACCGGGTGGTCGCCGACATGCCGCCGGAGAAGCAGCAGATGATCCACTCGCTGCACGAGAGCGACGATGCGCTGCGCGGCCGCAAGGTCCTGGTGGTCGACGATGACATCCGCAACGTGTTCGCGCTGAACAGCCTGCTCGAGCGGCACGAGATGCAGGTCATCAACGCCAGCAATGGATACGAGGCGATCAATCTGCTGGAGCGGACCGACGACCTCTCCCTGGTGCTGATGGATGTCATGATGCCGGAGATGGATGGCTACGAGACGATGCGCCGGATCCGCACCAAGGCGCAGTTCAAATTGCTGCCGATCATCGCGCTCACCGCCAAGGCCATGAAAGGTGACCGCGAAAAATGTCTGGAGGCGGGCGCCTCGGATTACGTCGCCAAGCCGGTGAACAGCGACCAGCTGCTGTCGCTGGTCCGGATGTGGCTGCGTCGTTGAGGTGAGCCGGCGGGCGAAGGGTCTAAAACATGTCCGAAATCGAAGAGAAAGTCAGTATTCTGCTGGTCGATGACCAGCCGCAGCGGCTGATCGCGTATCGCGCGATCCTGGCCGACCTGGGCCTGGATCTGGTGTGCGCGCACTCCGGACGCGAGGCGCTCGAGCTGCTCATGGACCGCGAGTTCGCGGTCGTCCTGCTCGACGTCAGCATGCCCGACATGGACGGGTTCGAGGCGGCGAAGCTCATTCACGAGCATCCGCGGTTCGAGCGGACTCCGATCATCTTCGTCACGGGCGTGCACCTCGATGACCTCGACCGCCTGAAGGGCTACTCGCTCGGCGCGGTCGACTATGTGTCGGTGCCGATCGTGCCCGAGATCCTGCGCAGCAAGGTGTCGGTGCTGGTCGAGCTCTACTGCAAGCGCAAGGAGCTGCAGCGGGCGAACGTGCGTCTGTCGGAGGCCAACATCGCCCTGCAGGAGGAGAAGACACGCGAGCTCGAGATCGTCAACCGCAGCCTGCAGCACGCGAACGTCGAGCTCGAGGCGGCGAACCGTTCGCTGCAGAGCGAGATCGCCGAGCGGGCCCGCGCCGAGAAGGCCCTGAAGGAAGCCGACCGCCACAAGGACGAGTTCCTGGCGATGCTCGCCCACGAGCTGCGCAACCCGCTGGCCCCGATCCACAACGCGATCGAGCTGATGCGCATGAAGCCGCTCGACGATCCGCAGCTCAACTGGGCGCGCGACGTCATCGCGCGCCAGCTCACGAGCCTCACCCGCCTGGTCGACGATCTTCTCGATGTCTCGCGCATCACACGCGGGAAGATCAACCTCACCCGACAGGCGGTCGAGCTCGAAGGGCTCATCTCGCGGGCGGTCGAGACCGTGCATCCGCTTTTCGATGAGCATAGCCATCAGCTCACCCTCGAGCTGCCCGAGCCCGGCGTCAAGGTGTTTGGCGATCCCACTCGCCTGACGCAAGCCATTGCCAACGTGCTCGGCAACGCGGCGAAGTACACGGATGCAGGCGGCCAGGTCTCCCTGGCGGCGACGGTCCGCGAAGCCGATGTCGAGATCCGCGTGCGCGACAACGGGATCGGCATTCGGCCGGAGATGTTGCCGCACGTCTTCGAGCTCTTCACGCAGCTCGACCGCGGTGACGGGCGGACCCAAGGCGGACTCGGCATCGGGCTCGCCCTGGTGCAACAGCTGGTGCAGATGCACGGCGGCGAAGTCGCCGCGGCGAGTGACGGACCGGGCAAAGGCAGCGAGTTCGTGATCCGCCTGCCGCTTTTGCGGGGGGAGCGCGCGCCCCTCGAGGCGCCGCCGCCGGATCTGCCCGAGCTGACTGTGGCGGAGCCCATCGGCGAGGTCGCCGCCACGGTCACTCCGTTGGTCGCGGCGAGCGCCGCACGCCTGGCCCGCCGGATCCTGATCGCTGACGACAACAACGATGCGCTGGAGAGTCTGGCGACACTGCTGCAGCTCAGCGGGCACGAGGTGTTCACCGCGACCAACGGCGGCACGGCGCTACAGAGTGCCGAGCGGCATCTGCCGGAGGTGGCGCTCCTCGATATCGGCATGCCGTTGCTGGATGGCTATGAGGTCGCGAAGCGCATCCGCGCGCAGCCCTGGGGGCAGCGGATCACGCTGGTCGCGCTGACCGGCTGGGGTCAGGACTCCGACCGCCGCCGCTCGCGCGAGGCGGGGTTCGATTCGCACCTGGTGAAGCCGCTGGATCTCGAGACGCTGACGGACCTCCTGGCCCGTCTGCCTTCCGCGGCACGTCGCCCGGCGGTCGCGGCGACGGGTGGCACTACGCCGCTCGGCGCGAAGTCCTCGTCCGGCTGAGCGGGGGTCTCCGCCGCGCACGTTGTCCGCGGGGCGCCGCACGTGTAATCTTGCGCGCCCCTGTCCGGGTCAGGTTCAGCCCAGCGCGTCCCCGTCGTCTAGAGGCCCAGGACATCGCCCTTTCACGGCGGTAACACGGGTTCGAATCCCGTCGGGGACGCCAATAAAAACAATAACTTGGGATTCGGCTAGCTGCTGCCCCACCGGCATGGGAATCTAGTAGGAATTAGTCCGTACTCGGAAACTTGGTATGAGGACGCCATACAGCCGTTGAGCGTCCATCAGATCGCCCGGACCACCGCGGTTACGCTCGGCTGAGCGCTCGCATACGGTATTTCGGTGGGCTTCCCAGCTACGTGGGGCGTGCGTTGTTCCGCCACAGACCTCTAGTTTGACTTTGGCTCTGGCAGTTTCTAATTTGCCTCTTTTGTCGCGATGCGATCCCCGGCCGAAAGCCGGATGGACCAACCATCTGCCCGAGCGGCAGGGGGGGATTACTATGACAACGCCGCCAACGGGCGACCCGTTTCATTTGGTTAGCACTATTCGATGTCGCAATAAGCGGCGCAAATGGTGCTACTCGTGAACGCCCAGACCGCATCGGAAGAGATGGCTCCGGCAGCCGCAGCGTCGGTTGCCAATGATGCCTACCGTTCTTTCCCAACCGTCGCCCAGTGGATCGCCGGCGCACCGCTTGTAGCTGACCGTGTCGACCGCCTTAAGCCGCTGATCGAGCGATTTGAGCAGTTACCCCCGGATGCGTGTCGGCGGGCGATCTCCGTTGTAAAAGACGCGGCGGTAATTGAAACCGGTGCGATCGAAGACCTATATGAGCTTGATCGCGGCATCACGATTACGGCGGCCACAGAAGGCGCTTTCCTGGATTCATCGGTCCTCGGCTCGCAGCCTGAAAAGGTACGTGCGCTCATCGAAGCTCAGTTGCGTGCCTACGATTTCGTACTCGACTTCGTAACAGAAAAGCAGAGTTTGGCAGAGGCATGGATACGCGCCCTGCACGAGCAACTGTGCGCAGCTCAGACGCATTACAGGGTGAGAACGACTGCCGGCGATGAGCAACGACCGCTGGAACGTGGCAGGTATAAGTCCGAGCCGAATCATGTACTCACGTCATCGGGTCGGACGCACATGTATGCGCCCGTGAACGATACTCCAATGGAAATGCAGCGACTCGTGGATGCTCTGCGCTCGGATGAGTTTTCAAGCTTACATCCTATTGACCAGGCTGCTTACGCCCACTGCGCATTTGTCACGATTCATCCGTTCGCCGACGGAAATGGTCGCATGGCACGAGCGCTCGCCTCCGTGTATACCTATCGCGAATACCGCGTGCCACTCTTGATCACAGTTGATCAGAAGCCGCGATATTTCGCAGCTCTGGAAGATGCTGACGGGGGCGATTACCTGCCCTTCCGTAATTTCATTCGCGAGCGGATCGTTGATTCCATTCTCTTGCTGACGGATAGCGTCCGTGCAGCTCAAACTGGCTCGCCCGCAGAATCCATCGCAAGAATCCGCAACCTTTTCCTAACGAAGGGGAAATACTCCCATGTGGAGGTGGACCAGGCGGGCGCCCGGCTGCTTGTCAAGCTCTTATCGGAAATCAAAAAAATCATTGAAAGTGGCGATCTGAAGTTATCCGGCCTGAATTTGAGTGTGTCCTACAACAACAGCTCGAGAGAACTCGGAAATAAGAACTATAGACGCCCGATTGGAGCCAGTGCACAACTCGTCAAATTACGCGCGCAGACAAATAGTCCGGCGGAAGGTGTCACAGACGTTGATATTGGCGTTGGAGTTCCGAAAGACGCAGACGAGATGGACGAGTTCCTATTGGAGTGTGGCCCTAACTCAGCCCTCGAATGCTCGATTCCGGTCCGAAATGTTCTGCCTGAGCAGACTTTAATGGCTGATATGGCGCTTGTCATCTTCGCTGGCCGCGTAGTGTCTGACACGATTAAGAATTTGGAGAAGATCGCGCGGCAATCACTCAAAAAGAAGGGCTATTAGTTTGTCAGCGTAGGCGGCTCATCGTGGATTCAAAGATGTATCTCAGGGCAGCGACCCAGTGAGGGGGGGCAAGACGGTAATCGCCGGAGGGTTACGCACGAGAGCTCCGGCGCATGCTGCTCGAGGGCCGGCACGCCGAGCTCGACGCCGCGCATCAGCCGTTCGGCGCAAGAGCAGGCCGTGCACGGCCGGGATGGGGCTGCCTCGCGCGTTGTTCCCTGCGTTCCATGGTTCTTTGGATGCTCCGGTGTGCATAGTCTAGAAGCCAACTATACGCGACCTCGAAAATTTCGAGCGCTGCGTTGAAGACTGCTTTTGTGAATTTCTGAGGCTTTCGCTCTGGCGCCCACACTCCGGGGTGGACGTAATTCCGCAGCTCTCGAAGTTCGTGAACAAAACCGGCAAGATCAGTTCGCTTTCCCCACACTATCACCCTGCGTGGCGGAAACCACCCAAGCTCGGCTGCGATGTTTACAAGCTCGCCGTACTGAAACTCTAGGGCTCGGTTTCTCTTCCGCCGAAACCCCCGCTTTTGTCTCTTCTGGTAAACGGCAGTCTTCTTCACATGCTCTGGGTAAACAAAGCACATAGCTTGCAAGAGGCCTTCTAGGGCGGCCCCCTGCATTACGCACGCAGCTAGATACGCCTTTCCGCGCAAGCACCTTCTAGCTTCAAGGTGGTAAAGCCGTGCCGTTTCCTGCAACCGCTGCGACATGTACATTGTTCAAGTCTCCTGTGTGAGCCCGGAAATCACCCGGCACTATGCCCGGCCGGCGGTCCGCGCTCTCAGCGCTGCGCGGGCTCCTCGCCGTGCTCGGCTTTGTCGGGGCTGCGAGCCGCTTCTTGCTCGGTGCTCGCGAATGCGTCGCGCGTTCTCGCGGACCTGCACCTTTACGCGTTCCCATTCCTCGGGGGCATTGGCTTGCGGTTCGGATCGAGACCATGGATGTCAATTGATTTGTGCAGCTCGCATATGAGCCGCAATAGAACAATTCGATTCGCTCCTCTTACCGATCGAACTTTAGGCGCACAGCGCCACCGTCCGACAGCGAATCCTCGTCCAGGAAGTGGAGCATGGACCAGGCGTCCTCAAACGCATGGAAATAAATTCCATGGGGGACTTTGCCTTTCGCTAGAAGATGATTGCGATACCCTCCGATGCAGGTCTTCAGGCAATCCAGAAGGAAGTTTGCAGAAAACTCGAGCAACTCATATTTCCGACCTGCATAGATTGGATAAATGGGCTTCCAGTAGACGCTCTGCTCAGAGAAAAATCGCCTGTTGTCGATGCGAACGCTCGCGCCGTGAATTGACTCACACCGGAAGCGCTCGTACAAAATGATACTCACGCGCGCTCGGTCCATTAGCGGTCGCAGTGCGCTTGGCAAACGGTTTGCTATTCTGCGTAATCTCGTCTTTCTGACGGCGCTCTCGATTAGCTCCTTGAGTCGTGTCACGGATGCCGTGCGCGATTTCGATAAAGGCTGCCGCGCCTTCGCGCGAAAATTGCCTTCAAGAATGCGGGTGACTGTGTCTAGCATCCTGTCCATTTCTTTCACTGTGAGAGGCAGCCCCGAGTCCTCAATTAGGTGGAGAAAAGCATCATCGAGTCTTCCATAGCGGTGAAGGCGTCCTGGGGCGGAAATTGTCTGTTCCAGTCTCCAGCGGTGGAACCCGATTTCGTAATAAAGATCGGGAATACTGACTGCTTCAAATAGTTGGCGATGACTACCGTAGTGGGTGATAAACCGGCTAAACCTTTCCCTATGAGAGAGTTCCTCGCTAGAAGCATCCGAAGCGAGCGCGTCGAGGCGCGCACACAGGAGTATTAACAAATCTATCGGATGCTCCCGGCGGCGGATTAGCTCTGACGCCAACGACTGGCTTGATTCGTAAGCCTCAAAGTATCGCTCGAGGCCTTGCTCGAGAGTTCGTCGCTCACGTTCATCCATCGCAATTCTCGTGTCGGTATGGGTGCATAGCGCCGTCACGGCGCAATCACTTACCGTTGAGCGTAACACGACTTGCCATTAGGATTGTCGATCTGCTCTTATGGGAACAACCACGAACAAGTCGCGCTCCTCATTATGACTGTTGAACAAGCGATATCCATCGTCCGCGCTGTAGCGCCGACGCTCATAACTTGGGGCGCCGTAGTGGGCCTCGCCTTCATCTTCCGGCAACCGCTGACGCAGGCATTGGAAGGACTAGGGAAAGCTCTGACGACCCTGGGTCGCCGCCGAATAGAGCTGCCAGGCGGCATCAGCCTTGACGCCGAGGCGCCTCCAGCGCAAACGCCGGCACCCGAGACCGCCAACGCCATCGCACACTCACCCGACGCTGCAGGCATCGAAAATGATCCACTACTCAATGAGGCCGTACAGCTCCTCACTGCCCGTGCCAACCAAGTGCCTGAGAATCAGCGTGTCGCCTACGTGATCCGCGAAGCCGCTCAAACAGGTATCGCGGCAATCCTCTATCAGATCTACATCGCTATCTTTGGCAGTCAATTGGTGCTATTAAAGATCGCAAACCAGGCCGGCTTCGCGGGGATAGAGGAGCATTTTGCAAGATCCCTTTACGACCGTGCACGGGCAAATGATTCAGCGTTCTACGCCACCTATTCCTTTGAACAATGGATCGGATATATGACCACTTCCCTTCTACTGCGGCATGAGGGACCCCGCTACTTGATCACCGTGCGCGGCACCGCCTTCCTACATTTCATCACTCGGGCAAGACTGAGTGACCTTGGCACACTCAACAATGCCGCGCATTAGGTCCCCGACGCAAACCGGGATGCCGCGCCGGCCACCGAATGCTGCGGAAAGGTTCATTTTGCTGGTCTCGCGATTGCCTGGTCATAGCGCTGTGCGCGTCACCGGGAAGTCTGGCATCCTCGGCCGCTCAGAATAACTTCGCGAGGGCTTGGCGTGATAACGAAAGAGCAGGCACTTCAGATCGCGCTCGATCACCTCACCAACGGCCTGCGCCATCGCCTCGAGGTCTCACCGGGTTGGCCCCCCGAAGCGCCACTAGGCTGGCATGCCCGCAGCCAGGATGATCAGCACCTGTTGCTGGACATTCCCAAGGCGCTCCGGAACCCGGACGCCGATAGGCGCAAGGCACCCGAGGCGCCAGTTACCGTTCCTGCCGAGGAGCGTGAGGAGCCCCCATGCCGTGTGTGGCGGGTGTACGTACCGGGTGGGCGCCTGGCGGTCGGATCGAGCCGCTATATCGTCATCGACCAGGAGACTGGCGAGGTCCTCGCCGACGGCAGGTACGGCGAGTAGGACTCGCGGCTACGGTAGCCGGCCGAGCCAAGCCGCCCAGCTCCTCAAATGGTCCTCGATGTCGTAGCGCTCACTTGTCAGTACCTCGCGCGCCGCCGGCATTTCGTGCGTCGGGCCGGCTTCCCCCGTCGGTAGCACGCCCCATGAGTCGAGGCGTTGCCTGATGCCCGGATTGCTCGACACCAGGTACGCACCCGCATCCTGCGATGCCACGTGTCCGAGGTCCGGGTATACGCCAGCCTCAAATAGATCCTCAACCAGCGCATCGGTGATGTCCTGCGGGTTTGGGCAGGCGTTCACCAGACACTGGATGCGCTCACTGAGCAGACTCAGATAGCTGTCGCGGCACAGCATCAAGCCAGGTGAGCAGAGGATGGCGGACAGCGTGATCGCCGTGTCCTGCCATGCGGGTCCCAAGTGCTCTGGTATCGGCGGATGCCAGGCCACCACCTTCGGCAGCTTCACCACGTTCGACATGGCAGTCCCCTCGTCGGTGTTGTTGTGAATCGAGGACTCTACACCCCCGTCCGGACGGTCGTCCTACGCCGCTTCGGCTGCGAATAGCTTGGTGAAACCTTTCGGCAACTTGAGGCGACAACCCTGGTCGTCGCCTACCACCTGATTGTGTGCTAGCTTCAGGCCTTTGCGCTCGTCTAGGCTACGGGGGGACGGATGGGCTTTCGGGTCCGGCACAGCGTCAGGCTGTTTCCCGGCGTCCGGCTGAACTTCAGCGGCGGCGGCATCAGCACGACCATCGGCGGCCGCGGCGCCAGCGTGAACATTGGTCACAGAGGGACCTACCTGAACCTGGGGCTGCCAGGCACGGGGCTGTCATACCGGACCAGGATCTTGCCGGACACGCCACGGCCCGAGCCGGCCCGCGTTGCTCCTCAGCCGCAATACGAGCCGCACGCCGTACCGGGCCTGGCAACGACGAACGAGCGCGAAATCCGCAGCGCCGACGTCAGCGTCATGACGAGCCCAGGTCTCGGCGAGCTCAAGAAGCTCATCAACGAGGCGTCGGCCGAACGGGGTCGCACCCAGATCCAGGTCGCAGCCGACGAGAGGGCCCTGAGGGAGGCAGAGCGCAAGCTGTTCCTGGCCAGGTTGTTCCTCGTCCGCCTCTTCACGCGTCGACTCGTCTCCCGCTTGACGGAGGCTGTCGACTACGCGACCGCGAAACTCGCCGACACGCGCGCCCACCTGGAGGGCTGCGGGATCGACATCGATTTCGCGTTCGAGCAGGCCACGGCCGCGAGCTACGCCGCCCTGTTCAAGGCGTTCGAAGAGCTTCGGGTTTGCGGCCGCATCTGGGACATCACCTCGGCGGCACTCAACAACCGCTTCGCCCAGCGGACGATCGCGACCTACAGCGTCACGCGCAAGCCGGTCAGCTTCGGCTTTTCGGATTCCGAACTTATTCGGACGAAGTTCAAGGCGATGCGCCTGGGCAACGTCACGGGTCTAGACATCCACATCTACCCCGGGTTCGTCATGATGCGCGGCAGCGGCACCGACTTTGCCCTGATCGAGCTCCGGGAGCTGTCCCTGGATCTTGCGTCCACGAACTTCCTCGAGGAAGAAGGCGTCCCGTCCGACAGCCAGGTGGTCGGCCACACCTGGAGGAAGGCCAACAAGGACGGCTCGCGCGACAGGCGGTTCAACAACAACTACCAGATCCCGCTGGCGCTCTACGGCGAGCTCATGTTCAAGAGCCCGACCGGGCTGCTCGAATGCTACATGGTCAGCAACTCAGGGAAGACGCAGGCGTTCGCGTCGGCGCTCCGCGCCTACCAAAAGGCCTTGGCCGACCTAGCCGCGCGCAGCAAGCATGCCCCCGCCGAAGTCCACCAACTGCCGCCTCCCGAGGCCCAGGAGCCGCAACCGGAAGGCGTCGCCGAACCGCAGCCCGTCGCCATGCCCGAGCCGTCCAAGAACATGGCGCTCGACTGGATCGCCCTGGCCGTGATCGTGGTCGGTCTGGCGGCGGGAGGATATGAGGCCGTCGGGCATCGGGAACAAATCGTGGCGGCCTTTTCGGCGTCCGCAGACAACCTAGGCGGCAACGTAAACGCCTCCCCGCAGCACGACGCCAAAGCACCGGCAGGGGTGGCGCCTTCCCGCGAGATGGTTTACGTCCAAAAAACCGGGGTCAACGTGCGTAGCGAGCCATCCGCTTCGGCATCGATCATTCGTTCCGAGCGCAAAGGAGCGCGCTTGAGAGTCTTCGGGCGGCAAGGTCATTGGATGCAAGTCGGGGATACGTCGCCGGTCGGCTGGGTGTACAGCCCGCTGCTCGGCCCGGACGAACCGTAGCAGGGACCCCCGCGAGCGCCAATGGGCGATCGGGACCAAGCGGATCGACGCGGACATCTGATCGCAGCAGTCGCATGGCGCCTCGCGGATCAGGGTGGCGAGGGCAACGAGGCCCGAGGTTGCATTTCACGCGGCAAAGAGGGCCCCTCGGGCGCCTCAGGTCAGCCGCTTCCTGAGGCCTCACGAGCCCGCGCTAGCAGCTCTGACAGCTTCGGCCGCTCGGCTGGCCGCGTTGGTACCGCCGCGATCGGCGCATCGCCTGTGACGCCCGAGGGTGGCGGCTGAGACGCCTCGATCGAACCAATGTCCTCCGGACTACCTACTAGCAGCCGCTCGAGTTCGCTCGCGAGCACCAACCGCCGCCGCCCGAGCTTCGTCGTGCACAGCGCTCCGCTGGCAACGTGCCGAAAGGCGGTGCGCCTGGAGATGCCGAGAGCGCGTGCAGCCTCATCGACCGAATAGGCGCCGCGCGGGAGAGTGTCAGGGTGTGCCATCGCGTGCCAGTGTGTCCCGCACACAGGTCAGCGCAAGGCTGCGACACCGCCGAAACCGCTCGCGCGCGTAAGAGGACGGTCGCGCAAGGTTGCAGCGCGTACGATATCGCCTCGCGCGTGCGCGCGCCTGTACGCCCGTGTGTGGCTACTCAGGCGCTGGAGTCAGCGTCTGTCCACTCGGCCGGCTCCTTCGCGCCGGTGAGCGCTTCGAGTTCACCCATCAACCCGGCGATCTCCGAGAGCACCGCGTAGACCCGGATGAATCGTGCCCGGATCCGCTCGGGGGCTGAGGCCACCGCGTCGTAGGCAGCCTTGCCACCAAGGGCGCGCAAGGTCTCATGTGCGCGGGGGTCACGCTTGATGACCTTTCCGCGCTGGCGGTTGCCGATCAGCTGCGCAGTGAGATCCCAGGCCTCCTGGGAAGAGTTGCGGACCGTGCTCGAGAGATCGAGCGGCGGGAGGCGCGTAGAGCTGGTCATGATGGCCTCCCTTGAGTATCCCAGTATGCGAAGAAGGCCGCCATGTCCCAGCGCTCGGCCGCTACGGTCAGCTCGCCGGCCACAATGGTCCCGGTGGAGTCGCGCAGGCCGAGCATCACAGACAGTGGACCGGCCGCGGCTCCAATCGGCGAGGCGCCAACAACCTCGTAGGCGTACTGGAGCGCAGGGTCGAGACGGGCCATTTCGGCGACCTTGCGGCGCCGATCGCCGATCGCTCGGGTCTCAGAGCACCTCGGGACGAACCCGTCGCGGCAACCGGCAGCACAGCCGGCCCAGGTCTTCACCCCATAACGTCCGCACCAGCCGTCCGGTGTCTTACCGGTCGCGGCGGTGAAGTGGAGGCAGGCAGCGCATGCGCTATGGGGCAACGGCTCGGAGTCTTTCTCCGCGTTCAGAACCGTGGCGTCGGCCGCGGGACCATCTTCTCGCCTTCCATTCGCGGCAGCCCTGGCCAATCGCATCAGCTCAGACATGGCCTTCCTCCGAGTGGTAACGCGCTACGACATAAACGACGTTAACGACAAAATTCCCTCGCTGAGTCATCTGGCACCCCCTTTCGGTCGTTTTTGTCGTAGCGTGCCAAATTTCGCTCGGCCGTCCTTCCGTGGGCATGGCTGTCTTTCGGACCAGCCCGCGCGTAGCCAGCAGGTCGAGCGCCGCATTCAGGCGTTCCGCTCTCTGATTTCTGCCGAAGTGGTCCCGGATCGCCGTGCGTGTCATCCCGACATCCCCGCTCCGCCGAATCGCGACCAGCAGCTCATCGGCCACCGGATCGCCCAGCGAGTCCCCGAAGATGTAAGCCGCTGAAGCCTGCGCGTACCCGACGATTGCCAGGGCGGCCAGCAGGTGCTGCGTGTCGATCACCGGCGAACAGTCTGCCAGGGCGTAGATCAACGCCAAGCGCAGTGCTTGGGCCTCAGATCGCGCCGTGACCGAGCCCAGGAGTCCAGGCCGACCCTGCGACAGCTCGCCGTATACGCCTGCCCAAACCGCTCTGGCGGCCTCTGTCATCCCCACCGCGGCCAAGCGCCGCGCGTGCTCGACCGCCGCATCGATTCGCGCTGCCAGGTCCGCCAGCGTCTCCGGATCCATCGGCTCACCGCCGAAGGGCAGCAACTTGGACCGCTTCACCAGAGCGAACAGGAACCGGTTGGCGAAACCGTTGGCGGTATCGGTCGTCGTCAGCTCGGCGTGCAGCTCCGGGATCGTGATATGCCCGACAATTGAGATGTGCGCGCCGGTAGCGATGATCGGGTCGTTCTTGGTGAGGGTCCGCAAATCGCCGGTGTCCCATGCCGCGCGCACCGTGGCGGACAGGGTGTTGCCACTGCGGGCAGTCTGTCGCAGCGCCTGAGCAAACTCCGATTCCACCACCAGCAGCCGCTTGTCGCTAACGCCGGGATCAACCAGCACCGCATCGGTGCGCTTGCTCTTCTTGTCGTACTGCTCTTCCTCGCGTGCATCGCGGACGTGATACTTCAATCCTTCGCCGCTCGACAGGCCCTCCACGGTCCCGGGCCAGTACTTGGTGCGGCTGTAAACCTGCTTCACGCGTCCGGCAGAGGTTCCCTTTCGGGCCTTCGACGATTCCCCAACAATGACCACGTACACGGCCGCGTGATGCTGATCGCCCTCGACGCGCACATGCGGCCCGCGTCCCACAGTCGCCCCGAAGCTCACCATGGCCTGCAAGAGGATCGCCATCGGGTCCGCCTCGGTCTGCGGTTCGATCAAGTTGACGATCTCGCCAAAGATCCCGTAGCGCGCGGCATGATCGCGAATCGGCCACGGCGCCGGCTCGGTGGGCGACGCAGCCGCTCGAGCCGGCGGATTGGCGTTATCGGCAGTGCTGCGGCCGGGTGCCGCCCCCGCATCGAGGATGGCGCGCGCCTTGTCCAGTCTTGTGCTGTCAGTGTGCATAGTAGTAGTCCCTGGCGCGGTGGATGCGGCTCGCAGCGGTCGCGAGGCGCTCCCAGTCCTGCTCGCTGATAGAGAGCTTGGCGCAGAAGTCCGTGGCGATGATGCTGACAACGGACACCTCCTCGGAGATGATCTCGAGGAGATCACGCGGTGGCACACGGCTGTGCGTCGAGGTGTGCCCGCTAGCAGGGCCGGAGCCGGCGAGCCTCTCCGGGAACAGCGCCTGCATCTCAAGGCCGAGCGAGTCGAGCACGGCCTCTGTGTCGCATCCTCCGAAGTCGTGGAGGAGCAACCGGCCGTCGTCGAGCTCGCGGATCGAGAGCGACGGCGACCGGTCCTCATGTGCGGGGCACCGCGCGAGCCACCGACCAGGACCGGTCTGACGGACGCCGTCGAGGCGGTCCAGCAATGTAGCGGCGGCGCTCACGCCCTGCCTCCCCCCTCGGGGCGGGTCTGATCGGATATGCGGGCGGCGCTCAGCAGGCGCATCGCGTTGGAAGCCATCGTCCGCTCGGCGCGGGTGCTCGCTGCCAGCAGCCGCTGGCGCGCGACCTCGATCTTGCGCACGAGCCATGCGTCGATCTCACGCTCGGCGTCGGCCGCGACGACCTCGGCCTCCCGTCGCAGCCGGGATGCCAGCAGGCTGGCCCACGCGCGGCGAGACGCGGCAGGATCGGGAAGGCTGATGAAAGCGGGGTTAGGCGACGGCCGGGGTTGCGGGCGAGTAGGCGGCGATGCGATCATTGACATGCTGATTCATCTCGTTGAATTGCTGGTTGAACGATTGAGAAGGCTCGCCCTGGCAGGGGCGGGCCTTCGTCGTTTTCGAGGTGAGGAAGATCACGGCGCGCTGAGCGGCACACCGCGGGGGAACTGACCGAGCGCCGCCAGCCTGTAGATCGTTGGCCTCGACAAGCCGGTGCGCTCGATCACGGTGGGCAACCGCCAGAAGGCAGTCGGCTCGTCGGGGATATCGGCCGGGTCGCCACCAGAGTCGGCGATGCGCCGGCGCATCCAGGCGGTCACTGCCTTGGATGACCAGGCGACGGCGCGATGGCGGCCAGGGCTAGCGGGAACGGAAGGCATGTGAAGTCTCCTTGCGCGCGGTTGAGCGCTTGCGAGACATCACATCACCGCCAAGCTTTCGAGTCCCGACACATCACGTCCAGATTTTGGACGCAATGTGTCGGGACGGTTCAGCGAAGCTGTTTCAAATAACGCTGCGCCGCGCGCTCATCGCATGTGAGGCCGACCGCGGTCGCAATCTCCATGAACAGCGTCGAGTTCACCACGCCGAGCTCGGACACGACAAAGTGGGCGAGGTGGAACAGCTCCATCTGCTGCGACGGGGGTTTGCGGCCCGGGCGCGCGAGCGTGCTTTTCGCTTGGGCTAGCAGTTGCTCGAGCAGCTTTTCGTCCGACGCCGAGTCGAAGGGGATCACGCCATCCGCGAGGTGACGCTCGAGGCTTTCGATGGCACCGCGCACCTTCTTGCGCGCCTTGTCGGTGCGCACAGGCGCTCCCTTTGCATTGCGTGGATTCAAGACCGCAGAGATGCCCGGCACTGAACAGACGCCATGCCACAAGGCGACGAGGTAGACGAACCGGCACGCGGCGCCACAATCTTTCGGCGTCTCCCACGCCGGGCTCAGGCCATGACGATCCTGAAATGTCAGCCACGCCCGGCGGAAATTGGCATCGTCCTTCAGCGGCTGGAAGGCCGGATGCTCGACGACCCAGGACCAGGTCGCCGGGAAGTGGTCAGCGAACTCGATGAGCGATTGATCAACGACCTGAATCAGTGCGGGACGCAGCGTCTCGGGTGACAACCACGTCGCGGGCGCCGGCTCGGGCGGCTTGCAGATGGACTGATGCAATTGCCGCATGAACGGCTCGTACTGCTCCCGGGGCCACTTCCAGAACTGATCCTGACGGACGGCTACACTTGCCTGTCGCTTGCCCGGAGTGCGGATGCCTCGGCGCTGCTGCTGATTGCTCAAGTCGCACTCCTTCCGATGCGTGCCCTCGTGGAGATCGCGGCGGAAGCGGGCGAAGGAGTCCCGCGTGTCGGCTGGCCGGCCTTTCCGCCGCGAAATGCTGCTACGCCTTGTGTGCGCGCAGGCTCGTCACGTCGTCGTGCACCACGATGCCGAACTTTGGAAGCGCCGCGCGGATCGCATCGGCCACGTGAGACGGTGCCAGGTGTCCGTAGTGCTTTGTGACCATGCGGGCGTCGCTGTGCCCGAGAGCCTCGGCGACGAAGATCAGTGGGACGCCCTTCTGCACCAGATGGCTTGCGTAGGTATGCCGCAGCGTGTGGAACGTGGCGACTGGCCGTACCCGAGCCGCGGCGCAAGCGGTCCGCATCGCCCGCACCAAGGCCACGCGATACCACGCGGAGCCATCCGCACGGCGAAAGAGGGACTCATCCTCGATCTTGCCCGCGGTCAGTCGACCGAACAGCGTCACGCCGTCCTCGGTGAGCGGGACTCGTCGCGGCTTGCTGGACTTCGAGTCCGCGATAAGCAGCGTTTTCGAGTGGTGGTCGTAGTCGCCGGCCCGGAGCGCCAGGAGCTCGCCGGCGCGGCAGCCGGTGTTGAGGCCCGCCGCGACTAGCATCCGCAGATCGGGCGGCGCCGCATTCTGAAGCCGCTGCGCCTCGTCCACCGTCAGCCAGCGCAGCCGGGCGGAGTCGGCCGAGCGGAATTTCTTGATGCGAGCCCACGCATCACGGTTGGCCGGCTTGCCGTTGGTGGCAGCGTGATTGAGGCATGCCTTCAGAGAGTTGATTACGCGGTTCAGCGTCGCTTTGCGCCGCCGCAGCCGCTCGCTGGCCTGTTCCTTCGTCTCGGTGGCTGCGACAGCCTCGCGCGCCTCAGCGCCTTTCTTGCGTGTCCTGCGGCGGCGCTTCAGCGCCCCGGTCAGCCAGCTCTCGAAATCCGCGGCCTTGAGGTCGGCGAGTCGCTTCCCTGCCAGATCCGATGACAGCACGTAGGCCCGCAGTTTCGCTTCTGTGTCCTCGGCGCTCTTGCGATTCCGGTGCAGCCAGTCCACGTAGTCGTGCACGGCGTCCGTGACCGTGTATCGCTCGCCGCTGGCGTCGAGCGCCTGCTCGTGGGCAGCTTCGAGGAGCTGGCGCTGGGCCTGCTGGAACGTGAGGACGTCGGCACCATCGGCGTCGCGATAGTCATCAGCGGTTCCGAGGCGGCGCTCTCGGTGCCGCCTTCGCGTGCCGTCGTAGCGCCTCACCAGCCACGCGCCGCCCTCGCTGCTCTTGCGGTACCCGAGGGATAGGCCGCGCTCGATCACGAGCCAGTAAGGTTCAGCCGACACTTTCAGCCGGCGCCGCGCTTCTCGGGAGCCCAGTTCTTGGTGCTGTCGGATTCGCATGTCACCTCCGCAGGACTGCCTCGGTCATGGGAATCTCATGGGAATCAGACCGGGCGAGAAGTTGTGAGACAGTGTGAGACGGTGTATGCTGGAAATCAAGGGATTTTACGCATGGAGTGAGCTGAGGTGAGGCAGGGTGAGACGGCAGAAACGGCCCTTTCACGGCGGTAACACGGCTTCGAATCCCGTCGGGGACGCCAATAGAATCAAACGCTTATCGCCTGCAGAGTGGGTTGTGTCTACTCTGTATCCACTATTTTCTCGGGTCGGTCTCCCGCAAGCCCCAAGCCCGACCATCTCTGCGACGTAAGCATCAGACCTTCGGTTCATCGCTTGCGGCGATACGCAGGATGCTCTGACGATCGGACGTCGAGTATTTGGCCCCAGGCTCCGCAAGTCTTGCAGTCTTGCCGTCTCGAGTTTCGACCCGGGTGATTTATGAATTGGCCGTAAGCCCTCCGGCATTTGATGCCGGAGGGCTTACAATTGGCCAAGATGCTCGTGGATGTGCTGCTGCGCGGGATTGCGCGGATCGATCCTCGAGCAGATTTCGCCGAACACCTTGGTTCCAGGGCCGTCCGACTCGCGAATGCAGGTAGCGCCGCAAGGGCGCCATAAATCAAGAAGTTACACGGATGTGAAGTGGCCGAGCCCACTTGTCCCCGCTAGTCTCATCACCCGGCTTCGGGTTGCCTGCGACTGCGCTGGCCTGCCACGTCATCCGATCGCTTTGCGCAGCCGCTCGACGGAACTGAAAAATGCCAGCGCACGCAAGGGCGTAGAATCGGGCACTCGCGTCGCGAGACCCCCTTTGAAGCCCCGTTCGGCCGCTCGCCGCAAAAAAATCGTTTTCCCGGGGTATCCGATTCAAATGAAATCGCTCTCGGGTTTCATGGCTACGACAACGTTGGAGCGCCAGTTGGCGACGGCAGAAGCCGCTCAACGCCTGGTGACGGACCTCGTTGCGAGCCATGGCGCGCAACTCAGGCGGTTCGTATTCGCGCGGGCGCGCAATCTCGCCGACGTCCCGGACATCGTGCAGGAGGTGTATCTACGGATGCTGCGCATCCCGGACGTTGATTCCGTCCGCTCCCCGGAGGCCTATCTCTTCACGGTGGCGCAGCACGTCGTGCAGCAACACACCATGCGCAAATCGGTGATCCCACCGGAGGCCGACGTCAAGCATTTGATGAACGAGCCGGCTTCCACGCTCGATGCCGATCCCGCACTGGCCTTCGAAGCCCAGCAGTGCCTCGAGCAGCTGCAGCGTGCGCTCGATGAGCTTTCTCCGAGGGCGCGCGCGACCTTCATGCTGCACCGGCGCGATGGCCTGTCGATCGACGAGATTGCATGTCGCCTGGAGACTTCGCGCCCGATGGTCAAGAAGTATCTGATGAAGGCGTTGATTCACTTGCGGCTGCATCTGCAGCAGGGCTGAACTGACATGGAAGAACGATTGAAGCTCAACACGCAGATCTATGAAGAGGCCTGTGAATGGTTCGTGGATTGCCGCGCCGGCGATCTCGATGACTCTGCGCGCCAGGTATTCCACCGATGGTTGTGCAGATCGCCGGAACACCTCGGGGCCTACCTGGAAATCGCGGCCATATGGGACGAGGGGTTGTCGCTCGATCCCACCGGTAAGTTTGACCGCGAGAGGCTCATCGCTGAAGCGGCACTCAATCGCGAAAACGTGGTCGAACTCTCCCCTTCGCGAACCGCGGAGACTTCAAAACGTGAGACAGCGACGCCACCGGCCTCTTCGGATCACGGCCCGCGGCCCGCATCGCAGCGTTGGCGGTTTGCCGCGATGGCCGCCTCGGTGATCGCCGCGCTCACTGCCGCACTGGCCTACTGGGGAAGTCACCGGCCTCCCACGTATACGGCAGCGGTAGGCGAGGAGCGCTCCGTCACTCTTGCCGACGGTTCGAGGGTTCAGCTCGACTCGCGGTCGAAGATCGTCGTGCGCTACTCGGAACGGGAGCGTAGAGTGGAGCTCGTTCAAGGCCAGGCTCTTTTCCGCGTCGCCAAGCAGGCGGCGCGGCCATTCATCGTCGAGGCCGGCGACACTTTCGTACGAGCGGTCGGGACCGAGTTCGACGTCTACCAGAAGCGCGCCGGCACGGTAGTAACCGTGGTCGAGGGGCGGGTGGCCGTGCTCACCGCACACGCGGCTGCGCTGAACCACCCAGGCGCTGGGCCCGTCGGCGCCGGCCCGCCGTCGGGGTCCAATCCGGCGTTCCCAGGGACAGCGCCGGGACGAGCCAGTAACATCATGGTCGCGGCGGGTGAGCAGCTGACGGTCACTCCCAGGGTGATCCGGATGTCAGAGCACCCCAACATCGCCAATGCCACCGCGTGGACGTCACACCGGCTCGTATTCGAGTCCGCCTCGCTGGCCGATGTGGCCGAAGAGTTTAATCGCTACAACGCCCGGCAGTTGATCGTTGCAGACCCGCGGCTCAAAACCTTTCATGTGAGCGGAGTATTTTCGTCCACCGACCCTGCATCTCTGATCCGCTTCCTGCGCGCAAGACCGGAATTCCGCCTAGTCGAGACAGAAACACAGATTCGCATCGAGAAGAATACCCCGTAAGGAATCCGCGACCGCGATCTTTCAAGATTCATTCGCTGCATGGAATCGTTCCGATGTCACACCACGCCCATGCGACTGCTTGCAGCACACACGAAACGCCGGATGCGGCTCATTACATTGGCCGCGGCCGCCGGTCTCTGCTTCTCCGCCATTTCCATCGCTGACGACATCAATACGTCGAAAAAAAGGCCCACCAACATTCCCGCGGGAGGCCTGGCCGCTGCCCTGGAGACGCTCGCCAAGGAGCGGGATTTCCAGATCGTCTATGTGTCGGAGCAGATAGAGGCTCTGCGCACCAATGGTGCGCACGGCGAGCTCACGTCCGAGGAAGCGCTCAGAGGGCTGCTGCGGGGCAGCGGCTTCACGTTCAAATTACTGGACGCGCGGACCGTCACGTTCGTACCGTTGGCGAGCCAGTCCGCTACGAGTCAATCGGCAAGCTCGGGCGCCCCGCAACCGCCGTCCCCTGCGGCCGGCGACAGCGTCGATCACAAGACCAGGCGCGGCTTCTGGTATCGGCTTCATCTAGCTCGGATCGCAAGCATCGGGTCGGCATCCTCGCGAAAAAGAAATTCCGGAAGTGCCGGCGGATCCGATGCGGCCGCGGGCGCCAGGCTCAACGAGATCGTCGTCACCGCGACGCGACGCCCCCGACTGCTGAGTACCGTGCCGATCAGCGCGAGCGCTTACGCCAGGAAAACCCTGGATACCGCCGGTGCCACTGACTTCGGGGATCTCGCTCTGATGACTCCGGGGGTGACGTTTACACGCGGGAACAGTGGTACCACGCAGATCGCGATCCGAGGAATCAACTCCGACAGCGGGGCCTCGACGACCGGAGTTTACATCGACGATACGCCGGTACAGTCCCGCGTGATCGGCTTTTCGAGCACCACGATATTCCCGAACATCTTCGATCTGGAGCGGGTCGAGATCCTGCGCGGGCCCCAGGGGACCCTGTTCGGTGCGGGCTCCGAAGGAGGAACCATTCGTTTCATCACCTCGCAGCCGAGTCTCACCGACTATACAGGGGAGGCGGGCGGCGAGGTCGCGTTCACGGAGCATGGCGATCCGAGCGTCGAGGTGCGCGCGGTCCTCGGCGGCCCCCTGATAGAGAACGAGATCGGATTTTCCGTCAGCGCCTCCTATCGCCGCGACGGAGGCTACACCGACCGCGTCAACCGTTTCGGCGGCGCGCTGATCGCCAGGAACGACGATTGGCAGGACTCCTACAACGTGCGCCTGGCCTTTGCCGGCGAACCCGTAGAGCGACTGCGGATCACTCCGCGGCTGTACTTCCAGAGCATCTACTTCAATGACTCGCAAACGTACTGGGAGTATCTGTCGGATCCTGCCCGAGGGCGGTTCGAAAACGGCGCGCCGGTAGCGGCGCCCTTTCGTGCAACCACTTTCCTGCCGGGCCTCAACGTCACGTATCAGGCGGCTTCCTTCAACGTGATGTCGAATACATCGTTCTACGTACAGAACAATCGCAACAATCGCGACCTTTCCGTGCTGATCCCGAATGACCTCGGAGTGCAGATCAGCCCGACGCATCCGGTTCCCGGGGACCCCGACTACAGGGATCAGGATCTCTTCATCACGTCCCAGAAAGCCTTCACTCAGGAGATACGCATCCAGTCGAACGAGTCCGAGTCACGCTTCACCTGGCTGTTGGGTGTGTTTTACCAGCACGAGCACCAATCGTCCGACCAATATGTGCCGGACACGCCCGCATCCTTCAATCAGCTGGTCGAGGCGGCACTCGGTGAATCGACGCTGCAGGCGTTCGGCATGGGACTCGCCGATGGCGCGTACAGCTATCGTTCGATCATAAATACCATGGACACGCAGATAGCCGGCTTCGGCGAGGCAAATCTCAGGATCGCCGATCGGGTGACCTTGACGCTCGGACTCAGAGTCGAGCGATCCAAGTTCAAGTTCATTGACACGAGCGACGGGCCGTTCAACGGTGGTCTCACCGTCGTAAAAGGGTATGAGTCGGAAACCCCCGTGACACCCAAATATGGCGTCTCCTACCAGATCAACCGCGATAATCTGTTGTACGCAACGGTCGCGAAGGGATATCGCACCGGGGGCGCGAACGCCGGGATTCCGTCGCGCTGTGATGCGGATCTCGCCTCGCTTGGATACCCCTCCGCACCGGAGTCGTACAAATCCGACTACGACTGGAGCTACGAGGTGGGATCCAAGAACCACCTGTTGGACGATCGTCTCCTGCTTCAGTCCAGTATCTACGACGTAAGGTGGAGCGGCATCCAGCAGCAGCTCACCCTGGCAACCGGCTGCGGCCTGAACTTCGTGGCGAACCTGGGGCGGGCGACCAGCTGGGGCTTTGACGTGCAGGGGGAGTATCTCGCCGGCGAGCATCTGACGGCGGGGATCGCTTTCGGTTACGACGATGCCGATTTCGACCAATCCATCTTCTCGTTGCCCGATCCGACAACCGGGGTCCGGCCGGTGCTCGTGCGCGCCGGAAACTCCCTTGGAGTCAATCCCTGGATGGTGGCAGTGGATGCGCAATTCGATTTCATCTGGTGGGGGCGCAGGGCTTACCTGCGCGTCGATGATCAGTTTGCCAGCCGGCAGTGGAATCCGACGCCGACCGAGGATTCCCGGAATCAGACCTACGTGCCGGGGATGATCGAGATGCCGCAGACGAATCTGTTGTCGCTGCGGATGGCTGTCCGGTTCAACAATGGGGTCGATCTGTCGCTGTTCGTCAAGAACGTCCTGGGCTCGCAACCGATCCTGAACCGTACCCAGTTCGGGTCAAACCTGGATCTGATCTATACGGATCGCACGTTCCGTCCACGCACCATCGGCATCACGATCGATTCGAAGCTCTGAACAGTCATGTCGCAAAATAGCTCAAATGCATCGGTTGCTCGCGTGCTTGCCGCCAGCCTCGCCGGTACTGCCATCGAGTTCTATGATTTCTTCATTTATGGCACGGCTGCCTCCCTGGTTTTCGGCAAGCTGTTCTTTGCATCCCTGGCGCCTTCCGCGCAGCTGTTTGCAGCCTATGCTTCATTCGGCGTCGCGTTCCTGGCCCGGCCGATCGGAGCGATTGCTTTCGGCCATTTCGGGGACCGTATCGGGAGAAAGTCCACTCTGATTGCCACCCTCATGCTGATGGGCATCTCCACAGTCGCCATTGGCCTCATGCCGACCTACGGGGACATCGGCTGGCCGGCGACCGTACTGCTGTGCCTGGCGCGCTTCGGTCAGGGCTTGGGTCTGGGCGGGGAGTGGGGCGGCGCGGCGCTGCTCGCGATCGAGAATGCGCCGTCGTCCCTTCGCGGCAGATTTGGCATGTTCCCGCAGCTGGGTGCGCCAGTCGGATTCCTGGTGGCTAACGGTTTCTTCCTCCTGCTCGGAGTGTTGCTCACCGGCGCGGAGTTCGCCGCCTGGGGCTGGCGCATCCCCTTTCTCGCCAGCGGCGTGCTGATCGGCCTGGGTCTATGGGTGAGGATGCGGCTGACGGAGACGCCGGCGTTTGCCGCGGCCCAGGCGGCCGGACCGCCACCGCGCATACCTGCCGCGGCATTGCTCAGGCACTTCTCGCGAGAGACATTCGCCGGGACGCTCGCGGTGGTCGCCGCCTTCGCGATCTTCTACCTCACGACGACTTTCACTCTCGGCTACGCCACTACGGCCCTCGGCTATGATCGCCGGGCATTTCTGGCGGTGTTGCTCGCTGCAATCCCGTTCCTAGCGGCGGGAATTATCTGCGCGGGCCGCTGGTCCGATCGAACGGATCCGCGGCGGGTTCTGATCGTGGGCTGCGCGATGGGTGTCGCGACGGGTTTTCTGCTCGCTCCGCTCCTCGAGAGTCAATCGATCGCCGCCATATGGCTGTTTCTCTCCCTGGCGCTCTTCGTCATGGGACTCCTCTACGGACCGCTGAGCGTATGGATGCCCGCTCTCTTTGCACCTCGTGTCCGGTATACGGGCGTTTCCGTGGCCTTTACGCTCGGTGGAATTCTTGGAGGCGGCATCGCACCGCTGCTGGCGGAGTGGCTTGCGAGCCGGGGCGGCCTGACGTGGGTTGGCCTCTATTTCAGCGCCGCAGCACTCACGAGCCTCCTCGGACTGACGACGCTCGGACGACCACGATCGAGCCGGCATGGCCCGGAGGACGCGGAAGTTCTTTCAGCTGGAGGTAACCAATGAGCCGGCAGGCACTCTTCTCCCGCATAAGGTCGTCGCAACGTCGCGCGACGGTCGATGCAGCCTCACCAGAGGCAGGGGGATCTCGTGCGCCTGAGCAGCCTTGTTGCCGTAGTCGTCCTTTGTACCGTCGACTTCATGACTGCCGCCAATCTTCGCGCCCAGACCGCAAGCAGCGATCCTTCGAGCGCGCCCGAACAGGGTAACACGCTCCAGGAGATCGTCGTCACTGCGACGCACCGGGCTCGCCTCCTCAGCGCCGTGCCGATCAGCGCGAGCGCGTTCTCGCAGAAGAGCCTGGACGCGCAAGGAGTCAATCAGATCGATGACATCGCGCTGATCTCTCCCGGTGTCACGTTTACTCGGGGAAACAGCGGCAGCACCTCTATCGCCATCCGGGGCATAAGCTCGGACAGCGGCGCATCCACGACCGGCATCTACATCGACGACACGCCGGTCCAATCGCGCGTCATCGGCTTCTCCAGCACCTCGGTATTTCCCACCGTTTTCGACCTCGAACGCGTGGAGATTCTTCGCGGACCTCAGGGCACCCTGTACGGCGCTGGATCGGAAGGCGGAACCGTCCGGTTCATTACGCCGCAGCCGAGCCTCACCAAGTACACCGGCTACGCCAAGGGAGAGCTGTCATTCACTCAGCATGGCGATCCGAGCTTCGAGGCAGGCGCTGCGGCCGGGGGACCCATCGTCGACAACAAGATCGGCTTTCGCGCAAGCGCGTCTTATCGGCGCGACGGTGGATACACCGATCGCGTGGATAGATTCGGTGGCGCCCTGATCGCAAAGAACGACGATTGGGAGAACACGTACACTGCGCGCCTGGCCCTCGGCTTTGCGCCGGTGGAGCAACTGCTGATCACGCCCTCGTTCTACTACCAGAACATCTACATCAATGATTCGCAGACGTACTGGGAGTACCTCTCGAACCCAGCCAATGGACAATTCAATAACGGCGCGCCGGTGACGGCGCCCTTCCAGGGCACGAGCTACCTGCCGGCCATCAACATGACCTACCAGGCGCATGCGTTCACCATCACGTCGAATACCTCCTACTACGAGCAGGACAACCAGAATAATCGAGACCTCTCGGAGCTGATTCCCAACGATCTCGGGATCGCGGTTTCACCGACGCAACCCGTCCCGGGGGATCCGAATTATCAGGATCAGGACCTGTTCATTACCTCGCAGAAGGCGTTCACTCAGGAGATACGCATCCAGTCGAACGACCAAGGCTCGCGGTTCAGATGGCTGGCCGGAGTTTTCTACCAGCATGAGCTGCAGTCTTCGAATCAGTACGTGCCGGACACCCCGGCCTCGTTCAACGCGCTGGTTGAGTCCGCATTCGGTGAAACGACGGAACAGATCTTCGGGATGGGGCTGTACCAGGGCAAATACAGCTATACTTCCGTCATTGATTCGATCGACAAGCAGACAGCCGCGTTCGGCGAGATCAACCTCACCTTCCTCCGCGGCCTCACCCTGACCGCAGGCGTTCGGGCGGAGCACTCGACGTTCGCGTTCACCAACACCAGCGACGGCCCGTTCAACGGCGGTCTCTCGGTCGTCAATGGCAATGAGTCGGAGTCGCCGGTCATCCCGAAGTACGGCATTTCCTATCAGCTGGATCCAGCCAACCTTTTCTACGCGACCGTCGCCAAGGGCTTTCGCCCGGGTGGTGCCAACCCGGCGATTCCCGCGCGCTGCAACCAGGATCTCGCCGAGCTCGGCTACACCTCAGCTCCGGACTCCTTCAGCTCTGATTCGGTGTGGAGCTACGAGGTGGGTTTGAAGAACCGCTTGTTCGGCGGGCACGTCCAGCTGGCGACCAGTGTCTTCGAGGTGAAGTGGAACGGTATCCAGCAGCAGGTCATTCTCGGCACGGGCTGTGGACTCGACTTCGTGGCCAACCTGGGGAAAGCCACCAGCCGGGGGTTTGATTTCCAGGGAGACTTCCTGCCCCTCGATAACCTCATCGTGGGCGTTGCCGTGGGCTACAACGATGCGAAGTTCACCCGGTCGATTCTGTCACCGCCCGATCCGGTCACGGGAATCCGGCCGGTGCTGGTGCGCTCGGGAGACTCCCTCGGAGTCAATCCCTGGACCGTGGCCGTGAATGCTCGGTATGACTTCGTGGCGGGGGGCAGGAATGGCTACGTGCGCGTGGACGATGAATTTGCCAGCCGGCAGACTACCCCTACACCGTCCGAGAACCCCAGCGACGAGACCTATGCCCCGGGGTTGCTGAAGCTTCCGCAGACCAACCTGCTCAACGTGCGGCTCGGCACGGCATTCGCCAATGGTGTCGATCTCTCGCTCTTCGTCAAGAACCTGCTGGACAGCCACCCTGATCTGGGCCGCGACCAGATCGGCTCGAACATCGATCTGATCTACGTCGCCCGCACTTTTCGGCCCCGCACCATCGGCATCATGATCACCTCGAGGCAGTAACAAGATGACCGCATCGCAGTGCAGAATCATCCTCCCGGCATTGCTCTCGAGCATCGTGGCGGGCAGCTTCGCTCCGCATGACGCCGCCGCCGCATCGAGCTGCGCGGATCTTGCCCGTCTCGCTCTGAAGAACACCACCATCACGATGGCTCAGTCGGTCGCAGCCGGCGCCTTTACCCCGCCGGTTCCGTCCTGGGCTGCCCGGTTCATGCATCCCGCTCCGATCCCGGTGAGCTTCTGCCGGGTGGCGGGGCGTATCCGGCCGACTCCGGATTCCGATATCCGGTTCGAGGTGTGGCTGCCGCTCTCGGGTTGGACCGGGCGTTACGAGTCGGTCGGCAACGGGGGGTTCGCGGGCTCCATCCGGTATGACTCCATGCGCAACCCATTGCTCGGGGGCTCCGCCGTCGCCTCGACCGACGATGGCCACCAGGCTCCCGCGATCGGTCCGACGAGCGCGGACTGGGCGTTCAACCATCCCGAAAAGATCATCGATCACGGTTATCGCGCCGTGCATCTCACTGCGCTCGTCGCCAAGGCCATCACCGCCGCGTTCTACGGTCAGCCTCCCGCTCATGCCTACTTCGTCGGCTGCTCCAAAGGTGGCCAGGAAGCTTTCATGGAAGCGCAACGCTACCCGTCGGATTTCGACGGCATCGTCGGCGGTGGGGTCGCGAACCAATGGACCGACCTCTTCGCGACTTTCATGTGGACCGAGAACCTGAACCTCGCGAACCGCGAGAGCTATCTGTCTCCGGCCGACATCACCAAGATCGGTGCGGCGGTCTCTAAGGCCTGCGACAACATAGGCGGCGTCAAGTCCGGTTTCGTCAATGATCCATTGCGATGCCGGGTCGCTCCGTCCTCGCTGGGACTTACCCCGGCGAAGCTGCGAACCTACGAGGCCATCCACGAAGGTCCCATGGACCGCGCTGGGCGGCCGACGTACGCGGGCCAAGCCTACGGCAGCGAGAACCCGGGTTGGACCGAGACGATCAGCGCCACGGATTTCGAGTCGGCGCAGACCGAGGCGCAGATGAGCATGTACGGCGCCAACTTCTACAGAAACTTCGTGTATCAGGACAAGAACTGGAGCTTCCACGGCTTCGATCTCGAAAAGGGACGTGCGGATGCCGTAAGGGCCGTCGGCAGCATCATGAACGCCGAGGACGTGCATTTCGCAAAGTTCAGGGCGCGCGGCGGCAAGTTGATCGAGTACGCGGGGATGGAGGACTCCATCGTCACGCCCCTGAGCTCCGTCAGGTTCTACCAGTCAGTGGTGGCGGCTCAGGGGCACATGCCCGCGTCGGTGGCGCTCGCGCAGACCCAGAAGTTCTTTCGGCTGTTCCTGGCGCCCGGCATGGGCCACTGCGGCGGCGGGCCAGGCCCGAATGATTTCGGTCAGGCAGGCGGCAATGGGGATGTCGAGCACGATCTGGTCGTTGCGCTCGAGAAGTGGGTGGAGAAGCGTATGCCGCCGACCCAGGTGATCGCCACTAAATTCAACTCGGACGACAAGGGCAAAGGTGTGGCCATGACCCGCCCGTTGTGCCTGTTTCCGAAGGTTGCAAAATACAAGGGAAGCGGTCCGGTGACCGAGGCCGGAAATTTCAGCTGCGCGGTGGAGTGAGGGTGCTCCGGGTCCCACGAGACATACACGACTTCGAGCGGCTTGCTGCCGCATTCCGCTGGGAGGTGCCCGAGCGCTACAACATTGGGGTGGACGTGTGCGACAAATGGTCCCACGAGCCTGCCCGCCTAGCTCTGATCCACAAGCCCTCTGCCGGCGAGAGCACCGAATATACCTTCGCGGACATCCGGCGGCTGTCCAACCAGGCGGCGAACCTCCTTCGCAGTGCCGGGTTGACCCGAGGCGATCGGGTGGCGGTCCTGCTCCCGCAGCTGCCCGAGACGGCGGTCGCTCACGTGGCCATCTACAAGATGGGCGCCATCGCGGTCCCGCTATTCAGCCTCTTCGGAGTCGAGGCACTCGAATACAGGCTCGCCGACAGCGGCTCGAGAGCGGTGATCACTGATCTTGCCGGAGCGGCGAAGCTACGGATGATCCGGCATCGGCTGCCGGAGCTCGAGGTCGTCTATACCATTGACGGCGAGATGAGTCACAGCGTGGATTTCCACGCCGGCCTTTCGCGGCAGAGCGTGCAATTCGGGCCCGCAGCCACCGCCGCCGATGAGCCCGCGCTCATCATCTACACGTCAGGGACGACTGGTGCGCCCAAGGGCGCCCTGCATGCGCACCGCGTGCTCCTGGGTCATCTGCCGGGCGTCGAGCTGTCGCATGACTTCGCTCCCCAGAGCGGCGACCGCTTCTGGACTCCGGCCGATTGGGCCTGGATCGGGGGGCTGTACGATGTGCTGCTGCCCGCGTGGCACCATGGGCTGCCAGTCGTGGCGCATCGCTTCACGAAATTCGATCCAGAAGCCGCGTTCCAGCTGATAGACAATTTCCGCGTGCGCAACGCCTTCATACCGCCGACCGCCCTGAAGATGATGCGCACCGTCGCTAATCCCAGGGCACGGTGGAGGCTCGACGTGCGAACCATCGCGAGCGGTGGGGAGTCGCTCGGCCGCGAGTTGCTCGAGTGGGGGCGTCGGACGTTCGGGGTCTACATCAATGAGTTCTATGGTCAGACGGAATGCAACATGGTCATTTCGTCGTGCGGGCGCATCGGGGTCGCGCGTCCGGGAAGAATTGGAAAGGCGGTTCCGGGCCATCGGGTCGCCATCGTGGATGCCGCCGGCATCCCTCTGCCCGTGGGCGTCACGGGGAACATCGCTGTCGAGCGTCCTTCCCCCGTCATGTTCCTACGCTACTGGAACGACCCGGCGGCTACAGCCGCCAAGTTCGTGAACGACTGGTTACTGACGGGCGACCTCGGCGAAAGCGATGCCAATGGCTACATCCGCTTCATATCCCGCAGCGACGACATCATCACCAGCGGCGGGTATCGCGTCGGCCCCGGAGAGGTCGAGGATTGCCTGTTGGGCCACCCCGCGGTTCGGCAGGCCGCTGTCGTCGGAGTGCCGGATCCGCTTCGAACCGAAGTCGTCAAGGCCTTCGTGATTCTGCGCGACGGCGTCGAGCCGAGCGAGAGTCTGGTTCGCGAATTGCAAGACCACGTGAAGTCCCGTCTCTCGGCTCACGAGTACCCGCGGCAGATCGCGTTCGTAACCTCTTTGCCAATGACCGCAACCGGGAAGATCATACGCCGCGAGTTGCGAGATGCGCGCGCTGACCCGCAAGAACCTGACGCAGGTAGTACCTGAGCAAGCTGAAAGCCGGCCATCAGCGCTGCTCGATGAGGGCCGTCCTTCTCCGGCATCACTAGAGCATATCGGGCGAAGGCGCGACGTTCGAGCGCCCGATCATGAACTACGCGACGCTGTGGGAATTGAGAGGCGCCGCGGGGTCCGGCGAAGCCGGAATTTGACTCTTTTCTCGAGCGTATCGCTGCGCATGGGGATGCTCCTGGCCCTTCCGATTGCGCCGCGCTGATTGCGCCGGAGAGACGCTGAATCTCCGCCTGTCCTCGCGGCGTCTTCGACGACACGCACGTGGTCCAGTCATCGAGCTGAATCTTGTCCTGTCTGATCTGGCCGCTCAGGGACGCTGCCGAGGTGGCCTTATGGGCAGCGACGGTGCCGCGAGGCGCGATAAAGGCGTTACCGACCCCGTTTACCATATTGCAGGACAAGTCATGGTCTCGATCCCTCGCACTCTACCGGTCTGCGTGCGGCCTGTCGCAAGGCGCGAATCAACTTGAGAGCGTCTTCACGCGCCGCGGTGGGACTATCGATCGCGGACAACCAACCCTTCATCGAGCGGCAGCTCGCGGCTCGAGACCACGAAGCCCGCCCAGTAATAGGGATGCTCGTACGGATGGCGCCCGGCGCTGACTTGCGCCCGCAGGCGCTGCTGCGCCTGGCGCAGGGCGTCCGCGACATCGCCGTTGTGAGCGGCGAGCGCGAGGTACATCCCATGCATCAGTTGCGCGGTGCTCTCGTCCTCGACGCGCCACAGACTCGCGATGACCTGTTTGGCACCCCGCTGCTGTACGATGGCGCTCAGGCCCTCGATCTCGCGACCATCGTCGGCCTGTCCCCCGCCCATCGCGGTCTGGCACGCTGACAGGGTGACGAGGTCGAGCCCCGTGAAATCGAGTCCGGCGAGGGTATCGAGCATCAGGCGCGACCCGTCGCCCAGCACCAGGAAGGAGAGCATGGCGTTACCGGGCCGCAGACTGAAATGAGTTCCCACGTGCAGTACCGTGAAGGAATGGGGCGCGTGCAGGGAGGTCTCGAAGCGCTGGGTGGTGAAGGCGCTGTCGGCAAAGCCCTGGCCGGGAAGGGCGCCATCGCCCGCGGTGGCGCCGTGACAGACGGCTGAATGGGTCGCAAGTCCGGCGATGGGTCCGTTGACGACGTAGCAAAGCTCGTCGGCCATGCCTGGCAGGGCCTGAAAGCCGTCCACCGCTTGTGTCACACCGAACCCGAGCACGCGCAAGGGAGAACCGCTGTCCGCCTCCGCAGGTGAAGCTGGCGCGATGCCGGCCAGCATCTCGATCGCATAACGGTCGGCGAGATAGCTGCCATCAGGCGCTTCGAGCGCGCCGAAGGGCACGTAGCGCAACGGCCCATCGAGCCACAGGAAGAGGTGAGTGATCTTCTCCTCTCGCGCGATCCGATCGAGCGGCCCGGCGAGAGTGTCGTAGAGCGCTCGAGCGGCTCCGTCGATTGGTGCGCGCTGTCCAATAAGATCGAGGAAGCGTCCTATGCGCCGTTGCAGGTCGTGCGCATTCACGGCAACCGGAATCTCCAGCTGCGTCTGGCGCGTCGCGATGAGAAGGCGCAGCTGGTTCTCGGTGAGCACATAGATGGCGATTGCGGAGTCTGACGGAGCGTGTGCGATCGCATGCTGGAGGCTCTTCGCGTCGATGCGCGCACCGGGGGCCGCAGTGCCGGCGCTCGCCGGGCTTGCGGTCTGCGCGACTGAGGCGATGAACTGCTGGATTCGTCGCGCGCGTGCGCCTTCCGCTTGCTGGGCCCGTTTGAGCAGCGCATCGAGTTGCTGACGCTCCTTCGCGGTGATGCGGGATCGCAGTTGCAGACGGCGCAGGCGCTCGATCTTCGCGCCTGCAGCCGCATCGACCCGCAGCACCGCGGTATATCGGCCATCGAGGGCGCTCTCGAGATCGTCGAGAGCGGGGCCATTGCCTCGCACATCCCAAGCCGCGGCGCGCGAGGTGAAGTCGTAGAGCTCCTGGGCCTTGAGGAGCTGCAGCACTTCGAGTCCCTCATCGATCCTGCCGCTTTGCATCAGCCAGTCCGCGACGGTGCGATACATGGCGATCTTGTCGAGGAGGAAGCCGCGATCCAGGCGCTCGTCCTCGCCGCTGAAGTACTGCCGTTGCCGCTCGATCTGCGCGATGGCGCGCTTGCCGAAGAAAATCGCGAGCGGTGTTCGCCCCCGCGCGTTCAGGGCGCGCGCGGTGACGAAGTACGCCCGGGCGAGAGGCTCGGGTGTACCCAGGCCTTCGGCCGCCGCGACGGCCGAGGTGCCCAGCGTGATGGCGTGCGCCGCATCGCCTCGTGCGAGGCTGAGCTCAGTCAGGTTGTCATATACCGCCGCGCGCAGCGCCGGATCGACATCCCGCGTGCTCGCGAGGCGGGTGCGCGCCTGGCCGCACTCCTGGCCGCCGGCCGCCGCATGCTCGCGAACATCCAGCCCGCAGAGCTCATTGACCACGCGCAGGATCGTCGGATGCGTATCCGGCAGGCGCGAGCCAAAGAGTCCGAGGGCTTCCGTGTAGCGCGCGCGGCTCTGGGGGTCCGAGCGCCGTGCGGAAGCCTGTGCAAGCGTCTCCATCAGGTAGCCGCGCTGCAGCACCAGTGCGGGCTCGGCGCGGGTGGCATCGAGGCCGGCGTTCAGCGCCGCGAGGGCCTCATCGACATTACCGAGATCGAGTTGCAGGCTGGCGAGCCCGCGGTAGTAGGTCACCCGTGTGGGCAACTCCACATCGGTGGGAGCCTTGGCGACGATCCGCCCGATCTGCTCGTACAGGTGCCAAGCCGCCGGCAGCCGGCCGAGCGCGCGCTGGATGTCAGCGAGGCTCTGCAGCGCCGGAACGAGGGCAGGCGCATCGGCGCCGAGCGTGGCCTGTCCGAGGGCGATGGCCTGTTGGGCAAAGGGCATTGCCTCGCGCGGCCGCCCGCGCGCATCGAGCAACGCGCCAAGCTGGGTGAGCGCCGTCAGCTGGTGCCGCTGCAGAGGACCGCCGTGGTCGGTCTGCGCGAGACGAATGGCCTCCCGCGCGGCCGCCTCGCTGCCTTCATAATCGCCGAGGCGCTCGTCGATCCGCGCAAGGAACACGTATCCCGGAACGAGCTGTCCGATGCCCGCGCGTAACTGCTTCTCGATCGTGAGCTGCCGCTTGGCATGCACCTTCGCCGCCAGGAAGTTCTCCTGGCGAAACTCCAGATTGGTGTAGACATTCTCGACGGCCGCGGCTGCTTCGCTCACCAGATCGCCGTTTCCGGCCAGGATGTCGTGCTCCCGCTGCAGGGCCGCGCGCGCTTGCGGAAACTCGCCCTGCGCCACCCGTACCAGGGCGAGTCCGACGAGCACCTTCTGCAGCTCGATCTTGCGCTCCCCCGGAAAGCGTTCCCGAATGCGGAGCACCTGTTGCCACTCCTGCTCCGACTCCGCGTTGCGGCCCTCCCGCTGGTAGATCCAGGCGTACGCCACGTGAATGTCGGCGACTTCCGGCGCGTAGCGGCCATAGCGGCGCTCGAGAATCGGCTGCGCAAACCGCAACAGCGGCTCCGCCTCGGAGAACTGATTGAGGTAGGCGATCATCGGCATGGTGAGCGAGCCGAGCCACCAGGCCAGTTGCGCCGATTGCACACCGTACTCGCGCGCGACGCGCGGGATCGCCATGCACATGATGGCGACCGTCGCCTGCGGATCCGTCTCCGCATTCTGCTCCACCCGCCGGCGCAGCTCGGGAATGGGAGTCTTCAGGTCCAGGGGCGCGGCGGCGGCCTTGCACAGCGCCGGCAGCGGTACGGTGTTGGTCGGGCTCGCGACATGAGCGGCTCCGGCGGCATGAGCCCAGCCCATGACGAGGAGCAAGCCCGCTGGAGCGGCGCGTGTACGCCACCCCGCGACAGCTTGTCTTTTTGCCATCACGGCGGCGGCGCGCCTTGCGCGGCGATCTCGATCCGCAATATCCCGTTGCCCGGGACGCTCACATGATGTTGTATCAGGATGTCGCGCACGCGCGGCGAAACGGGTTGCGGCACCTGCGCGTCGATTCCCTCGACACCCAGCGCTTCGTAGCCCGTGGCCGGAACGCCAGCGGCGCGCAGCTCATCGAGAAGCTCCATCTTCAATGCCTTCGGATCGGCCGCTTCGATGCGGCTCACGTTCTCGTGTCCGCTGCGCAGATGTGCCGACTGGGGGGTGCCGCGCAGGAAGAGCGCGAGCGCCGCCGCGATCCCGACGAGGCCTGCTGCGAGCGCAACCCACCCGCCGGCCTTCGTGGGCGCCAGGAGCAGGCGTCTGCGACTCGCGAGCCGCACCGGATCGATGAGGCCCTCGCGCTGTGCGCGCTCGAGGAGCTGCGCCTCGCGCTGCGCATCCCGCGCCGGGACCGCCACATGGGGCGTGCTCACGTTACGCTGGATGCACTCGCGCAGCCGTTGCGCCTCGCGGATGGCGGTGGGATGTCGCCCGCCCGCTGCCCGGCCGGCGAGCGCATCGAGCCAATCCTGGTCCTCGTCCATCATGCTGTCTCACCCGTGCCGAAAGCGAGCTCGTACCACTCGGCAAGATGCAGCCGGGCGCGCTTGCGGCATTGCGAGATGAACTCGCGCGTCGCCCCGGGAGTGCGGCCGAGCAGTTCGCCGATCTGCTCGTGGGTCAGGCCATCCTCGACGATCCACGCGATCACGAGAGCGTGCGACGGCGATGCGGCCTCGAAGCCCTGCCAACAGCGTTGAAAGCAGGCGTCGAGCTGAGCCCGCGCCGCTTCGGAGTCGGGGCGCGGAATGGTCTCCTCCGACAACTCCGCGATCCGCGCCTGTGCCTCGCCTGGCTGATCCCCCATGGTGTCCAGGGGAACTTCGCCCGTGGACTTGCGCAGGCGGTCGAGCAGCGCGTGCCGGTGGACGGATTTGACCCACGGGAGCAATTCGGAGTCACCCTGGAAGGTGGCGCAGCGCAGCCACACCTTGATGAAGGTATCCTGCACCAGATCGCGGGCGGATTCGTGATCCTTGAGGCCGCGCAGGGCATCGCGGAACAGGATGCCGAAATAGGTGCGATCGAGCAGTCGCAAGGCTTGCTCGATCGCCGCGCCTCCCTCGCGGCACGCGCGCATGAAGGCATACCGGTTCAAAGAGACCCCAGTTCGCCGGGTGTGTTCTTTTATTCATAGCCTACGCCTACCCCGGGGGCCGCGCAAAGCCACTGCGAAGCCTGCGGGCCGGCTCATGGCCGGCAAACCTCGAGCCCGATCCACTGTCCGATCCCGCACACCTGGCCCTTCAGCCACACGTACGCCCCGGCCTTGGCGAGCGTATCGGCCTCCTGCTGGTACTGTCGCGAGCACGCATATCCCTGGGTCAGTGCCGTGTTGTCGTCATAGAGCACCTTCGAATACATGCAGTCCTCGAAGGGTTTGCCGCTCAGGTTGGCGCAGAGGGGCATGCGGGAGCGCAAAGTGGCATCGCTGTGTGCTATGCCGCTCAGGCAGCTGTTGATGGAGGCCTGGGTCTGGGCGGAGGCCCGCTGGACGGTCTCGCGCGAGAAGGCGGTCGGGTCCTTGCTTTCGGCATATTGATCCGTGGCTTTCCTGGCTCCGTCCTGCGCTGGTTGCCGGAGCGATGGACCGGCGGGAGCGGCACCGCCGTCGGGGGGCGCGGCCGATGGCGATGGCGGTGGTGGCGTGCCGAGGACGCCGCGCATCTGCGTGCTGAAGCTCAACACGAGCGCTCCCTTCGAAGAGCTCCACCGGCAAGGTTGATCGGCCGTGCAGTGCGATGGATCGCTCACCACGACATTCCTGGCGATGATCGCGTGCACGCGCGCGCGATCTCCGTCGCGGTCCATCTCGAGAACCTCAAGGACCATGCGCGGATCGTTCGGCACGAGCGGGACATGCAGCGACTGTTGGCACTCCGTGCTGGGGTGCTTGCCGTCGCCGTGGCTGTCGCCTTTGAGGTCCCAGCAGATCTTCGTGCAGTGCGGTGCGGCCACCCTCGCGGGACGCGCGCAAATCATCACGTCCGGATAGACGCTGGCCGGGTTGGTGAATGTGCTCAAGAGGTGCGCGGCGGCCGAATCCCAGAAATCTCCCTGAGGCGGCCCGGGCGCATCGTGCACCCACACGTCCGTGACGACCTCCTGCAGCACTTGCGCGCCCGCCGGTCCCGCGGCAAGGAGCAGTGTCAGGGCGAGCCAAGGCGCCAGGGCGCGCCACGATGTCAGGGCGCGCCACGGTGTGAGGGCAAGCCAGCGCCTCATGGCTGCAGGGCGTCGCACTGGGCGACCTGGCTGGCGCCGACCGACTGCCCCTGAGGGGCGAAGGTCAGCAGAGCGGTTCGGGCGCAGCCGGCACTCGCCGCGGTGATCGTGGAGCCGCAGCTCGTTTCTCCCCGGGGGCGCAGGTAATGGTAGTAGTACGTCAGGCAGTTGAGATAGCTCGTGTCAGTGCGTGTGCTGGTCGGCGACGGCCCCGACGTGCTGGGCGCCGCGGTCGATGTGTTGGGCACGCCGTTCGTCGATGCGGATGAGGATTGTGAGGAGGACTGGGTCGTGCACAGGGACTTCGGCAGTCCCGGCGGACAGGCGATGGGCTCGATAATGGCGCGCGCCTCGCGCCAGAACTGCTCCGGGCTCTCCGGCATGCAGCGGCTCTCATTGCCGGCTTCGTTGACATAACCGCGAACGCAGGTCGCCAACGCCCTGGGATCGGTCTGCCGGCAGAAGCTGTGGATCAGGTTCAGGGTTTGTGGGGCTTCTCCTCCAATGCCCGCGGCGGCCATGTAGCAGGCGGTCTCCGCGGCCTCTGCGTCCGAGGCTCCTTTCAGTGCGGCCGTGAAGTACGGGCAGACCTTGTCGACCCCTTCGACGGGTATCTTCCCGCAGATCTTGTCGAACTTCTCAGCGGGGCTGAGGCCGCCCCACCAGCTCTCGATGCGATCGACGAGCCCGTGTCCCAGGCGGCTCAGAGCGCTGGCCAGTCCGCCGGCCGCTTCGCTGGTCGCCTGGTGCGCGGCGCTCGAGGCGGCATTTCCGGCCATCTGCCCGAGCTGCTGCATGCACTGGGGCAGCAGCGCGATGAGCACGAAACCCACGAGGAGCAGAGTCAGGAGGCGGCCGAGGACGCTGCCCCGACTTTTTCGCGGCGGGCGCATCGGCTCAGGCGAGCGGCTCGCTGGCCATCCGATTCGCCGGCGCCTCGGCCGTGCTGCCCGGACCGATGATGCACCGGGCCTTCGCGACGGCGATGTAGATGTTGCGGGGACTCTGCATGAGCGCAGCGAGATCTGTGGTGTTCTGCACGACCGCGGAGCCTTTTACGACCGTCCCGACGAGTAGGACGCACTCCGGAGGCGATCGTCAGGGTCATACGGCCGACTGGAGCTCGCTCGAGCCCTGACGCCACGCCGGCTGCTGCGTCTCATCTTTCACGCTGCGCACGACCGCAGCCGATGAAGGGTGACCATGGCAGACCATCTATCGCGCGCACGCGCAGTGCCGCCCGGATCTCCGGGGGCTTTCGCACTGGCTTTCCTCTTGGTCCTGACGCTGCTGGCGCCGATCCCGGCACGGCCATTCGATTTCGGCGGGCAGGGGCAGGCGCGGAGCCTCGGCCAGTCGTTCGCCAAACTGGCGCTCGACCCCAACGAGAGCAACTTCCTGCTGCGGAGCGGGCAGATCTCCGAGCAAGCGTATCAGCGGCGGCTGCAGAAGGACCGGGCCGCACTGCCGCCGCTGCAGCAGGCACTCGCGCGACTTCCCGCCGACCAACAGAACCTGGTGCGTCAGCAGGCGGCGGTCACCTTCAATCAGGGCATGGCCGATCTGCGTCAGCGCATCGCGGCGTGGCAGAAGCGAGGCAGTCCACTGGGACCGCGGGCCGGCAGACAGGCCGTCCGTCCTTACGCGGCACCGCCCCCCTACGTGCCGCCGGCGCCGTACACGCCCCCGCGACAGTCGAGCCGTATCGCGCGCCTCCTGTTGCTGCTCCTGGCCGGTGCCGGTGTCGGGGCGGGTGTGATCTTCATCGCGCGCCGCCGCGCCGGTGGTCCGGCCTTGCCGCCGGACGCTGAGGAGATTCCATCGCACTCGATGGCAACCGCACTGCCGGCGGACCCGGAGTACTTGCCGGTGATGCCTGCCGCGGCATCAGTCGCATCACGGCCCGTTGCCATGCCATCCGCGACGCCTGTGACGGGCGATGCCAAAACGCGACTGCTCGGCGAACAGGCGGCGAAATACCAGGCGACGCTGACCGCGGCGATGGACGAGCTCACCGCCACCCAGGTCGCGCTCGAGGAGCGCAAGACCCTGCCCGAGCTTCTGCGCAAGGATCTCGGCCGGGTGGGCACGCTGCTGCATGAGCGGCTGAAGAAGCTGCTACGCGAAGAGACCCCGGGCATCGGCAAGGCGATCGGCTCCGCGATGCTCCTCCTGCCGCTCTGGTGGCGGTTCCGGCGCGGCGGCATCGGACTCAAGGTTCTGATGGTGATCGGCGCGTGGTGGCTTCTGGGGGCCATCGCCCGGATGATGGTGGCGGGCCTGTATCTCGCACCGCTCCTCATCTATCTCTTCATCGTGGTGCCTGTCTGCTTCTTCTTCGTGCGCCGGGCGCAGACGAGCGGCACGGTGAAGGAGCTCGATGCCAGCGCCGCGAGCCTGCAGCACCCCACGCTCCTTCATGTGTATCCGGACCAGGCGCCCGGACCTATGTGGGCCGTACGTTTCTGGAGCGCGGCGGGCAAGCCCACGTGCGATGAGACCCAGGTGAACCTGCAGAACGTGGATCCGGGAGCAGCCGCGGGCGCGAGCTTCCTTTCCTTCGGCGAGATGGCGACCTATCGCATCGTCGCGGATGCAGATCCCGTGCTGGTCGCGAGCAAGCCGGGCGGGCTCATGAATGCCCACGCGCCTCTCTTGCAAAGGGCGGTCATGGAGTGTCGCAACGATCTCGTTCCCATTCTCAAGCACGCGCATTTCTACAGTCAGCTCAAATGGCGCGAGCGCCGCCAGCGGGGCGAGATACCGCGTCTGGAGGCGCTGCTCGGCAACGTCAAGCGGCTCGCCGACATCTGGGCGTTGGTCTACGTTTCCGACAAGGTGTTCGAGTTCCTGATCCGGCGCATCGATCTCTTCAACCTGCGCGATCGCGCCACGCCCGCGGGGCTCCTGCTGCACGGCTATCCGGGCAACGGCAAGGAGTTCCTGGCGCACACGATCGCGAACTCGACCTTCGCCCCGCTCGTGAAGCCGACGGCGGACCAGCTCTCCTCTGCGAAGGAGGTGAAGGCATTCTGGGCCAACGCCGCCACGAAGACTCCGGTGGTGCTCTTCGTCGAGTACGCCGATCACCTCTTCCCCAAGCCGGGCTCCGAGCAGGACAGTCCCGGCGCGCGCGAGGCGACGCTTGCCTGGATAGAGGAGTGGACGCGCCGCGAGCCGTGGCAGAGCGGCGTGTGGGTCGTGATGACGGCGCAGCAGGAGAAGAACGTCCATCCGCGGCTGCTGGCGCTCCTCGGCAGCTCGAAGATCGAGGTGACTGCGCCCGAGACCGTGGCCGATCGCGGGAAGCTACTGGCGCTAGCGTGCGTGGAGAATGAGCTTCCCGGACGCGTGCCGCAATGGCTGATCGAAGGTCTGGGTGGAGCGTCCGTCCGCGAGCTGCGCGAGATCGTGCGTGAGACCAAGGTACAGTGTGTGCCCAACGCGCCCCGCGATGAGCACTGGCGCGCGGCGGTGGCGACCGTGCGGGGCAATGAGGGCGTCGACCGCAGCAAGACCTGGGATCGCCTGGTGCTGCCCGCGGACATCAAGGATCAGCTGAAGCGCGCCGCGCGCATCCTGCGCGAGGCGGACCGCTACAAGGGTGCGCGGGTCAACGTGCCCAACATTCTGCTCTTCGGCCCGCCGGGCACGGGAAAGACCGACATCGCGCGTACCTTCGCGAACGAAGGCGGAGTCAAGTTCATCGGCGCGACCACCGCCGATCTCAAGGGTCAGTACCAGGGGCAGTCTCCGCACCTGGTGCGCGACCTCTTCGGCCGCGCCCGCGCGAGCGCACCCTGCGTGCTCTTCATCGATGAGATCGAGTCGGTCGCGCCGCAGCGCGGCTCCTCGAGCGCCGATACCTACACCCAGGAGATCGTCACCGAGATGCTGGCGCAGATGGAGGGTGCGACGAAGTCGGACCGGTCGGTGATCATCCTGGCGGCCACCAACATCCCCGAGCGCATCGACAAGGCCATCATGGATCGCTTCACCAGCAGGATCGAGATCCCGCTGCCGGATGAGACGGCGCGGACCGAGATCCTGAAGCGCCTGATCGCCGATCGGCCCTGCGATGGGGCGCTGGATGTCGCGGAGATCTCCGCCTTCCTCGCGAAGCGGCTCAATCGCAAGAGCGGCCGTGATCTGGTCATGATGGTCAATCGCGCCATGGAGCGCGCGGTGACCGAGAGCGATTCGCCGGAGACGGTACGCCTGACGCGCGATCTCCTCCTCAAGGAGGCGCTGCCGCAGGCCAAGGAGGTGTCGGAGGCCGCGCTCGCGCAGATCTGGGAGAAGATCATCCTGAAGCCCTCGGTCAAGCAGGACCTCCTCGACAAGATCCGGGTCTTCAACCGCGCCGACAAGGCGGCCCCGAAAGGATTGCTGCTCTACGGCCCGCCGGGCACCGGCAAGACCGAGATCGCCCGGCGCATCGCCGATTCCGCGAGCTGCTACTTCATGTCGCTCAAGGCACCGGACCTCAAGGCAGGCTATGTCGGTCAAAGCGGTGAGCGCGTGCAAAAGATCTGGGAGCAGGCGCGTGCCCGCGGGCGTTGTGTCATGTTCATCGACGAGTGCGAGGGAGTGTTCGCCCGCCGCGGCGGCACGAATTCCGATTCGGCCTCCGAGGAGCTCGTGCAGGCGTTCCTCGCCGAGTGGGATGGGGTCGGCGCGGAGGATCAGCGCGTATGGGTCGTCGGCGCGACCAACCGCAAGGACCTCCTGGACGATGCGATCACATCGAGATTCGGCGGCGAGGTCGAGATCGGGCTGCCCGAGGCGGCTGAGCGGCTGCAGATCCTGCGGCTCGAGATGCTGAAGCTCGAACGGCCGGCCGAGATCCCCGAGTTCCTCGGGCAGAAGACGGTGGGATTCTCCGGGCGCAATCTGTCGCGCCTCGCGAGCGATGTCTGTGCGCGCGCGGCGGCGAACGGCGGGGCCATCACCGAGACGCTCTGGCGGGAAGCCGTCAAACGCCTGCGGCCGACCGAGGCTGTCGACTCGGGAGCGAGCTGGGACTCTCTGATTCTGGCGCAGGATACTCTCGCCAAGCTCAAGGGAGTCTGCGAGGCGCTGCGTCACGTCGAGACGCTTCGCAAACAGGGCGTGCCGGCCCCGAAAGGCGCACTGCTCTATGGGCCGCCGGGAACGGGGAAGACGCAGATCGCGCGCACGCTCGCCAACGAGAGCGGCCTCGCATTCATCGCCGCCGCCACCGCGGATCTCAAAGCAGGCTTCACCGGCCAGTCGGTGCAGAAGGTGCGCGAGCTCTTCGACCGTGCCCGCGGGCGCGCGCCCTGCATCCTCTTCATCGATGAGATCGATGCCGTCGCGCCGGCCCGCGGCGGCAGCGGCTCGGATCAGTTTACGGTGGAGATCGTCAATCAGCTGTTGCAGGAGATGGACGGCATCAAGCAGACCGACCGGCACGTCTACGTGCTCGCGGCGACCAACAGGCCCGAGACGGTCGATGAGGCGGTGAGATCGAGGCTGAAGGATGCCATCGAGGTTCCGAACCCCGACCGCGAGCAGCGGCAGCAGCTCTTCCGGCTCTTCCTGGGCAAGCTCAAAACAAACTTCGATGCGGACGAGATGGCGGCGGAGCTCGCACGGCGTACCAGCAACATCGGCGGCCGCGCCATCTCCGCCATCGTCGAGCGCGCGGCACAGGAAGCGGTGAACCGGGCGATCGGCCAGGGTACGGCCGACCGTGTGGTGCTCATGCGCGAGGACCTGCTGCGCGAGGTGGCGCCGCGGGGCAAGGAGGTCTCCGATGCCGACCTGACGAAGATCTGGGAGCGGATCGTCCTGCAGCCCCAAGTGAAAGCCGATCTCCTCGACAAGATCCGGCTCTTCAACAGCGGCGACAAGGCCGCGCCGAAGGGACTGCTGCTGTATGGGCCGCCCGGTACCGGCAAGACCGAGATCGCGCGCCGCATCGCGGATTCCGCGAGCTGCTTCTTCATGTCGCTCAAGGCGCCCGACCTCAAAGCGGGTTATGTCGGGCAGAGCGGGGAGCGTGTCAAGAAGGCCTGGGAGCAGGCGCGCGCCAGGGGACGATGCGTCATTTTCGTCGACGAATGCGAAGGGGTCTTCGCGCGCCGCGGCGGCAGCAGCGGCGACTCCGCCAGCGAGGAGGTCGTGCAGGCGTTTCTTGCCGAATGGGACGGGCTCGGCACCGAGGGCCAACAGGTCTGGGTGGTGGGCGCGACCAACCGCCGCGATCTGATCGATGAGGCCATGGTCTCGCGCTTCGGCGCCGCGATCGAGATCGGCCTGCCGGGCGCCGCCGAGCGGCTGCAGATCCTGAGACTCGAGATGGCAAAGCTCGAGCGTCCCGCAGACGTCCCGGAGTTCGTCGGCGAGCTGACGAGCGGCATGTCAGGACGTAATCTCTCCCGGGTCGCAAGCGACGTGTGCACGCTCGCGCTGAAGCAGGGCGGCACGATCTCGGATGATCTCTGGCGCGAGGTGTTCAAGCGCCACACGGAGGCGAAGAGCGAGGCGGTCGACAAGGGCGCGGGCTGGAGCTCGCTCGTGCTGGCACAGGAGACGCTCGAGAAGCTGCAGACGCTGTGCGAATCGTTGCGTCACGTCGAAGAGTTCACCACGCAAGGGTTCGAGGTGCCCAAGGGGGCGCTGCTTTACGGCCCTCCGGGCACGGGCAAAACCCAGATCGCGCGCACGCTGGCCAACGAGGGCGGCATACCGTTCATCGCCGCGAGCACCGCGGATCTGAAGGCCGGATTCGTGGGCCAGTCCGGACAGAGGGTGAGGGAGCTGTTCGAGCGGGCCCGCGGGCAGGCGCCGTGCATCCTCTTCATCGATGAGATCGAGGCCGTCGCCCCGGTCCGGGGCGGCCCCCGCGCGGATGCGTTCACCGGGGAGATCGTCAACCAGTTGCTGCAGGAGATGGATGGCGTCAAGAAGAGTGAGCGCCACGTGTTCGTCCTCGCCGCGACGAATCTCCCCGACGCCATCGATGAGGCGGTGCTGTCACGGTTCCCGGAGCGCGTCGAGATTCCCAATCCCGATACGGAGCAGCGCGCACGGCTCTTCAGGATGTTCCTCGGGAAGCTGCCTGTCGACTTCGATCGCGATGTGCTTGCCGATGAGCTCGCGCAGCGCGCGGACGGGCTGGGCGGGCGGGAGATCCGCAACATCGTCCAGAAGGCGTCCCAGAAGGCAATTCACCGCGCGGCCGGTAACCCCAGGAAGGCGCAACTGTCCCGGGAGGACCTGATCGCAGCGATGCCGTCCGTCACGCGACGCCCCGAGCTGGTGTGGTCGCGCGGCGAAGGCCATCCGTCTCATTGATTACGGGGTGTCAGTATGCCTCTGCAAGAACAACGACGTGCGCGGCCGCAGGAGCGCTCGAGAGAGGAGTCGCGGCGGGAGTCTGCCTCACAGCCACGGACGGCAGACCCGCTTTCCTTGCAGGAAGCGAGCAGTGCGCGCCAGCGTCACAGCGATATGGGTCTCGAGGAGGCCCAGGTCACGGCCGGTAAGGATGGCGTGTGCAACATACGGGTTGAGAAGATCCCCGTCCCGTTGCCCAACGCCATACCCTGCCGGTTCGCGGTCACGACAGCGGCAGGCAATGTCCTGGAAGTCTCCATGGAGCAGCAGAGCTACCGCAAATCCTATCGGGGCAGCTCATCGGTTCAGACGGACATCACGCCGGTCGCTCCGATTGGCACGAAGGGCAAGCTCATCGTGCGTGACCTGACGACCGGTGAGACGGTAGAGCAGCCATGGACGTGGCACATCATCGGGGGCGGCCGGTCGGGTCTCTGGGAACTGATCAAGCGCCTCTTCACCTGACTCCTGCCGCGGCCAGCCGGGCCGAGCTTCGCTCATCAGGAGGCCGGGATCAGGAGGCCGGGATCAGGAGGAAGGCGCGCGTCCATCCGGGATCCCGGGAATCCGTACCGTTCACCGCGATCCAACCATTCGTGCTGATGCCGACCGCCTCCTCGAGACTCACGAGTCCCACCAGCGGGCTCTCCGGGTCGATCAGGGCGTTGAGGTCATGCATCTGACCGTTCTCGTAGAGGAAGGCCCGCGACGCCGTGTCGCCCTGCGACAGCCCGACGATCTGTCCGTTGTCATTGATGGAGTTCGCCGAGCTCGTCGAGTCGCCGGCGAGCGTGCCGAGATCGGTCATGGCGCCCTGGTGATAGAGGAAGGCGTGCGTGGGAGCCCCCGGGGACGAGTCGGTCCGCGAGCCGCCGACGATGTCGCCGTTGCTGTTGATCGCATAGGCCGCACTGTAGTCGGCGCCCTGTAGGCCGCCGAGATCCGTGATGAGGCCGCCCTGCCATTCGGTCGCATGCATTCCGCTCGCGACGTATGTGCCATTGCTGTAGATGCTGTAGTTGCTGCTGCCCGCGATGAGGCCGCCGTCGTTGATGCTGCTCGCGGCAACGTTGATCCGGGCGCACTGGTCGCATTGCAGGCCTGGCAGAGTGGTCTCGGCATACGCCGGCGCGGTCCACACGAGGGGCAGGCTGGAGACGGTGCCCGACTGACCGTAATTTCCGATGACCATGCCGTTGTCGTTCGCCGCTACCGCCTGAGCGGAGGACTGGTAGGTCCCACTCAGGGGCATCGCACCCCCCGTGACTGTCCAGAAGCCCGGGACGGGAGGTCCGTTGGGTACTCCGGCGCCGGCGATGACTCCACTGTTACTTATGCCATTCGCGTAAGCACCGCTCTCCGAAGGATCCAGTGAGAGCTCATCCAGCGCGCCTGAGCTCTGCTGGTAAATCCAGGCTCGCGGCGCGCCGGTGGTCTCCTGCTGTCCGACGGCTATTCCCTGGTCGTTGACCCCCGTCACCGTGACGGAGCCCGTCGTGGCGAGGCGGGGAATTTCGACAATTTTGTAAAACGGGACCGGCGCCGGCGCAGGAGACGGCGCAGGAGACGGCGCAGGAGACGGCGTAGGAGACGGCGTAGGAGACGTCGTTGGAGGCGGACTGGAGGACGATGTCGGTGGCGATGAGGTATCGGTGGCCGGATCAGATGGGGTCATCGATGTCATCGACGTCATCGAGGGCGGTGACGATGCTGACGGGTCTGCCGAAGATCCGGAGGAAGACCCTCCACCGCATGATGCGCAACCGACCGCCGCCGCCAGGATGGCAATTATCAATCTCATTGCGGTACCTCCCCGATGCTATTTACCGGCCATGGCTCGAAGACCCCGCTGCCACTCTGCACGTAGCGTGCCCAGAGGCTGGACCGTGAAAGCGGGCCTACGATGACTTTGAGAATGTCGCCGCTTGACGGCAGAATGCACGGCCCGAATCGAGGCTCGCCCCGCCGTGCTCAGCGCCCACCCGCCCCGATGGAAGACCCTGGTCGCGTTCGCGATCATCTACTTCGTTTGGGGCTCCACCTTCTACGCCATACGCGTCGGCGTCCACGAAGTACCGCCGCTGCTGCTCGCCGCGGCGCGTTTCACCATCGCGGGCGCCGCACTCTTCATATGGGCCCTGGCACGAGGCGAGCGCCTGCCGAGCCGGCGCGAGTGGGCGGCCACGGCCGTCGTGGCGCTGCTCATTTTCGTGGTGGACTACGGCATCCTTTTCTGGGCGGAGCAGCGCGTGCCTTCGGGCACGGCCGCGGTGATCCTCGCCACGATCCCTGCCTTCATGGCGCTCTGCGAGATCACCCTCCTGCGTACGGAGCGATTGACGTTGCGGTTGGGCCTGGCCCTGCTCATCGGCCTCGGCGGCGTGGTGGTGCTGGTCGACCCGGCGCTCGGCCTGGGCGGCGCGCCGGTGTACACCCTCGGCGCCGCGGGTCTGCTGGTGAGCGCGGTGAGCTGGTCCAGCGCTTCCGTCCTCTCCAAGAGACTGCCCATGCCCACGTCCAAGGTCGTGAGCGCCGCCGCGCAGATGTTGGTCGGCGGGCTGCTGCTGTGCGTCGTGGCCGCCGCGGCGGGCGAGGAGCGCGGTTTCCACCCTGGCGGCGTCTCGACCGGAGCATGGATCGCCCTCGCGTATCTGATCGTGGCGGGATCGATCGTCGGCTTCACCGCCTACACCTGGCTCATCCATCATCAGTCCCCCACCAAAGTCGGTACCTACGCCTATGTCAACCCCGTGGTGGCGGTCGTTCTCGGCCATTTCCTCGGCGGTGAGCTGTTGGACATTCGCACGGTGATGGGCACCGTGTTCGTCCTCTTCAGCGTCATCGTGATCACGACACGACGCAAATCAAACGTAACCAAGGACGCCCCCGCGCCGGCGGGCACGAAGCCCGTCCGCAGCCGCGCGTAATCTGACACCAAACCTTGACCATCTGACTGCTTCGCCAGAATTCCGGAACCGGCTGACGGAACCCCGGTTGTAACGGCAGGTCCGTATGAACGAGCGTTGAGTCGTCGTCGGAAGGAGGGTTTGTCATGAACGTAGCGTTACCCCAGTCCCGAAGCACCGAAGCGGCCGCAGCTTTCGGCGGCGTAATGGACGCGATCGGCGGCATCGCGACCGCCGTGTTGGCCATCATCGGCCTCGCAGGATGGCATCCGGAGCTCCTGGCGGGCGTGGCAACCATCGTCTTTGGCGTGGCACTCCTCATACAAGGGGGGACACTGGTGTCGGAGTATTCCCAGGTGTTCACTCCAGCGGGAGCGCTGCAGACCGGATCCGATGCGTTCTCGGGGGACGGACTCGCCGCAATGTTTCCCGTCGGCATCGCTGGCATCGTTCTCGGTATCCTCGCGCTGCTCGGCGTGGCCCCGTTCGCGCTGACGTCGATTTCCGCCATAGCCTTCGGCGCGGCGCTGATGCTCAGCGCCCAGTCCGTGCGCAGGCTCTACCACATGCAGGCTGAGCTCAGGCGTGCGTCGGTGAGCATGTCCTCGGTCCGTGAGTTCGTGGCGGGCGAGATGGCCAGCGGCTCGGCGGGCATCCAATTCCTGACCGGCCTTGCGGCGGTTGTCCTCGGCATCATCGCCGTGGCGGGCGTGCACAACGAGCTGCTCACGCTCGTCGCCCTGCTCGTCGTCGGCATCACCAACATCATCAGCGGCAGCGCGCTGAGCGGGCTGGTTCTGAGCTTCATGCGGCCGGAGCTGTCCTCGCGCAGCCCGTCTTCGGCCACGCGCTGAAGTCCCGCGAATTGCGGAGCCCGGAGCTGTGTCGCACCCGGCGGACGAGGAACTTTCCCGGCGGCGGCGTGTTCAACGCTCGACCTTCCCTGCGCGGGCCGCGCATTCGCGACCGGCCGCAGAAGACCTCGCGATCCACCATCGGACGGAGAGTAAGTCCATGTCATATCTCGATGTCGCCCCTCTGATCACCGCTTTACGCACTACCCCCGAGGAGTTCGAGCTCTCCGGCGGATGGCTGTGCCATGTGCGCAGCTGGCACAGTTTCCGGGTCGGACCCGAGGACCGGGTGGAGATCCGAGCAGCCTGCAACTGTGTGCTGCTCTCGGTCCGTCCGGAGCAGGAGCGGGAGTTCGCTTCGTGCTTCCGTGACTGGCAGACCGCCTATTGGCGGCCGCTCGAGATCAACCGCGAATTCGCATCGCATTTCGGGCGCAGGCCGCGGCTGCTGCAGTGGATGATCGATACGACCGGCGCGCTGCACCGCTGGCTGCTGCAACGGGGCCGGGGCCGGCGCGAGATCGGCATTCCGGTATCGCCGGCAGCCTGATCACCCGATAATTCGAGGCGTGGGCGGGGTAGAGGGCCGCGCAAGGCCCTCTCCGCCGTCCGCCGGGTCACTGGCCGTCGGGGGAGCCGGAGCCTCAACGGTAAAACCGTGCCTGCCGCATGGAATCGCCGGGATCGGCCCGCTATCCTTTCGCTTGGGCTTAAGTCAAATCGAAAGGTGGAGCAGGGTGGCGAAAGTACCTCCTGGAGTGGGTCCGCGGTATCCGCAGGTCGTGGTTCTGGTGGGCGCTACGGGCGATCTCGCCCGGCGCAAGCTCCTTCCGGGGCTGTTTCACCTCTCCGGCATCGGCTTCATTCCCGGTTGCCGCATCATCGGCGTCTCCCTGGATGACATCGACGCCCAGGGCTTTCGCAAGCTCGCGCGCGGCGCGCTGGATGAGTTCTACACGCGCAAAGTCTCCGAGGCGGATTGGGGCGCATTCGCGGAGTGTCTGGACTACGTTCCCCTGGGCGCCGGCGCGGCCGCGCTGCGGGCTGCGGTGGACCGCGCGGAGAAGGCGCTGGCCACCGAATGCCGGCGCCTGCACTATCTGAGCGTACCGCCGAGCGCGGCGCTGTCCTCGGTGCGCCTGTTGGGGCAGGCGGGCCTCGTCGAGCGCTCGCGGATCATCATGGAGAAGCCCTTCGGCACCGACTTCGCGAGCGCCCGCTCGCTCAACGCCAACCTGCACGAGGTCTTCCCGGAGGCGCAGATCTTCCGCATCGACCATTTCCTCGGCAAGGAGCCCGCGCAGAACATCCTCGCCTTCCGCTTCGCCAACGGTCTCTTCGAGCCGATCTGGAACCGCAATTTCATCGATCACGTGCAGATCGACGTTCCGGAGACGCTCGGGCTCGGCAAGCGGGCGGCCTTCTACGACCACATAGGCGCCTTCCGCGACATGGTCGTGACGCACCTGTTCCAGATCCTCGCTTTCATGGCGATGGAGCCGCCGACGGCGCTCGAGCCCGCCTCCATCGGCGAGGAGAAATACAAGGTCTTTCGCAGCATGCTGCCGATCAAGCCGACGGACGTGGTGCGTGGACAATACACCGGCTATCGCGGCGAGGAGGGCGTCAGCCCCGAGTCTGATACCGAGACCTTCATCGCCCTCAAATGCTCCATCGACAACTGGCGCTGGGCGGGCGTGCCTTTCTATCTGCGCACCGGCAAGCGTCTCGCCGAAGGGCAGCGCATCATCTCCATCGCCTTCCGCGAGCCGCCGAAGAGCATGTTTCCGGCCGACTCCGGCGTCGGCGCCCAGGGGCCCGATCATCTGACGTTCGATCTCGCCGATGTCTCCAAGATGTCGCTTTCCTTCTATGGCAAGCGGCCGGGGCCGGGAATGCGCCTCGACAAGTTGAGTCTGCAGTTCGCGATGAACGATACGGGGCTCGTCGGCGACGTGCTCGAGGCCTATGAGCGGCTGGTGCTGGATGCGATGCGCGGTGACAGGACACTCTTCACGAACGCCGAGGGCATCGAGCGGCTGTGGGAGGTGTCGGCGCCGCTGTTGGAGGCGCCGCCACCGGTGCGTCTGTATGCGCCGGGATCATGGGGGCCGAATTCCATGCATCAGCTCATCGCGCCCCATGCGTGGCGGCTGCCTTTCGAGCGTGTGTGGCGGGACAACCGCACCGGCACCTGAGGGTGCAGTCGGCGGGAGGATGTTGTAGTATGTTACCGGCGCGACCATGCGCTCAGGGTTAAACAACAAGGGGCACGGAGAGTATGCTTATCCTCACGCGACGAGTGGGCGAGACCATCATGGTCGGCGACACCGTGACGTTCACTGTCCTCGGTGTCAAAGGCAATCAGGTGCGCTGCGGCATCAACGCGCCGAAGGAAGTTCCCGTTCACCGGGAGGAGATCTACGAGCGGATCCACCGCGAACGCGGGGAGTCGCCGCCGGGGGACCCGCAAGGCTCCCACGACGAGCCGTTCGACCCGCCCCGGGACTGACTGGATAAAATCACAGTCAAAGGCGCCGCCGGCGGCGCGACGCTGGTAGAATACGGTCTCCCGCTTCCAAAGGAGATCCTCGATGCCCCTCCCAGTCCGCCGAACCGGCAACCCCGGCCTGAACGAGAAGACTTTCGAGCGCCTGCCGCGGCTCGGGATCGGGGTCGAGGGCATGACCCTGAAGGGGACGATCGACAAGTCGTTCCTGATGCTCATCGTTCTCATGCTGGCCGCGCTCTGGCCCTGGTCGCAGTACACGGGCAGCGGCGGCGACGTCCAGGCCGTCTCCTCCACCATGCTGCTCGGGCTGATCGGGGGCTTCGTGCTCGCCCTGATCATCAGCTTCAAGGCGACCCTGGCGCCCTATCTCGCCCTGCCTTATGCGGCGCTGGAGGGCTTGGCCGTGGGCGGGATCTCGGCCATCCTGGAACAGCGTTACCCCGGTATCGCCATCCAGGCGGTGGGCCTGACCTTCGGCGTCCTTGCCGTCCTGCTCTTCGCCTACCGGATGCGCTGGTTGCGGGTGACGGCCCAGTTCCGGGCCATGGTGATCGGCGCGACCGGCGGCATCTTCCTGCTCTATCTCGCCACGATGATCCTCGGCTTCTTCCACATCGCCGTGCCGGTGCTCTACGCGGCGACTCCGCTCGGCATCGGCATTTCACTCGTCATCGTCGGTGTGGCCGCTCTGAACCTCGTGCTCGATTTCGATCTCATCGAGCGTGGCGTCGCCGGTGGTGCACCCAAGTACATGGAGTGGTACTCCGCGTTCGGCCTCATGGTCACGCTGGTCTGGCTGTATCTCGAGATCCTGCGCCTCCTGAGCAAGGTGCGCAGCCGCTGACCGAGCCGGTTCCCATTCCGCACGGCGAGCTCTCCTCCGAAGCGCTGCAGGGCGTGATCGAATCCTTCGTGCTGCGCGAAGGCACCGATTACGGCGAGCGTGAGTACTCCCTGGAGCAGAAGGTCGCGCAGGTGCGCGACCAGCTTCAGCGCGGACAGGCGCGTATTCTCTTCGATCCGGAATCCAACACGGTGACGGTGCAAGTCGCGCCCCAGGTCGTGCCCGCCTCGACGTGAGCTCGGCGAGGTCTGGAGCTTGCTCGATCACCTCCGTCATCCATCATGTGTGAGGAGGGTCGAGACCATGAACAGCGATCGCACCGCCGGCCAGTGGAAGCAGATCAAGGGCAGCATCAAGGAACAGTGGGGCAAGCTCACGGACGACGACCTGTCCCAGCTCGAGGGACACAGCGAGCAGCTAGCGGGCAGGCTGCAGGAAAGATACGGCATCGCGCGCGAGGAAGCGGAGCGCCAGGCACGGGACTTCAGCACGCGCCACAACTGGCACTGAGCGACTGGAGCGTCCGGGCATGGAGGCCCGGGCCTCTCGAGATCCGCCTGCGCCGTCGGCACAGACACCGGCTCTGCCGACAGGCCGGTGGCACGGCCCGATGGGCGGGCCGCCGCGCGTTTCGCTCCGGCTGTCGCAATCGCCGGTAAGCTTTGCCGCCTCGCGATAATATGAACAACACGAAGTTGGTTCGTGGCGGGGCTACCGATGAGAATGATCACGCGCACCGTGACGGCGGTGGCGCTCGCGGGCGCGCTCGGCTGTACCGCGGCCACGGCCGCCGCAGCGGCGGATCTCGCGGCGCTCAGCCGCATCCCCGCGGTCTCGGGCTACGAGCAGGCCCTCGCGGGAGCGATCCGACAGGACCTCGCCGCTCAGGGGCTGCATCCCAACACCGACAACTTCCATGATGTCTGGGTGACGGCCGGCGCCGGCTCGCCCCATCGCCTGATCGTCGCCGCGATCGACCAGCCCGGCTATGTCGTGAGCGGGATCACGCCGCGGGGCTATCTGCGCGTGCAGAGGCTGCCGCAGCTGGAGCCCAACGCCGTGTTCGACACGTTGAGCTTCGCGCAGCCGGCTCTGGTGCAGACGCCGGATGCCGCGCTGAACGCCGCTTTCGAAGGGCTCAGCATCCATCTGGCGCCGCGCCGCCTGGATCCTCCCGACATGAGCCACATCGATGAGCTTTATCTGGATGTCGGAGCACGCTCGGCGGCCGGCGCGCGAGCCGCGGGCGCGGATCTGCTCGATCCCGTGAGTCTCGCTCAGGGGCCGATGACCGTCGGCGCGGACGATGAGGCGGGTGCCGATGCGGGCGACCGCTTCGGGTGGGAGGCGTTGCTCGAAACTGCCCGCGGGCTCGACCGCGTGCGCGCCGGGGGCACGACGACCATTGCTTTCGTGACTCAACAGTGGCTCGGAGGGCGGGGCCTCATGCGGGTCCTGACGGAGCTGCCGGTTGACGAGATGATCTTTGTCGGACGCGTCACGCCGCCGGCTGCAGGCGGCGCAACTGCGGATCGGGCCGCCGCGCAGGTGCCCGGCGACGGCGTGCTGATCGGAGGCTCCGGCGAAGGGGCGCAAACAGGTGAGCTTGCGGCAGCTCTCCAGTCCCTCGCGCGGGGCCAGCACATCGCCTCTCATCTCATCGCCGCAACACCTCCGCGCATGGCGGGCTTCGCTGGACCTCCCGCGCTGCCGCATCGCCTGGCGGAGCTCGGAGTGCCGACTCTGATGCCAGTGACACCGGCCGAGACGTTCTCGCGCGCGGACCTCAGGGGGCTGACGCGGTTGCTCGAGGCGTATCTAAGGGAACCGGCGGTGCGGATGAGCGCAGCGGATGATCCGTTCGATGCCTCGCGGCAGCCGACTGCGGATGATCGGCCCGCTGCCGGCGGAAAGGCCGCCCTGGACGCGTCACCGACCATCGTCACGCTCAGAGCCCTTACCCTGGCGTACGGGGCGAGCGGTCACGAGGAGAGCGTTCGGCAGGCGATCCTCGCTCAGCTTCCCGCCTGGGCCCGCCGCCAGACGAAAACCGATGCCAGCGGCAATCTCGTGCTTTCCATGGGCACGGTGAAGCAGGGAGGACGCGGTCCCGATCTCGTCTTCGATGCGCACATGGACGAGATCGGCTACAAGGTGACGCAGATCGAGAGCGATGGCCGGCTACAGGTGCAGGAAATCGGCGGCTTCTATGGCCGTTATTACCTGGGCCACGTGGCGTTGGTTCATACGAGCGGCGGGCGGGCGGTCGGCGGAGTGATGGAGCTGCCCGCGGGTTGGGATCGGCCCGACTTCAAATGGCCGGCGCCTTTCAGCATGCGCAGGCAGCCGGCCTATGTTTATGTCGGGACGCGCAGTGAGGCGCAGACCCAGAGCCTGGGGATCGAGGTGGGTGACTACCTGACGATCCCCAAGGCATTCCACCCGCTTCTCGGCTCGATGGTCTCGGTGCGCAGCCTCGACGATCGCGTCGGCTGTACCGCGCTCGTCGCCGCAGTGCGCGCGCTGGGTCCTGACTTTGCGCGCAAGTGGCCGGGACGTCGTGTCACCTTTGTCTGGACGACGGGCGAGGAAGTGGGGCTCGACGGTGCTGTGGGCTACGCCGCAAGAGCTGCAAAGCAGGGACGCGCCCCGGATATGGTGTTCGCCATAGATACTTTCGTCAGCAGCGACTCACCGCTCGAGACGCAGCGCTTTGCTGACGCCGTGGTGGGGCAGGGCTTCGTGGTGCGTGCCGTCGATAATTCCAACATTGACCCACCCGCGGATGTTGCGCGGGTCGTGCGTATGGCACGAGAGCACAACCTCCCGGTGCAGTACGGTGCTACGGGTGGTGGAAACGACGGCTCCGCGTACACGCGTTACGGAACGATCGACGTCGCGTTGGGATGGCCGATGGTCTACTCCCACTCCCCCGTCGAGACGGTGAGCTCCCGAGACGTCGATGGGCTCAGCCGCATCACTGCCGCGCTGGCGACCGAATGGTGAGCACCCGCTAGCGCAGGACTTCGTCCAGGAAGCCCAGCAGGGAGTGCCAGGACCGGCGGTCGGCTACTTCGTCGTAAACCAGTCCGCCCGCCGTGTCGTTGGCGTGGGGATTGGTGAAGGAATGCTTGGTGTTGCCGTAGGCATGGAGCTGCCAGTCGGCGCCCGCGGCCGTGAGTTCCTGGGTGATCGCCAGCAAGTCGTCCGGCGGGGCCAGGGGATCGGCATATCCCTGGAGCAGGAGGACCTTGGAGCGGATCTTGCCCTGCGACGGCAGACCGGTTGGCTTGAGGAGTGAGTGCAGGCTGACGACGCCGCGCACGTCCGCGCCGCTTCGGGCCAGATCCAACACGCACATCCCCCCGAAACAGAAGCCGATGGCCGCGATGCGGCGCGAGTCGACCTCCGGCAGCTCCTTCACGGTGGTGAGCGCCGCGGTGGCGCGCCGTGCGAGCAGCGCCCGATCCTGGACGAGCGGGGTGATGAGCGCCGAGCATTCCGCGTTCGTGGCGCCGCGCTTGCCCTTGCCGAACATGTCGAGCGCGAACGTCGCAAACCCGTGCCAGGCGAGGCGGCGCGCCTTGCGCTCCACGAACTCCCCGCGTCCGCCCCATTCGTGAGCGATCAGGACGGCCGGCAGCGGACCGGGGCGCGAATCGTCGTGGCAGAAGAAGCCCTCGAGAAGAGTCGAGCCGTCGCGGTACTCGATCAGCCGCTCGCGAATCGCCATGGTCGATCCTCCGGGTTGCGCTTCAGGAGGACGGCATTCTAGCAGGCATGTTACCCTTGCGGCCGAAGCCAAGAACGAGAGTCCCGCCCGACATGATCCCTGCTGCGGAGGCGCTCCAGCGCCTCAAAGAAGGCAACCGCCGCTTCGTCGACCGCGTGCGCAACCGCGGACCGCTGCTCGATGCCTCGACACGGCTCGAGCTCACCCAGAGCCAGGAGCCCTGCGCCATCGTGCTCGGGTGCTCGGATGCGCGCGTTCCCGCGGAAATCGTTTTTGACCAGGGGCTCGGCGATCTTTTCGTCATCCGCGTCGCCGGCAACATCGTCTCGCCCTCGCAGATCGGCAGCGTCGAGTTCGCCGCCTCACGTTTCGGGACGCGGCTGGTCGTCGTGCTCGGTCACTCCCAGTGCGGCGCCATCCGCGCGACCCTGGAGGAGCTTCGCCAGCCGGCGGAGAATCAGTCCCGTAACATCCGCTCCATCGTCGATCGGGTGCGGCCTTCGGTGGAGGTTCTGCTCAAGACCGACCTGCGGGAGGATGAGGCGGCACTCGTGCGGCACGCCGTGCGCGCCAATGTCGGGGTCTCCGTCAGCCACCTGCGATATGGCTCGGACGTGCTCGAGAAGCTGATCCTTGATGAAGGATTGGCGGTGGTCGGCGCGGAATATTCGCTGGAGACGGGCGAAGTCGAGTTCTTCGACGGCCTGGCGTAGCGGCAGTCCCCCGGGCTGACACTCCTGCGGGCATCAGCCCGCCGGAACTGGCTCTCCGGCCGGCCCGTTTAAGCTCCACCCCCTCAGAGTGGGAGGAGCGGCATGACCCTCCTTGATGTCTTTGGTGTGACGAATCACATCGAGTGGTGGCAGGAGCTGCCCCGCGCTTTCGTCGTCTTCGTCTTCGGCCTCGTTCTGCTGCGCATCTCGGGCCGACGGACTTTCGCCCGCTGGTCGGCGCTCGACATCATCGTCTCCATCATCATGGGCTCGAGCCTGAGCCGCGCGTTGACGGGGTCCGCTCCGCTCGGCGGGACGCTGCTCGCCATGATCCTGATCGCCTTCCTGCACTGGGTGTTGGCGCGGGCGGCCTCGCGGTCGCCGCGGTTCGCTCATCTGGTCGAAGGGCGGGCGGTGATTCTCGGCGAGTCGGGAAATGTCTTGCCGCGCGAGATGCAGCGCTACAACATCAGCCAGACCGACATGCAAGAGGCCCTGAGGAAGGAAGGCATCGCGGATCCCGGTCAGACCCGTCAGGTTACGTTGGAGCCGAGCGGCACCATCACGGTGCTCACGGCATGACAGGATGCTCAGACGCCGGGCCGCGGGGACCCCCGAGGGCTAGGAGCGCTTGATGAGGCCGGCGCCCAGCAGCACGATACCGGCGCCGAGAACCGCTCCGCCCACCCAGCCGGGGAGCGCTCGCTCCTGCTGCATTTTCGCCTCGAGATCGCCGAGCTTGAATACGCTCTGTTCGCTCGCGTAGTGGGGCGGGCGCAGGATCAGAAAGACGCCCGCGGCAATGAGTACGAGTCCGGCGATCAGGGAGGCTTTCATAGCAGCATTCTATCATCATGCGCGCCAACGCCTCGATCCAGGCTACAGCCAGCCGAATCCCCGGGCCATGACGCCCAGGATCGCAGCGCTTTGCAGCAGCATCCATATCCGATTGGAAGCCAGTCCTCGGGTCAACTCGCGCTCCAGCCGCGCGATCGCAGCGCGCAAAGATGTATCGACCTCGTGTACCTCGGCGCGCAGGGACGTATTGAGCTCCTGCATTTCCGCGCGCAGGGACGTACTGAGCTCCTGCATTTCCGCGCGCAGGGACGTATTGAGCTCCTGCATTTCCGGACGCAGGGACGTACTGAGCCCGTGCATTTCCTTATGCAGGGATGTATTGAGCTCCTGCATTTCCGCACGCAGGGAAGTACCGAGTCCGTGCAGTTCCTCGCGAATGCCGCCGGTGGCAGTGCGAAGCTCTCGGATGTCGAGTTTCATATCCGCTATGTCAGAGCGGATATGCGCCACGTCAGATTCGAGCCGCGCTACACGGGATTCCAGGAGTTGCTCTGCCATCATCGTCGCCGCCGCCACCATAGTCGCTCTCCTTGGGATTTCCTGCCCGCGCATTCCAGCAAAGAGAGCAGGATCCTCGCCAGCCCGCATAATGGGGCTGTTGCGCGAATTTTGCGGGATTTCGGCGCTCTCGCCAATGTTTGGCGGGAAATTTCCCGTGCGTTGCCGGCGTATGTTTCCGACGTTAGGTGTGGCGTGACGTTTCAGGCCATTCCGCCACTCACCGAGATGATTTGAGAGGTGACGTAGGAGGCTTCCGCGGAGGCGAGGAATGCGACGACTGCCGCCACTTCCGCGGGGAGCCCCGCGCGATTCATCGGCACCAGGCGCTCGATGGTCTTCTGCTCGAAGAGTCCCTGGCTCATGGGCGTGTCGATGATGCCGGGCGCCACCGCGTTGACGGTGATTCCGCGGCTGGCGAGCTCGAGGGCGAGCGCCTTGGTCGCGGAATTGATGGCGCCTTTCGCCGCCGCGTAGTTGACTTGTCCCTTGTTGCCGATGAGGGCGGAGACCGACGAGATGTTGATGATCCTTCCCCAGCGGGTGCGGATCATGGGCATCAGGAGGGACTGCGTGACATTGAAGAAGCCGTTGACCGATACGTCGATCACCCGGTGCCACTGTTGCGGACGCATTCCAGGCAAAACGGCATCGTCGTGCACGCCGGCGTTGTTCACCAGGATCTGGATGGGTCCCGCCGTCAGAGCGGCCTCGAGCGTCGCGCGCGTACCGTCCGTGTCGGTGACATCGAAGTGCAGCGCCACGGCGCTGCCGCCGGCAGCGGCGATCTCTTCCACCACTTTCTCGGCGGCATCGACTCCTTGTCTGGCATGCACATAGACGTGGTGTCCGTCCCGCGCCAGGCGACGGCAGATCGCGGCGCCGATGCCGCCACTGCCTCCGGTGACCAACGCCCGCTTTACCGGCTCGCTCATGACCTCTCCACTCCAAACACGATGCCGGCGCGGCCGTTCAGCAGTTCCCGCCCGCCGCTCGCTACGGTGAACTCGTACAACGTGCCGGCCTCATCCCCGGCCAGACGCTCGGCGCTCGCGATCAGATCGGTGTCGAGATCGTCGAGACGGGTCGCCCGCAGGACGAGGTTCCTGACGCTGGTGAGAAGTCCTGCGCGTGCCGCAGTCCCGCTGTTGAATGCCATGATGGCTCCGTGCACCGCCATGGCCTGCGCCGCGTATTCCACGCCGCAGGCGGCACCGAGCCGGCCATGGGAGCGCAATGGATTGTCGGCGAGCCGATGGCTGGTCGCGCGGCAGCGGATGCGTGCCGCATCCCAGCTCAATACCTCCTCGAGAAGGCACATGCGCCCCTGATGCGGGATGTGGCTCAGAATCCACGGCCGGTCCAGGCGGGTGCCTTCCGCTAATGACACTCGCGTACCTCCACTGTCAGATGCTGGTCACCGATGTAGTCGAGTACGACAGCGCCTGGCTCGCGGCGGGCGAGAAGCCGCAGGAGCGGCAGACTGCGCGCCGCGGGGATGGCGGCCCGCAGCGCTTCGAGCCCGGGATCCGGGAGCCGGTCGGCGGCAGTGTCCGTCGCGCACGAGCGCACAGTGAGCTGGGCGCGCGTGATGGCCGTCGGTGCCGGTGTGAGGACCAGCGCCACGCCAAAGGCGTCGGGCAGCGGGCGCGTGGCACGCAGCGGTTCCGGGTAAGTCGTCTCATAGGCGCACAGCAACACCGCGACCCGGTCTGTCTGCACGATCGCAAGCGCTTCGAGGAGGCCTGCGGCGAAGCTCCCATCGTATGCACAGAGCGCAGTCGATGCGGCAGTGGCACCGGTGGCGAGGCTCCAGTACCCCGCTGCGGCGTTGTGCACGGAGTTGTGAAAGCGCGTCGGTGAGAGTTGCCGGTCCGGGGATGCGAGGGTCTCGCAGATCTCGTGACAGATGAGGCCGTCGCCGCCCGAGGAGCTGAATACCGCCGGCAAATTCACCGGGTCTACGGCCGCGGCCGCGACCGCCTGCCGCGCCACGGCGAGTGCGAGCTTCACGGTGGTACCGGTCCTGCGCCGCTCCGCCGCAGGCAGTCCTTCCGGCCCCGGCACCGCCGTCGCCTGGGGGGAGTACGCCGCCGCACCGGCAATGACGCGGGCGCTGCTTTCCCAATCGGCGAGGCCGGGCCCGATGAGGCCGATGCCTTGGATGCAGGCGGTCAGCGGCGGCGGCTGGGCGGGTGTGTGCTTCATCCGGCGCGTCCCAGCACCAGCGCGCAGTTGGAACCGCCGAATCCAAAGGAGTTGCTGAGCGCTCGGGCGATCGGCCGCTGGCGGTTGGCGCACAGGTAGTCGAAGCCGGGCTGCGGCGCGACGCGTCGGGTATGAGGACTCCCCGGGAGCAGCCCATATCGCAGCGCCAGTGCGCAGATCACGGCCTCGAGCGCTCCCGCCGCGCCGAGCGCGTGCCCGGTCGCCCCTTTGGAGGAGCTCGCCGCGACGACGCTTTTCCGCCCAGCGAACACGGCCGCGACCGCGTTGCCCTCGGCGCTGTCGTTGCTCGGCGTGCCGGTGCCGTGCAAGTTGATGTAGTCGATGTCATCCGGGGTCAGGCCCGCCGCAGCGAGCGCCTGGAGCATAGCGGCTCGTGCGCCGCGTCCGTCGGGATGGGGCGAAGACATATGGTAGGCGTCGCTCGACTCCCCGACACCCAACAGCAGAATGGCATCGGCATCGAGGCTGTCGGGCGGGCGCTCGAGCAGCGCGAAGGCGGCCGCCTCGCCGATCGAGATGCCGTCGCGCTCGATGTCGAACGGCCGGCAGGGATGCCGGGAGACGAGCTGCAGCGAGTGAAAGCCATACAGCGTCGTGAGACACAGAGAGTCGACGCCGCCGACCAGGGCCGCATCGATGAGGCCTGCCGCGATCATCCGGCGCGCTGAGCCGAATACCTTCGCGCTCGAGGAACAGGCGGAGGACACTACGGCCGACGGGCCTTCCAGCCCGAGGAGCTCATGCACGTAGGCCGCGAGTGAGTAGGTATTGTGCGTGCCGGCGTAGTCGAAGCCCGCCGGAAGCGCGCCGGTCTGCGCGTCGCGCCGCCGGTAGGCGATCTCCGTCTGGAGCATTCCGGACGTGCTGGTGCCGAGGAAGAGTCCGACACGCCGTCGACCCCATCGGCTGGCGCACGCCGCGACTGCGTCCTCGAAGCCGTCCTCGGCGATCCCAAGCTGCGCGAGGCGGTTGTTGCGACAGTCGAAGCGCTGCAGTCGTGCAGGTAGCCGCACATCGGCCAGCGCGGGCACCTCGCCGATATGCGTGTCCAGATCCACCGTCTCGAAAGCACAGGGCGCAAGTCCGCTGCGCTGTGCGCGCAGCGATTCCAGGGTCGCCTGGAGTCCGCGGCCGATGCAGCTCGTCGCGGTGAACTGGCGCAGGACGAGGGGACTCATGGCGCGTGGGGTTCCCGACTTGCCGGCGTCAGCGCGGCCCGCAAAGTGATGGGGGTGAGTCTCGATGCCGCCACAGAGTCGAGGAGCCGCGGCAACACCTCGAGAATCACGGGCACGCCTCTGCCGGTGAGCGCCGCATGTCCGTCGTGCAGCAACAGGATGTCGCCCGCTGCGAGATCGCGCGTCAGCTTGCCGAGAACCGTCTCGGCGCTGGCGCTGACCGTGTCGAAGCCGCGCCGTGTCCAGCTCGCGAGGCGCAGGCCGAGCCGACTCAACACCGGATCCAGGAACGGACTGCGCAAGCCCGCCGGAGCGCGGAAGAAGAGAGGGTGCTGCCCCGTGGTGATGCCGATGGTGTCCTGCGCGCGCTCGATCTCCGCGACGAGGCCCCGGGGGCCGAGGAGGGAGAAGTAATTGAGGTGCCGCTGACTGTGATTCTCCACAGAGTGTCCGCGACGCACCATTTCACGCGCGAGCTCCGCATGACGTTGCACGCGCTCGCCGATGCAGAAGAAGGTCGCCTTCGTCCGGCGTTCGTCGAGGAGATCGAGGACGCGGGGGGTGATCCTCGGGTCGGGGCCATCGTCGAGAGTGATCGCGATCTCGCGCCTGCCGGCAGCGGCAGAGGGCAGCCGGGTCCAGTTGGGTCCGAGAAGAGCGGACCGCGGCGTGAGCCCCGCGGCCGTGAGAAGGATGTGATCGGCGAGCGCGGCGCCGACCGCCCAGGGCCATGTGGACGGCCGTACCAGGACGGCCGCCACCGCACCGGCGTGCAGCCCGAGAGACGCGTAGATCAGCGGCGCTGGCCGCCAGCGTGCGGGACTCGGAGAAGAGGGTGTCGGCCCAGTCATCGTGAAATATTATCGCGCGGGCTCGCGCGCCAGTAGCGCGGCGTAGACCAGCGCCAGCAAGGCCCCCGGCGCGACCGTTTCGCCGAGATCGTGCAGCACAGGCACCGAGGAGAGGGCCAGCACCCCGAAGGCCACCACGGTGGCGCAGTTCGCCACCAGCAGCGAGGCGAGGGTGAGATCGCTGGCGGCGGCCGCCGCGTGCCCGGGGCCGGCGGGCGCGCCCGTGGCGCCGCCGGCAAACCGCTTGTCGAAGAAAAGGGCGTAGTTCGAGCCGACCGCGATGATGAGCAGCATGCCGACCACGTGCAGCAGCGTCAGCGGAGCGCCAAACAGCCTCAGACCCGCCGCCACGGTGAGTACCGCGAGCGCCAGCGGCAAAACCACCCGCAGGACACGCCCGGGCCGGCGAAGCGCGATGAGCAGGAGGACGACGATCGCGCCGAAGCCGGCGAGCGACAGCCGCACCGCCCCGGCGAGGTAGGTCGCATACAGGGCATCGACCTGGTCCTTGAGATTCAACACCGTCACGCCATCCGGCGGCTTGACGGACACGGCCTGACGCACCCGGGCAAGGTCGATGTCGACGGAATGCCCATTCGCGACGGGCGCGGTGAGAGGCAGGAGCGCGTGCCAGCCGTCTGTCTCCCTGACCAGCAGCGCGTTCACCACGGATGCGAAGGAGGTTCCATCGAGCGAGGAGCGAGTCAGGAGAGGCGCGGTGCGCGCAACCTCCACATCGTGCAGAAAGGGTGCGAGGCGGTCCGCCCGCAGGGGCAGCCCCGACAGGGCCTGCTCGAGGCGGGCGTTCAGCACCGCCGGTGGTGGCAGGCTCGCCCGCCGCTGCCGCTGCAGCGCGGGGCTGGGCAAGTACAGCGCGGGACTCTGATAGCCCGCGATGACATGGCGTGCGACGAGCCCATCGAGCTCGGTTCCAACATGCGCCGCGCCCTCGAGTGCGGACTGCTCATCGGGCGCGGAGACGACCACTAGGTAACGCACGTCGGGTGCGCCGAGATCGGCGCGCAGCTCGGCGTCGAGACGCTGGGCCGCCAGCGGCACGGGGCTCAGCACTGACAGGTCATGGCTCCAGAAGCGTTGGTGATACAGGCTGACGACGACAGCGGCGCCGATGGCGATGACCGCGATCACCGCACGTCCGGCCGATGCCTTCTGCAGCACGCGTGCCGCTGCGCGACCCAACATCGTCAGATCCCTGATCCTGAAGCCGCGCGGCAGCAACTCCGGCAGTACGAAGCGTGTGACGAAGCCGGCCGCCAATACCCCGCTGAGTGAGTATAGGCCGAGCTGCGCCAGTCCTGGAAAGCTGGACACCAGAAGCACCGCGAAGCCGCAGACGGAGGTCAACATGCCGAGGCGGATCGTCGGCCACACCGAGCGCCGCCAGTCGTCATCGGATGCGGCGTCTGCGCCTGTGCGCGCCTGCGACTGAATGAAGAGATAGATCGAGTAGTCCACTCCTTCGCCGATCAGCGTGACGCCGAAGCCAAGCGTCACGCCCTGCACGACGCCGAACCCCAAAGCCACCGCCGCTATTCCCGCGAGCGCACCGGAGACCACCGGCACGAGCCCGAGCAGCAGTGCCGGCACCGACCGATAGACCAGGAGGAGGAGGGTGACGATGAGCACCGAGCTGATGATCGAAAGGCGCGTCACCTCCGACTTGATGGTCGCCCGCGCCCGTACCGCGAAGACCCCCGGTCCCGACATGACCAGCCGCGCCGTGGCAGCCTTGCCGATAAGCGCCGGCCGAAAGCCCGTGGGCGCCGTCTGTTGCTCCGCGAGCGCCGCACGTTGGTCCGCAGGCGCCGCACGTTGATCCGCAAGCGCCGCACGTTGATCCGCAAGCGTCGCACGAAACGCGGCCTGGATCGCCTCCACGGCATGTTGCTGTCCGTCGGTATCCGATCCCGCGGCGCGTGTGTGCACCAACAGCAGCGCGCGTGTCCCGTCCTTCGAAACCCACACGCCATCCTGCGTGCGCGGCGGCTGATTGCGGCTCAACTGATCGAGCAGCGTCATCATTTCGCCGGTCGGGTCGCTGGGCACCAGCGATTTCGCGAGCATCCCCGCCGGCGAAGCGAGGAGGTCGATCGTATTGCCTATCGCCGCCTTCAGTCCCGCCACGCTGAACCGCTCGGGCGTGACGGTGCTGCTGAGCAGATACCGGTGCGCGAACAGGAATGCCTCATCCCTCTGCGCCGAGGCGGCATCCCCGTTCTCGACGCCGAGAAACTCGGCGTTCGCCCGCAGGCGCCGCGTCAGGTCCGCCGAGAGCCGCGCGCGCGCCGGCGCATCGGCCCCTTCGATCGCGGCGACGATGAGCCTCGAAGCCACCCCCTGCCGCAGCTGTTCCACGAGCAGCCGCTGCTCCGCCGTTGGTGCCCGCGGCAGAAACGCCGAGAGGTCCGCCGAATACCGCGCCCGGGCGATCACCCAGAGCGCGACGAGCGCGAGCCCCGCCCAGACGAGAATGGTCCCCCAATGCCGGCCTCTCATGGCACAGCCGGCTCCCGCCTCACCGGCCCGCTCCCCCGCCGTCCGACGGTGCTCCCGTCTGCGGCCCCGAGGCGGAGCGCGGCGCCCCCAATGTCATCACCGACCGGTCCCCATCCACCTGCGATATGGTGACCGAGCGAATCTCATCCCGGGCCCCCGCGATCTCCACCCCGCGCACCTTGCGCGCCACAGCCTTGTCCAAAGGCCGCAACTTTAGCTTCCAATTCTCGGCCGTGCCCGTGAGCCCCACCTCGAACGCCCGCTCCAGCCCCTCCTCATTCCCGGCCAGCGTATCGCGCACGGCATCCACCAGCGGCGCAACCTGCGGATACGCGCTCAACTGCAAGTGATAGGTCCGCCGCCCCCGCTGCACCGTCAACTCGTCCCCCTGCAAGACGAGCGACTCCCGCTTGGGCTTCAGCGTCCTCTTCTCCAACCGATCCGGCGCGACATAAACCAACACCCCCGACGACTTGACCGGCCGATCCAGAATCGCGAAATAATCCTCCTGCACATAACTCACCTCGCCATGCTTGCGCCGTGCCAGCGAGCCCATCAGCTCCCCCAAAGTAAACTCCCCCTGCGCGTCCTGCCCCGTGTGCGCCTGCGCTTTCCGGTCCGCGTGCTCCGCCCGCGCAGCCTGCGCCTCCCCATCCTCGTGCGCCCGTTGCGCAACCTGTGCGGCCCCGCCCCCGTGCGCCCCTTGCTCCTGCTGCGCCGTTTGCATCGCCGCCGCGGCAAACCCCGCGCTCATCACCAACACCCCCGACGCGAGCATCGCGCCAGCCACGCCAGCGACGGATCGATCGTAAAGGCCCTTTCCGGGGGCGTGAGAAACAGGGATGTTTTTCCCGCAGCCTACAGGGATGTACTCGCGGCGGTCCCGGAAAGGGCCTTTACGAGCGAGCCGGCGCGCCTTCCGAATGAGATCTTTCCTCAACCCTCACCCCAAAAGTCGAAAAAGTTGAACCAGTTGTAAGGGTACTCCCTGCAATAACTCTCCAACCGCCCCGCATACCGCACCACAGCCGCCCGAATCGCCGTCTCCCTCTCCTCGCGCGACACTGCAGAAAAGTCCGCAAGCCGCTCGAACACCACCCGATACCGATTCCCGCCGCAATACACCCCAACCATCAATATGACCTGCCTCCCCAGCAGCGCCGCCAGCCGCATGGGCCCCAGTGGAAACCGCGCCGGCGCCCCGAGGAACTCCACGACCTCCATAGCCTCCCCCCCCGGCGTCCGATCCCCCAACATCCCCACGAACACCCCCTCATCGAGCAGTTCCCGCACCTTTAGCATGGCGTCCAGACTCCCCAGGCCCACCGTACCGCCCGCCAGAGCCGGATTGATTGCCGCCATCGAAGCGTTGATCTTCCGCGCATTCGCCTCGTAAGCCACCATCGCGACCCGCAGGTCCGGCTGCCGCCGGCCGATCGCGCGCGTCACCTCGAAGCTGCCGAAGTGCGCCCCCACCAGGAAGGCGCCGTTCCCGGCGCGCACCCCTTCCCACATCAGGTCTTCACCCGCCACCGCGATGTCGAAGAGCTCGAAGCGGTCATTGAGCAGATACACTCGATCGTGAACTGTGGTGGCGAACGCCATCACCTGCCGGAAGCGATCCCTCGCCGTCGGCCGCCCGCCGAGCGCCCTGCGCAGGTATGCCAGCGATGCACGCCGCGCGCGGGGTGCAAAGAGAAAGAAATAAACGGCAATGACATAGAGGACAACGCGTCCCGCTCGCCGTCCGACAGCCAACGAGAGCGCGGCCATCAGACGAAGCAGCCAGATGCTGCCGCGCTCCGGCTCGGTTGCCCACTCGGCTGCCATTAGGTCGTACCTCCGGCCCTCGGCTCACGCGTCGGCCGGACCGCCCGCGTCATGCTGGCGACAGCACGCCGGTCGCCACCGCCTGTCCGGCGCTCAGGATCGTGAAACGGATGGCACCGCTCGGAAGCGGCTCCTGCTGCAGCACCAGCGACTCGCCGGGTCCTACGGCCCGCAGAAACTTCACCGACGCCACTCGCCAACAGCGGGGCTCACCGCCGCTCGTGAGCTCGAGCGCGCGGATCGTCTCATCGAGCAACACCACCCCTGGCAGCACGGGGGCGCCCGGGAAATGCCCGTCGAGAGCTGGGTGATCCGTCGTACTCGGCAGCGGCAGCCCGGTCATGGCCCTACCTGCTCATCCGAGGCGACGGTGGCGGATGGCGGCGGCGACGCGGAAGCTGACGCGGTGGCGAGGGATTGCAGGGCCTCTCGCGGCAGCTTCCCGGTGCTGTTACGCGGTAGCCGCTCCACCAAAAGGAGCGGCCGCGGCAGGAAGACCGGATCGATACGCTGGCGCAGCGCCTCCATCAGTTGGGCCGCTTCGAGCCCGGGCGCGACGACGGCGGCTGCTACGCGCACCACACCCGCCTCCGATGGGTGCGGCTCCGCGGGAAGAAAGAAGACTCCGTCCACGACGCCTGCGATCGCGTGGAGGTGATGTGTCAGATAGGCCAGCGAGCTGCGCTTGCCCGCAATGTTGACGAGATCCCCCAGCCGCCCGTGCAGCAGAAAGCGCTCGGCGTCGATCGGCTCCAACTGGTCGCACATCGGTGTCGGCTGCTCGAGATGGCCGCCGCGCGCCCACGCGCGCCCCTCTTCGAGCGTGAGGCACACGCCGGGCCACAGGCGCCAGTCCTCGTCGCGCGCCGTCCTGCGGGTGGCGAGCTGGCCACTCTCGGTGGAGCCATAGATCTCGAGCAGCGGCGCCCGGAAGCGTTGCTCCGCCTCCCGCGCGAGATCGCGCGGCAGGGGTGCCGTCGCGGAGACGATCAGGTCGGCCGTCGGAAGCTCCGCCTGCGAAGCCAGGATCGCCCGCAAGTGGATGGGGGTGGAGATCAGCGCGCGCGGCCGGGGCAGCCCATCCAGCGCAGTGCACACATCGGCGGGATAGAACGGCCGCTCGGCGCAGAGCGCGCCGCCGCTTTGAAGCGCAAGCAGGACGCTAGACTCGAACCCATACATGTGCTGCGGCGGCACCGTGGCGAGCAACACATGCGCGCGGCCATCCGCAAAGCCCAGCCGCGCCGCGCCATCCCGTACACACCGGGCCAGCTTGCCCCAGGTCTTGGGGTAGGGCACTGGCGTCCCGGTGGAGCCTGAGGTGAATACGTATGCGGCCACCTGCTCGGTGTCGATTTCGGGCACGTGCCAAGCGGCAGAGTCCGCGCTAGCCTCCGAGCGCGACTGCGGCAGGCATACCTGAGGCAACGCGATGTCGCAGGCTTCCTCGTCCGTCAGACAGAACACATCCGGAGCGAATGCGGCGAGCTGCCGGATCACTTCTGGCGTACGTGTCGGCGGCAGCAGACAGATCTTGCGCGTGAGGAGACAGGCTGCCAGGCCCACGGCGAAGCGATATCGATCGCTGCACACGTTGATGACGTGCCGGCCGGACGGCAGGCGCGCTGCCAGGAGCGCGGCATCGGCGAGAAATTCCCTGGCGCGGAGTGGCACGCCCGCGCGGTACGCGATTACCGCATCAGCCGTCGCGTGTGAGATCAGCGGGTGAGTGGCCAGGCGTCAAGTCGTCCGGTGGGCGGTGATGTACTCGGCGAGGCGGCGCAGCGAGCGGAAAATGTGCTCGTTCTCGGCGCTGTCGGCGCGCAACTGCACGCCATAGCGTTTGGAAACCACGAGCGCGATCTCCAGGATATCGATCGAATCGAGGCCCAGGCCCTCGCCGTAGAGCGGCGCGTCCGGCTCGATCTCGATGGCGCTCACTTCGAGGTTGAGCGCCTGGACGATCAGCGCGGCGAGCTCGCGCGTGAGCGCTTCCGTTTCGGCCGGTGCGGGCGGCTGGCGCAAAGATGAGGCGTGATTGGACATTGAGCTCAAAGGAAACGTCTCGACCCCCCTTTTGGACGCACGGATTATACACGGCGCTGCTGGCGGGCCAGCCGGTCGCCCAGCCTGCGGATGAGCAAGAACGGGAGCCGGATGAGGAAACCGGCGAAGAGCCGCGCGTGCATGGAGGTCAGCAAGACGTTATCGCGCACGTAGTTGAAATGTGATACGCCCCCTTCTGCGGCACCGAAATACCGGATAGGGGCGCTGAGGTTCACCACCGGCACCCCCTGCCAGGAGAGCCGGACGGCCGCCTCGACGTCGAAGTCGAACCGGCGCATTCCGATGCTGGCGCGCATCGCACGAATCAGTGGCGCAATCGGGTAGACGCGGAAGCCGCAGAGTGAGTCGTGAATCCCCGCCCAAAGGGTCTCGAAGTTCGCCCACCAGTTGGAGATCCGGCGTCCCTTGACCCGTATCGCGGGGGCACTGGAATCGAAGACCGGGTCTCCGAGCACCATCGCCTCCGGGCTGGCCGCCGAGGCCGCCATGAAAGCGGGGATCCGCGTGGCGGGGTGCTGGCCGTCGGAGTCCATCACCAGCGCGTGCGTGAACCCTTGCCGCCGCGCCTCCTCGAGGCCATCGAGCACCGCTGACCCTTTACCGCCATTGCGCGGCCGCACCAGCACCCGCAGGCCGGGATCGTCCTGGGCCAGCGATGTCAGCGAAGCGGCGGTGCCGTCGGTGCTGCCGTCGACCACGACCCACACCGGCTGCCATTGCTCGCGCGCGGCCCGCACCGTCTCGAAGACCTTGCGTCCGGGGTTGTAGCTGGGGATCAGCACCAGGTGGCTGCGGGAAGGGTTTCGGGAAGGATTCACGCTGGCGAGCCGAGACCTCTAGAGGGGCGCGCACTGCCGAGCGCGGCTGTTGGCGGCTCTGCCGAGCCATTCGTTCTGCGGCGCGGCGGCGAGCTCGCGGGTCAGCTCCCGCTCGAGCGCCAGGGTGCATTGCGCCGAATCCTCGAGCGGCTCGACCCGCCGCCCCAAGCGGATACGATAGCGGATCGGGAGCCGCGGCACCTTGAACATCGGCCAGCCCTTGCCGAGGTATGGCGAGTCGGTCTCGATGATGGCCACCTGGATCGGTACCCGGGCGTGCCGGGCGATCACGCCGGCGCTGCCGGTCAGCGCATTCAGGGGCGCACGCGTGGTGCGGGTGCCTTCCGGGAAGAGGAGCACGACCCCGCCGCGGCGCAGCTCGGCGACCGCCTCCCTGATCATCCGGCGCGGAGGGTCGCTGCGGATGAAGCCCGCGAGCCGTGCGCCGGCGCCCAGGAAAAAGTTGCCCATGAGCTCGGGCTTGAGGATGCAGGCGAGGTCCGGATGGCGGGCGAGGAGGAGAATGGCGTCGATCGACGCTGGATGATTGGGCGCAAGGATGACCGGCGGGCCGTCACGCAGGGTGTCGATGGCCTCGAGATCGAGCTCATAGGCGCCCGAGACGGTGAGCAGGCGCGCGAAGAAGCGGAAACCCGCCATCATGGTGTAGCGCGCCGTCGCCCTGCGCCAGCGCTTGGGTAACGGCGGCAGCAGGATCAGTGCCAGGAGGGTCCAGCCGAGAATCACCACCGCCAGGATCGCCAGCAGGCCGTAGGTGGCGAGGTATTCACAGGCTCGCTTCAAAAACGGATTCCCCGTCGTGGCGCTGGTCGTGCCGGTCCGCGTGAAGGATAACGCGGATTTCCAGCGCCCTCACTCGGCGGCGCGGCCGCCCCCGGCGGCCTCGATCTCGACCGCCAGGTCGCGTCGGCAGATGTCTGCCTTGAGATACAGGACCGAGGCGCCGGTGCCGAGGGCAGAGGCCAGCTCCGCGCGCACCGCCGGCAGATCCTTGGGGTCGCGCACGTAGACCTTGTATGCGAGCCTCTCCAGACGTAGCGCCGCGGTGCGCGAGCGGCGCCCCGCCTCCTCGAGCAGTGCCTCGATGTTGACCAGCGTCTCGCGCGTCTGCGCCGCGGCGTCGCCGGCATGAAGCGTCCGGTGACCGACGATGCTCGCCGTCCCGGAAACGAAGAGCGTCGCCTCGCTGCCCTCGCCCAGAACCGTGGCGCGTGAGAAGGCGGGACTGCGCGGCCCGTACTGCGCCGGATAGCGGTAGGCGCTCACCTGGCGCGGATTCTCGATGAAGGCGGGCGCACGATGGCTGGCCAGGAAGTAGAGCGTCAGCGGGCTTCCCGGCGCGGCGCCGAGGGCGCTTGCGGCGGGGACGCTGCCCGCTACGGCGTGTCCGCTGGCGAGCGAGGCCCCGTGGCGCGCGGTGTTGAATTGACGGTACCGCTCGAGGCCGTGAGTCTCGAGGTTGATGTCGGGGATATAGTTCCAAACGCGGATGAGCGTCGGCTTGCCCGCGGCGGCAAGCGTTGCGTACATCTCTTTGTAGACAAGGTCGGTCGCCATCTCGAGCGGTGTCCGCAGGCTCGACTTGGCAACACCAGCAAGCTCTTCCTCGTGCACCGCAACGCTGCCGAAAAGGAAATCGCCGCCATGCGAATAGCGCACGTGGCCGCTCGAGCCCGGCCGGGTGGACCCGCCAATCCGCCAGACTTCCAGCACCTCGCGCGCATCGCCGAGCACGGGGGTGTGCACGTGGGCGAGTGGGACATCGATCCCGCCGCCGCGCAGTGCACGCTCCGCGTCCCTCGCAGCGCCGTCGAAAGCGGCTGCCCCGAGCACGTCATGCCACCCCGCCGAGCGCGACTCGGCGGAAGTGACGTACTCGAGGCGCAGGAACTGCCGGGAGCTCATCCGCCCGCAGCCGCCCGCTCGGGCTCGGCGGGACGGATGTTTCTCGCCCGCGCGCGCAGCGCAGCCAATGAAGCTCGCGGGTGCGCGAGGCTGGTCAGGTAGTAGACCAGCTTGAAGGCGCGCAGCGGTCCCCAGATTGGTGTCCCGCCGAAGATGTCGCCGGCGAGAAGCGACAACAGCGCCTCCTTCATCCTGAGAACGTTGCGCGGCGCCATGAAGAGATCCCGCATCACCGGCCGGGTCATGCGGTAGATGAACCAGGAGAATACGCGGGGACCGTGCCGCATGCGCCGCTCGTAGCGCCGGAACGCCCGTCGGCGGCGCGCCGGTAGCCGCAAGGCCTCGTCGATCGCTTCCGCCGCCGCGATGCCGCCATGTATGGCGAACATGACGCCGGAAGAGAAAACCGGATCGACGAAAGCGTAGGCGTCCCCGACCAGGAGGAACCTGTGCCCCTGTGCGCGGCGACAGGTATATGCGTAATTGCCCGTCGCCTCGACGTTGGTCGCGAGCTCCGCTGACGCGAGCCGTTGGGCGAGTTGCGGACAGAGGGCAATGGTCTGCAGGAAGAATTCGCGCAAGGGGATCTCACGCCTCTTCATGTAGTAGGGCCAGACCACTGCGCCGACGCTGGTCGTTCCGTCCACGAGCGGGATGTACCAAAACCAGCCATGATCGAACCAGAAGATGGCGATGTCGCCCGCAAAGTGAGGATCCTCGCTGCGCCAGGCGTTGCGGAAATGGCCATACATGGCGGAGCTGTTGTGTCGCCGGTTGCGCCGCTTCGTGCCGAGGCGCGTGCCGAGCATCGTATCGCGGCCGGAGGCGTCGATGAGATAGCGGGCTCGCCAGCACTGCCGTGTGCCGTCTTCCCGTTGTGACAGGACCGCGACGCCGGCATCGCCCAGGAACTCGATATCGCGCGCGCGGCAGCCCTCCAGGACCTGCGCCCCGACGCTGCCGGCGCGCTGCAGCAGGATGGCATCGAAGCTCGAGCGGCGGACCTCGTATGCGTAGCAGAGGGTTTTGTTCCAGCTGTCCGCGAAATCGAAGCGCTGCGAGCGAGCGTGCACCGGGGAGAAGAATTCCACGCCATGCTTGGTGAGCCCGATGGACTCGACCTGTGAGGCGACTCCCAGCCGCTCGAGCAGCGGCAGGCTCGCCGGTAACAACGACTCACCGATGTGGAAGCGCGGATGATGAGACTTCTCGAGCAGCACCACGCGATGGCCGGCCTGCGCGATGAGAGCCGCGGCGGTCGCGCCCGCTGGCCCGCCACCGATGACGATGACGTCGATCGCTTCTGACTCCGCCGCCGCCATGGAGGTTACCGTGGAGCCTTCTTGGCGGGAGGGGGGTTCTCGACGAAGGCTTTCGCCTTGTGCGCCTGGGCGCCGACCTTCGTACCGACCCGGTGCGCGCCCCGGGAGATGGCGTGCCCGGTCTTGCGGGTCTTGCCCGCGATCTCGTGGCCCGCATTCCGGGAGCTGCGCGCAATGGAATGACCGACGGCGCGCGACTTGGCTTTGATCCGCTCGCCTGTGGTCCGCGTCTTGTCGGCCACCCTATGACCGATCTTGCGCGACCGATCGGCGATCGTGTGACCGACTTCCTTCGCGTCCCGGGAGACCACGTGTCCAACATGTCGCGCGTCCTGCTTGATCGTCGTGTCGTGCGCGTGCGCAGGCGTTACGGCCAGCGGTGTGCAGAGTGTGATGGCGGTTGAGACCGAAAGGACGACGAGTGCCAGGAACGACGGCTTCATGGGATGGGTGGCTCGTTGGACCGAGAGGACGGGTTGCGATGGTACAGCAAGCGTCCGGGCACTGCCGACGGCAGCTTTGCCGTGCCAATTGTCACAACCTTCGGGCACACTTGACCGGATGCGCTTCGAGCTCCCGATCTCGGTCCTGAAGAACCGGTACGTCCCCGGCCGCTGGGATGTCATCGCGTTCGTCCTGGTCTTCGCGTTCTTCGCCTACCTCGGCGATGCCGCCCACGGGCTCACCGGCTCGCTGGCACATCTCGAAGCGCAGCCGATCTCGCTCGATCCGCGCTATCTGCCCGGCTACGCCGCGCAGACCGCGCTGCGCATGCTGGTGGCGATGGGGGCCTCGCTCCTCTTCACCTTCACCTACGCCACTCTCGCCGCCAAGAGCCGGCGCGCCGCGAGCGTGCTCGTGCCGCTGCTCGACATCCTGCAGTCGGTACCGATCCTGGGCTTCTCCATCACCATCGTGTTCTTCCTCTCGCTGACCCCGGGTCGGGTCGCGGGTGCCGAGCTCGCGGCCATCTTCCTGGTCTTCACCAGCCAGGCGTGGAACATGGCCTTCAGCTTCTATTATTCCCTGCGCAGCATCCCCGATGAGCTGAATGAGGCCGCGCGCGCCTTCCACCTGGGCCCCTGGATGCGCTTCTGGCGGCTCGAGGTGCCCTTCGCCATGCCCGCGCTCATCTGGAACATGATGATGTCGATGTCCGGCGGCTGGTTCTTCGTGGTGGCGGCGGAGGCGATCAGCGTCGGGCACACGACGGTGACGCTGCCCGGAGTCGGTTCCTATATCGCCCGCGCCATCCAGGAGCGGAGCCTCACCGCCATCGGCTGGGCGATCGCGGCCATGTTCGTCGTCATCCTGATCTACGACCAGATCCTGTTCCGGCCGCTCACCGCGAGCGCGGACTGGTTCCGCCAGGAGCAGGAGGCGGGGTTGATGCCCTCGCGGTCGTGGGCGCTCACCATGATGAGACGCTCGCGCCTGCTGTCTCTCGGCCTGCGGATATTCGGCTCCGTGATCCGGTTGGGATTCAACCGCGGCTCGGTGCGCAAGGTGAGGGCGCCGCGCGCCGGCGGGTCCGCCATGAGCACGCACCTCGTGGAAGTGGCGTGGTATGCGGCCGTCGGCGGAATCGTAGCGCTCGCCGCATGGCGCCTCGGCCGCTTCGTCCTGGATCACATTCCACTGGTCGAAGTTGGACATGTGGTCGGGCTCGGATTCCTGACGCTGCTGCGCGTCGCCGTGCTCATCGCCCTCGCGAGCATGCTGTGGGTGCCCATCGGGGTCTACATCGGCATGCGGCCGCGGCTCACCCGCACGATCCAGCCGATCGCCCAGTTCCTGGCGGCCTTTCCCGTCAACCTGCTCTTTCCCATCGTCGTTTCTGCCATCGTGCTGCTCAAGCTCGACCCGAATATCTGGCTCAGCCCGCTGATGGTGCTGGGCACTCAGTGGTACATTCTGTTCAACGTGATCGTGGGCGCCTCGTCGCTCTCTGCGGATCTCAGGTACGCCGGTGCGAACCTCGGCGTACGGGGATGGCTCTGGTGGCGGCGGATCGCGCTGCCGGCCGTGTTCCCGTTCTACATGACAGGAGCCATCACCGCATCCGGCGGCTCGTGGAACGCCAGCATCGTCGCGGAGGTCGCGGACTGGGGCAACAAGCACCTCACCGCCGCGGGGCTGGGCGCCTACATCGCGAATGCGACCAGCGCAGGCGACTTCCCGCGCACGGTGCTCGGCATTGCGGTGATGGCGCTCTTCGTGGTGGTATTGAACCGTCTTTTCTGGCGACCGCTCTATGCGCGCGCGGAGCGCAAGTTCCGGGTGAGTTGAATCGACATGGAGACCATTCGTCCATGAATGCCAACGCCGTCGCGCTAAACCTCGCGCCACTGCTCGCCGTGCGCAGCGTCGGCAAGTCCTTCCGCAAGCCGGACGGCGATGAGCTCGTCGTGCTCGACAACGTCAATCTGACACTGCGGCCCGGGGAGATCGTGGGGCTCCTCGGACGCTCCGGGTCCGGCAAGTCGACGCTCCTGCGTCTCATCGCAGGCCTGGATGCACCGACGAGCGGGGTGGTGGATTACCAGGGCGCGCCGGTCGCGGGGCCGGCCCGCGGCATCGCCATGGTGTTTCAAAGCTTCGCGCTCTTCCCCTGGCTCACGGTGCTCGAGAACGTGCAGCTCGGCCTCGAGGCGATACGCCTGCCTGAGGCGGAAATGCGCAAGCGCTCGCTGCAGGCGATCGATCTCATCGGCCTCGACGGCTTCGAGTCCGCCTATCCGCGCGAGCTCTCGGGCGGCATGCGCCAGCGTGTCGGGTTCGCCCGTGCGCTGGTGGTGCATCCGAGCATCCTCCTCATGGACGAGCCGTTCTCCGCCCTCGATGTGCTCACCGCCGAGACGCTGCGCAGCGATTTCCTCGACCTGTGGGGCGAGGGCCAACTGCCGATCCGCTCGGTGCTGCTGGTGACCCACAACATCGAGGAGGCGGTGCAGATGTGCGATCGCCTCCTCATCTTCTCGACCCATCCCGGCCGGGTGGTGAGCGAGATTCCGATCGACCTCTCGCAGCCGCGCTCGACGCTCGATCCGCGCTTTCGCGCGCTGGTCGAGCGTGTCTATGTGGAGATGACGGCCAAGCCCCGCGGCGAGGCGCGGGTCGGGCCGAAGAACGAGCGGTTCGCCGGCACCGGCATCGGCACGACCCTGATCCATGTTTCCTCCAACCTGCTGCAGGGCCTGATCGAGGCGGTGCACGCGCCGCCCTACAACGGCAAGGCGGACCTGCCGGTGATCGCCGAGGACCTGCACATGGAGCTCGACGATCTCTTCCGCGTGGCCGAGGCGCTGCAGATGCTGCGCTTCGCGGAGGTCGAGGGCGGCGACATCCGTCTGACGGAGGCCGGGGGCGCTTTCGCCCGCTCGGAGAGCGACGATCGCAAACATCTTTTCGCGCGGCATCTGCTGACCTACGTGCCGCTCGCCGCGCACATCCGCCGGGTTCTCGACGAGCGCAGCAGCCACACCGCGCCGAAGAGCCGTTTTTCGGACGAGCTCGAGGACTACATGGCCGAGGATGCGGCCGAGCAGACGCTGCGGACCATCATCAGCTGGGGCCGCTACGCGGAAGTCTTTGCCTACGATGACCAGCGCCAGGTATTCAGCCTCGAGAATCCTGCGTGAACGGACATCCCGAGGCGGTCGAGGCTCGCACCCACATCCTCATCGTCGATGACGACCACGAGCTCTGCTCCATGCTCGCGGAATACCTGGGGCCCGAGGGATTTGCCGTCGAGACCGCGGGAACCGGCACCGCGGCGCTCGAGCGCGTCTCCCGCGGGGCGCTCGATCTCGTGGTGCTCGACGTCATGCTGCCGGAGCTCTCGGGTTTCGAAGTCCTGCGCCGGCTGCGCGCGGTGAGCCGCATGCCCGTCATCATGCTCACGGCCCGCGGCGAGGAGGTCGACCGGGTGGTCGGGCTCGAGCTCGGCGCCGACGACTACCTCGCCAAGCCCTTCAGCCCGCGTGAGCTCGTGGCGCGAATCCGGGCGGTGCTGCGGCGGATGGTCACCGAGCCGCAGCCCGTGGCGGGCTCGGTGAGCTGGGGGCCGCTGCGGCTCGACCTGCGTGCCCGCCGGGCCGAGGTCGACGGCCAGGATCTGGAGCTCACGGCGGCGGAGCTCAGGATTCTGGAGCTGCTCGTACGGGCCGACACCCGTACCGTCAGCCGTGAGGATCTGATGCTGCAGGCCCTCGGCCGACGGCTCCTGCCGACCGACCGCAGCCTGGATACCCATGTCAGCAATTTGCGGCGTAAGCTCGGGAGATTGACGGACCAGGTCAGCGTGCAGAGCGTGCGGGGATCCGGGTACGCTTTGACATCTGGCTGAAAGTCGCCTGCGGCGCTTTCAGCGGCCAGCTATCCGGCAAGGTCCGCCCCGCGACCCAAGGGCGGCCTCGGGTCGCTCACCGATTTCCTTTCGAACGGGGTCCTTGGCCAACGTATCGCTAGCATGCACTCTCTTTACTGGCGCATCTTCAGGTCATTCTGGCTGGCCATCGTCCTCATCCTGGTGGGCACGGTGACCGTGGCCGTGAGCGCCGCGATCCAGCGCCGCGACGAGCTGCCGTGGGTGCAGCGTGGGCAGCTCTTTGCGCAGGCCGCGGTCGCCTTCGAGACCGGCGGAGCGGACGCGCTGCATGACTGGCTCGACAGTCTGTCGCGCGATCCGGCCTTCTCGCGCACCTTCGTCGTCGCACCGAACGGCCGCGACCTCCTCAATCGGCGGCTGCCGCGCTACTTGCAGGTTCCCCTGGAGGGGCGAAACAAACACGGACAGAAGACCGTCCGCTCGGGGGCCATCGCGCCGGTCGGTGGGGCCCTTGTTCTGGTAGCGCCGGATGGAAGCACTTATCACGTCATCGTCGGAGCGGTGCACGAGCGTCCGATGCTCTTTGGTGAGCTGGAGCTGCCCGCCGTCGCGGCCGCGACGCTCGCCATAGCGTTGGTGGTGAGTACGGTCATCTGCTTCTTCCTCACGCGGCACCTGGTCGGTCCCATCGACCGGCTGCGGCAAGCGACGCGCGAGATGGCGGCAGGAGACCTCAGTGTGCGCATGCTGCCGCGACTCAAAGGAAGGCAGGACGACCTGGCGCTCCTCGCCGCTGACTTCGACACGATGGCGGAGCGAGTCCAGGGCCTGCTCGAGTCCAAGCAGCAGCTCCTGCGCGACGTCTCTCACGAGCTGCGCTCACCCCTGACGCGGCTGCAGCTTGCGTTGTCGCTGGCACGGCGGGAGGAGAAGGGAGTGGAGCGGCAGCTCACGCGGATCGGATCCGAAGCCGATCGCTTGGAGCACCTGATTGCACGCATCCTGAAACTCGTCAGATTGGAGCGCCCGGCGAGCGCTTTTCAGGGCGTCCCTGTCGACGTCGGCAAGCTATTGGAGGAGATCAGCCGGGATGTCGCCATCGAGGCGGAGGCGCGCAACTGCACGGTAGCCGTACGCGCCGACGCAGGACTGGAGGTCGCCGGTGATCCAGAGCTTCTGCAGAGCGCCTTCGAGAACGTCATCCGTAACGCCGTGCGCTACGGTCCTTCCGGCTCCGCCGTAGCCGTCACCGCGGACGGCGCCGGGGGACGAGTCGAGGTCATCGTACGCGATCACGGTCCGGGCGTGCCCGAGAAGGACCTGAAGCTGATCTTCGAGCCCTTCTATCGTGTCGATGCCGCGCGCGACCGCGCCGGCGGCGGTGAAGGCCTCGGTCTGGCCATCGCGGCCCGGGCCATTGCCGTCCACGGCGGCACCATCGAAGCGCACAACATCCCGGAAGGCGGCCTCGAGATCGCCATGCGCCTGCCGGCGCTGGAGCGGCTCCCCGCCGCGGCCAAGCCCGCGGCAGTCGCGGCTTAGGGCGCCGTGCGAAAGCAAGTCACTGAGCGCCCAGGGCCGTTCCCCGGGCCGCGCGATGAAATGACAGGCGACTTTGGGCCGAATAAAAATCCGCCCCGCAAGGGGCGGGGCGGCAGGCTTCCGACGGTGCTCGCAGCCGGTGGCTGGCGAGAGTTGCCGGCGCTGCCCGAGTCTCAGGGAGGGGGAAGTCTCGAGCGCGGCCGGCACACCGGGACCACAACGCAGTCGTGTGTGCCTCAATCCTCACTGGATTCGACGCGCGAGCCCGGTGGAAGTTGAGCGGGTTCACGTTTCTTTGGATTTCTAGAGATCCGCGCCACGCGTAACATTTGCTCACTATGTACGTCCCCCAAGCCTTCGGCCGTCAGGACCCCGCGGCCCTCGACCGGCTGGCCGCCTACAACGCCTTCGGCACCCTGGTGTCGCAGATCGACGGCGCTCCGTTCGTCTCGCATCTGCCGGTGTTGTATCGCAGAGCCGAAGGACAGGTACGACTGACCGGCCACTGGGCGCGCGCCAACCCACAGTGGCGTGACATCGAAGGCCAGCGGGTGCTCTTCATCCTGCACGGGCCGCATGCCTACGTTTCGCCGCGCTGGTATGTCGAGCCGGAAAAGAACGTGCCGACGTGGAATTACGCGGTCGCGCATCTTTACGGGCGCGTGCGCGTCATCCACGAGGTGGAGGAGGTCGGGCGGATCGTCACCGCGCTCGCGGCGCAATACGAGGCCGGTGCAAAGACGCCGTGGCGCTTCGAGAGCGCCGGAGAGTCCGCGCGGGCACGGCTCCGGGCCATCGTGGGCTTCGAGCTCAGCGCCGATGAGATCCAGGTGAAGCTCAAACTCAACCAAAACCATTCCGCGGCAAACGTCCGCGGGGCGATCGCGGGCCTGCGGGAAGAGGGCGCCGCGGCGGGTGCGGAGGTTGCCGCCTGGATGGAGGAGCTTCTCAGCCCGTGAACGAGCTGGCCGTCTGCTTTCGTTTGAAGGGCGCGGTGAGGAAGTTGTAGAGGCCTTTGACGAGCCGCACCTTGCGCGAGAGTGGCGCATGGAGGAAGGCGATCTTGCGGATGTACTGCGGCACGGTCCAGTGAAAGCAGGTCCCTGCCGGAAAGAGGAACGTGTCACCGGGCTCGAGCCGCCGCCGCACGCCCGCAAGGTCTTCCACGACCACGGAGCCTTCCACGACGTAGATGACCTCGTCCGAGACGTAATGCCAGTTGAAGCGACCGCCCGTGCAGTCCCACATGTGCGTGCTGGCCATGTCGTCGGAGCTGCCGACGAGAAGTTTGCGCCGGGCCGTGGGGTTGCCTTCCAGGATCCATTCCGGCGGGATCGGATCCGGCTCGAGGTCGTAGGGGTTCTGGTCCATCGGGTCACCCGGATCATACGATAGACAGAACGGGAACGACATCACGCGCGCCCAATTGCGGTCCGCGGGTATTGGGCCCAAGATGCTCCGAGATCCATTCTTGCCTGGAGTGTCACCCGTGGACGACTCGCGCGAGCCTACCGCCGTCATGCCGAAGCCGGTCTTTGCGGCCGGGGCGCCGCCGTCCGCTGGCGCCGTGACGGAGGGTGTTCTCGAGATCCCTGAGCCCTGGGTGCTGCATCATCGTGGCCAGCTGACCGGTGCCCGCATCGCCTGGCGGTTGAGCGGTCCCGCGGACGCCCCGCTGGTATGCGCGATGGGGGGGATCTGGTGCGACCGGCGGCTGTTCGACCCGGCCGACGCACGCCAGGGCTGTTGGCGGGAGGTGGTCGGTCCCGGACGGCCTCTGGACTCGAGCCGTCACCGGATTCTCAGCTTCGACTATCTGGGTGGCAGCGGCAATTCGACCGGACCGGAGGCGGGTGGCCAGTTCCCGAGCATCTCGACTTACGACCAGGCAGAAGCCCTGGAACGGCTGCTCGATCATTTGAAAGTCCCGTCTCTGCGCGCGGTGGTAGGCGGCTCCTATGGCGGGATGGTGGCCCTGGCATTCGCCGAGCGGTACCCGGAACGGGCGGCAGCTTTGTGCGTCATCTCGGCGGCGGACCGGCCGCACCCGATGGCGATCGCCTGGCACAGCATCCAGCGGCACATCGTGAAGTTCGCCATTCTGTGCGGCCGCCCGCAGGAGGGGTTGCGGCTGGCGCGGGCCGTCGGCCTGTCGCTGTATCGGAGCTCCGAGGAATTCGCGGCGCGCTTCCCGGCCGCGCCGCGGCTCGAGGGCGGACAATTCGTATTCCCGGTCGAGCGCTACCTGTTCACGGACCCGGCGGAATCGACCGCCGCCTTTCGGGCGGAGGCCTTCCTCTGTCTCTCGGAATCCCTCGATCTGCATCAGGTCGATGCCACTCGCATATTCGTGCCGACGGCCGCGGTGGGGGCCCGTGAGGACCAGCTCGTGCCCCTGGCGGACGTGCGGGCGCTGGTGGCGCGCATGGGCAGCGCCCATCTGCGCGAGATCTCCTCCATCCACGGTCACGATGCCTATCTGAGAGAGCCCGAGCAGCTTCGTCCGCTGCTGGCCGCCGCACTCGGCGCGACCTGAATCTACGCGCGATGCGGGGGGCGGGGCACGGGAGTCGGTGGTGACATCGCTGTCCGACAAAACCGCGCTCCTCATCGTTGCCAACATCTGCAAGTACGCGGTCGGCTTCGTACTGCCTCTGATATTCGTCCGGCTGATGAGCCAGGACGAGTACGGGACGTATCAGCAGCTGACGCTGCTGGCGAATGTCGCACAGGGCATCATGGTGCTCGGTGTGCCGATGTCGGTCTACTACTTCTATCATCGGGCGCACCGGCCGACGCTGTTCGCGCAGACCCAGATCATCCTGCTGGTATCCGGGGCCGCGGCCGGTATGTTGGTTCTGGCCGCGGCGCCGGAGCTCGCGGCCCGCATGCACAACCCGCAGCTGCGGGCGCTGCTGCCGACGTTCGCGCTCTACATCGGCCTGCTGGTCGCGGGCGAGCACTTCCTGCACGTGATGATCAGTCAGAACCGCTACCGGCTGGCCGTCGGCCTGGAGCTCCTGGAGACGGTGTTGCGAGTCGCGGCGCTCACGCTGCTCCTGCTGAGCGGCTACGGTTTGAGCGCCATCGTCCTGGCTCTCGTCGGATACGCCGCCCTGCGGCTCGCCGGCCGCAGTGCGTGGTTGTGGACCGGGAGCGATTCCGTGCGCACCGCATCCTGGACGGCGCGGTTTCCGGCATCCCAGCTTGCCTACAGCTTGCCGCTCGCGGCCTCGATCTGCATCGGCCTCATCGGCAAGCTGCTCGACAAGGCGATCGTCGCGGTGTCCTTCTCGCCCATCGCCTACGCGATATACAGCGTCGGCGCGCTGGAGGTGCCTCTGGACAGCATTTTCCAGGCATCGGTCGCGAACGTGCTGCGGGCAACGCTGCCGGCGCTCGTGGCGGAGGGGCGCTTCGATGAGGTCGTGCGCATCTGGCGCGATGCGGTCCGCAAGCTCGCGCTCATCATGCTTCCGAGCTTCGTCTTCCTATGGTTTTTCGCGGACCGCCTGATCACCGCTCTCTTCACCCGCCGTTACGAGGAGAGCGTCCAGGTCTTCCACATCTATCTGCTCGTGATTCCGCTTTACATGTTCATCGTGAGCGTGGTGCCGCAGGTATTCGGCAAGACTCATCTCAATCTCTACGTGGTCGCCGCCGCGGTCGCGAGCAACCTGGTGCTGAGCTTCGTGCTGCTGCGCGTGATCGGAATCCTCGGCCCGGCCGTGGCGTTCGCCTGTTCGTCGTACTTGACCTCCGCGCTTTACTTCATCGTGACAGCGCGTCTTCTCAAGGTACGGGGGAGCGCGCTTCTGCCGGCATGGGCGATCGTCAGGACGCTCGTTGCCGCATGTATCGCGCTTCTGCCCGCGGCCGCGATAGCGGCGTTGCACGGCGGGCTGGCGATGGTCGCCGCCGCAGGGCTCGCATTCGCGATCGTCTATTTCGTGACAGGTTGGCTCATCGGCGCATTTCGCCCATCCGACATCGAGACGATGCGATCCTGGGCGCGGCGGATGGTGCCGGCGGCCGCGTGAGTCCCGGCTACGCGGAGACGGCCGGCTCGCGCAGCTCTCTTTCCCGCGCCCACGGCTTTGATGACGGGAAATGGGGGAACTCTATGCCGCGTCGTGACACCGCGTCGTGGAAGCGCAGCAGCATCGATTCGGCTTGCGCAAGAGGCAACGGCGACAGGCATTTTTGCTCTTCGCGCTGATTGAGGATCCCGCCGATCAGCGGCTCGATCTGCGCCGCATCGCAAGCGATACCCAAAGCTGCAAACAGGCGCAGGACCTTGTCCTTGTCGTGGAGCTCGGCCGTCTCGAAGCGAACCATCCGCAAGGCGGGCAGACGGGTCCGCAGTGCCGCGATTCGCGCCTCGACCTCGTGCCAATACCACAGAGCTTTGTAGAAGGGATGCGCCAACCGATCCGAATCCAGAAGGTCCGCGACCTGGATCAAGTTGGAGGGTGCGCGATGATCGAGCCACCAGAAGTTGCCGACGTTGGTGCCGGGCTCCTCACGCAGGCGGAAGATCGACATGGCGACCTCGATCGCCGGCCGGACCAGATGCACGACCGCGAGGCGGTCGCCGAACTCCTCGGCGGCCAACTCCGCGAATGTCTTGACGAAACAGTGGTTCGCCTCGAAATAATAGCGATGACCCGCCGCGGCGCGCAGGATGTTCACGGCCTTGCTGCGATGGAAAGCCCGGCGTACGAACCTGACATCGCCGTAGCTCGCGGCGTGCAGGACCTCGCCCGACATGGGCGGCCAGGGCTCGTGCAGCGACCTGCATGACGGCACCGCGGCGAAGAGCCGCGTGAGCGTCGTCGTGCCGCTGCGACCCGTCGTAGCCGTGAAGATCACCCGCTCCAGGCCGCGGTTGCGCGCCCACGCTGCGCGGCGGGCCAGAGCGGCTACGACTCGATTGTGCTTCAGGAGGCTGAGCAATACCCCGGCATCGCCCGCCACCGCGCGATCCGTCGAATGCTCGGCCTGCAGACTTCCGACGAATCGGAGACGCAAGCTTGACATGTTATTGTTAAATCGGCGGCTCGATCCGCGGGAAGTGCCTTCAGCGGAAGCATATCAATTGCCTCCCGTACCCGTTGTAAGAGTTTGTATCGACTGGCACACCGGGCTCATTTCTGCGCCGCGGCGGACGGCGTGGCGGCACGGCCGCGAGCGTGTAACGCGAATCGCTTTACATAAGCGCCGATGCGCAGCAGCCACGCGGCCCCGGCGAGCGCAATGAACGGCAGGTAAGCCAGCAGATTCTTGAGTCCGTGATCAAACGGGTTCTGCAGGAAGTCGAGCAGGAACGCCAGCGCGATGTACTCCATCCCCACAGTGCGCAGTGCTACCCAGGCCGGCTTCGGCAGCAACGCGAAGAGGCGGGGAATCGAGAAGAGCGCCAGCAGATAGGCAAAGAAGAGGGCAACGGCAAAGAAGACGGCAGAGTGCGTCGGCAGCGGCGGATGGGGAGAGATGTAATAGAGCCAGGCAATCAGGCCGGCGTGCGGGAGCATCGCCGCGGCGAAACCGAGTCCGAGGTCTCTGCCCCGCCGGGCAAGCGCCGGGAACGGCGCGCCGAAGAGGGTAGCCAGCGCGCCGCCGGTGTAGGCCGGCCAGAAGAAGCAGTAGGCCCAGCGTGCAGTCAGGCGCAGCGCGGTATGAGTCGGGTCGCTGCCGGCGCCGCGCGCCAGCAGCACCAGGGCCGCGAGCGCGAGCGAGACGGCGAAGGCGCCGCCCATCCAGATCCCGGTCCGCGAGGTGCCCCTTTGCGCCACGGGTCTCAAGCAACGCTTGGCAGGGTTCCCGCCTGAGTCGCCGGCAGGGAGTCGAAGGCTCCGCAGCGTCTCAACACGTCCACGGCGGGAGCGAACGCGAATTGATCCAGCAGCCGGCGCAGGCGCCCCTCGCAGCGGCCGAGGTTGGTGTAATGCCGGAACCTCGAGAACGCTTTGACTTTGACCCGCGGCTGCCCGGGATCGATTTCCCACGGATGCAGGTAGAAAGTGAAGGGTACGCCGGCGCGCGTGTTGATCCGGCGCAGCCCGGAGCGTATCAGCCAGAAGGGAAGAATGCGGAAGTAGCCGCCACCGGATACGGGAATGCGCATGCCGCAAAAGCGCGCCGCCGACATCGGAAACTCCACGATGGCGCGCCCTGAAGGGGCGATGACCGGGCCCGGCTCAGCCGCCGCGCCGGGAATACCATAGCGATCGTGGCGGATGGGAAAGATCGACGAGTCATAGGTAAACCCGGCGTCGATCAGTACGTCGAGTGCCCATAGCGACTGCGAAGTGATGGAGAAGCTCGCGGCGCGATAGCCCAGGACTGCGGCGCCGGTCGCATCCTCGAGCAGCCGTTTGGCGCGCACCGTCTCGCCACGGAATTCCTCGGGCGACTGACGGTAGATCAGCTGGTGCGAATAACCGTGACAGGCCACTTCGTGACCGGCAGCCGCGATCCGCCTGACGAGCGCGGGGGAGCGATCCGCCACCCAGCCGAGAACATAGAACGTGGCACGGAGATTCTTTTCCGCGAAGAGGGCCAGCAGCCGATCGGTGTTGCGCTCGACGCGGTACTCCCGCTCGGACCAGGTCTCGGGCGCGATCGACGGAGCAAGGGCGGCGACGTGGAAGTAGTCCTCTACATCGATGGTCAGCGCGTTGATGATGGGTGAGCCGCTGGATTCGGCAGGTATCACTTTGACCCCGTTGCTCGGCCCAGGGAGCTTGGCGGATGCCCGAACTGGGTATTTTAGCCGATTCCTGCCACTGCGGGGCCGCCGCTCTGCATTGCCAAGGCTGTAAATTTTTCCGACGAGCCGGCGGGCCGGGGAAGTGGGCTCTGTCCGATTATTTGCGGTCGGTCGCACAAGAGACGGTGGAATTTGACTTGCTTACCGCCGCCACTATCATTTTGCCGCTAGCCTCAGAAGAATTCGCAAAATCTACGGGCGTCGCCAAGCGAACGTGGCAGCGAGACGCTCCCCCCATCACAGCCACCGCGACAACCAGTTCCAGGGCGAGACATGAAGAGCGTCAGGGCCGTTGCGTCTGAAATGGCACGCAGCGCGGCAACACACGGCGGCGTCGCGCGGCTGCTCTGCCGCATGAACGGACGCGCACGTATTCTCATGCTGCACGGGGTCGGAACCTCCGATTGTCCCGCCGAGGTCTTCCGCGCTCAGGTCGGGTTCCTGCAGCGGGTTTTCCACATCGTGCCGCTCGCGCAGGTGCTGTCTTCCACGAGTCACGATCATGACCCGCGGCCGAAGCTCGCACTGACGTTCGATGACGGTTTGAAAAACAATTTCACGGTCGCTTACCCGATCATCTGCGAGCTTCGCCTGCCGGTGACGTTTTTCGTGTGCCCGGGTCTGATCGAGAGCGGCCGCTGGGCGTGGAATTTCGAGTGCCGCGCGCGGCTCAGCCGACTGCCCGTCGATCGCAGGCTGTCGTTCGCCGCAGAGATAGGTGTTCAGTCGCCGCAGATCGAAGCCATCGTGAGGGGGCTCAAGTACCTGCCCAATGCCAGGCGTCTCGAGGCGCAGCAGCGGTTGTATCTGCTGACGCCGCAGTTCGCGCCGACCGGGTCCGAGCGCCTGGAATTCGACATCATGAATTGGACTGAGCTCAAGTCGCTCGACCCGGCGCTGGTGACCATCGGTGGCCACAGCTCCCACCACGAGATCCTGACACGTCTCGAGCCTGCACATCTCGAGCGCGAGGTGGCCGAGTGCAGGACCTGGCTCGAGCGCGAGTTGGGCAGACCCGTGCGCCACTTTTGCTATCCGGACGGCGCTTACGATGCGCAGGTCCTCGAGTGTGTCGCGCGGCATTTCGAGACCGCGGTCACGACGGAGAAGGATTGGGTGCCGCGGCGCCCCGAGCGCTTCCGGCTGCCTCGCATTCCGGGCGCCGAGAACCTGCGTGATCTCGCATGGCGCGTCCATCGGCCCACCGCTTAGCGACGACACATGCCTGGCGCACTCATACTGGACGGACATAGCCGGGCGGCGGTGGAGGCCACTCAGTCGCTCGGGCGCGCCGGCGTGGAGGTGACGGTCTGCGCCAGCGAGGCGCAGACCGTTGCCTTCGGCTCGCGCCATGCCAGGCACAAGTTGGAGCAGCCGCCACCGGTTCCCGTGGAGGCACTCATCGCGTGGCTGCGCGACATCGATTCGCGGCAACATTACGAGCTCATCATTCCCTCCACGGAAAGCTCCCTGCAGGCGTTCGCGGCACTCCCGGAGGACGATCCCCTGCGTCTGCGAGCGGTGTTGCCTTCCCGGCGGGCGCTGACGATCGCCCTCGATCGGAATCTGACATGGAGGCTGGCGACGGAGGTCGGGGTGCCGGTGCCGGCGCAGCGCCTGATCGAGGCGCTGCCGGCCCCCCTCGATGCGTCCACCTTCCCCCGCGTGTTGAAGCCGGTGCGCAGCAAGACAGTAGAGTACGGCGAGCTGAAGACTTTCGCCCCCGTCATCGTCCGGGATACGGTGGCCCGCTCGAGTGTGCTGCAGGACTGGGTGCCGCGCATGGCCGTTCTCGATCAGGAGTATGTGCCGGGCTGGGGTGTGGGTGTCGAGGTCCTCTACCGCAACGGCGAGCTGCTGTGGCACTTCGCACACGAGCGTCTGCACGAGTGGCCGCTCACCGGAGGCGCGAGCACGTACCGCCGGGCGATCGAACCTCCCGAGGGCATGCTCGCCGCCGCACGGCGCATCCTGGATGCGCTCGAGTGGCACGGTGTCGCAATGGTGGAGTTCAAGCGGCGCCGGGACGGCTCGTTCGCCTTGATGGAAATCAATCCCAGATTGTGGGGGTCGCTGGCGCTGAGCATCGCCGCCGGAGTCGACTTTCCCATCGGGCTCTGGCGCCTCGCGACGGGTGCGCCGCTGCCGCCGCAGGCACGCTATCGCCGTGGCCTGCGCGTCCGTCACCTGAGCACGGACATCAGCTGGCAGAAGGCCAACTTTCTGGCCAACCATCGCGACCCGTTGCTGCTGACCCGCCCGCGCCTGCGCTCGCTCCTCGAGCCCGCGCTGGTGCTCGTGGGGCGGGAGCGTTGGGATCATTTTCGCTGGAGCGATCCCGGTCCGATGTGGCGCGAGCTGCGACAGATGGCGCGGACCGTGGTCAGCGCGGGACAACGGCAGCGGCGGATCCAGCGAATGCTGCGCCGGCGCGAGCGCATCATCGCGGACGCGATCGCGCGGCTGGCGGCCGTGAGCGAGTCGCGCGCGCCGCGTCTCCTCATGCTCTGCCAGGCCAACATCTGCCGCAGTCCATTCGCCGCCCTGGTCGCGCGGACCCGGCTTGCCAACTGTCGCATCGATTCGGCCGGATTCGATCCACGGGCGGGCCGTACCTCGCCGCCCAATGTTGCGGAAGAGGCGATCCGGATGGGCATCGACATGTCCGAGTGCCGCTCGACGCCGGTGAGCGAAGATCTGCTGCGCGCCGCCGACCTCATCCTCTTCATGGACCTGAAGCAATACGATCAGCTGTGCAGCCGGTTTCCGCAGCACCTCGAGCGCGCGGTGCCGCTCGGTCTGTTCGCCGAGCCTGCCGTGGTCGAGATCGAGGATCCGAACCATCAGGATGCGACCGTCACGCGGCGAATCCTGATCCAGATCGAAGCTGCGATCGCGCGACTCGCCGAGGCGCTGGGGCTCGGCAACGACCTCGAGACCTGGCCGGAGGATCCGGAGGGTGTGCCAGCGGGCCTCAGACGGCGCCGGAGCTAAGCCATCCGGCGGATCACTCGATTCGCGCGATGCATCATTGGATGTACGAGCCGCCGCATGACGCGGCTCACCCGCGCGGGCAGCGTCGAACGGATGATGCGATACGAGTAGGTCTCCCGCACGAGAGGCGCCCAGCGCTTTTTATACTCATACTCACCGCGCAGCATGTCGAGGCAGCTACACCCTTCCTCTATCGCGCTCTCGATGGCGAAGGCCATCAAACACTGGCCGGCACGGACCTTTTCGTACTGCGGATCGAACCCTCCCTGAAAATGATACAGCGTGCCCCGGAACGAGTAGCCATAGAACATGCCGATCATCCGGCCCGCCATTTCCATGCAGTAGAGGCGCAGCCAGCCGGCGCGGAGGAATTCGTGCATCAACTCGCGGTGAAACGCGTTGTACTGGTCGCTCGAGAATGAATAGTGCTCGGTCCTGCCCTCCCATCTCAGGGTGTGCAAGCGGATGAGCTCATCGACGGCGTAGTCCAGGCGTGCCGGATCGGTCCACTGGAACAGGCGATTTTCCGGCACCGCGACGAACTTCTTGCGCACACTGCGCACCGAGTAGCGGGCATGGCTCCCGATGGACTGCAGGTAGAGCTCCCATGTCCCGGGCAGCTCGCAGAACCGGATTCGGGTCGGCTCCTCCGGAATCGAGACGCAGCCGCCGGGAAGCTGTAGCGAAAGCAGCGCCTCGCGCAGCGGGCTGGAGCCCGGGAGGTCGGTGAGCTCGAGCACGTCCCAGTCGGTCCGGTGATCCAGCAGGTAACTTGTGAAGGCGTCCGCGGCCTCTCGCGCGTACTCGTCCATCGCGATCTGTCCCAGGTAATCCGGCGAGGTGTCGCCCCCGACACCAATCTGTCTCAGGACCTGGAGGGATCGGACCAACGGGAGCCTCTGCTCGCTCCTGTAGAGTGGCAGGATCGCAACGGCATGCGAGCCGGCATAAGCCACCAGTGTGTGGATCGAGCCGCTGCCATAGTGCTTCCACCAGGTCCGCTGCCACTCGTGCGTCTGAAAGACACTGATCGATGAGCAGCGCTCGGCCACGCGCTGCCATTCGCTCTCCAGAGCGAGGAAATCGCTCTCCTCGCTCAGGCACCTGATTTCGATGGAACCGTTCGTCATTCTTTTGCTCTCCCCCTTTGTCTGTTCTTTCCGCCGAGGGATGGGTTCAAGGCGCGCTACAGTGCTCAATCCCCTCGCCCTCTTGCGAGCCGCATGACCGGTCGGGCCAGGAAAGCGGGCAGACCCGCCACCAACGCTTTGGCGATCATCCGGGGACTGCGCCAGATCGCCGGAAAGCTGCGGGCGAAGTGCGGCCGCGCCGCGGCGAGGTCGCCGGAGTCGAAGAGCTCGTCCGCAACCATCGAGTGCGCACGCGCCACGGCGGCGCGCAAGGCGAGGCGCGGCAGCGAGATCCTCGCCGGATCCCGGCTGATGGCGGCGAGCCTCGTCGCCAGCCCGTTGCGGGCGATCTCGGCTCGGTATCGCGTCGCGGTCAGCTGGTCGTCGCCCCCGGCGACGCGATACCGTATCGCGGGCACGTCGAGCAATGCCACCGGACCTTCATAACAGGTGCGCAAATGAAAATCGTAATCCTCGCCCGTGCGATAGCGCTCGTCGAAGAGGCCGACTGCCCGGGCCCGCTCGCGTCGGATGAGAACCGTGGACGTATGCACCAGGTTGCCCACGATCATCGAAGAGTAGACATCACCCCAGCGCACCACGGCCGTTGCCAGCGCGTCATCGCTGCGGGAAAGCTCCGGCGCCAGCTCGGCGAAGGCACGTACATGCGCAAAGATGCGATCATCACCGATGCGCCGGTACGCGCTATAGAATCTCCGCAGATACTGGTGCGAAACGACGCTGCCATCGGCGCTGACCGCAACCATATCGGTCCAGATCATGCCCACGTCGGGCAGCCCTTCCATGCAGGCGACCTGCGCCGCCAGTTTCCACGGTAACCAGGCGTCGTCCGAATCCAGGAACGCGATCCACTCTCCCTGTGCGAGTCGCAGCCCGGCGTTGCGGGCGGCGCACACGCCGCCGTTACGTTGATAGTGATATTTGATCCGGGTGTCATCTTTCTGCAATGCGCGCACGACGTCTGCGCTTCCGTCAGTCGACCCGTCGTCGATGACGAGCACTTCCCAGTTCGGATAGGTCTGCGACTGGATACTGCCGAGGGTTTCACCGAGACAATATGCGCGGTTGTACGTCGGCAGAACGATGCTGATGTGTGCGCCTGCGCCGGCTGCTACCGGCGTCAGCTGAGGGTTGTCCATAGGGGGCTCATGGGCCGCCGTGGTTTTATTTTGGGGACGGTCGACGGGGAAGCATAGCGAATGACGCCGGGGAGGGCCACCACGCATCTCACGCTTTTCGCTCCTTATTCCTCAAGGACTTGAGTCCGCAGCAAATTCGCACGCGCGCCGTTGACATCCGTCCCCGAGCCAAATATAAGCATTGGGAGCGCGCGCCGTCCGAGGCTGCTGCCGGGCGAATTCGCCGCCCTTGGCAACATAATTACAAATGCGATCTCGCATGTCCGGGGTACCTTCAATGTCGATGTCAGGCCACGATGCGCGTGTTCGCGAGCTCGATGTGCTGCGGGGCTTGGCGGCTGCCGCGGTCGTGCTCTTTCACTATACGGTGCGCTATGGCGCCATATACGGCTATCCAGCCCCGCCCTTGGTCCGCGTACCGACCGGGTTCTATGGGGTCGAGGTGTTCTTCTGCATCAGTGGATTCGTCATATTCATGACGCTCGACCGTACGCGGCGTCCCATGGATTTCGTCGTCTCACGGGTCTCGCGGCTCTGGCCGGCATATATCGTCGCGATCGCGGTCACGTTCGCCGCAGTGCACGCATTCGGCCTCGCGGGAAGAGAGACCACCGCCGCTCAGGCGCTGGTCAACCTGACAATGTTTCAGGAGCTGCTGCACTTCCCCGATGTGGATCAAGTCTACTGGAGTCTGCAGGTCGAGCTGATCTTCTACTGCTGGATGCTCCTGGCGTATGTGTCAGGAATGCTCGGGCACATCCGCGCGATCCTCTGGGCGGGTCTGGTGCCGCCGCTCGTCTATTTCCTCTGGCGCCGCGAATTCGGGCACGATCCGTCGTACCTCGCCGGTACGCTGCTCCTGGTCGCCTATATTCCGTATTTCACGATCGGCATCGCCGCTTACAACCTGCGACGGGGCAGGGGAGCGCCGCAGAAGGACCTGTTGCTGATGCTGGCCGCCGTTGGTGTGGTGACGCTGCGCGGGGGTGTTCAGGACGGGATCCTTGCCGCGCTCGCGGCCGCGATGTTCTGTCTGGTTGCGGCGGGCCGCCTGGGCGGCATTGCGCGAGGCCCGCTGATCTTCCTCGGGACCATCTCCTATCCGCTGTATCTCCTGCACCAGAACATCGGTTACATCGTGATGCGCGAGTCGATGCGCATCGGGATCCCCACGGATCTCGCCATTCTCCTCGCAATCGCCGTCACGATCGGTCTCGCGACTGCGCTCACATGGTCGGTGGAGAAGCCAGCCCGAGCATGGTTGCGCGATGTCTACGCGCGCCATCGCCCGCGGGACGGCGAGCTGGCGCCGGTCAAGGTGGCGGCGGATGTCGCGCACTCCGGGGCGGTGGGTCGTTAGCCAGAATCGGAATGAGCGTGTGGCATTGTCGGCGATTCGCGAAGACATCGAGTTCTATATCACGCTACGGCATCCGGGCGGCTGCGGATCCCTGCGCCGCTTCTTTTCCTGCCTGAGCTCGCGCGGGCTCCTGGTCCTCGAGGTGCAGCGGCTCATGCGCCACTACAACGCGCTGCGCCGGCAGATCGGATGGACGCCGCGGACTCTGGCGCTCAAGCTCCTGCTGCTCCTCGGCCGGATCATGGCGATCACCCTCGCCAAGTCGGACATCTCGGAAACCTCCACTCTGGATGGCGGTGTCTATCTGTCCGACCACGGATATCTGATCGTTGGGCCGCGCCGGCTGGGCCGCGGCAGCCTCATCCACCAGCGGGTGACCATTGGCGCCAAAGCGGGCGGGGGGCCGATCAAGCCGGTCATCGGCGAGAACGTGTGGATAGGGCCTGACTGCATCATCTACGGACAGATCGAGATCGGCGATGGAGCCACGATCCTTCCAGGAACGGTCCTGTCGATGAACGTACCGGCACACGCGGTGGCCGCGGGCAATCCGGCAACGATCATCGCCAGAGAGTTCGACAACGCCGCTCTGCGGCAGAGTTTGCGCACGGACATCGACCGCGCGCAATTCGCATCGCCATGCATCCGTTCCGGGACGTGATTCGCGCCGATTTCGAGCGCTGGCTCGACGGACGTCCCATGACCGCTCGCAACTCCTGCAGCGCCCTTCTGCGCAACCAGGGACTGCAGGCCGTACTCGTCTATCGCTTCGGCAGGCAGCTGGTGTGGGCGAAGCGCCGCCTGTGGTGCTGGCCCCTGCTGGTGCCGGGTGTGCCGCTGTACCTGATCGCTGCCGCCGTCATACGCGGGTGCTACGGTATCCACCTCTTCCAATCCGCGCAGATCGGGCCCGGATTCTCGGTTCAGCACTTCGGGGGCGTGGAAGTCGCCAACTGCCGCCTGGGTGAGGGATGTACGGTCGGGCAGCAGACCAAAGTGGGCTCGAAGATGGCCGCTGAAGGGCCGGAGGTGGGCGACGGCGTCTGGATCGGCGGCCATGCGAAGGTTCTTGGCCCCGTCCGAGTCGGCGACGGCGCGACCATAGCGCCAGGAGCGCGGGTTACCAAGGCCATACCTGCGCGCGCGTTCGTCGTGGGTGATCCGGGACGCGTGGTATTTCGAGGTTATGACAACAGGCAGATCCAGCCGAAGAGCTGACGATCCTACAACAGGCGGGTGACGAAAAAGACCACCGAGGCGTGAGCCCCGGTGGTCTTTCGCCGAACGTGGGGGAGCGGCTTCCGGCGGCTCTCGACGCCGGCCCGCTGTGATCGGACCTCGTTACTTCTTCTTGCGGCGGAGCATACCGATCGAGGCGGCTGCGCCCAGGGCCAGCAACCCGAGGGTGCCGGGCTCCGGAACGGAGTTGCCCCCGCCCGAGCCGGGGTCGGTCTGCGCCGGGCACATGGACGGTATCCAGGTGCAAGGAGTCATGGCCTGCGCCGCCGGTGCGCCGATGGCTATCAAAGCAGTCGCCAACAAACTCAACATAATCCTGTTCACGGTTCCCCCCACGTTTGTCTAGTGGTTGCAAATCATAGATGCAAAGACCGGGCCACACACGCAAGTCACTGCCGGAATTGGAGATATGAGGCGGCTGCGCCATAGCCGATGTGACGCTCTGTAAAGAAATTCGACGCGAACTGCGTATCACTCGCCGCGGCGGAGTTCGTCGCGCCGGGGTCTCGGCGGCTGAAAAAGCGGGAAATCCGCTTCGCACCGGTATTCGCGGGAAGGAGCCGGGGCCGCCCGCAAGCTGCTGTCGGGACTGTCAAATCCATCGACGTGAAGGGCGTCACAGTTGGTCCACGTGGCGCGTTCAACGGGCCGCGCGCGAATATGATCCGCGGATGTCGCGCAATGCAACGAAGGTCGGGTTGGTACTGCTGCTGGTGGCGGCGCTCTACTGGCCCGACACGGTGGGCCTCGGCCGGTTCTGCCTGCACGAGGACCTCAACTCGCGGGTCGGCATACTGATCGCGTGCCTTTCGGTGTTCCTGTTGTTTCGCGCCCGGGGACGCTTCGAGCAGATTCCCATCGGGCCGACGCCCTGGGCTTGCCTGCCGCTCATCGCGTGCGCCGCGGCGAGTCTGATCTGTTGGCGCGCCGGCATTCCGACCCTGCAGCTTTTCTTCCTGCCGCCGATCCTCTGGCTGGGGGTGCTGTGTGTCTTCGGCTGGCAAGCCGCGCGCACGGCGGCCTTCGCCATCGGATTCCTCTACTTCGCCGTTCCCGGGTGGGATCTGCTGCGGCCCCCGCTGCAGCACTTCACGGCACACGCCATGGCGGTCATCGGCCCGCTCGCCGGGCTACCGCTGACCGTCTCGGGAGTGACCGTCTCCATGCCGGGAGGCGTGACATTCACGATCGAGCGTGCCTGCAGCGGTGCCGATTTTCTCGCCGTCGGGCTCGCACTGGCGGCGCTGCACGGCGAGCTCGAGCATGCGCCCCTGCGCCGCCGCGCCGGCCTCCTCGGCGGGATGATGTTGCTGGCGATCCTCAGCAACTGGGTGCGTGTGCTGCTCATACTCGCCATCGGCTATCTCACGCACATGCGCAGCGCGCTCGCGACGCGGGGACACGTCGCGCTCGGTTGGGTCGTCTTCGCATGTGCCTTGCTGTTTTTCGTCTGGGCTGCCGGCCGATGGGGTATCGGCGAGGTCGATGCATCCGCCAACGGCGCCCGCACTGCGGGCCCTGTCGAGCGGGCGAGCGCGCGTAGCGAGCATGCTGTATGGCAATACGGCATGGTCACCATCGCCTTGCTCGCCGTTCCGGCGCTCGTGTACGTCAGCCTCTTCGCGACCGAGGTCCACGCAGGTCCCGCGGTGCTCGAGCTGCCGCCGGGGAGCACGCCCTGGCGCGCTCGCACCGGCTTCGCGGACCCGTTCTGGCAACCGACATTCGTCGGCGCGCATGCCGAGCAGCGGGCTCTCTACCGGAGCGCGGACGGTCACAGCGTGGAGGTCGTGGCCATTGGCTTCGCGAGGCAAACTCAGGGCGCGCAGCTTCTCAACGGGGAGAACTCGCTCCTCGGGGATCACGGCCTGGAAATCGAGGCCATCGGTCTCGGCCGTGACGGGGGTGTTCCCCACAGCGAGGTCATCGCTCGCGATGCGCGTGGCGGACGCTCGCTGGTCTGGTCGGTCATCGATATAGGCGGTCACCTGTTCGGTGAGCCGCTGCTCTCGCAACTCTGGTACGGCGCGCACGCGATCGCCGGCAGACCCTATTCGGCTCTCTTTGCGCTGAAAACCCCCTGTAATGCTTCCTGTGACGCGGCGCACGCCGTGCTTGCCGATTTCCTGCGGGCGAACGGAGCGGCGTTGTTCGCATCTTTGCCGCGGACCGCCCGGCCCGAGAAGATGTGATGACCATCACCCGCTCGCTGCGGCGAGCCCATTAGACTAAAATCGGGGGTTGTGGGTCGCCGCGCCGAACCAAGATCCAGGGGTCTTCGCCCCGGGGTAGAACGGCGACCCGGGATCGCCCGATCCGAGCCAAGATGCCTCCCGTCCATGTCTGTCACCTCGTATTGAGTCTCGAGCCGGGAGGCCTGGAGAACGGCGTCGTCAATGTGGTCAATGGCCTGAGCCCCGCAGAATTCCGCTCCTCGGTCTGCTGCCTGCAGCGCTCGGGCGAGTTTGCCGCCCGGCTGCGTCCGGACGTCCCGGTATCGGTCATGGGCCTGAGGCCTGGCAACGACCCGGTACTGCCGCTGCGCCTCGCGAAACTGCTGCGCAAGGCGCGTGTGGACATCGTCCATACCCGCAATGCGGAACCGTTCTTCTATGGTTACCTCGCGGCGCGCCTCGCCCGCATACCGGTCGTAGTGCACAGCGAGCATGGCAGGACTTTCCCCGAGCAGCCTTTGAGGGCCATGGTCCAGAGGCTGCTGATGCGGGGCGTCGATGCAGCGTTTGCCGTCTCCACACAACTGCGCGCCGACCTGGTGCGAGAACTGGGCATCGATGGCAGCCGCATGGAGGTCCTTTACAACGGCGTCGACACCGGCTCCTTCCGGCCCCTCGATGCGCCCTGTCAGGGCAGCGCCTCAGGCGAGCGCCTGCGCATCGGCAGCGTTGGACGTCTGGTCCCGGTCAAGAACTACACCCTGCTGCTCAATGCCTTCGCGCGCCTGCCGCCGGACGCATGCCAGCTCATCCTGGTCGGCGAAGGGCCGGAACGTGGTGCGCTCGAGAGGTTGGCGGATGACCTGCGTATTCGCGACAGGGTGGAGTTCGCGGGCCATCGCGACGACGTTCCGGATCTGTTGCGCACCCTCGATATATTCGTCCTGCCCTCGCTGAGCGAGGGCATGTCCAACACACTGCTCGAAGCGATGGCGACGGGCGTTGCCGCGGTCGCGAGTGACGTGGGCGGCAATCGGGAAATCATCGAGAGCGAGCGCAGCGGCCTCCTGTTCCCCTCGGGAGATACGGCAGCAGCGGCGGCGCAGCTGCAGCGTCTCATCGCCAGTCGGGAGTTGCGACGCGCCGTGGGCGGCGCGGGCGCGGCACGGGTCCGCGGCACTTTCAGTATCGAGGCGATGCTCGGCCGTTACGCGGAGCTGTATCGCCGGCTCTGGCGGGACAAGCGTGGCGAGATGGCAGGGGAGGCGGCAGCCTAGCGCGCCGGCGGGACATGGTATTCCTCTATCCCTTGCTCAACTACCTGCAGCCCGGCGACCTCTGGCCGTTCATCGCCACGGCGAAGCCTATGCTCCTGGCGTCGCTGTTGTCGGGCTTGCTGTTGCTGCGCAAAGGGGCGAAACCGGACCCCGCCCTGGTCGCGACCTACTTCAAACAGCCGGCGCTGTGGTGGCTGGGTGCGTTCGTAGCCGTGAACGTGATCTCGGTTTTTTACAGCGGCATCATGAGCATGGTGAATGAGCTGCAGTTCTGGGATGTCTACGCCATCTTCGTGGCCATCTCGCTCTTCATGCTGAAGGATGTGCAGGCCCTGCGACAATACGTCTGGGGAACGATCGTGGGATCGGCGTTCGTCATCTTCTACGCCATCGTCGCGGTCGCGGTACATGCATCCACCATCGTCGAAGGCCGCGCCGGCGCATACGGCATGTACCAGAACCAGAACGACTATTCGTTCATCGTCGTGATGGTGATGCCGTTCGCCTACCTCTACCTGCGGCTCTATCGGCGCTGGTGGCAGCGGGCTTTCCTGATCGCCGTGCTCATCGGGGGTGTCGTCGGCGTGCTGCTCTCGCTCTCCAGGGGAGGAATTCTCGCGCTGGTGCTCGAGGCGGCATTGCTCCTGTGGGTCACGATGCGCGGCGGCCGGCGAGTCGTGGCGCTCGCCGCCCTGGCCGTCATCGGCACAGGGGTCTCGATCCATCAGTTCGCGGCGCGGGAGGCCGATCAGGCCGGCCAATATACGCTGGCGGACTCGAAAGACTCACGCTACGAGCTCTGGCGCGCGGCTCGCGCGGTGTTCGAAGCGCATCCCATACTCGGCGTCGGCAGCAGGCGATTCCGCGAATACGCGCGCTATTACGCTCCCATCAGCCACGACAATCGCGGCAAGGTTGCCCATAACACCTACCTCGAGGTGGCCGCGGATACGGGAATCCTCGGGACGCTCGCGTTCTGCCTCATGCTGCTCGGGTCACTGAAGCCCTTGTGGCGCGCGCGACTCTCCGCGGCGACCGGTGATGGCCTCGCGGAGACACAGGTGGCGGGATTCGTGACTCTCGGCTGCATCCTCTTCCGCGCGACGCTCGATGCCAAGGTATACGACTGGAGCTTTTACTTTCTGGTGGTGATCGCCATCGCCACTTCCGCCCTCGCGAGCCGGGCGACCCATGCGGCGCCCGCGGCGGCGGAGGCGGCCACGCCGCCGATGGCCGCCACCGGGCGGCCCGCGATCTACCGGCTCCGCTGAGTCCTGCGCGGAGCAGACCGACACATCATGTCCAGCTACGGCACGGCCGAATGGTTCGAGACCGCATACCGGCGGTCTGCCTCCGATCCCTGGGGGCTCGACTGGCGGCCGACACAGCTCTTCCGCTACGGCAGAATGCTTTCCGAGCTGCTGCGCTGCGCAGCCGAGCGTGGGCAGCAGGTCGAGACCATGGCCGATGTGGGCTGCGCGACCGGTGATTTCACCGACCTCGTGCGCGGGGCACTTCCCCCGAGCGGCACCCGCCGCGTGCTCGGCCTCGACATGTCGCCGACGGCGATCGAGCGCGCACGCGCCAGACACCCGGATCTCGAGCTGCATGCGGCGCCGCTGCGGGATCTGCCGCGGTATCTCGAGCGGCCCGTGGATCTCCTGTGCTGCCTCGAGGTGTTGTATTACCTGCCGCGAGAGGATCGGCTGGCAGCGCTCGATGTGTTCTGCGCGGCGTTGCGGCCGGGCGGCATGTTGCTGGTGTCATCGATGATCGGCGAGCCGCCGTACATGGGCCATCGGGAGCTGTGTGATCTCGTGCGGCCGCGATTCGACATCATCGCCACGAGCTGTCTGGATCTTTGGCCGCTGGTGGCGCTCGAGAAGGGGCTCCTCAAGCTCGCCTGGCGGGCGCCGCGCTTTCACATGCGGCAGTTCCTGCCCGGCAGCGGCGGCTTTCGTCTCGTGCAGCGACTCTCGCGCGTGTGCGCCGCGGCATTCGGCGAGCGGGCACGATCCCACTCCTACGTGATAGCGGTGAGAAAGTGACGGCACGCCTGCATATCGCGCTCGTGTCGACGTTCTACCCGAACACCGCTGAGCCACTGCGGGCGGTCTTCGTGCGCAATCTGGCCACGGCGCTGGCCCGATATGCGGAGCTCAGCATCGTCTCGCCGGTTCCCTACGCTCCGCCCATGACGAGCGTCGCCCGCTGGCGCAATCTGCGGTCCATTCCCCGGCAGGTGGCGGAGGAGGACCGGCAGATCGCGCATCCGCGCTTTCTCGTGATCCCGAAGTGCGCCACGGCCACCGGGTTCAACTACTTTGCCGGGACCTTCCACACTCTGCGCGCGCTCGCGAGAAGGCGACGCATCGACCTGCTGCACGCGCATTGTGCCTATCCCGATGCGGTGGGTGTGGCGCTGGCCGCGGCGTTGCTCGATTTACCCTTCGCTGTGACTGCCCACGGCAGCGACATCAACGTGTATGCGGAAAGGCGCTGGGTGCGTCCGCAGCTACAGTGGGCCTTGCGTCGCGCGGGAGTTGTGATCGCGGTGAGCAAGGCGATGCAACGGCGGATCGAGGATCTCACGGCCGTACCCTCTTCGCGAACCGCCCAGGCGCCGGCCAGGATCGTCCATATTCCATGCGCCGGCGTCGATCCGCGCGTCTTTGCGGTGCGCGACCCGCAGGCGGCGCGGCGCTCGCTGGCGCTCGATCCGAGCGGGCGTGTGGTGGTCTTCGCGGGCCAACTCGTTGCCATCAAGGCCGTGCAGGTGTTGCTGCAGGCGTGGCAGATCCTCGAGGCGAGCGGCCGGCTGCGCGCGACCGATCGGCTGGTGATCGCAGGAGACGGCCCGGAGCGCGGTGCGCTGCAAGCGCAGGCCGCGGCCGGCGTGGAGCCGGAGAGAGTCCGCTTCCTCGGCGAGATTTCCCAGCGGGACCTCTCGCTCTGGCTCGACGCGGCGAGCGCCTTCTGTCTGCCCAGTCGCAATGAGGGTACGCCGAATGTCGTCATTGAGGCGCTGGCGAGCGGCCGGCCGGTCGTGGCGAGCCGCGTCGGCGGCATACCGGAGATCGTCACGGACGGCCGCAATGGATTCCTGGTCGAGTCCGGCGATGCGGCGCAGCTCGCCACCGGTCTGCAGATGGCACTCGAGAAATCCTGGGACGCGCAGCAGATTGCGGCGGGAGTGGCCGAGTACACGTGGGACAATCTGGCGCGCCGCAACATCGCAGCGCTGCAAGGGGTCCTGACGGTCCATCGGGAGGCTGCGTCGTGGGCTCGTTGAGCCGGATCGGCAAGAACGTGCTGCAGCGCTGCCTCATGCCCGGCGCCTTCATCTGGCGCCTGCCGTCGGGGACGGATTGCGCGCTCACCTTCGATGACGGTCCGGATCCGCTGCACACGCCCCAGATCCTGGAGATCTTAGGGCGGCATCGCATCAAGGCGAGCTTCTTCCTGGTGGGAGAATATGCCTTGCGGGCGCCGGAGCTGGTGCGGCGCATCGCGCAAGAGGGGCACTGCGTCGCCTCGCACACGTTCTCGCACCGGGAGTTGCCGAGCTTGAGCCGGAACGAGCTGGCGCGGGAGCTGACGGACTGCAAGGAGGTGTTGCGGCAGTTGACGGGCATCGACACCAGGCTCATCCGTCCGCCGCGTGGGCGCGTCGACGCGCGATCACTCGTGCGTCTCAAGCAGTGGAATTACCGTGTCGTCCACTGGAGCAAGACCTACAGCGACTACCTGCAGGACGGCTCGTCCGCCCTGTTGATGCGTATCCGGGAGCGCGGCCTCGAGCCGCGGGACATCGCGCTCTTCCACGACACCAATCCTCACACCGTCGCGGCCGTGGAGCAGATGTTGCCTCTGTGGCAGGCGGCCGGACGCAGCTTCGTGAGCCTGCAGTAAGGCCGCCGCGGTACCATCATGCGCATCCTCTATCACCACCGGACACAGGGCGAAGAGCCGGAATCGGTGCACATCGCCGCCATCGTGTCCGCCCTGCGGCTGCTCGGGCACGAGGTCGATATCATAGGTCCGGCGCCGATTCGCACGGCCGCGACATGCGAGGGCGGCCGCCGCTCGCTCCTCGGACGCCTGAAAGGAGTGGCGCCGAGATTCGTGGTGGAGCTGGCGCAGGTGGCGTTCAATGCCGTATCGGTCGCGCAGCTCATGCGCGCGCTGGCCCGGGCGCGCTATGACTTCATCTACGAGCGCTATGCGCTCTATAACATCGCCGGGCTCGTGGCGGCGCGGATCTTCGGTCTGCCCCTCATCCTCGAGGTGAATACCCTCTACGCGCAGGCGTGGCGGAAGTACTACGGACTGAGATTTGCGCGGCTGGCGCGTTTCACGGAGCGTCTCGCCGTGCGGCGGGCCCACGCGGTCATAACGGTAACCGAGGTACAGCGGACGATGCTGGAGGAGGAGGGTGTTCGGCCGGAGCGCATCACGGTGTCGCACAACGCGATCGACCCCGCCGACTTCGACCCCGAGAAGTGGCGCAGCTCGCCGTGGCGCCGACGGCTCGGGCTGCCTGCGGTGGTCGCCGGCTTCGTGGGTACCATGAACCGCTGGCAGGGCGTGCAGGGCTTCGCCGAAGTGATCGAGCGGGTGGCCGCGGCGCGGCGTGATGTCGGTTTCCTCTTCGTCGGCGACGGCGAGGGGCGTGCCGGGCTCGAAGCGGAGCTCGAGCGGCGTGGCGCACGGCAGGCGGCGGTGTTCGTCGGGCGGCAACCGCATGCGGCGATACCCGAGTTCCTGGCGGCGATGGATATCGGCTTGCTGCTCGATTCGAACGCCTACGGCTCGCCGATGAAAGTGTTCGAATACTGGGCGATGGGCAAGGCGGTCATTGCGCCGCGAGTCGCGCCGGTGCTGGAAGTCATGCGCGACGGCGAGACGGGCCTGCTCATTGCCCCCGGCGACGCGCCGGCGATGGCAGAGCGCATCATCGCTCTCGCCACGGATGAGCCGTTGCGGGCGAGACTGGCGGAGGCCGGGCGCCGGCGCGTGCTCGCGAGCCACACCTGGGAACGCAACGCCGCAAAAATCCTCGAGGCCCTGGCCGCGCATCCGTCGCCGGGTCCGACTCGATCGAAGGAGGGGGCCTACTGATGCGCGATCGCGGGCTGAGACACTGGGTGCCGACCTATCTGTCCGAGGCATCGCTTCGCCGGCGGGGACGCGCCTTCCGCAAGCGCAACCTGACGCATTTGATCTTCCTCGTCTGCGATCATTTCGAGCCGCGGCACGGCATTCAGGAGGCGGGACAGCCGGCGGCCCGCATGCGGGCGTGGCGGGCCGGCTTCCACGAGCTGCAGGCGGACTGCCTGCGGCTTTACGGGCTGCGTCCGTTGCACACCTGGTTCTATCCACCTCATCATGGCGAGGAGCATCTCGCCGCGCTCGCGCGCATGGCCTTCGAAGGACTCGGCGAGGTGGAGCTGCACTATCATCACGAGGGCGATACCGCCGCGACTCTGCGCAGCAGCCTGCGGGAGGTGCTCGCGCGCTATCACCGCGCCGGACTCCTGCTGCAGACCGGCTCGCCCCCGGGCCGCCGCTTCGGCTTCATCCATGGCGACTGGGCGCTCGACAACTCCGCGCACGGCCGATTCTGCGGCGTCAACGACGAGCTTTCGCTGCTGCAGGAGCTGGGTTGCTGGGCGGATCTCACCATGCCGTCGGCCAACGAGTGTCAGACGCGAAAGATCAACTCGATATATTACGCCGCGGGAAGAGCAGACCGCGCGAAATCCCACGATTGGGGTGACGACGCCCGCGTCGGCCGGGCGGGGACGCCCGGACTGATGCTGATTCAGGGACCGCTCGGGATCAGCTTGCGCGGCGGCCTGCGTCCGCGAGTGGAAAACGCGAGCCTGACGAGCGCCAACTGGGGAGACCCGGACAGGATCCGAAGTTGGATCGATTGCAACGTCCACGTGCGCGGCCGTCCGGAGTGGCTGTTCATCAAGCTGCATACCCATGGCGCGGTGGAGCGGGACTTCGACGCGCTGTTCGGAGAGCGCGCCAGACGGATGCATGCGGCGCTGGCGGAGCAATACAACGACGGCCGGCGCTTCCGCCTGCACTACGTCACGGCACGGCAGGCGTTCAATCTGGTCCGGGCCGCCGAGCAGGGCGCGAGCGGCGACCCGGCGCAGTTCCTCGACTGGGACGTCGCGCCGCCGGTGACCTCGCTCTACTGGGCCAACCGGCCGCACGAGACCCGCGTCTGCACCCCTGAGAATCTGCTGCTCGCCATCCCGGAGCCGAGTGAGGCAACGCAGGTCGGCCTGCGCTATGCCGGGCTCCAGAAGGTGACCGGCCCGTTCTGTGCTCTCGAGGTGAGCGCTCATCGCGCCATCCTGCGGATGCCGCCCGCGGGCGGCATCACTCGAGTCGGCCTGCACCTCTCCCCCGGGGCGTCTCTGGCGAGTGTGACGGGCGCTACGGTGCTCGGCGAGCGAGATCGTGGAGAATGGCTGCTGGAGGGCGCCGGCGAAGTACGCCTGTCGCTGGCGGGCCTTGCCCGAGCCGCGACCGCGTCCGGAGAGGTCTCGTGACGAATACGTTGCTCGAATACGGTCTGCTGGCATCGATTCTGGCAGCCATCTATCCGATCCTGGGATATCCGCTCGTTCTTGGCGCGATCGCGGCGCTGCGACCTCGGCCCGTGCGCCGCGCCGGCATCACTCCGTCGGTCAGCATCCTCATTCCGGCTTACAACGAAGCGGAATGTATCGCGGCGACCATCGAGAACAAGCTCGGTCAGGATTACCCGGCGGAACGTATGGAGATCACTGTCGTTTCCGACGCCTCGGATGATGGCACCGACGCAATCGTGACGCGCTACTGCGGCCGCGGCGTGAAGCTGTTGCGGCGACAGCAGCGGCAGGGTAAAGCCGCGGCACTCAATGAGGCGGTGGCTCAGGCCAGGGGGGAGATCATTGTTTTCAGCGACGCGAACTCCACGTTCGCGTCCGATGCAGTGCGCCGCCTGGTGGAGAATTTTGCCGACCCCGAGGTCGGCTACGTGACCGGAAATCTCGAGTACCGGCACTCGGGAGAGATCAGCGGGCGAGGGAGCGGCGCCTACATGCGCTACGAGAACTGGCTGCGTCGGGTCGAGAGCCGCGCAGGCTCGGTGATCGGAGTCAATGGCGGCGTCGATGCCATGCGCCGCGAGCTCTATCGTGATGTGCCGAATGACCAGATCACGGACTTCGTGCTGCCCCTGCGGGTGATCGCCGCGGGGTATCGCGTGGTCTTCGACGAGCGGGCGCAATCGCACGAGCTGGCCAACACCGAGATGGCCTCGGAGTTCCGCATGCGGGTGCGGGTGGCGCTGCGCGCCTTGAACGGGCTGGCCTATGTGCGCGAGGCGCTGAATTTCTTCCGCAGGCCCCTGTCCGCCTTCTGCATCGCGTCGCACAAGATCCTGCGCTATGCCAGCTTCGCGTTCCTCGCGCTGGCGCTTGCCCTGAACGCCATCCTCGCGGGACACAGCCCCGCGTTCGCCGCGCTGCTCGTGTGCCAGATCGTATTCTATTCGCTCGCGCTCGCCGGGCTCAGCGGCGCGTTGCCCGGCTCCCTGCGCAGCCTGACGGCATTGCCGACTTACTTCCTGGTCAGCAACGTCGCCTTCGGCATCGCAGCGCTGCGATTCGCCCGGGGCGATACCGTCGTCACCTGGAAGCCGCGGGCGGGCTAGCCGCCGCAGCCGGCTTCCCGAGGACCGGACCGGAGCCGCCGGAGAAGCGGTTGCCGCTGGCATCCACCATCGAGTCGCCGAACCCCACCTCGCCGGCGAGGTATGCCGTCCCCGCGGCGGCCCGGAAGGTGTTGTCGCGCAATGTCACCGCGTGCGGCGGCAGGTTCCAGTCGTTCGACACCGCGGCGCAATGCTCGTTGTGGCTGGTATCGGTGTTGGAGAAGTCATTGTCGTAGATCTGCGCTCCGCTCAGATCCCTGGTGTTGAAGCGGATTCCCGAGCACGCCGTGTCGGATACGACGTTGTCGTATATCACGAAGCCGTCCTTGGAGCCGTCCGCGATGTTGATGCCGTGCTTGGAGACTCTGCGGATGATGTTGTGGTGGAAGCGGATGTGGCTGATCGTGTCGGAGCCGTTGTCTCCGTTGGAGTAGGTCTGGAAGCCGTTCCCGCTCCGTATGTCCTCGATGAGGTTGTAGCCGATGTCAAACGTGCCGTCTCCATCGACGTAGATGCCGTGTGACTCCTGCGGGCTTCCCTGGATGTCGTGGATGTGATTGCCCAGCCAGACGGAGTCGTACCCGTTGCCGGTGATGCCCGCCATGCGCGGCACGTTCGGGCCGCTCGTCGGCGCCGTCGAAGCCGCCAGATCGTTGTTGATGACGCGCCAATGATTGCCGTGGATCTCCTCGCTGATCGGCCCGTCATAGCCTTCGCAGTCGATGCGCAGGTCGGCGATGACCGCCCATTGGCCGATGCCCTGGAACGTCAGGCCGTTGATCGCCGAGATGCAGCCGCCGCTCATGCCGCCGGCGAGCGTGCCCCGGATGTACACGTCTTCTCCCGGGTAACCCATGAGGACGATCGGGCCGGTCCCTTTGTGGCCGGTGGGAGCGGTGCCCGACTTATCGCGGTAACGCATGAAATAGTGCTCGAAACCGACGTCCGTCCAGGGTCGGCCCGTTCCGCGCATCACCATGATGTCTCCGGGCCTCGCCTCGCCCCAGGCGCCCCAGGAGAGATCCGGCGTCTGCACGTGCCGGAAGGGCCGATGGATGTCTCCCGCCCTGCCGCGGCTGTCACTTCCGTGGACGTTGTCGATGAAGAGTATGCGTCCGGGGTTGACTGTGAATGTCTGATCGGTATTGGAGGCGACTCCGTCGACGGTCACCTTGATCGGCAGCGGGATTCCCGCTCGCGGGTTGCCCACCCTGCCGATCTGGACGCTGATCTGCCCGATGTCCGGGAGCCCTCTGGAGGGTCCGAGATAGCGATAGCTGGCGACCTCGGCACCGCCGATGTAGACCTTGACTGCCGTGCCGAGTCCGGCGCGGCCGAAGTTCCGGCCGAAGATCGAGAGGTATGCGCCCTGGTCGTTCTCGCCCCCGGAATTCGGGCCGGAGACGATGTCCGTATACAAGACGACCGGCGCCGCCCGGGTGGCGGCCTGCGCCTGCGCCTGCGCGGCGGCGCACCCGGCGACGCCGAAGGCGATGATCGAGGCCGCGAGAAGAGCGTGCAAATGTTGCAGTTTCGTGACGCGCATGAGTGACCGGGGCGGCGCCGGTAATGGCTGAGGCGTTCTTTTGCGTCGGCAGTCGCGGCGGCCGCAGGCCTGCCGCCGATGATGCGGAATGTATCACAGACGTGTCTCATGGCGGGTCGCCGCCAAGCGACGGGCCCAGTGACGCGCTATTCTGCGCGGCGGCCCGCGCCCGTTGGCGGGCGGCTTCGTGCCGCCTGGCCCGGGCGCCGGCGTGCTCGAACATTCGAACCCCGACAGAGAGCTGATACTTGGCGTCCCTCTCCGATAAAGCGGTAGTCCTGATCATCGGCAACGTGTTCAAGTACGCCGTCGGCTTCGTGCTGCCGATGGTGCTCGTCAGGTTCCTGAGCCAATACGATTACGGCACTTATCAGCAGCTGTCCCTGGTGGCAACTTTCTGCACGAACCTGATGGTTCTGGGGCTGCCGACCTCCGTCTACTACTTCTATCACCACCGCTCGGATCGGCCCGCCGGCAGGGCGACGCTGATTGCCCAGACCGCAGTCATGCTGCTGGCCGCTGGTGCCGTGACCGCCCTGGTCGTGGCTCTCGCGTCGCCGGTCATGTCGGCGAAGATGAACGACCCCGCACTGGCGCAGCTGCTGCCCCCTTACGCGCTGTACATCGGGATGTACATCGCGGGCGAGCATTTCACGCACGTGCTGATCAGCCAGAACCGGTATGTGCCGGCGATGAGCGTGGAGCTGGGCGAGACGGTGTTCCGCGTCGCGGCGCTGGTGATCCTCCTCTCGCTCGGCTATGGACTGCGTGCGATCGTGATCATGTTCGTGGTATATGCGGCGCTTCGCCTGGTGGGCCGCACGTTCTGGCTGACACGAGGCAAGGACTCGATGCTGAGCGCCTCGCGGCGTGAGTGGTTCCCACGCGAGCAATTCGCTTACAGCCTGCCTCTTTGCGCGATGATGGGAGTAGGGGTGCTCGGGGGAATGCTGGATCGCGCAATCGTCGCGGTCGTGTTCACACCCGCGATGTACGCGATCTATAGCGTGGGCGCGCTCGAAATCCCGCTCGACAGCGTGTTCCAGGCATCCGTGCTGAACGTGCTGCGCGCCTCGCTGCCTTCGCTCGTGAGTGAAGGCAGGATGGACGAGGTCGTGAGAATCTGGCGCGACTCCGTGCGCAAGCTGGCGCTGATCGTGGTTCCATGCTTCGTATTCCTGCAGTTCTTCGCCAGACGCTTCATCATCATCCTCTTCACCGCCCGGTACGAGCCGAGCGTGCATGTCTTTCGCATCTATCTGCTGCTGCTGCCACTGCACGCCCTGGTGCTCAGTGTCGTGCCGCAGGTTTTCGGACGCACGCGGCTCAACTTCTACGCCGCGGCCAGCGGTGTCGCGAGCAACGTGATCCTCAGCTTCATTCTGCTGCGGATCATGGGCATCCTGGGACCGGCGACCGCGCTCGTGTGCTCGTCCTACGTCACTTCAGCCGTCTATTTCATCGTGACGATGCGCCTGCTCCATGCCGGTCCGACCCGGCTGCTGCCCATGTCGGCCCTCGGCAGAACGGCGCTGGCCGCCACTGTGGGCGCGATCCCCGCCTTGTGGATTTCCGGGATGACGGCGAGCGGATTGCCTTCCCTGGCCGTCGCCGGACTGGTGTTCTCCGTGGGATATTTCGTGGCGGGATACCTTTTCGGCATCTTCACGGAATCGGAGTTCCGGCTGGTGAAGTCGTGGATCAGGCGGGTCGTGCCCGGCTGAACCGACCCTGAGAGCGTCCTCGGTATCCTCGAGAGGGCGGCCCCCTCCGTGGGGGCCGCCTCTCGTGCCGAGCGTCAGTGCGTGTACGCGCCGATATCGATCGAGGCCGACGAGCGGGGCTTCAGGTCATAGTCGGTGGTCACGACCGAGGAGACGGCGGTGGATCCCGCGCCGATCGCCGCGCTGCCACTCTGCAGATGCAGGTTCGGCGTGCTGAGGCTGATGAACAGCGGGTTGCCGGTCACAGGGTGAGAGTCCCAGGTGTCGTCCCCGGCCGAGCCGTTGAAGAAAAGATTGTTGGTGATCGTGCCATGACCCTTGCTCATGCCGACGCTGCCGCCGGAGTAGGACCCGCCGCTGTTGGCGTAGAGAATGTTGTTTTCCATGTCAAGGGCGCTGCTGGAGAAATTCCAGTCGTTGTTGACCACGCCGTATCCCGACCTGCTGCTGCAGTTGGCGAAGGTGTTGTTGTAGATCTTCGCGCCGCTGAGCGTGGTCGTATTGAAGCGTAGGCAGCCCCAGCCGGCACCGGACACCACGTTGTCGTAGTAGACGAATCCGCTGGCGGAGCCATCGGCGATGTTGATGCCGTACTTGTTGACGTTGGTGATCATGTTGTGATGGAAGGAGACATTGTTGGTCGTATCGGCATAGCCATCATCGATGTAGACCTGGAAGCCGCTGCCGTCGGTGACGTTCTGGATCCAGTTGTAGGCGACCTCGTACGAGCCCTGGCCGTCGATGTAGATGCCGTGCATCTCCTGCGGTGAGGCGCTGTTGATGTCGTGCACATGGTTGCCGACCCAGAATGAGTTCGTGCCGCTGCCGACGATGCCGGCCTCGAGGTTGTGCGAGTCGCTGCTGCCCGTAACCGCGGTCACCTCGTTGTTGACCACGCGCCAGTTCAGGCCTGCCGTCTGCACATCGATCGGGCCGCCCTGTCCGCCGGCCTCGACTCGCAGGTCCGCGACCGTGACGTACTTCCCGCCGGTGTACTGGTGGGTGTCCACGCCACTGATTCCGCCGGTGGCGCCACTCGCGTACGACTCATAAATGTACACGTCCTCGTCCGGGTAGGCGATCAGGGCGATCGGGCCGCTTCCCGAGGCACCGGTCGCGGCCGTCCCGTTTTTGTTGATGAAGCGCACGAAGTAGCCGTTGTAGGCGTCGGTCCATGCCGATCCCGCCGAGGTCGGATCGCTCGTGAGAGCGGCACTGCCCAAGGCTGTGCCACGCATCACGATCGTGTCACCGGGCTTGGCGACGTCGAAGGCGCCCGAGCTGCCGTTCTGCACGTGTCGATAGGGATGGGCGATGTCGCCCGGTATCGCGGTGGAGTCATTGCCGCTCCGGCTGACGAAGAGCATTCGGCCCGGATTGACCGTGAAGGTCTGATTGGTATTCGACGCCACGCCATTGACGACGACCTTCACGGGCAGGGCCGTCCCCGCCGCAGGATTGCCGAGGCTGCCGATCTGCACGGTGATCTGCTGGACATCCGATCGCCCGCGCGAGGGGCCGAGGTAACGGTAACTGTTGACTTCAGTCCCGCCGATGTAGACCTTGACGGTGCTGCCCAGGCCGCTGCTGCCGAAGTTCTTGCCGAAGATCGAGAGATAGGCGCCCTCGTCGTTCTCACCTCCGGAGTTCGGTCCCGAGGCCACATCCGTGTAAAGCACCTGCGGTGCGCCGGCCGCGGGCGTCGAGGAGGCGGCGGCGACGTTGATCGTGAACGCCGCCAGAGAGGCCTTCTGAGTCCCATTGCTGACGGAGATGACGATATTGGCGTAGGTACCGACGTTCGCGGCGCTCGGGGTGCCGCTCAACTGCCCGGTAGAGGCCTTGAAGGTCGCCCACGGGGGCATGTTGCTGATCGAGAAAGTCAGCGTACCGCCACTGGGATTGGTGGTCGTCGGGGTGAACGAGTAGCTCTGCCCCGCCGTCACGCTGGTCGATGGACTGCCCGATATCGTCGGCGGTGAGCTGGTGGGGGTGCTGGGAGCCGTGACGCCAATCGAGAATGCCGGCAGGGCGGCGTGCGCGGTGCCGTCACCGGCGCTGATGACGATATTCGAATACATGCCGGCGTTGGAGGACGTCGGGGTCCCGGACAGGGCGCCCGTGGCTATGCTGAAGCTCGCCCAGGAAGGCTTGTTCTGCACGCTGAAGGACAGTGCCGCGCCGGCGGAATCCTTCGCGGTCGGCTGGAATTTATACGCCTGTCCAGCCTGGACGGAGGTCGCGGGCGTCCCGCTGATCGTGACGGTCGGGGTGGTGGTGCCGCCACCCGAGCCGCTCACCGGGTAGGAGACGACATGAATCGTGAATGCCGGCAGTGAGACCGTCGATCGGCCGTCGGTCGCGCTGATCCGGATATTGTAGTAGGTGCCGGTCGTGCGGTACTTGGTCCCGCTCAGCAGGCCGGTGTATCTGTTGAACGTGCTCCAGCCGGGATGATTGACGATGGAGAACGTCACCCGGCGCCCGCTGGGATTCGAGATGCTGGGTTGAAAGCTGTACGGATGGCCGATCTGGACGTACGCGGCGGGCGTACCGCCGATCGTCAGCCCATCGCTGCCGGTCGTCGCTGCGTGAGCGCTCGCGGATGAGAAGAGGCTGAGAGCGAGCACGGCAGGTGCCAGCAATAGCGCGAAGCCTCTGGCTTCACGTGTGTGAGTATGATGCATGCGACGACCCCTTGAACAAAACCAACAAGCAAGTGGACGCACCATACACAGCGGCCGGTATGTAAAACAATGTGCGAAAACGCCTACATGTCTCCCATTTGTGACGTGTTGGGATCGAAGCGGAGATTCTGTCGGCGTCGCGCGACGGAGAAACTGTCGCGCCGTCGCGACGCCAGGGTCCTGACGTCGCGACGGGGTGGGGTTGGCGCCCGGCGGCGCTCAGTGCGTGTATGCGCCGATGTCGATCGAGGTCGACGAGCGCGGCTTCAGGTCGTAATCGGTCGTCACGACGGAAGCGACGGCGGTGGAGCCGGCGCCGATCGCGGGGCTGCCCGTCTGCAGGTGCAGGTCGGGCGGACTGAGGCTGAGACTGACGAAGAGAGGATTTGCGGTCACCGGGTGCGAGTCCCAGTTGTCATCGCCGGCCGAGCCGTTGAAGAAGAGATTGTTGGTGATGGTGCCGTCACCCTTGCTCATGCCGACGCTGCCGCCGGAGTAGGAACCGCCGGTGTTGGCATAGAAAATGTTGTTTTCCATGTCCAGGGCGTTGGCGGGAAAGTTCCAGTCGTTGTTCACCACGCCGTAGCCGGATCTGGTGGCGCAGTTCTGGAAGGTATTATTGTAGATCTTCGCGCCGCTGAGCGTGTTCGTATTGAAGCGCAGGCAGCCCCAGCCGGCGCCGGACACGACGTTGTCGTAGTAGACGAATCCGCTGGCCGAGCCGTCGGCGATGTTGATGCCGTACTTGTTGACGTTGGAGATCATGTTGTGATGGAAGGAGACGCTGTTGGTCGTTCCGGCGTAGCCGTCGTCGACGTAGACCTGGAAACCGGTGCCGTCGGTGACGTTCTGGATCCAGTTGTAGGCGACCTCGTACGAGCCCTGGCCGTCGACGTAGATGCCGTGCATCTCCTGCGGCGAGGCGCTGTTGATGTCGTGCACGTGGTTGCCGACCCAGTACGAGTTGGTGCCGCTGCCGACGATGCCGGCCTCCAGATTGTGCGTGTCGCTGCTGCCGGTGACCGCGGTCACCTCGTTGTTGACCACGCGCCAGTTCAGGCCTGCCGTCTGCACATCGATCGGGCCGCCCTCGCCGCCGGCCTCCACCCGCAGGTCCGCGACCGTGACGTACTTCCCGCCCGTGTACTGGTGGGTGTCGACGCCGCTGATGCCGCCGGTGGCGCCGCTCGCGTAGGACTCATAGATGTAGACGTCCTCGTCCGGGTAGGCGATCAGGGCGATCGGGCCGGTGCCCGACGCGCCGGTAGGGGCGCTGCCGTTCCTGTTGATAAAGCGCACGAAATACCCGCCGGATACATCGGTCCAGGCGGAGGCTGCGGACGTCGGATCGCTGGTGAGCGCCGCTCCGGCCGAGAGCGCCGTGCCGCGCATCACGATGGTGTCACCCGGCTTGGCGACGTCAAAGGCGCCCGAGCTGCCGTTTTGCACGTGGCGGTAAGGGTGGGTGATGTCGCCGGCCACGGCGGTGGAGTCATTGCCGCTCTGGCTGACGAAGAGCATCCGCCCCGGATTGACCGTGAAGGTCTGATCCGTGTTGGACGCCACGCCATTGACGACGACTTTGATGGGCAGCGCCGTCCCCGCCGTGGGATTGCCGAGGCTGCCGACCTGCACCGTGATCTGCTGCACATCCGATCGCCCGCGCGACGGTCCTAGATAACGGTAGCTGTTGACCTCGGTCCCGCCGATGTACACCTTGACGGTGCTGCCGAGCCCGGTGTTGCCGAAATTCGTGCCGAAGATCGAAAGATACGCGCCTTCGTTGTTCTCCCCCCCGGAGTTGGGCCCCGAGGCCACGTCGGTGTAGAGCACCAGCGGCGCCCCGTCGACGGCGACCAGTGCCGAGGCGACGGTGATGGAGAAGGTGGAGAGGGAAGCGCTCTGCGAGCCATCGCTGACGGATATGCCGATGTTCGAGTCCGTGCCGGCGTCGGCGTTGGAGGGCGTGCCGGTTAGGGAGCCGGTCGTGCTGCTGAACGTCGCCCACGAGGGCTTGTTGGTGATCGAGAAGGTCAGCGTGCCGCCACTGGGGTCGGTGGTCGACGGCGTGAAGGAATAGGACTGTCCGGCGTGCGCGCTCGTACCGGGAGTCCCGGAGATCGTCGGAGGCGCGGGCGCGGGGGTGGTCGTCCCGCCGCCTGAGCCGGTGCCACCGCCTGAGCCCGTGCCACCGCCGGAGCCCGTCCCGCCGCCGGAGCCGGTGCCGGAACCGGTACCGCCCGACGACTGCAGGGCGGACGATGCGCCGGGCGTCGAGCTGCCGCCGCAGGCGGATAACACAACAGTGATCATGGCCAACGCCAACACCAGCGGAATCGCCAGGCCAGTGTTGGTACGCTCGGTTTTCATTTTCAGTCGCTCCCTAGGTGGAAGGCCGCAATCGCCTCGACGGCAGCGGAACGTTGCCATCAAGTCTTCTCGGAGACGGCCGGAGAGTTGACAGGTCAGGTTGTGACGGCGCGCACCTTACGCCGGCAACCCCGCTGTCATGGGCCGAAGCCGTTAGACCGGAGGCTTTGCGTCCCCGCCTTTCGACGGGTTTGCTCAACGAGTCGCACGCTAGAGCAGAGCTCGCGCTTTGGCAATATGTCTGTGGTTACCGACGTCTGGACGTGGCGACGAAGTCGACTGCGTCACAGGGTGATCGGGCCGCCAGAGACGCCCCTACAACCATGTCAGGATATGCCCCAGCGGGCGGCCGGTCGAGAGGCCGGGGAGCGCGGCCGGAGCGAAGTACGGCGGAAGCGGAATCTCGACGCGGTCAGGCGCCGCTGGCGTTCCGGCGGCGCCCAAGTGGTCAAGGAAAAAAGTGCCAACGCGCCCTCAGATTCCGCTGTTACCCATGGGATTGAGTGCAAAATTGTCGTACGATAGAGACATGGGGCGGTTCTGTCTGGATCCGTTAAGTAAAGAACAGAAACCATTGAATAACAGGAATTTTGCAGACATGCCAGAAGGGGGCAGGCACTCTCGGAAGGCGACCCACGAAGAGCGGCAGTCCCGGCGGCCCGGCGTATGAAAGAGCAAGTCGAAGCCCTCCTGAACGTCCTGATGTCCGCCTGGCGATTTCGCTGGAGCGCGCTTCTCGTGGCCACCGTCGTCTGCGCCCTCGGGACCGCGGCGGTGCTGCTCGCCCCGGGCAAGTATGAGTCGCAGGCGGAGATCTACGTCGACAGCCGGTCGGTATTGCGCCCACTCCTGAAGGGCCTCGCCGTCACGGACAGCACCGACGACAGCAGCGATGTGGTACGGGAGGCCCTGCTGGCACGGCCGACTCTGGTACGGGTGGCGCAGGAGACGGGGCTTTATGCGCGTGCGACCGGCGCGGTCGAAGCGGATAAGCTTCTGCTCAAGCTGTATCAGTCCGTGCAGATCCATGGCGATGGATCGACGGGTCTGTACACCATTTCCTACGACGATCCCAAACCGGCGATGGCGCAGGCCGTGGTGAAGGCGCTGCTCGAGACCTTCGTCGCCAATTCGGTCGGCGCGACGCGCACCGATGCGCGTGACGCGGAGGCCTTCCTCTCGCAACAGGTCGCCACCTATGAACAGCGCCTGTCGCAGTCGGAGCAGAAGCTCGCGGATTTCAAGAAGCGCAACATCGACCTGATGCCGAATTCCGGCGCCGACTACTTCGGCCGGCTGCAGTCGGCGCTCGCGCAGCGCGACAAGCTGCGCATGGACCTCGCCGTGGCGGTCGAGCGGCGCGATGAGCTCAGGAACAAGATCGCGACCGATAGGCCGGCCGGCTCGGGCCGCGCGATGCCGACCGACGGCGAGATTTCGGCGGCCGAGGCGCTCGATGCCCGCATCGGCAGGGAGCGGGCGAAGCTCAACACGCTGCTCGAGACCTACACCGACAGATACCCGTCGGTGGTTTCCGAGAAAGCGCTCATCACGCGGCTGCAGACGGAGCGACGGACGCGCTTCGGGAACATCAAGACCACCGACGCCATGATGTCCGCCAACTCGCTCGCGGCGGCCGATCCCGTGGTCCAGAATCTACAGCTCACCCTCAACAGCGCCGACCTGCAGATCACCACCTTGCAGGCCCAGGCGAAGCAGATCGACGACCAGATCGCCCAGCTGCAGAAGACAGTGACGGTCGGTCCGCAGATCGAGGCCGAGCTGGCGCGCCTGACGCGCGACTACGGTGTCAACAAGGCGGAATACGACGCGCTGCTGCAGCGGCTCGAGGCCGCGCGCATCTCCAATGAGGCGGATCGCAGCGAAGAGCTGAGGTTCAAGGTCCTCGAGCCGCCGCGGATTCCACTTCGTCCCTACAAGCCCAATAAGCGGCTGCTGGTCCTCGCCGTGCTGTTCGTAGCCCTCATGGCCGGCGCGATTGTGGCGATTCTCAGGGCGCAGACGCATCCGGTTTTCTACACCAAGTCCGCGCTCGGCTCGGCGCTGAAGCTCCCGGTGATCGGCAGGGTGAGCCAGGCATACTCGACCGCGGAGCTCGCGGCCCGTACGCGCGGGTCGCTCGCCTACGGATCGGCTGTCGCGCTGTTGTTCGCCGGCGTGATGGTCCTTTCCCTGTTTGAATTCTCGGCATCCCGATTCCTGCAGCACCTGATCATGAGGGGAGCGGGATGAGCATCGTACAGTCGGCCATCGAGCGCCTGCGGAAAAGCGCGCCCCCGCGAGAAGAGCCGCGCGGAACGCCTGCTCACCCGAACGCCGCCCGCGAAGCGGCGGCCGAGGCCCGCACCCCGGCGCCGGTGCACTGGCGGGCGGACCTCTCGGTTCCGGAGTGCACGCTCGAGAAGCTGTGCGCAGGAGGGCTTTATCCCTCCAACGAATACGTGCAGAGGGTGCGCGAGGAGTATCGCGGCATCCGCCGCCAGGTCATCTCCGCCAGCCGGGAAAAGGTCGGGCCCAGCGAGAGGGTAGTGGGTCCGGTGGTGCTGGTCACGAGTGCGATGCCCGGCGATGGCAAGTCCTTCACCGCGGTCAACCTGGCCCTCAGCATCGCGCGCGAGGGCGTGCGCGATGTGCTCCTGATCGATGCGGACACCGTCAGGCGTACGATCAGCACGGCCTGTGGGCTGCAGCAGAAGCCAGGGCTGACGGATCTGCTGTCGGGCAAGTCCGCGAGCTTCCGCGATCACAGCTTCACCACCGGCGTTCCGCGCCTCTATGTGCTGCCGGCGGGAGATCCGGCCGCGCACGGGACCGACCTCTTTTCCTCGGCGCGCGTCGGCCCGCTCTTCGAGTCGCTGCGATCGGCCATGGGCGATGGCTTCGTGATCATCGACACGCCGCCCATCCTGATGTCGAACGACACGGCGGTGATGACGGACCTGGCCGGTCAGGTGCTGCTGGTCGTGCGGGCGGGAACGACTCTGCAGGATATGGCGCACGAGGCGGTCGCGCGAGTGCACGAAGGTGTTCCCGTCGGGCTCGTGCTCAACGGCTGGTCTCCTCTGCTGCCATCGGAACGAAAGACATATGTGGCCTACGACGAATACCGATGACCGACAATTGAGAACTCGCGTCGGTTCTTGATACGGCGCTGTGACCGGCCTCACAACACGGCCGGGAGATCGCAGCACCGCGTGCGATAGAATAGTAGAAGGAATAAGCAAACAGCGGCGGCCGCGCTGGACGGCCGAAGCGGCTGCAACGACAACCCAGAACACCGCTCAAAGCGATGCGCATTCGACTTCTCGGACAACACGTCTATCTCTCCATAGCGGTGCTCACGGCGACCGAGGCCGTGGTTTTCTTCGGTTCCGTCTATGCGGCGGTGATGGCGCGGTTCCATGTCGAGCTCGGCGCTCTTCCGGACATCAAGGAGCTTCACGGGGCGGTCTGGCCGCGGGCGCTGGTCTTCAGCACGATCATGGTCCTCTGCCTGCTGGCCTTCGGTCTCTACAGCGCGCGCCAGCGGGCGAGGTTCGCCGGAATGGTCATCCGGGTGGCGATCGCCCTTCTTGCCGGATTCGCCCTCACCGGGACGCTGTTCTACATGATTCCGGCCCTCTGGATCGGCCGCGGAGTGGCCGGGCTCGCCGCCATCGGCGGGCTCTTCGGAGTGGTGGTCTCGCGCCTCGTCTTCGCTCACGTGGTGGACGAGAACATCTTCAAGCGCCGCGTGCTGGTTTACGGCGCCGGAGCGACCGCGGCCGCCATAGCCGGTCTTCGCCGCCGGGCGGACCGCCGTGGCTTCTTCGTCGTCGGTTTCCTTCCCGCGCATCGCGATGAGCGGGCGGTCGGCATCGACAAGATCATCGACACGCAGGGCAGTCTGGTGCACCTGTGCCAGCGCCTCGGCGTGGCGGAGGTCGTGGTCGCCATGGATGACAGACGGCGGGATTTCCCGGTCCGGGAGCTGCTGCAATGCCGGCTCGCCGGCATCGAAGTGACCGAAGTGCTGACTTTCCTGGAGCGGGAGACCGGCCGTGTGCGGATCGACGTCCTCAACCCCAGCTGGATGATTTTCGGCGAGGGATTCAGGCGCGATCCGTTCCAGCGGCTCGTCCTGCGGCTGGTCGACCTGGCCGGGTCATTGCTCGTCGTGCCGGTGGCTCTGCCGTTCATGATTGCCACGGCGCTGGCGATCAAGCTCGAGGAGGGGTGGCGGGCGCCGGTCTTCTACAGACAGCCGCGCGTGGGCCTGGGCGGACGGATATTCAACGTGCTCAAGTTCCGCAGCATGCGCACCGACGCGGAGCAGGACGGTCGGGCCCTCTGGGCACAGAAGCGCGACCCTCGGGTCACGCGCGTCGGGTCCTTCATCCGCAAAGTGCGCATCGACGAGCTGCCCCAGATCCTGAACGTGCTCGCCGGCCACATGAGCCTCGTGGGTCCCCGGCCGGAAAGACCGCAGTTCGTGACTCAACTCGCGGAGCGCATTCCGTACTACCTGGAGCGACACTCGGTGAAGCCGGGTATCACCGGATGGGCCCAGCTCTGCTACCCGTACGGCTCATCGGAACAGGATACGCTCGAGAAGCTGCAGTACGATCTCTTCTACATCAAGAACAGAACGCTCCTCTTCGACCTGGCGATTCTCCTGCAGACGGCGGAGGTCGTCTTCCTCGGCAAGGGCGCTCGCTGACCGCGGTCAGCTCTCCTTGAAGACGAGCAGCATCGAGGCATTCTTCGATGCGATGCGGGCGTTGGAGACCATGAGCGATGCGGACAGGACGTCGCGATAGTGCCGGCCCACGCTGTGCGGCGTGTCGTTCTTGTATCCCAATATGCCTGCGACCTGCAGCGCCTGGTGCACGATGCGCGGGGCTGCCTCGGACGCGCCGATCTTGAGGTGATTCATCTTCAGCGACCAGCCGATGGAGTTGAGTTGCCTGCGTCCCTCCGGGCCGCGCGCTTCGAGCTCATCGAGCTCGGCCGCGACGGCGCGCCAGTTGTTGCGCATCGCCTGCAGTTCCGCCGCCACCTGGGCGAGCGCGGCCGCGTTCGCCGGCACGGTACCGGGATGACGGCGTGCGCTGCCGCGGACCAGGTCGGCTGCGCGCGCCACGGCATCCGCCGCGATTCCCCACCAGAGGCTCGACCAGAGAACGTGTGAGTAGGGGACCATGGTCTGGGCGGCGACGTCGGCGAAGGGCAGCGGGATGATCTGCTCCTCGGGAGCCTGCGCCTCCAGGCGGAAGCCCGGGCTGCACGTGCCGCGCATGCCGAGGGCGTCCCAGGTCCCGGTCTGGGTGAGCTGCCGGTCGCCGCGATTGACCAGCACCAGCACCTGATCGGTCCCGGCCGCATCGGGGGCCCGGCGCGCCGTCACGAGAATGCCGTCCGCCTGAGCGCAATAGGAGCCGGTGGTGGCGTCCTTCTCCAGTGAGAACCGGCCGCCTTCCCGTCGCACGGCGCAGAGGCTGGTGCGCATTTCGCCGAAGGTGCCGTTTTCCGAGGTCATGGACGCGAGGAGGCACTGCCGCGCGGCGAGCTGTCGCAGGTACTCGCGGAAGAATTCCGCATCGGCGGCGTGCCGCACGAGGCAGGCCACCTGCGTGTAGTGCATGGCGAGCACCATGGCGCTCGAGCCGCACGCTTTGCCGAGTGTCGAGCAGAGCTCGGCGAGCTCGACGACCCCGCTGCCGAGTCCGCCCAGCTCCATGGGGATCGGTGCGGCGAGAAGGCGGGCGGCGGCGAGAGCGTCGAGTGTCTCCTTGGGAAAGCGCGAGCGCGCATCGACGTCGGCGGCGTTGGGAGCGGCGACCTCGCGTGCGATGGTCTCCAGCGTCGCGAGCTGCTGTTGGAATTCGGCGGAACGGGACGGCAGGGGCACTGGCGGGATCACTCGGGATAGGTTGGCAGGAGAAGCGGAGGCGCGCCGGGATCGGTTTCACGGATGATGGTCCGTAACGCCCGCTTGAGGATGCGTACCTCGGCGGTTCCGAGGTTGCGCTCCGCATGATCTTCAGACGCTTTGGCGGCCGCGACCAGCTCGATGACGGCGCGGCGGCCCACGTCGGTCAGGGTCACCCGCGCCTGGGGATCGTAGCTGCCCCGCAGGTCGGCGAAGCCGGCCGCCGTGAGGCTGGCAACGAGCTCGTAGGTGACGCGGTGGCCGGTGTACCAGAGCAGGCGGTCGAGCTCCGCGACAGTGCGGTCATCGGATACACCGAGGATGCTGAGCACGAACCACTGTACCTCACTCAGCCCGTGCTGCTCGAGATCCCGCCGCAACGACAGGAAGAGTTGGAATTGCGCGCGTCCGAGGAGATAGATGAGAAAATCCTGGCTGAAGCTGCTGTCGGGCTCCGCGCCATCCTGGGGTGCGGGCGGCACCGCCTCCTTCTGCACCGTAAGCGCATACCGACCGCCATGAAAGACCAGCGGCGGGCAGTCGGAGTGATCGAATGCCTCCACCGCGCCCACGAAGATGACGTGATCGCCGCCTTCGTGGCGGAATGCGGTGCGGCACTGGAATCTGGCCGAGCAACCGCGCAGCAGCGGTACCTGCTCGGGACCGCGCTCGAGGTCCAGGCCGGCGAACTTCTCCGAGCCCCGCGTCGCAAACCGCAGCGACAGGTCCTCCTGATCGGCCGCGAGTACATGGACGGCGAAATGGGACGCCGCCAGAAACGCCGGCAGACTGCGGGCGTTCTTCGCGAGACTCCAGAGAACCATCGGCGGGTCGAGGGACACCGAGTTGAAGCTGTTGGCCGTGAGCCCGATGTCGTGACCATCCCTGTCCCGGGTGGTCACGATGGTGACCCCGGTGGCGAATGCGCCGAGCGCGCTGCGAAACCGGCGAGCGTGACCCTCCCGATCATCGCTCATCCGGACACCTCCGATGGTTATCCGACCTTATCCAGACCGAGCACCTCATCGAGAGGATCGCGGGGTGCCTTGACACGGGTTCGCCAGACTTCATACGGATCCCAGCCGGAAGATCTTCGCGGGATCATGCGCTGGGCGGAGTTGCCTGGGAAGGGAGTGGGTCGGATCGCATTCGCGGGTGGATGGCTCAATTGAGCTTCCACCTCTCTTTTCTTGTAGCTCATGATGGCTCCGGGAGCCGGATTTGTTCTTGGTGGCCTGTCGTGAAACGACGACATTATGCCACTTTCGCGCCACGAGTGTCGGCGAATTTTCGGCTACAGCTTCTCCAGTCCCTGCGTGATTCGCCGGTGAAGCGGCGCATCCAGCGCCTCATAGCGCTCGCGTCGCGCGGCATGGAAATAGAGGGGATCGCCCGTTCGCTCGGGATCGTAGCCCTGCGCGGCGAGCTCCTGTTTGCGCAGCTTGAAGGTGCCGGTGACTTCGAGAGTGGGCACGATCCGCAGAAATACGGGGCGGGCATACTCCGGCAGTTTTGCGTCCAGCTCGCGCCGCAGGACGGCGAGGTCGAATTCCGGGCCGACGACCAGCGCGGCCATTCCCGCCCGGCCCTCGGTGCCCGGCACGGTGACCCCGTACACCGCGACGTCGAGAACACCGCGGCACCCGGCGAGTGCCGAGGCAACCTCCGTGGTCGAGACGTTCTCACCCTTCCAGCGGAACGTGTCGCCGATCCGATCGACGAAGTAATAGAACCCCTGCTCGTCGCGGCTCATGAGGTCGCCGGTGCGGTACCACGCGTCGCCGCGCGCGAACACATCGCGCAGGACTTTGCGGCTGCTCGCCTCGGCGTCGGCATAGCCTTCGAACCGTGTCCCGCCGCTGCCGCCGCCGGCGGCGATCCGGCCGATGGCCTCGCCCGGCTCGCCGGGCCGGCAGGGGACGCAGCGCCCCTCAGGGTCGCGGACGGGCATCCCGGTTGCGGGATTCGACTGCACCAGGGCCACCGGGTAGCGGTGAGAGAGAAAGGGCGGAATCCGACCGATCGAGCCGACCCGCCCCTCGCAGTTGTAAAGAGAAAAGGTGCCTTCGGTGGCGGCGTAATACTCGAGAACCTGTGGAATCCGGAACCGGCTCTGGAAGGCCTCCCAGACGTCCGCGCGCAGGCCGTTGCCACAGGCCAGCCGCAAGGAATGGCCGGCGGACTGCTCCTCGGTGCCCGCCGGGCTGTTCACCAGGTACCGGCAGAGCTCGCCGATATACTGGAAGATCGTACAGCCCTCGGCCCGGACGTCCTCCCAGAACCGGCTGGCGGAGAATCGCTCCCGTATGACGACCGCGCCGCCTCCCACGAGGGCCGCGCCCGTGGCGACCACTCCGCCCACGCTGTGATACATGGGCAGACAGTCATACAGCCGGTCGGTGGGCGTGATGTCCATCAGTCCGGCGAACCAGTGGCTCCACTGCATCAGCCGGTGATGGCTGACGACGGCCGCCTTTGGCAGGCCGGTTGTGCCGGAGGTATAGATGTAAAGCGCCCGGTCCGCGAGTGAGGGCGCCGTGCGCTCGGCATCGGCCAGAGGGTCCGCGCCGAAGTTCGACAGCGCCTCATCGACGCGGGGCAGGGGTGTCGCGCCGTCGCCATGGGCCCAACAGGCGACGTCAGGCGCGATCGCGGCCGGGCCGGCGAGCAGGCGCTGGGCGAAGCCGGCTCCGGCGATCAGTGCGCGCGGCGAGACGATCCGGATCGAGTGCAGCAGCGGCTCGCCGTTGAGGTGGGTGTTGAGGAGAGCTACCGTGACTCCGGCGCGAATCAGGCCGAGCCAGGCGGCCATGTAGTCCGGACAGTTCTCCATGAGCAGGCACACGACGTCGCCGGGTTCGAGCCCCTGGGCCAGCGCCCAGCGGGCATAGCGATTGGCCCGCTGCGCAAGGGCGCGGTAGCTCAGGGAGGCCTCGGGCGAGATGAGCGCCGGCGCGGTCTCGAAGCGCGCGGCGAGCTCCTCGATGACGGTGGCCAGGGTCCGGTGCGGATTGCGGTCGATGGCGGCGGTGCGCTCGAGCGCCCGCAGCCATGCTTTCTTTGCGTTAATAGGCGTTGCGGCGGTCCCGCAGGACCACCCCTATGGTCTTCAGGAGGATCTTGATGTCGAGCCAGGGCGACCAGTGGCGCAGGTACTCGAGGTCGTAGCGTACGCGCTCCGACATCTTCTCCAAAGTCTCGGTCTCACCCCTGAGGCCGTTGATCTGGGCCAGCCCCGTGATGCCTGGCCTGACCTTGTGGCGGATCATGTAGCCATTGATCAGCTTGCGGTACAGCTCGTTGTGGACGACGGCATGCGGCCGCGGCCCCACCAGGCTCATCTTACCCTGAAGGACATTGAGAAGCTGTGGCAGCTCATCGAGCGAGGTCTTGCGCAGGAACGCGCCGACCCGGGTCACCCGCGAATCGCCTTTGCGCGCCTGCGTCACCTCGGCGCCATCCTCGCACACTCGCATGGAGCGGAATTTGTAGACCAGTATCTCCTCGCCATCCAGTCCATACCGCCGCTGCCGGAAGAACGCCGGGCCGCGGGAGGTCAGGCGCACGGCTGCGCCGATGAGGAGCAGGAGAGGGGAGAGCGCGAGCAGCCCGAGGCCCGAGAGGCCCACGTCCATCGCCCGCTTGCACACCGCCGGCATGCCGTGGAGCGGCGTCTCGCAGACCGAGAGGGCCGGCATCCCGTTGATCTCCACGAGCCGGCCCTGGATCAGATCGAAGGCGAACGCGTCCGGCACGAAGTAGACGGAGGCTGTCGTATCGCGCAGGGCGTTGACCAGCTCGCTCATGCGCGGCACGTTGGCGAGCGGCAGGGCGATGTAGACCACCTTCACGTTGTGCTTGCGCACGTAGTTGGCAACATCGTTGCAGTGTCCGATCAGCTTGTCGAGGTCGAGGACCTTCGCCACCCGGTCGACGCTGCGGAAATCGAAATAGCCCAGGAAGCCTGTCTGCGGGAGACGACGGGCCAGCTCGACGCCGACCTCGTTCACGCCGATGATGATGTAACGCGGCGCGGCGTTACCGTAGGCGGCGAGCCAGCGGACCCGGTGGCGCAGCGCGTGGGTGCCCGTCAGGGCGACCGGGGTGACGACGAACCAGGTGAGGAAGACATTGCGCTTGAATTCATCCGGGACGTCGAAGGCGAAACCCGCCAGCAGCAGCAGGCCGATGACCGAGCCCCACTGCAGCAGCACGCGGGTGTAGCTCTTGCGGAAGTCCCATTGCACGAAGGTCGGCTCCTCGGCTTCGCCGATGCGCCCGAAGAGCTGGCTGGAGACGATGAATATCAGGAGCGCCAGCGCCCCGAACGCGGGCGACAGCCGGTCCCCATAGGCGACCTCGCAGCAGAAGAGAGAGAGAACGACGATGATGGGGTCGAGCTTCTTCAGCAGCGCCACCAATGCCGGCTCGACGTTTCCAAGCCGTACCCTGCGGTGTGCGAACGATTCCGAAACCGTCGACATGATGCCCTTCACCTTGCGGCCGCCCGCGACCGTCACAACCATTCGTGTTGTCGTTACTTCATCCAGGGCGCTCGCGCCCCCGGCAGGGAAGTCGCCGCGTCACGTTCCGGTCACCGGCACTGTCTCCCGATGATGACGACAATGGCCGACCTACCGATACGTTCACGCTGACGCGTTGACGTGCAACTCTCGTGCCTTTCTCCGGCACCCGGACCGGCTGTCACCGGCCAGGGCGTGCTGGCTGCGGTTTCGGCTCTCTGGAGTCTTTCCGGGCGCTCTTCGGCGCCGCGGTTGTTCGTTTTACGCCACGAGCGCGCAGGCTTCCCTACTCAGGGCGCGTATCATACCTGAAAGTCAACTGCCTGAGACGCGGCAGGACACGGCGCGCGACTGTCGGGAGTTTGAGACATGACGCACATTTTCAAAGTTCCACTGAAAAAATAGGCACTCCGCAGGAGGGCTGCCATTTGACTAAATCTTGAGTCATCATGGTGTCAGAACGGTGACCGCCGCCCATGCGCTGTCAAAAGCGCGGCGCGAGGCTCCCGTCCCGCGTGGTAGCATGGCCACATTCGGCTGCGCTGCCGAGGGGGCTCCGGGGAACTTTGCATTGCGCGCGCCGTTCAGAAACCTTGGCCCACCTCAGGCTCGGGCGTGACCGCTCGCGGGGTGGCACTCGACATTGAAATAGAAGTTCAACATGAAGCAGAAGAACTCCGCGGCTTGGATGGGGGGCTTACTGGCAACCCTCTTGTGCTTTTCGGGCTGCGCGGCGGCCCCGGCAGCGAGCGATGAGGGCGCTCAGGCCCCTGCGACGACCGCGACGACTCCCAACTACATCATCGGTCCCGGCGACGAGCTGCAGGTCTTCGTGTGGCAGAACGCCGATCTCAGTGTCACCGTGCCGGTGCGCCCCGATGGCAAGATCTCGACGCCTCTCGATGAGGATATGGTGGCTGTCGGCAAGACCCCGAGCCAGCTCGCCCACGACATCGAGGTGAAACTCTCCGAATACGTGCGCTCCCCGCACGTGAACGTCATCGTGACGAAGCCGGCGAGCCTCTTCAGCCAGGTCAAGGTGATAGGACAGGTCAAGACGCCTGAGGCGATCGCCTACCACCAGGGGATGACCGTGCTGGATGCCGTCCTCGCCGTCGGCGGGCTGACGGAATACGCGGCCGGCAACCGCGCGCGGATCGTCCGCATGGTCGGCGGCACGGAGCAGGATCTGCCGGTGCGCCTCGGGGCGCTCGTCAACAATGGCGACATGTCGCAGAACCTGGCGCTGAAGCCCGGTGACGTGCTCGTCGTGCCGGAGAGCCGATTCTAATTCCATGACACCGAAGCTGGACCCTCTGTTCGATGAGGTGCGCGGCGCCTGGCGCTATCGTTGGATCGCGCTGCTCGGCGTGCTGGTGGTGGCGATCGTGGGATGGCTTGCGGTCTTCGCTCTGCCGGATCGCTTCGAGGCGCAGGCCGAGGTGCTGGTCGATACCCGCACCGCGCTGAAGCCGTATCTGCAGGGCCTCGCGACCAACCAGGACGTCAACGTACAGTTGAACTACGTGCGCCAGGCGCTGCTTGCCACGCCCCAGCTCACCCGCCTGGCGAAGGCGGCCGGCATCATACCGGCGAGCGGTCTCTCCCCCGCCGACGAGCAGGGCGTCCTGGATGGATTGCAGAAGCGCATCGATCTCACGGTGGCGCGCACACCCGATGAGGGAGCGGACAGCAAGCCGAGCTCCGGCAGCACCACCTACGGCATCACTTACCAGGACGTGAGTCAGAAGCGCGCGCTCGTGGTGGTGAAGATGCTGATGCGATCCCTGATCAACGAGACGCTGGGCGGCAGCAAGCAGGGCTCGGTGCGCGCCCAGCAGTTCCTGAAGACGCAGATCGCCAATTACCAGAAGCGACTGGAGGCTTCCGAGGACCGGCTCGCGGCCTTCAAGTCGCAGCACCTGGGGGTCCTGCCGACGCAGGAGGGCGGCGGCTACTTCGATCAGCTCCAGAAGGAGAACCAGACGATCGAGGATCTGAAGACCAAGCTGCTCGTGGCCCAGAGCCAGCGCCGGGAGCTGCAGAAGGAGCTGCACGGGGATGCAGCCCTTTCCGCGGCCGCCACGGCGGCGAGCATCATCGGCCCGCACGGCGTCATGATGAGTGGGGACACTCTGTCACAGATCGGCCAGGTGCAGGCCCATCTCAACGAGCTGCTCCTCAAGTACACCGACAAGTATCCGGACGTCATCGCCGCGCAGGCGCAGCTCGCCGCCCTCAAGCGGCGCCGCGCGCAGGAGCTTGCCGCGCTACGCCGAGGCGACGCCAATGCGGCGGCGCTCAGCGGCGTGAGCGCCAGTCCCGTCTATCAGAGCATTCAGCTCGCGCTCAACAAGGCGAACGTCGGCATCGCGGATCTGACCACCGAGATCAGTGAGCATCAGCGCAAGGCGCAGGAGCTGCAGGAGCTGCTGAACAAGACCCCGCAGCTCGAGGCGCAATATGCGCAGCTCAGCCGCGACTACGAGACGAACAAGTCGCAATACGCGAAGCTGCTGGCGAGCTATGACCAAGCGCGGCTCGGCGAGCAGGCCGGCAACGCCGGGCAGGTGCGCTTCGAGCTGGTGCAGCCGCCCGCAGTCAGCTTCGAGCCGGTATGGCCGCAGCGGCTGGAGCTCCTCACCGTGGTCCTGATCCTGGCGCTGGGGGCCGGTGGTGCGCTGGCTTACGCTCTCAACCACTTGCGCCCGGTCGTCGGCTCTCCCATGGCCCTGCGGCAGCTCACCGGAGTTCCGGTGGTGGCGGTCGTCGGCTGTGCATTTCCGACGCATGGCGCGCTCGTAGGCCGCAGCCAGCTCAGGCGGTTCTCGTTCGCACTCGTCTGCCTGATCGCCGGTTTCGTCATCGTCCTGGTGCTGAGCTACCTCGGTATCAGGCTGGGCGGCACGCCCGGCGCGCCGACGGTGAGCGCATGAGCATCATCGAAACCGCCCTCGACAAGGCACGGCGCACGTCCACCGTGCCCACCGTCACGCCCGCCGGTGTGGCGGTGGAGCTGCAACTGCCACCGGGTGGACCCGAGACCGGCAGCCCTGCCCAGCGGCGCATCGCGATCGACCTCAATCTGCTGCGCGCTCAGGGTGAGTTGCCCGAGGCGGGCCTGGAGCGGCGGTTTGCGGACTACTACCGCGAGATCAAGCGCCCCCTGGTGCAGGCGATGGTGGCGGGCGATGCGCGGGCGGAATCGCGGCTGGTCCTCGTGACGAGCGCGCTGCCGGGGGAGGGGAAGACCTTCACGGCGCTCAATCTCGCATTCAGTGTGGCGCGCGAGCGCGATGTCTCGGTGCTGCTCGTCGATGCCGATGTCCCCAAGGGTCACCTCAGCCGGACCTTCGGCTTGCAGGGCGAGCTGGGACTGCTCGATGCGCTGGCGGACGAGACGGTCGATGTCGACTCGCTGGTGATCGGCACCGACATGAGGGGATTCGAGATCCTGCCGGCCGGCAGGCCGGTGGAGGGCGCCGCGGAGCTCATCGGCAGCGCCCGCATGGCCCAGATCGCGGCACGGCTCGCACGCCATCCACGCCGCCTGGTCCTGTTCGATTCGGCGCCGCTGCTGGCCTCGAGCGAGGCACGGGCGCTGAAGCAAATTCCGGGGAAGACGCTCCTCGTCACACGAGCGGGCCGGACTTCCCGCCAGGCGCTGCTCGATGCCATCGCCCTGATCGATAAGACCAAACTGCACGGCCTGGTGCTCAATGATGCCTACGCTTCACACGGGAACGACTACTACACCCACTATGGGTATTCGGGTTACGGTGCGCCCGAGCGCTAGGGCCTGCGCCATCATCACGCGCTCCGTGATCGCGGCGCTGGCGCTCGCAGCGCCGGCGCTCGCCCTGGCCCAGACTGCTGCTCCCCCGCCAGGCACCGCGGAAGTGCCGCCGGTACAGGCGGTGCCGGGCGTGGGCAGCGCCGGAGCGCTGCTGCCGGGCGCCATGATCCCCCCCCGGAGCGCTGCCGACCTCGCGCCGGAGCCGGCGGAATTCACCCGCTACGGAGTTGCCGCGGGAGTCGGCGAAACCGACAACGTCAACCTCGCGACGACCCACCCGAAGTCGCAGACCCTCGCGGCTGCAAATCTCGATTTTGGCGTGAAGCGCAGCGGATCCCGCCTCGATGCCACGGCGGTCGGCAACTTCACGGATCTCTATTACGTCCAAGGCGCTTACAGCAATCAGGTCCTCGGCCGTTTCGACGGGCTGGCGCTCGTCAAGCTCTGGCCCGAGCATTTCAACTGGACGATCGGCGACTCCTACGGCGAGGAGCAGACGGATCCGTTTTCCGCCATCACCCCCTTGAGCCTGCAGCGGGTGAATGTCTTCCAGACGGGACCGCAGCTGACGCTGCACCCGACCGATGCGACGTTCGTGAATCTCGACGCCGGCTATTCCCGCATCACCTACCAGCGAAGCCCCTTCGATGGTCATGACTTCCTCGGCTCGTTCGAACTCGGACGGAGGCTCTCGCCACTCTCGAAACTCTCGCTCGTCGCGGAGGCGGAATCGCTGCGCTTCGACAATACGACGCTCAACACGAACTACGATCGACGACAGGCCTATGGCCGCTACCTGATCGAGGGAGCGAGAACGTCGATCGACGCGCAGCTCGGGGCGACGCAGGCGAACGACATCGGGTCGTGGAAGACCAGTCCCCTGGTGCGGCTGTTGCTGACCCGCAGGCTGTCGCCGTTCTCCGTCGTGACTTTCTCGGGCGGCCGGGAGTACACCGATTCAGGCGGCAGCTTCAGCAATCTCACGGCCAACACCGCCGGCGGCATCCTGGTCGCACCGTCCTCCCAGACCACTGCCAATTATCAGCGCGACTACGGTTCGGCGGGCTGGCGCTTTGTCAGGCTGCGCACGACCATCGGGCTGACGGCGGATTGGGAGCGCGACACCCACGATCTGCAGCGAATCTTCGATGCCCGGCGCGAGGACGTGGCAATCGACCTGGGAAGGTCCCTCACGCCGCAGCTGTTTGCGAACCTCACGGGATCGGTCGACCGGTACGAGTACATCAACCAGGGGTTCACCGACAAGTTCGGGACCGTCAGTGCAGGTCTCGCCTATCAGGCGGGGCGCTGGGTGGTGGTTTATGCGCGCTATGACCACGCGTTCCGCCGCGGCTCGGGCGTAGTCAACCCGCTCTTCGGCGGCACCGAATACGATGAGAACCGCGTGTTCATCATGATCGGATACCGCCCGCACGCGCGGACGGGTGCCAGCGGACAGCCGGGCTTTGGCGGGGCGCCAAAGCCCTGACGATCAGTCCACCGTCACGGTGATCTCACCCGACAGCGAGCTCGAGACCTGCTGGGCGTTGTAGGCCGAGACGGCGAAATAGTATGTGCCGCGTGGAAAGCTGCTGCTGCTGACCACGTATGAAGTCGCGGTCGGGCTGGTGATCTCGATGCTGCCGGTGTAATCCTGCGGGGCGGTGCCGTAGTGGAGGGTGTAGCCGGCGAGATTGGTGATCCGGCTGCCGTCGCTGTTGCGGGTGGGCGCATTCCAGGAGAGTGTCGTCGATTTATCCGTTGCCGGGGGTTTCGTTTCGCCGGCCGAGCCGACCGAGCCCGTGAAGCCGTTTCCACCTACCTCTGAGTTGCTGGCCGGGCTTCCCGAGCCGCCACAAGCGGCCAGGACGACGCAGACTGACGCCGCGAGCGCCGTTTGCGCGATGCGCGGCAATCCCACTCCCCGAATCCTCATCGTTACGCTTCTCCACTTTCCATCCGGCGAGACACCGATCCGCTGGTGCCGCTGCCATGACCCATGCGACCCCGGCCTCCTGCCAAGCGCCCGCCCAAGTAGTGCAGGTGACGTGCCAGATTGATAAGTGGATGTTTTTCAAGCAAAAATTAACCTTGACGGGAACGCTACACGTGAATTGGACATAGGTCTGTCGGGCGAGGCCGACGAGTGGCCTGAGACCTGGTTCCCCGAAGCACGCTAGGGCATTGATTTGGAAGAAGTTCTTGTTCGTCTGTCTTTCGCGACACAAGATGGCGCCTGCCTGCACCTGCGGGGCCAATCCCCGCCGTGCGGCGAGGGGGGCTGCGCGCAGATTTCCGGGCACGTTCCAACATTGTGACGCGGCACACACGCAAGGGGGCGTCGCGGCTACTGTGCCAGACGCTCTGCGTATACACTTTGTCCAGGGGTTGTGGGCCGGGTCCATCGGCCCGCAACGCACGTAAAACATAAGACGTGCCCTCCGGGCACGGACAATTACTCCAAGGCAGTCAACACCATGGCGGTGAGATCCACCATTACCACTCTCTTTCAGGAAGTCGCCCGGGAGCAGCAGCGCCAGCTCGCGCCGCTCACGGACGACCTGAAGCTCCTGCAGTGCGGGCTCGATTCGCTGAGCTTCGCGCTCATCGTGGCGCGTCTCGAGGATGCTCTCGGATACGATCCGTTCGATACGGCGGAGAGCTTCCCCGTCACGTTCGGGGATTTCGTCAAGCTGTACGAAGCCCGCGCCTCGGCCTGAGGATCATGACGCTCTGGGACTCTGTGGCCGGGACCGCCGCGCCGCGGGGCGGCGCGCTGCTCGGTCCTGCGCGAGCGGTCGCACTCGCCTCGCTCGCGCAGGCCTCGTGTCTCGGGGACCGTCTGGTTGCCTTGCGCGGACGCACGGTCATCGTTGCGATCCGCGACCAGCTCACGGCTGCCATCGCACTGCTCGAGCTCGATGGTGTCGCGAAGCGGATGGTGGTCTGCACGCCGGACCTCGCGCCGGAGCATCTGCCGCATGTGGCGCGCAGTGCCCAGGCGGACACCTGGCTGGGCGACTCGGAGAGCGGCTCGCCGCCTGCCGCGGCGGGGCTGGATTTCGCGCTCGAGGCCGATCCGACGCCGCAGCCTTGCAGGGTCGAGAGACGCGCATCGTGTGAGACCGAGTGGGTACTGCTGACCTCAGGCACCACCGGCGCTCCGAAGCTGGTGGCGCACACCCTGGCGAGCCTCACCAGCGCCCTCGCTCGACAGCCGGCGGCCGCGGGGCAGGGCGCGATTCCCGTCTGGAGCACGTTCTACGACATCCGACGCTATGGGGGGCTGCAGATCTATCTTCGCGCGCTCCACGCAGGCTCACTGGTCCTCTCGAGCGCGGGCGAGCCGACGACGGACTTTCTCGCGCGCGCGGCTGCCGCCGGCGTGACGCACATATCGGGCACGCCCTCTCACTGGCGCAAGGCTCTGATGAGCGGCGCGGCGGCGCGGTTTTCTCCGCAGTACGTCCGTCTCTCCGGTGAGATCGCCGATCAGGGAATACTCGATGCGCTGCGGGCAGCCTTTCCGCAGGCAGTGGTAGCGCACGCCTACGCCTCGACGGAGGCCGGCGTCGGCTTCGAGGTGCGCGACGGGCGCGCAGGGCTGCCGGCAACGCTGGTCGGCAAATCCGATAACGGGGTTGAAATCGACGTCAGTCAGGGAACCCTGAGAATCAGGTCGCCGGGCAATGCGGCGGCCTATCTGGGCGCGGACGCTCCCGCGCTGCGGGACCCCGAGGGTTTCGTCGATCTGGGCGACCGACTGGAGCTGCGCGACGGCCGTTACTACTTCGTGGGGCGCAGCGGCGGCATCATCAACGTCGGCGGACTGAAGGTCCATCCGGAGGAAGTGGAAGCGGTGATCAACTCGCACCCTCGCGTGCGGATGTCGCTGGTGCGATCACGACGCAATCCGATTACCGGCGCCATCGTTGCGGCCGACGTCGTGCTGGCGGATGCCGCCGGCACCAGCCCGGAGCAGGCAGCGGGCGAGCGCATCCGGGAGGAGATTCTCGCAGCCTGCCGCACGACCCTGGCTGCGCACAAGGTGCCGGCAGTCATCCGCTTTGTGCCGTCCCTCGAAATGTCCGCTTCGGGAAAGCTGGTGCGGCCCCGTGCGTAACGTCCTCGTCACCGGCGGCAGCAGAGGGCTCGGGCTCGCGATCGCCTCGCGGCTGGCCGCGTGCGGCTACCGGGTGATCGCGCTCGCGCGCAGTGAGACCCCGGAGCTGCGCGCCCAGAGCGAGCGTATCGCGGCTCTCGCGCCGCACGGGGCGGCCGAGGGCGCCTCGGGCGAGCTGCGCTTCCGCGGCTTCGACCTCGCCGATCTCGGCGCGATCGGCGCCATGGTGAGCGAGCTGCGCCGCGAGGTGGGGCCTCTCTACGGCCTGGTCAACAACGCGGGGCTCGGCACGCCGGGGCTCCTCTCCATGATGCGCGATCCGGACATCGAGGCGCTGGTGCGGCTGAATACTCTCTCGCCCATGCTGCTCACGAAGTACGCCGTGCGCTCCATGATGGCGGAGCGCGAAGGCCGTATCGTCAACATCTCGAGCATCGTCGCCTCGAGCGGCTACAAGGCGCTCTCCGCCTACTCCGCCACGAAGGCTTCGCTCGAAGGCTTCACCCGCTCGCTGGCGCGCGAAGTCGGCCAGCTCGGCATCACGGTCAATGCCGTCGCGCCGGGATTCGTGGATACGGCCATGACCCATGCTCTCGATGACAAGGAGCGCGAGCAGATCACGCGCCGCAGCGCCCTGCGCCGCATGGCGGAGCCGGACGATGTGGCGGCGGCGGTCGAGTACCTCCTCGGCGAGAAGGCTCGCAACATCACAGGCATCATTCTGACGGTGGACGCCGGTAACACGGCTTGAGGCAACGATGCGACCCGAGACCATAGCCCTGCACGGGGGCTTCGACGGTGATCCGACCACCAAGGCGGTGGCGGTGCCGATCTATCAGACCGTGGCGTACTCCTTCGACAGCGCCGAGCACGGCGCGGCGCTCTTCAACCTGGAGGTGGACGGCTATCGCTACTCGCGCATCGCCAATCCCACCACCGATGTGCTCGAGGAGCGCATGGCGCAGCTCGAAGGGGGGATGGCGGCGCTGTGCGTGAGCTCCGGGCAGGCGGCACTGCACTACTCCGTGCTCGCGGTGATGGAGGCCGGAAGAAACATCGTTTCCGTGCCGCAGCTCTATGGCACGACCCACACGCTCCTCGGCCACATCCTGCCGAAGCTCGGCATGCGCGCGAAGTTCGCCGAGTCCGATCGTCCGGAAGCGATCGCCGCCCTCATCGACGAGAACACCCGCGCGGTGTTCTGCGAGACGGTCGGCAACCCGGCAGGCAATGTCTGCGACCTCGAGGCCTTGGCGGAGGTGGCGCACCGCGCCGGCGTGCCGTTGATCGTCGATAACACCGTGCCGACACCGATCCTCATCCGGCCGATCGACTACGGCGCGGATGTCGTCGTGCACTCCCTCACAAAATTCCTCGGCGGCCATGGGACGACCATGGGGGGCATCATCATCGACAGCGGCAAGTTCCCGTGGACGCGCCACGCCGATCGCTTCCCGATGCTGACGCAGCCCGATGAGTCTTACCATGGGCTCGTCTACACCGATCACTACGGCCCCACTGCCTACATCGGACGGTGCCGCAGCGTCTTCCAGCGCGCGATGGGCTCGGTACTCTCCCCATTGAGCGCCTTCCTTCTGTTGCAAGGCATCGAGACGGTTGCGTTGCGCATGGAGCGCCACGTCGAGAATGCGCGGCGCGTGGCCGAATTCCTCCGCGCCGATCGGCGGGTGGCTTCCGTGAGCTATGCCGGGTTCCCCGACAGCCCCTATTACCCTCTGGTGCAGAAGTATCTGCGGGGCAAGACCTGCTCGCTGCTGACGTTCGCGGTGCGCGGCGGTTACGATGCCGGGACGCGATTCTTCGACGCTCTCAAGCTCTTCAAGCGCCTGGTGAATCTCGGCGACGCCAAGTCACTGGCCTGCCACCCGGCATCGAGCACCCATCGACAGATGTCGCCGGAGCAGCAGCGGCTGGCCGGCATTGGTCCCGAGACCCTGCGCCTGAGCATCGGCATCGAGCACATCGACGACATCCTGGCCGACCTCGATCAGGCGCTCGGTGCGTCAATTGGCTGAAAGTCGCCTGCGGCGCTTTCAGCGAGCGCGCCGTGTGACTCTCGCGACCCCGCGGGCAAAGGAGCGGCCTTTGCCCGCTCACTGACTGGCCAGTCGGCCAATTTAGCTTTACAGAAACACATCATGACTTCTCATGACGAATTGCAGCCGCCGGTCGCGGCGCTGTTTCCCGACAAAGCGGCTCGCGAGCGGGTCGAGGACCGTCTCACGCGCGCGCTCGCCGCCGCGGCGGAGCGCGTGCTGCGCGGGCCGGTCATGCCGGACATCGACATGACGGAGCTGCGCCGCGAGCTCGCCGCCTGCGACTTCGCGCAACCGCGGCCGCTCGAGGAGCTGATCGACTGGGCGATCGGCCGGCTGGAGCACGGTACGGTGCACATGACGCACCCGCGCTATTTCGGCCTGTTCAATCCGCCTTCCAACTTCCCGTCGCAATGCGCGGACCGCATCTCAGGGGCCTTCAATCCGCAGCTCGCGAGCTCCGGGTCCTCGCCGGCGCCCGTGGCCATCGAGCAGCACGTGATACGCGCCTTCGCCGGGCGTGCCGGCTTGCCGGCGGACGCGGCGGGGCACTTCACGACCAGCGGCTCGGAGGCCAACTATACGGCCCTGGTCTGTGCGCTGACGCATGCGAGCCCTCGATTCGCGGACGAGGGCGTGCGCGCGTTCGATGGACCGGTGGCGATGTACACCTCGCGCGAGTGCCAGCCCGCGTGGCACAAGATCGCCCACCAGTCGGGTATCGGCCGCGCCAACCTGCGGCTGATCGCCACCGACGGCGCCGGCCGCATGGACGTGCGGGCGCTGGCCGATGCGGTGCGGGAGGACCGGCGGCGCGGCACGGTACCGGTGTTGATTTCCGCCACGGCCGGAACGACCGGCGCCGGCATGGTCGATCCGCTGGAGCCGTGCGCCACGCTCGCGCGCGAAAACAACATCTGGTATCACGTCGATGCGGCCTGGGGCGGCGCGGCGCTCTGCTCGGAGCGGCTGCGCGGCGAGCTCGCGGGCATCGAGCTCGCCGACTCCGTGACCATCGATGCCCACAAGTGGCTCGCCACGACGATGGGCTGCGGCATGTTCATCGCGCGCGATCCGGCGATCCTGAGCGAGGCATTCCGCGTGGGCGCCGAGTTCATGCCTTCGAGCGCCACGACCATCGACCCTTATCTCAACACCGTGCAGTGGTCGCGCCGCTTCATGGGCCTCAGGCTGTTTTTGTCGCTGGCCGCCGCGGGATGGCAAGGATACAGCGCGCACGTGGAGCGGGCCGGGCAGGTGATCGAGCACATCGCGGCGCGGCTCGTCGCCAGAGGCTGGAGCGTCGCCAACGACTCACGGCTGGCCGTTCTTTGCGTCCTGCCGCCCGCGGGCTCGCCGCCGTTGCGTGACATCGTGCGCAAAGTGCTGGCATCCGGCCGCGCCTGGGTGGCCGTGGCCAAACTCGAAGGCCGCGAGGTGGTACGGATCTGCGCCACCCACGGCGAGATCTCGCTGGCGGATATCGATGAGCTGGTCGCAGCCCTCGAGGCTGCGCGCTGACCCGGCGGTCGGCGGCGATCAGGAAGCCGGTGTGATCCTTTCCAGCATCGCCTCCATGGAGGCGATGGACGCGAAGTTCTCCGGCGTGATCTCCGACTGGGCTATGGTGATGTTGAACTCCGCCTCGATGGCGAGCATGAGCCCTATCATCTTGATCGAGCTGATGCCGAGCTCCGCGAGCCGTGCATCGACGGCCAGGGGCCGGCTCGCGCCCGGGGCGCCCATCGCCTTGCGTACGAGGGCCAACAGCCGCTCGCGCGTCGTCAGGGGTGATATCGGGTCTAGGCCCGTTTGACTGATGCTCATGCGCTTCGCCCTCCGCTCAACCGATCATACCCCGGCTACCGCGGCCGTGCGCGTGCGTTCATTCGCAACCGCGACGTAGCGCAGCCAATTACGGTAAATCGCCACCGCCCCGGGCTGCCAGCGGGCCTCGAGGGCGCTCGCCAGCCTCGCCATGGGGAATTCGGCCAGCAGCTCGCCGTTGCGCTGCGCTTCGGCACGCCGGCGGAAAGCCTCGATCAGCCGCACCGCCTCGGGACTGAAGTAGTCGTGGGGCAGGGTGGGCCACCCCGGCTGCTCGCCGCGCAGGTACCGGCCGACATCGCGCCGGTATTCCTTGAGCAGCGTGGCGGGCTCGTATTCCGGGTGTCCCTGGAAGCACACGAGGAGGCTGCGCCGTGCACGCACGAAGAGATCGGCGCCGGTCTGCTCCGAGAGGCTGAGGACGGTGAAGCCGGCGGCCTCCAGCGCATCCAGCGGCAACTCGTTCCAGCGCGAGTGCGGTGTGAGGAGGGGCGCGCGCATCCCCTCCAGCAGAGCGTGCCCCTGGCGAATGTGGTGGGCGAATACACCGAAGCGTTTCTGCGCGAGGCGACGCCGGCGCACGCCGTGCAGAGCCTGAGCTACGGCGTGGGCGGCGAGACACGACCAGACGGATGACGCCGTGTGCGTCTCCGCCCAGTCCATGAGCCGCACCAACCGCTCCCAGTACGGCTCATCCTCGAGCACGGGCGTGCGCGGCTCCGTACCCGTGACGATCAGCGCATCGGGACGGTCGTCGAGCAGCTCATCGAGCGACCAGTAACTGGAGTCGATCCGCGCGCGCGCCACGGGCCCGCGCGCGAGCTCCGGCAGGCTCGAGAACCGCAATCGTACGGTCCGCGACCCCGCGGCGGCACCGAGCAGGGCGCCGAACTGCAGCTCCGTCGCCTCGAGCGCCGGATCGGGCATATTGTTCAATAGTCCGATCGTGAGGTCCGCGCGCGAGTGGGCGGGGGAGCGGGAGCGCGAGCCGCGGTGTTCTAGTTCGAGCGGCATGATTTCTCTCCGTGCGTTATGTGATGCGGTACTGGCGGCCGGCCGGGATTTTATGCGTTAATGGTTGTCAGGCCGGGGGCCTATCTATACCAGTGTCAGGAAAGAATTAGAACCCAGCGGGGAGCGCATTGTGAACCATTCGTCTGTCGCCCTTTCCGCCGCGCCTGCGCCGGACCTGACCGGGGCGAGTCTCGCGGAGCGTTCCGCGGCCGCCGCCGCCGTCGCCGCGCGCCATGCGGCCGAGGTCGACTCCGCGCCACGTTTTCCTGCGGAATCCTTCGCCGCCATCAAAGCGCAGCGGCTTCTCGGCCTGCTCGTGCCCATGGAGCTGGGCGGCGAGGGCGCCTCTGTGCGCGCGGTTGCCGACGTCTGCTACAGGCTCGGGCAGGCATGCTCTTCGACGGCAATGATCTATGCGATGCATCAGGTCAAGGTCGCCTGTCTCGTGCGCCACGGCCGCGGCAGCGACACGATCGAGCGCCTGCTGCGGCGTCTCTGTGCCGAGCAGCTGCTGTTGGCATCGTCCACCACGGAAGGCAAGGGCGGAGGCAATGTCCGCTCCAGCGAGGCGGCCGTCGAGCATCGCGACGGGCGCATCCATCTGGAGCGGCAGGCAACTGTCATCTCCTACGGCTCGCAGGCGGACGGTGTCGTGACCACCGCGCGGCGGGCGGCCGACGCGGATTCCTCCGACCAGGTGTTGATCGCGTTCCTCAAGGAAGACTACACACTCACGCGCCTGCAGGGTTGGAACACCCTCGGTATGCGGGGCACGTGCAGCGAGGGCTACACGCTCAAGGCGTCGGGATCGCCGGGCCAGATCCTGCCTGAGCCCTACGATGGGATTCACGCGCGGACCATGGTGCCCTTCGCGCACCTCCTGTGGGGCTCCGTCTGGGCCGGCATCGCGGCGGGGGCCGCGGCGCGCGCACAGGCGTTCGTACGCCATGCCGCGCGTCACGCGGGCGGTCAGGCTCCTCCCGGGGCGCCGCAACTCACGCAGGTGCTCTCGCAACTGCGCACTCTGCGGGGCGTCCTCGCCAACTCGCTGCGCACCTACGAAAGCAAGATGGACGACCCGAAGGCGCTCGGCGCGCTCGACTTCCAGTCGCAGATCACCCTGACCAAAGTGGAGGTCTCGGAGCTCGCCGTGGCGACCGTGCTCACGGCGCTGCGCGTCTGCGGGCTTTCGGGCTACCGCTGCGACAGCGAGTTCAGCATCGAGCGGCAGTTGCGTGACGTGCTCTCTTCGCCCCTGATGATCAACAACGACCGCATTCTCTCGAGCCTCGCCAGCACTTCGCTGATGGCGCCTGTCCCGACTTCACTGAGTGACTGAGCCGAGCACCGAATCCATGAGCTCACCCTTGCCGGAATCCGCGAACGCCGCTGCCGAGCCGTTGGAGTCCATCCGGTCGGCGCTTTTTCATCGTATCGGAGCGGATGGCGTATATGCACGCACCGGGCTTTACGAGCAGGTGCTGCAGGGCCTGACGGCGTACGTCACGCGGCAGCGTGACGCGCGCGCCGAGGTGCTGCGATTCCCGCCGGTGATGAGCCGCGCGCAGCTCGAGAAATCGGGTTATCTCAAGAGCTTTCCCAACCTCCTCGGCTGCGTGTGCGCGCTGCACGGCAGCGAGGCGGAGATTCGCGCCGCCGCGGACAGCCACGAGACCGGCGGCGACTGGACGAGCTCGCTCGCCCCGTCGGACCTCGTACTGTCACCGGCCGCCTGTTATCCCGTCTATCCGCTGGTCGCGCAGCGCGGCCGGCTGCCGCGCGAGGGGCGGATCTTCGACGTCGCCGCGGACTGCTTCCGGCGCGAGCCCTCGCTCTCGCTCGATCGCCTGCAGTCGTTCCGGATGCGCGAATTCGTGCGCATCGGCACGCCTGAGGCGATCCAGGACTTTCGCGAGCAGTGGATGAGCCGGGCGCAGCAGCTCGCGGCCGAGCTCGCGTTGCCGTGCGAGCTCGATGTGGCGAACGATCCTTTTTTCGGCCGCGTCGGCCAGATGATGGCCGTGAGCCAACGCCAGCAGTCGCTCAAATTCGAGCTGTTGATTCCCTACTACGACGGCGCGAAGCCGACCGCCTGCATGAGCTTCAACTACCATCGTGATCACTTCGGCCTCACCTGGGGAATCGAGAGCGAGGATGGGGCGGCGGCGCATACGAGCTGTGTCGCCTTCGGCATGGATCGTCTGACCGTCGCGCTCTTCTGCATCCACGGCGTGGAGCTCTCGCGCTGGCCGGCCTCGGCGAAGCGCGCCCTGGCTCTGTAGAGACGCTTCGTCCCCGCAGCACCTTCTCCCACGTGTCGCTCGATCCGCAGGTCAGACGCTTCCTCGACAGGTTGGCGGCGGCCGCGCCGCGCGGCGCCGGCGAGCTCACGGTGGCGGAGCGCCGCGCCTCGATAGAGCGGCTGGTGTCCCTGGGAGGGGAGCCCGAGGCGGTCGCGCGCATCGAGAAGCGCTCGATCCCGGGGCCTGCCGGAACCCTGCGCATATGGACCTACACGCCGGCGGGCGCGCGCATGGGCCTGCTGCCGGCGCTCATCTACTTCCATGGCGGCGGCTTCGTGGCCGGCAGCCTCGATACTCACGACGGCGTCTGCCGCTCCCTTGCCAATGCGAGCGGCTGCAGACTCGTCTCGGTGGACTATCGGCTGGGTCCCGAGGCACGCTTCCCCGCCGCCGTCGAGGACGCCTGTGCGGCGACACGCTGGGTCGCCGACCATGCGACGCAGCTCGGCATCGACGCAAATCGTCTTGGCGTCTGCGGCGACTCCGCCGGAGCCACTCTCGCGGCGGTCGTGGCACAGACGCTCGGTGCGGCGGGCAGGCCGCGGCTCGCCCTGCAGTTCCTGCTCTGTCCCATTCTCGATTACCGCGCCGAGACCGCCTCCTGGGAGGCTTTCGGGTCGGGCCATTTCCTCGATCGGGACACGCTCGAGCACGATCTGCGCCACTATCTGGGGGATCAGGCCGATCCCGGCGATCCGCGCATCTCACCGCTGCGGGCGCCGCGGCTCCAGGGGTTGCCGCCCGCCTGCATCCACACCGCCGAGTGCGACCCGCTGCGGGACGAGGGAGCGGACTATGCGGCCCGTCTCGAAAAGGCGGGCGTGAGCGCGAGTTACCGCTGCCACTCCGGTATGATCCACCTGTTCTACGCACTGGGCGCCGTGATTCCGTACGGTGCCGAGGCGTATCGTCAGATGGGCGCGGATATCCGGGCACTGCTCGACTGAGTCTCATGTCGCAAACCAAACCCAGCGAAGGCGAGCGCGCTGCCTTCGAGAAGCTGCTCGCGGAGCTATACGATGCGCGGGCCGCCGGCGCACTGGACAGGCTGTGCGCGCTCTTCGGCCCCGACGCGCTCTTCAAGATCTCCGGCTCGAGCGACGGCAAGCCGATCGCTCTCTCGGCGCGCGGCACCGACGAGGTCCGCTCCTGGCTCGCCGTGCTCGTCAAGACCTTCAGGCTGACACGGCACGAGATCGTGTCCATGGTGATCGACGGTGAGCGCGCCGCGGTGCACTGGCGGGCGAGCATTCATTCCCGCGTCACGGGGGCGAGTGTGCCGACGGAGCTCGTGGACCTGGTAGAAATGCACGATGGACGCATCGGGTCGTATGTCGAGCTCTTCGTTCCCGCCTGACCCGGAGGGAGCCATCAACGCCAATGCGGTCGAAGGAACGGACGCCAGAATCGCCGCGGGCGGCGATGAAGCGCTCTACGTTCCTTCCGGCGACCGCCAGCTCTTCGGCTGGCTGCATCGCCCGCCCGGAGCGATCGACGCGCGCTGGGGCCTGGTCTTCTGCAAGCCTTTCGGGTTCGAGGCGCTCTGCGGCCACCGCAGCATGCGCGCCTTTGCCGGCATGGCCGCCGAGCTCGGTGTCCCGGTGCTTCGCTTCGACTATCTCGGCACGGGCGATTCCGAGGAGATCGAGGCCAGCGCGGATCAGATCGAGGCCTGGACGCGGGACATCGCGAATGCCGTGATGGAGCTGCGGCGGCGGACCGGTGTCGCCCGGGTCTGTCTGCTGGGCTTTCGCCTCGGCGCGCTGCTGGCGGTGCTCGCCGCGCGACAGTGCCAGGCCGATGCGCTCGCGCTCATCGCGCCGGTACTGAGCGGCCGCAAGTACCTGCGGGAGGCGCGCACCGCGCAGTTGGCGGCCGAAGCCGCCGAAGCCGCCTCTGGCGGCGTGCCCAGCGAGGGCACGGCGGACAGCGCGATGGAGGTGAATGGATTCCCGCTCTCGACCGCAAGCGTCGCGCGCCTTTCGGCGCTGGACATCGACGACCTCGATCTTCCCGGCATCTCGAAGGTGCTGCTCATCGACCGCAGCGATCTTCCCGCCGCGCGCGCGTGGTCGCGGGCGCTCGGCGAGCGGGGCATGGAGGTCACGTACCACGCGCTGCCCGGGTTCGTCGAGATGATGTTGACGGACCCGCAATTCGCGTCTCTGCCGCTGGAGATGCTCACCGCTGCCCGCAACTGGTTGTCGACCCTGGAGGCGGTGGGCCGCCCGCCCGGCGCCGCGGCCCATGCCGCCACTTTCGTCGCCCGATCCGCTGTCGTCACTCTCGCCGGCGGCGACGCGACGATCACGGAGCGGCCGGTGTTCTTCGGCGCCGACGAGACTCTCTTCGGCATCGTGACCGCGCCGCAGAGCCAGGAGACGCGCCGCAGGGCGGTGATTCTGCTGAATGCCGGCGCCACGTACCATATCGGCTCCGGACGCATGTCCGTGTCGCTGGCACGCCGCTGGGCACAGCGCGGCTACTATGTCCTGCGGATGGACCTCTCGGGTCTCGGCGAGAGCCGCGCCCGGACCGGAAGCGCCGACAACAACGTGTTTCCGCCCGGTGCGATCGAGGACATGCGGGCGGCCATCGATTTCATGACCCGGCGCTACGGCGCGCGCGAGATCACGCTGAGCGGCCTCTGCTCCGGCGCCTACCACTCGCTGCGCGCCGCGGTCGCCGGACTGCCACTGCAGCGATTGCTGATGGTGAACGCCCAGAACTATTTCTGGGATCAGACCATGACGCTCGACGGCCTCCAACTCGCAGAGGTGGTCCACAATCCCACGATCTACCGCGAGCGGATCTTCTCCGCCAGGGCCTGGAGGCGAATGCTGACGGGTCAGGTCAACATCTGGCGGATCGTCCGGATCTATCTCCATCGCCCGGTGCTCGCGCTCAAATCCATGCTGCGCGACATTGCGCGCGCAACCGGCATCCGGCTGCGACACGACCTCGGGCGGGAGCTGGAAGCCGTGGTTGCGCGCGGTGTGCGCGTGGTATTCGTGTTCGCACGCGGCGAGCCCGGCATCGACCTTCTGCGCATCGAGGCCGGTTCCACGGTCGGGCGGTTGGGTCCACGCTGCCGCGTGCGCATCATCGACAGCGCCGACCACACTTTCAGCCGCAGTGGACCGCGTCAGGTGCTGGAGGAAGTGCTGAGCACGGAGTTGTTCGCCCGCCAGGACGGGGAGCCCGCCAGTCAGGTAGCGGCGATCGACGAGATGCGCAGCGTGTAGCGGCCTACCAGAGTTGCCACTGGCCGGCGATCAGCACCCAGGCCGCAAGCAGCAGATTGGTCGTGAGGTGCGCCGCCAGAGGCTCTCCCATCCGCCCCGTGCGGATCAGCACGAGACCATAGGCAAGGCCCGCGGCGATGCCCGGCAGCCAGAGCGGTCCGTGCAGTACCCCGAAAGCGGTCGCGGTCGCGAGGAGGGGGATCCAGCCGACCGAGCCGAAGGGCACCGCTTCGAAGTCCGCCGCAACCAGCCGCCGCAACAAGTAGCCGCGGTAGGCGAGCTCCTCCACGAGCGGGACGACGCAAACGCCGCTGAATGCGCGAGTTGCGATCCACAGGTCGCGTGCGCCGGGCGACAGGGCGCCGAGGGGCGCCGGCATGCCTCGCGGCGTGAGGACGAGCCGGGAGGCGGCCAGCCAGAGGGCGAAGATCGCCACTCCCACGGCGACCCCGCGCCAGCTGAATCGCCAGTCGAGCCGCGAGAGCGGCTGCCGGCTCCAGGCGAGCGCCGCGGCCGCGGCGGCCAGTCGCAGCGCATACCAGGTCTCGAAGCCGCTCGAGGTGGCACGGGAGATCATGCCCGCCGCCAGCACGGCGAGGAACGGCAGAAGATAGGCCGCTGTCGGGTTGGAAGCGTCCTCGGTGGCCTGGTGCGCCGCGGCGCGACTGAGCCAGCGGCTGCCGCGGCTCGCGAACGCGACACCGCAGGCAACGCAGTTGAAGCCGATCCAGCCCGCCTGGGAATGAAAGCCATACACGGCGATGGCGGGATAGCCCGCATTACCGATCAGCACCAGCGCCGCGATGCGTACTACATTCAGCGCGAAGACCAGCAGGACGCCTGCCGGAATGATGAGCAGCGCGCGCGGGAAGCGGTATTCCGCGCGGAAGTAAAGCAGCCACGCCGAGCAGAAGGCGAGCATCAGCCCCACGCCCTCCAGTCCAGAGCAGATGCTCGACACCTCGACGGCAAAGTCAGGTGTCCGCAGGACCCGGGTCGCCGCGTCCGCCTTCAGTGTCGGCAGCACGGGCAAGAGGACATCGCGCACCAGTTGGAAAGTCAGTTGCGCAGTCGGTCCCCACAGCTCCTGGCTCCAGAGAATGGCGCCGGTCCCGGCCGCCGCCGCAAGCGCGGCATAAGCCCAGCGGATGCCGACCGCGGTGGCCGCGCGCCGCCAGAGCTGCCACGGCGCAAGCGCGGCCAGAAGCGCCAGCACGGCGGCGGACATGAGCAGGATCGCCGTGCAACCGAGCGCGAGGAAGGAGAGATGAACGCCGTGGTTGCCGTACAGGTTGTACAAAGCGGCCGCGACGGGCAGGAGCAGCGCCAGATGGACTGCGAGCCATGCCGGCCGCAGCGGTACATCGCACGCGTCGCTGTTGACCCGATGCAGCGAAGCATTGCCGCGCACGAAGATGAAGAACGCCAAAGCGACCGCGAACGACACCGCGAAGCGCAGTCCGAAGTGCTGCGCGAGCCTGAGGACCGTGCCGAGCCCCCGGGCCGCATCGGCGACCCGGAAATCCATCGTCAGGTTGAGGGCAAATTTCTCCGCGAAGAGCGCGACGACGAGAATGCCGCCGCGCGCCGCGAGACTCAGACGGAGCCTTTTGCGGCCATGCGCGGCAGCCGTGGTCGGCTCGATGGGGTCGGCGACGCTCACGCCGCGCAGTCTAGCCGCCGGCCACGGCCGGGGAGCGCCGCACCCATGAGTTGTGTGACACATGGCACGCCAGATGATCCGAAAGGCTTTACACTCGCCTGTAAAACAGGGCGACGCGCCCTGATCGTGCCGGGGTTTGATGGCAGCCGAGATGATTCTGCACAGGAAACTCCTGATTCTGGAGAACGATCGGGCCCTGCGACGCGAGCTCGAGGGGATGTTCTCGGACCTCGAGGTCACATCGGGGGAGACCTCGGAGCAGGCGCTTGCACAGGTGCGGCGGATGGAGCCGGAGGTCGTGCTGTTCGATCTCGGCGCCGCCCGCCAGCCCACGGTGGCCTCGCAGAGCCTGGCGCTCCTGCGGCAGATCCTGCAACTCGCGCCCGATACCAAGATCATCGCCATGACGGAGCACGATGCCCGGGAGCTGGCGGTCGCCGCGGTGGGCTTGGGCGCCGTTGACTTCTACTACAAGCCGCTCGATGCGGGCGTGCTTTCGATCGTGGTGCGGCGCGCCTTCCGCATCCGTGAGCTGGAAGAGGAAAACCGGCGCCTGCGCGAGCGGACCGGGTCCATGGCGCTCGAGGGCATCATCGGCGTGAGTGACGCCATGCGCAGCGTCTGCCGCGCGGTCGAGAAGGTGGCCCCGAGTGGAGCCACCGTACTGATTCTGGGCGACAGCGGCACCGGCAAGGAGCTGATCGCACGCTCCCTGCACCGGCTTTCCGGCCGCGCGCACAAGGCTTTCGTACCGATCAACTGCGCCGCCATCCCGGATACGCTGCTCGAGAGCGAGCTCTTCGGCTACGAGAAGGGGGCGTTCACCGGCGCGGCCAAACGGACCCCGGGCAAGTTGGAGGCGGCCGACGGCGGCACGATCTTCCTCGACGAGATCGGGGAAATGCCGGCGTCTCTGCAGGCGAAGCTGCTGCGCGTGCTGCAGGAGCGTACCGTGGAGCGTGTCGGCGGACGCACGCCCATTCCGCTCGATCTGCGGTTCGTCTGCGCCACCAACCGCAAGCTCGAGACACTGATCGGCAGCGGCGGGTTTCGCGAGGACCTCTACTACCGCATCAGCGAGGTCACGATCAACTTGCCGGCGCTACGCGACCGGCAGGGTGACAGCCTGCTCATCGCGCAAGTGCTGCTGCAGCAGATATCGGAACGGTTCGGCAAGCCGACGCGCGGCCTTGCGCCGGATGCCATCCGCGCCATTCAGGCTCATCCCTGGCCGGGCAACGTGCGTGAGCTCGAAAACCGTATCAAGGGTGCGGTCATCATGGCGGAGGGAGCGGTGGTGGCTGCCAACGACCTCGGCCTGAAGGACCCCGGCGAGGACCCGGAGTATCTCAATCTGCGGGTCGCCCGCCAGCGTGCGGAGGTGCAGGCGGCGCGCCAGGCGCTTGCGGTGGCCCGCGGCAATCTCTCGCGTGCCGCGGAGCTGCTCGGGGTGACGCGCCCGACCCTGTACGACCTCATCGAGCGCCACCACATCGACGCCTCTTCCTTCGGGCGCAATGGCGCGGGCGCGGGCGCGGCTGAGGCGGAAGCGGAGGTGACTGATTGATGGACCGCAAGTCGCCTGCGGCCGCTGCAGCGAGCGACAGTCCTGGGCACGTTTCGAACCCGCGGGCCAGCGACGGCCCTGGCCCGCCAACTCGCCCAGGCTCCACGAAGTCGCCTTACGAGAGCGTTTCAATTCACTGACAGATCTTGACAAATTTCCCGCTCGGCCCGGAACGCCGGGGGGGCGAGAGATGGTACCCTGCGCGCCCGGAACACACGCTGCAACTTGCGGTCAAAGGTCCGACCCCGCATGACTCCCGACGCCTTCGAACACTCCACTGTTGACCGCGAATCGGCCACCGCCGATGCGCCTCACGGGCATCCGCCGGAGGTGGCCCGCCGCCGGCGCATCGCCTGGCTCGTAGGGGTCGCCCTGCTCGTCGCTCTGGTCGTGTGGGTGATTCATCATCGTCTGACCGCCCCGGCCACCGAGCTCTCCCGGGCCGAGATGATGAGTGGACCGCTGCCGGTGAGCGTGGCGAAGGTGGCGACGGCCGATGTGCCGGTGCTGATCGATGCTCTCGGCACGGTGACGCCGCTCGCGACGGTGACCGTGCGGCCGCAGGTAACCGGACCCATTGTCAAGATCGCTTTCACCGAAGGGCAGAAGGTCAAGAAGGGGGAGCTCCTCGCGGAGGTCGATCCGCGTCCCTACCAGGCGGCGCTCGATCAGGCGCTCGGCCAGCTCGGCCGCGATCAGGCCGCCCTCTCGGGCGCGCGCACGGACCTGGTGCGCTACAAGAAGCTCCTGGAGCAGAACTCGGTGGCGGAGCAGACGTACTCCGATGAGCTGTCCACGGTCCATCAGAACGAGGCCGCAGTCGCGGCCGACCAGGCGGCGATCGAGGCCGCCCGGCTCAACCTGAGCTATTGCCGCATCACCTCGCCCGTCGACGGGCTCGCGGGGCTGCGCCAGGTCGACCTGGGCAACCTGGTGCAGGCCAATCAGAGCACGCCCATCGTGACCGTGACGCAGATGCAGCCGATGTCCGTGCTCTTCACGGTGCCGGAGAACGACCTCAGCGAGGTATTCGAGCATGCGAGCGGCGGCCAGAAGCTGACGGTGCAGGCGTACGACCGCAACATGAAGAACCTCATCGCCAGCGGCACGCTGGCGAGCATCGACAACCAGATCGACACCAGCACGGGCACACTGCAGTTGCGGGGGCTCTTCGACAACGCCGACTCGAAGCTTTTCCCGAACGAGTTCGTGAACGTGAAGCTGGTGCTGAGCACGCTGCAGGGCCAGGTCGTGGTGCCGGGCTCGGCGGTGCAGAACGGACCGTCGAGCAATTTCGTCTACATCGTCAACCCCGATCACACGGTCAGCATGCGCACGGTGACCACGGGTCCGACCGACGGCAACGACATTGCCATCGCGAAGGGACTCAAAGCGGGGGAAACGGTCGTGACCGACGGGGCCGATCAGCTCCGTGACGGCGCGCAGGTGCTGTTGCCGAACGAGAAGCCTGCGGGCGCAGGCCCGGTCGCCGCCGGAGGATCGGACAATTCCCGCTGCGCGCGCGTCGCCGCCTACATGAAGAAGGCGACGGGCGAGAGAGCGGCGCGTCTGGCGAAAATGTCCGCGCGCCTGGGCTGCAGCGGTGGGCAAGCGAGCGCGAAAGCCGGCACCAAACCATGAATCCCTCCCGGCCTTATATCCTGAGGCCGGTCGCCACCTCCCTGCTGATGGTGGCCATCGTCATCCTCGGGGCAATCGGCTACCTGCTGTTGCCGGTCTCGACGCTACCCGAGGTGGATTACCCGACCATCGAGGTCACGACGTTCCTCCCGGGGGCGAGCCCGGACGTCATGGCCTCGACGGTGACGGGACCGCTGGAGCGAGAGTTCGGCCAGATGCCGGGCTTGAACGAGATGTCCTCCAGCAGCTCGGCGGGCGCCTCGGTGGTCACGCTGCAGTTCGACCTCAACCTGAGCCTCGACGTCGCCGAGGCCGAGGTGCAGGCCGCGATCAGCGCGTCCAATAGCCTGCTGCCGCAGAGCCTGCCGGCCCCGCCGATTTACGCCAAGGTGAATCCCGCCGACGCGCCGGTACTGACGCTCGCCGTCACCTCGAGCACCATGCCGATCACGCAGGTCGAGGACCTGGCCGATACGCGCATCGCGGAGAAGATCTCGCAGGTCTCGGGCGTCGGGCTCGTGAGCCTGAACGGCGCGCCGCGGCCGGCGGTGCGCGTGCTCGCGAACCTGCAGCAGCTCGCGGCCTACGGGCTGAACCTCGATGACCTGCGCACGACCATCGCCAATTCCAACACCGACGCGCCCAAGGGAAACTTCGACGGCACCGCCCACGCCTACACCATCGATGCCAACGACCAGATCCAGAGCCCGGCCGAGTACGCCAATCTGGTCGTCGCGTACAAGAACGGCGCGCCGGTGTATCTCAAGAACGTCGCCCAGGTGGTCGAGAGCGCCGAGAATATGCAGCTCGCCAGCTGGGTGAACGACGTTCCGGCGGTACTGGTCAACGTGCAACGCCAGCCGGGCGCGAACGTGATTCAGGTCGTGAACAACGTGCGGGCGCTGCTGCCGGAGCTGCGCGCGTCGCTGCCCGCCAATGTCAATCTCTCCGTTGTAACCGATCGCACCAACACGATTCGCGCGTCCGTCAATGACGTGCAATTCGAGCTTACGCTCGCTGTGGCGCTGGTCGTGATGGTGATCTTCCTCTTCCTGAGGAGCGTCCCAGCGACCATCATCCCAAGCTTGTCCGTGCCCGTGTCCCTCATCGGCACGTTCGCAGTGATGTATCTGGCGGGCTTCAGCCTGGACAACCTGTCGCTGATGGCGCTCACGATCGCCTCCGGGTTCGTCGTCGACGATGCGATCGTGATGATCGAGAACATCTCGCGTCACATCGAGAAAGGGGAGAAGCCGCTCGCCGCGGCGCTCAAGGGCTCGGGCGAGATCGCCTTCACCATCGTGTCGCTCACCATCTCCCTGATCGCGGTGCTGATCCCGCTCCTTTTCATGCGCGAGGTGGTGGGCCGGCTCTTCCGCGAGTTCGCGATCACGCTTGCCATCTCCATCCTCATCTCCGCCGTCGTGTCACTGACCTTGGTTCCGATGCTGTGCGCCAAGATGCTGCGCACGCACGATGAGGCCGAGCAGGCGCAGGGAAAGTTCGCCCGCCGCGCCGAAGAGTGGTTCAACCGGCTGATCCAGAGCTATGGCCGCGCCCTCACTCTGACACTGGAGCATCAGACCCTGGTGCTGTGGATCGCGGCCGGCACACTGGTGCTGACGGTGCTGCTCTACGTCGTGATCCCGAAGGGCTTCTTCCCGCTCCAGGATACGGGCCTCCTGCAGGCGACGACGCAGGCGCCGCCGGCGATCTCCTTCGCGCAGATGACCCGCCGCCAGGAGGCCTTGGCCGCGGTCATCCGCAAGGATCCCGATGTCGAGAGCCTGACGTCCTACGTGGGCGTGGATGGCACCAACTCCACCCTCAACAATGGGCGCATGCTGATCAACCTGCAGCCGAAGGAGAATCGCAGCGACGACATCCAGACGGTGATGCAGCGTCTGCGGCGGGAGGCGGCGCAGGTCCCCGGCATCACGCTCGCCCTGCAGCCGGTCCAGGACCTGACGATCAGCTCCATCCAGGGCAGCGCTCAGTACCAGTTCATCCTGGGCGCCGCGAGCCGCTCTCTGCTCGATCCGTGGGTGCCGAAGCTGCTCGCCGAGCTGCAGCGCTCGCCCGCGCTGGCGCATGTCGCGACGACCTACCTCGACAAGGGCCTGACGGCCGAGGTCGACGTCGACCACGCCACCGCGGCGCGGTTTGGCATCACGGATGCGACGATCGACAACGCGCTCTACGATGCCTTCGGTCAGCGCATCATCTCGACGATCTACACGCAATCGAACGACTACCGGGTCATCCTCACCGCCAACCCGGCGCGCAACAATACCGTCAACTCGCTCAACTACATCTATCTGCCTTCCGCGGGGGGCGGACAGGTGCCGCTGGGCTCGATCGCGCGCATCGGCGTGCGTCAGGCGCCGCTCTCGATCCAGCATCTGGGCCAGTTCCCGGCCGCCATGTTCTCGTTCGATGTCGGCCCCGGCGCTTCGCTCGGCGAGGCCGTCGGCGCGATCCGGCAGGCCGAGAAGGATGTCGGATTGCCGGTGAGCATCAGCACCACCTTCGAGGGCGAGGCGCTCGCCTTCGAGTCCTCGCTCACCAGCGAGGTGCTGCTGCTGCTCGCGGCGATCGCCACGGTGTACATCGTCCTCGGGGTGCTCTACGAGAGCTACATCCATCCGATCACCATCCTCTCGACGCTGCCCTCGGCGGGTATCGGCGCGCTGCTCGCCCTGATGATCGCGGGACAGAGCCTCAACATCATCTCCATCATCGGCATCGTGCTGCTGATCGGCATCGTGAAGAAGAACGCCATCATGATGATCGACTTCGCGCTCACGGCCGAGCGCGAGGGCGGTCAGCCGCCCCGCCAGGCGATCTATGAGGCATCGCTGCTGCGCTTCCGGCCGATTCTCATGACCACGGTAGCGGCGCTCTTCGCGGCGCTGCCGCTGGTGCTGGGCACGGGCACGGGGTCGGAGCTGCGCTCGCCGCTGGGACTTTCGATCATCGGTGGCCTGCTGGTCAGCCAGTTGCTGACGCTCTTCACCACGCCGGTGATCTATCTTTTCTTCGATCGGCTGGCGAAGCGCGCGAAGGCATGGGCGGGTACCCGCTCGCCGTCCGCGGGGGGCCGACATCCGCCTCTGCCGCCGCAGCCGGCGGGCTCGCGGTAACTCACTTGGCCGCGATCAATATTTCCCGGCCTTTCGTGATGCGTCCGGTCGCGACGACGCTGCTGTCGATCGGGCTCGCGCTTGCAGGGATCATGGCTTACTTCCTCCTGCCGGTCGCATCGATGCCGGCCGTCGACTATCCGGCCATCGTGGTGAACGCGTCGCTTCCCGGGGCCAGTCCGGAGACAGTCGCCACCAGCGTCACGACACCGCTCGAGCGCCATCTGAGCGCGATCGCGGGTGTCGACGAGATGACCTCCCAGAGCTCGGAAGGGGGCTCGCGCGTCATTCTGGTGTTCGACCTGGATCGCGACATCCACGGGGCCGAGAGCGACGTCGAGGCGGCAATCGAGGCGGCGCGCCAGGATCTTCCAGGATCGCTGCGTCAGAATCCGACCTACAACGCCTTCAACCCCTCGGACGCTCCGATCCTCATTCTCGCGCTCACTTCGGACACACTGCCGATCGGGGATCTCTACGATGCCGCCTCTACCGTCATCCAGCAGAAGCTGCTGCAAACGGAGGGGGTCGGCGATGTGGAGATCGGCGGCAGCTCGCTGCCCGCGGTGCGCATCGAGCTCAACCCGCAGGCGCTCTTCAAGTACGGTATTGGACTCGAGGATGTGCGTGCGGCGATCGCGGCGGCGAATGCGAACGCGCCCAAGGGCGCGCTCGATGACCTACAGCATCGATACCAGATCTACGTCAACGACAGCGCCACCGACCCGGCGCAATACCGCTCGCTGATCATCGCTTATCGCAACGGCGCCGCGGTGCGGCTGGGGGATATTGCAACGATTGGCGAGGGCGTCGAGGACGTGCGCAATCTGGGCTTGGCCGACGGCAAGCGCGGAGTTTTGTTGCTCGTCCGCAAGCAACCGGGCGCCAATGTCATCGACACCGTCAATAACATCAAGGCGGTGCTGCCTCAGATCCAGGCGTCGATCCCGGCGGGCATCAATCTCATTGCCACCAATGACCGCACGGCAAGCATCCGCAGCTCCTTGCACGACGTCGAGGTGACGCTGCTCATCGCAATGATTCTCGTCGTGACGGTGGTCGTGGTGATGCTGCGCAACCCGCGCGCAGCCCTCGTACCGGCCGTGGTCGTGCCTCTGTCGCTGGTCGGCACCTTCGGGGTGATGTATCTGCTCGGCTTCAGCCTGAACAACCTGTCTCTCATGGCACTCACGGTTGCCACGGGCTTCGTCGTCGACGATGCGATCGTCGTCATCGAAAACATCAGCCGACACGTCGAGGAGGGCATGCCGCGACTGCAGGCGACGCTCCAGGGAGCCCGAGAGGTCGGCTTCACCGTCCTTGCGATGAGTAGCGCGCTCATCGCCGTATTCATTCCGATTCTCCTCATGGGCGGTCTCGTCGGACGTGTCCTGCGAGAGTTCGCGATGACGCTGGCCGTGACCGTGGCGCTTTCGCTCGTCATCTCCCTCACCACGACGCCCATGCTCTGCGGGCGGATTCTGCGTCCGCCGGCGCAACTCGGGCGGTTCCTGCGGGCGGTGGAGCGCGCCTTCAACGCCCTGCGCGAGTTCTACGGCCGTACGCTGGCCGATGCGATCCGTCATCCGCGGGCCGTGATGTTCGTGCTGCTCGGCGTGGTCTTCCTCAACTTCTACCTGTTCCATATCGTCCCGAAGGGATTCTTCCCGCAGCAGAGCTCGGGCTCCATGATGGGACACGTGCGCGCCGATCAGAGCATTTCCTTCCAGGCGATGCAGCAGAAGATGCTGCAGATCGTCAACATCGTGCGCAAAGATGCGGCCGTCGCGCACGTGGTCGCATTCACCGGCGGAGGCGGACATGGTGGCGGCTCCACCAATTCCGGATTCCTCTTCGCGCAGCTCAAGCCGCTCTCGCAGCGCAAGATCAGCGACGATGCGGTCATTGCCCGGTTGCGCAACGCGCTGGCGGGCGTCACCGGCGCGCGGCTCTTCCTGCAATCCGCGCAGGACATCCATTTCGGCGGCCGCCAGGGATTTGCGCAATACCAGTACACGCTCCTGTCGGACGATCTCGATACCCTGAGCGCCTGGGCACCGAAGATCGCGGAGGCTCTGGACAACAATCCGGCGCTCGAGGACGTGAATTCCGACCGCCAGCAGAGTGGTCTCGATGTCAGGCTGCAGATCGACCGGGCCGCCGCGTCGCGCCTGGGCATCAACATGTCGGAGATCGACAGCACGCTCTACGATGCCTTCGGGCAGCGGCTCGTCTCCACGATCTATCAGGACATGAACCAGTACCATGTCGTCATGGAGGTCGATCCGCGGTTCTGGCAGAGCCCGGAAACCTTGAAGGACATCTATGTCAGTACCTCGGGCGGCGCGCTGAGCGGCACGGCATCGAGCGCGGCGGCCGCGGGCGCCTTCCGGATTTCCGGTGGCTCGGCCGCCAGCGGCAGCTCATCCGGCTCGGCGGCGACGGCGAGCTCGGGTGGGACATCGGCAGCCGCTGCGACGTCCTCCGCCGGGAATGCCGGCACCGCGGCGGCGGCTCCCGGGACGAGCGCCGTACAGAACTACCAGCTCAACCAGCTCACCAACAGCACCGGCAAGGCCTCCACCGGCGCGGCGCTCAGCACCAAACAGGAAACGATGGTGCCGCTATCTGCCTTCAGCCATTACGTCCCGGGCACGACGCCGCTGGCGGTCAATCACCAGGGGCCGTTCGTCGCCGCGACACTCTCGTTCAACCTGCCCGTGGGTGAGTCGCTCGGCACGGCCGTGGCGGGCATCAAGCGCAGCATGCAGGAGCTGCACGTGCCGATCTCGATCCATGGAGAGTTCGCGGGCACCGCGAAAGTCTTCCAGCAGACGATCGCGGAGGAGCCGCTGCTCATCCTCGCCTCGCTGGTGGCGGTGTACATCGTGCTCGGGGTGCTGTATGAGAGTCTGACCCAGCCGATCACCATTCTGTCGACACTGCCCTCGAGCGGTGTGGGCGCGGTGCTGGCGCTGCTGCTGTGCGGCCAATCATTCACGCTCATCGCGCTCATCGCCGTGATCCTGCTGATCGGCATCGTTCTCAAGAACGCCATCATGATGGTGGACGTTGCCCTGGAGACGCAGCGCCAGGGCAGGGAGAGCGCCGCGCACGCGATCCACGCGGCCTGCATGCTGCGCTTCCGGCCGATCATGATGACCACGCTGGCCGCGATGCTCGGAGCGCTGCCGCTGGCGGTCATGAGCGGGCAAGGCTCGGAGATGCGCCAGCCGCTCGGCATCGCGATCGTCGGCGGGCTCTTCATCAGCCAGATCCTGACGCTCTACACCACACCCGTCGTCTACATCTATCTCGATCGCTTCCACCTATGGGTCAAAAGAACATTCCGCCGCCAGAGACCGCTGCCATCCTCCGCAAGCGGAGCGCAACCCGTATGAGCCGGCGCGAGCCCGTATCGGCCGCGGTCGCGGCGGCCTGTGTCCTCGCCCTGAGCGGCTGCGCCGTCGGGCCCAACTATCAGCGGCCCGCGGCGCCGCCGGCGAAGGTGTTCAAGGAGGGGCAGGGCTGGACACCGGCGGCACCGGCGCAGATCGCGAACGCGCGCTGGTGGTCGATCTACGACGACCCCGCCCTGTCCGCGCTCGAGGAGCAGGTGGAAGTTTCCAACCAGAACCTCAAGGCGGCCGTGGCTTCCTACTATGCCGCGCGGGAGGCGGCCGGGGTCACGCGCGGGAGCTTCTTTCCGAGCATCGGCGTCGGAGCGAGCGGAACGCGTTCCGGGGGCTCGGGCAGCCGCAACGGAACACTGACCAGCCTGCCGTCGGGCTTCGTCTCGTCCGGCTCGGGCACCCGCACGTTGTACGATGCCAGCGCCAACGGGAGTTGGGACCTCGACATCTGGGGCAAGATCCGCCGCCAGCTCGAGAGCGATGTGTCCAGGGCGCAGGCGAGCGCCGCGGATGTCGCCGCGGCGCGCCTCTCCGCGCAGGCAAGCCTCGCTGAAGACTACTTCCAACTGCGGGCCGCGGAGGAGGAGCTGCGGCTGTTGAAAACGTCAGTGCAGGATTACCAGGTGTCGCTGCAAATCGCGCAAAACCGGGTCAATGCCGGGGTAGCCACGTTGGCCGATGTCTACACGGCGCGCACCCAGCTCGAGAACACTGTAGCGCAGGAGAACACGGTCGAGCTGACGCGCGCCAAGCTGGAGCATGCCATTGCGGTGCTGATCGGCAAGGCGCCGGCGGAGCTGACTCTGACGCAGGCCGAGTTCGCACGGACGGTGCCGGTCGTGCCGGCCGGCGTACCCTCGCAACTGCTGCTGCGCCGGCCCGATGTGGCCGCGGCGGAACGCGACGTCGAGAGCGCCAATGCGCAGATCGGCGTTGCCGAGTCGGCATGGTTCCCCAGCCTGACGCTATCGGGCTCCTTTGGCTATGACTCTTCCACACTCTCGATGCTCATTCGCGCGAGCAACTCCGTGTGGTCCTTCGGCCCCTCCCTCGCCGAGACGCTCTTCAACGGCGGCGCCACTGTGGCGCAAATACGCGAGGAGCGTGCGCTGTACGATTCCGCGGTGGCGACTTACAGGCAAACGGTCCTCACCGCCTTCCAGCAGGTCGAGGATGACCTGGCGACGCTTCGTTTCCTGCAGACGCAGTACAGCCAGGAGCAGCAGGCCGTCGCCGATGCCGAGAAATCGGAGACGCTGACTCTCAACCAATACAAGGCCGGAGTCGCCGACTATGCCAGCGTGCTGACCGCTCAGACCGAGCGGCTGAACAGCCAGATCACTGCTCTCAACGTTCAGAGTCAACGGCTGGTGGCGAGCGCTGACCTGATCGACGCCATCGGCGGCGGCTGGGACAGCGCGCAGCTTCGCACGCGCAATGATGGTGTCAGCGAGCCGCTCAAGGCCACCGTCCAGGCGCCCTGAGGGTCATTCCACCTTCGCGCTGACCTCGGAGGAGAATGGACTCTCCGTGCCGGCCGAGTTGTAGGCCGTCACCGAGAAGTAATAAGTGCCTGCCGGCAGGCTGCTGATGACATAGGCCGCCAGGCCGGGATTCCTCACGGTGATGGTCTGGGTGTACTTCTTCGACGCGGTGCCGTAGTGAATCTCGTATCCGGCGAGGTTCTCCAGCGTCGTCCCGTCCGTGTTCTCCGTCGGTGGAGTCCAATTGATCGTGACGGTGGCGGCGTGCCCGGCCGGTGGACTGTTGCCAATGTCCCCGGAGCCGGTCGAACCGGCAGCCGCGCCGTCAGCCCCGGAGTTGCCCGGTGGCGGCGCCGAGCCTTGAGTGGGCGCCGAGCCCTGAGCCGGCGCCGAGCCCTGAGCCGGCGCGGAGCCTTGAGTCGGGGCAACCCCTGGTGGAGGGGTTGCCGACCCCTGGGCCGGCTGTGAGACGGGTACCGGACTTTCGGACGCCACTGCGACGTCCGAAGAGCTTCCGATACCGTCGCCGCAGGCCGAGAGTGCGAGTCCCAGCACCGCGACAGCCGCCATCCTCGCGACACGCCCCCGTTTGGCGCTCGTCATGGTACAGCCTGCTCAGTTCACTGTCAGGCTGACTTCACTCGAGAGGGGACTCTCGGTCCCCGCGGAATTCACCGCGGCGACGGAAAAGTAGTAGGTGCCGGCCGTCAGGTTGTCCACCACGTAGGTGGCGAGCCCGGGGTTGGTGATCGAAATCGACTGCGTGTAGTCCCCGGATGCCGTGCCGTAGTGAATGTCGTAGCCGGCGAGATTGGTCAGCGGCGTGCCGTCCGTGTTCTCGGTCGGTGGCGTCCAGTTGAGTGTGATGGCTCCGCTGCTCGCCGTCGGCAGATTCGCGGAGGCGCCCACATCGGCGGCAGCCTGCGACGTCGCGGCGGCGCCCACAGCTCCCGAGCCGCCGCCGCAGGCCGAGAGTGCGAGCCCCAGCCCTGCGACGGCACCCAGACAAACCCCGCGGTGCAAGCCGCGTCCCCGTTTGGCATTCCTCATTGCATCCCCCGAACCTGTGCGACCCGTTGCCGGCATGCCGGGCGAGACCCAGATCGGGAGATTGCTCGAAGCCTTCAGCCGCAGCGCGGCTGTTTCTTCACGAGGCTGCCCCATTGCCCCGCGCGCGCTCACGCGCACAGTGCGGTTGGACCACCCCGGCAACCCCGCTGTCGTAGGCTTCGCGCCGTTAGACCGGAAGTTTTGCGACGCCCGCCTTTCGGCGGGTTGTGCCCCTTGTGTCCTTCGCTGAAAAACGCCTTGGGCGCTTTCAGCGATCTTTAACGTTCCCTGTGCGTGCCGAGTGCGAGTCGGCGGCACGACGGGACTGGTGCAATGGGTATGCCAGAGGGGCTGAACCCTCGAATCACGACGCTAACCGCACGTGAGCGCAAGCGTGACGGGAGTCAGGTCCGTAACTTGCGTCTGCCGCCGCCGACAGCGGGCTTCTCCTTCAGCGCGGCGATTTGACTAAATATCTGAATCACCGCGAGAAACTGCTGGTCGCCGATAGCCGACAAAGGGGCTCGTGAGGTGTCGGTGAGCGTCACGCCTGGCAGGAGCGCGGTGCGGGCACCGGTTTTGCTCAGCCTACGCATCTTCTCACCGAGAGAGCCATGTGTGGAATAGCAGGCTATCTGTCGGACGGACATCACGCCGAGCTCGACTCCTCGCTGCGGGACATGGCCGCGGCGCTGGCGCACCGCGGTCCCGATGACGAGGGCTTCTTCCAAGCCGTGACCCGCGACGGCTCGCGGCGCGTCGGGCTGGGGCATCGGCGCCTGTCCATCATCGATCTCTCCACGGGCCATCAGCCGATGGCCAACGACGACGGCTCCGTGCAGATCGTCTTCAACGGCGAGATCTACAACTTCCCCGCGCTGCGGGACGAGCTCGCCGCGAGGGGATACATCTTCCACACCCGCTCCGATACGGAGACGATCGTGCGGGCGTACGAGGAGTGGGGGCCGGAGTGCGTCACGCGCTTTCGCGGCATGTTCGCCTTCGCGATCTGGGATGCCAATCGGGAGCGCCTGCTGCTCGCCCGCGACCGGTACGGCAAGAAGCCCTTGTTCCTCTATGAGGCGGACGGCCTGCTGCTCTTCGCCTCCGAGATCAAGGCCATCCTCGCAGTCCCGGGGGTCCCGCGGCGCGTCGACCGCGGAGCCCTGTGGGATTACTTCGCCTACCGCTATGTGCCCGCGCCGGCCACGCTGCTCGCGGGCATCCGCAAGCTGATGCCAGGCAGCTATCTGGTCGCCGAGCGGGGCAAGGTCACCGAGACACCGTACTTCGTGCCGGACGACGGCAAGCCCGCCACCGGCAAGCCGGCGGAGGGCGACCCGGTGTCGGCATTCCTGGAGCAGCTCGATGAGGCCGTGCGGATCCGGATGATCTCCGACGTTCCATTCGGGGCGTTTCTGTCGGGGGGCATCGACTCCTCGGCGGTCGTGGCGATGATGTCGCGCCACTCGCAGCAGGCCGTCAAGACGTTCTCGGTTGGATTCGCCGAGTCCAACTACAGCGAGCTCGCCTACGCTCGCGCCATCGCCAGTCAATTCCAGACGGACCACCACGAGTTGACGGTCTCGCAGGAGCATCTGATGGAGCACCTGCCCGCCCTGGTGCGCTACCGCGATGCGCCGGTGGCGGAGCCGTCCGACATCCCGATCTATCTGCTCGCCCGCGAGGCACGGCGAACCGTCAAGATGGTGCTCACGGGGGAGGGTGCGGACGAGTTTCTCGGCGGCTATCCGAAACATGTCTTCGAGCGCTATGTCGACACCTACCAGCGGCTGCCCGCGCCGGTGCGGCATGGCCTGATCGAGCCCCTCTGCCAGTCGCTGCCGTACGGCTTCCGGCGCGCCAAGACGGCGGTGGCCAATCTGGGTCTCGCGGACCGGCGTGAGCGCCTGCCACGCTGGTTCGGCGCGCTCTCCGGACCGGAGCGGTGCCGGCTCACACGGCTGGAGGCGCCCGTCAGCAACGGCCAGACTTCTTCATTGTTCGACTCCGGCAACGGCAACTCCGCGCTGCGCGGCATCCTCTATTTCGACCAGACGAGCTGGCTGCCCGACAACCTGCTGGAGCGCGGCGATCGCATGACCATGGCGGCTTCGCTCGAGGCGCGCATGCCCTTCATGGATCACGAGCTCGCCGCGTTCGTTTCCGGCCTACCGGATGAGTGGCGGGTGCGGGGCCGCACCACCAAGCGGATTCTGCGCGAGGCGATGCGGCGCGTGTTGCCGGCCACCATCCTCGAGCGGCCCAAGATCGGCTTTCGCGTGCCGGTGAACGAGTGGTTCCGCGGCAGCATGCGCGGATATCTGACCGATCACCTGCTGGGACCGCAGTCGCGAACCCGCGACTACTATCGCCCGCAGACGCTGCGAAGTTATGTGGAGGAGCACGCGGCCGGCCGGCAGAACCACGAGAAGCTGCTCTGGTGTCTGTTGACGCTGGAGATCTGGCACCGGGAGCTCGGGCTGTGCGCTTGAGCGACTGCGTCGCCGCCAATTCTGGCGCCGTTCGAAAGCAAGCCTGTAAGCGGCGCAGGGCCGCTCGGCGGGCCGCCAGGCCGAAAAGGCCGAAGGGCTGGCCGCGCAAATCGCCGCCAGCGATTTGTGCCACAAAATTGCAGGAGCAAATTTTGAACGCCAGGCTCGGCCCGGCGGGCCCGTCATGGCCGAGGTACAGGGATGCGGCGCGTAAATCTAAACCAGGAGCGATGCTTGCTTGGAACGGGATATGCGAGGGCGCAACGCCTCGCCGGCAGGCTCCTTGCGGATGACCAGCGAAGCACTATCGTTCACTCGCAGCTTCTCCATCGCCCTCCTGGCGCTCCTCGAGGCAATGGCGTCGCCGGCGGTCTCCGTGGGATTGCTCTACGGGCTGTGCATACTCTACGGCGCAGAGTTCAGAGGCTTCTTCGTCGTTCTCTCGGTGCTCGTGGCGGCGCTCTCGGTGCTGCTGCCGCCGCCGCGCCGGGGCGCTCCGGGCCCGCGCCAACTGTTGTCGCCAACCTGGCCGCTCGCCGCCAGAGTGCTGACACGCTGGATGGTCATCGTCGGAATCCTGCTCGCCGTAGGGTTCGTCACCAAGTACACCGCCGACTTCTCGCGCAAGGTTGTCGTGTCCTGGATCGTCGCCACGCCCGCGGTCCTCATCCTGGTCACGCTTTGCCTGCAGGAGCTCAGGCGGCGGCTGATGTACGATCCCGCGATGGTCCGTCGGGTCGCCTTCGCGGGCTGCAACGAGATCAGTCTCGCGCTGGCGCGCCGCATCGGCGAGAGCGGCGAGTTCACGGGCCTGAAGGTTCAGGGATTCTTCGACGACCGCAGCGCGGAGCGGTTGGGCCTGCCCGGCGGGCGGGCGCGCCTGCTCGGCCGGCTGCCGGAGCTGGCCGCGTTCGTGAAGCGGCGCGGGATCGATGTTGTTTTCGTGGCTTTGCCGGTGCGGCACATCCAGCGTGTCATGCAACTTCTCGATGAGCTGCGCGACACGACCGTGTCGATCTATTACGTCCCCGACATCTTCGCGTTCGATCTCATCCAGGCCCGCAGCGGCGAGCTCTTCGGCATTCCGGTGGTCGCGCTCTGCGAGACGCCGTTCTGCGGCTACCGCGGAGTCATCAAGCGCATCACCGACATTGCCTTCGCCGCGTCGATCCTCGTGATCGCCGCACCTTTGATGATCGCGCTCGCTGTCATGGTGCGGATGTCGTCTCCAGGTCCGATCATCTTCGCTCAGCGCCGCTATGGATTGGACGGACGCGAGATCACGGTATGGAAGTACCGCTCGATGACTGTGTGGGAGGACGGCGCGCAGATCGTGCAGGCGAGGAAGGAGGATGCGCGGATCACCGCCGTAGGGAGATTCATGCGGCGCTATTCGCTCGATGAGCTGCCGCAACTCTTCAACGTCCTGCAGGGGCGGATGAGCCTCGTGGGTCCACGGCCGCATGCGATTGCGCACAATGAGGAGTATCGCAAGCTGATCAAGGGTTACATGATCCGGCACAAGGTGCCGCCGGGAATGACGGGACTTGCGCAGGTGAACGGCTGCAGGGGAGAGACGGCGCGCGTCGAGGATATGCAGGCACGCGTCAACTATGACCTGGAGTACCTGCGGCGATGGACACCGCTTCTGGACCTGAAGATCCTGCTGCTCACTGCCGTCCGGTTGCTGCGGGACGAAAAGGCGTACTGATGGAGGGAATCTCCCGGGGTCTTGCCTCCCTGTTCGAGGATACCCGTCCGCGTGCGCGTGCTGACCGGCGGGTACTCGCGCTGGTCGCTCTGATCGTGATCGTCGGAACCGTCGCACGCTTCTGGGGCTTGGGAAACGTCGGGTTGCACGGCGATGAAAAGACCATGGCGTTGCCGGCAATGCACCTGCTCCACTACGGGACGCCGCAGATGCCCAGCGGATTCATCTATCCGCGCGCAGTCGCGCAGCTCTATCTCATGGCCGGGGCGGCACTCGCCTTCGGCCCAAGCGAGTGGGCGTTCCGCCTGCCTTCGGCGCTCTGCGGCGTACTGCTCATCGTCCTCACCTGGGTCGCCGGCAGGCGTTTTCTCCAGCCGCGCTGGAATCTGGCGTTGACCGCCGCGGTCGCGCTGCTTCCTGCATTCATCGAGGATGCGCAGACTGCCAGAATGTATGTCTTCCTGGTGACCGGGGTCACGGGATTCATGGTGCTCCTCTTTGCCTGGGAGCGCTCGGGGCGCCGCGGCTACCTGATCGCGGCGGTGCTGGAGATGGCGGTGAGCCTCGGGTTCCACACGCTGTCGATTTTCGCCGCGTGGCTGTGCTTCCTGCCGGGCCTGCTGAGCGGAGACCGCCGTCAGCTACGCCAGGGTGCCGTGGCCTTCGTCGCCATCGCGGTCGTGTTCCTCGCGCTCAACCATTGGATGGATGCCGAATATCCACACGCCCTGGGCGCGATCGACGGGACCCCCATCAATGGCCCGCGCGCCGTGGCGCCGCCACTGCACGTGGTGTGGCTTCTCGGGGTGGCGCCCGTGGCGCTCGTACTGTCGTGGTACGTGATCCGCCGCAGAGGTTGGCTGCCGGTGCTCCTGCTGGCCGGGAGCCTCGTAGCGCAGGCCGCGCGTCTGGAGCACCTCGGGCTCCTGCTGATCATCGCCGCCCTCGTGCTCGCGCGCCGCAACGGTGCGCTGCCCCTGGCACGGCTTGCACTCTACTTCGCCGCATGCGTGCTGCTCGCCACGGGGCAGGTGGGCTACTTGCTGCTGCAGCGTGCGGGTACGCTATCGCAGATCCTGGGTCTGTTGCTCGGCTGGCCCAGCGTGCGGACCTTCATGGCGGTCTCGCAATATTCGCTGGCAGCGTTGCTGCTTGCCGTCTGCGGCCTGGCGGTGGGACTGCGGCGGCTCGGCCATCGGGAGCCCGTGCCGGATCACCTGCTGTTTCTGACCCTCGGGGTCTGGATCCCGCTGCTGCAGATCGGCTGCTTCCAGTGGGACCCTCCGCAGCGTTATGTCGAGGGGCAGATGATTCCGCTCCTCATCGGTGCTTTCGCGATTGCACAATGGGGATTGGCGGTACTTTCGAAGACACGGACGGTTGCTCACCGGGCCCCGGCCCTGCGTGTCGTCGCAGCGGCGGTCGTGGCCCTGTTGGTCATCGACCCTGCGCGCCTGCACGCGGCCGTGGATCCCACCTACGGCCTGTACCCCGACCACAAGGGTGCCGCGGAGTTCGTCGAATCGTTGCATCCGGGCCCGACCGACATACTCGTCGCCGAGGATCCCCTCATGCAAACGTACTATCTCGGGCACGTCGATTACTGGCTGGAAAGCAAGGAGATGGCGGCGCCTTTCCTGCACGAGGTCGACGGCCGATGGGCGGACATCTACACCGATACGCCGCTGATCGGCTCCGGCCGGCAGCTCGAGCGGCTCGTCGCGCGCCACGACCGGGGCGCCATCTACGTGATCGGCAGCGGCGAGAATGCCAGCGGAAGAAAAACGCTCATGCGCGGCCTCGGCATCGAGCAGGTGCTCGACTCGCAGCAGTTTCACCTGATCTACGTCGGCCGGGATCGCCTTACCGATGTCTGGAAGGTCGATGCTCGGCGTCCATTGGAGGCGCAGGCGCGTACCGCCCGCGGCAGGTAAGCGCATGTCCGGCGTCGGCAACAGGGCTGCGATCCTGACGCTATCGCGTCTTGCCAATTACGGGCTGATGGTGATCAGTCCGATCATTCTGGTGCGATTGCTCACGGTCGAGCAGTTCGGCCGCTACCGTGAATTCCTGCTCTATGCCTCGGTTTTGCAGTGGATCGCCATCTTCTCGATCAACGACAGTCTTCTCTACTGCATTCCGGCTCACCCCGCGAGCCGTTGGCGAACCGTCCGGCAGACCGCCGTGCTCATCGCCTGCACCAGTCTCATCACCGTCGGGGGCCTTGCGATACTGGACCGCGCGGCTGGCGGCCGCCTCGTCGGCTCGATGCTGCCGCAGATCTGTCTGTATGTGCTGTTCAGCTCCAACCTCGACTTCTGGGACTTCTTCTGGGTCGCCACGGATCGCCCCGGACTGCTCTTCATTTACACCTCCGTGCGGCTTGCCGCCCGCGTCATCGTGGCGATCGTGGCCGCGGCATTGACCCATGATGTGCGTACGATCATCTGGGCGCTCATCGCGCTCGAGGGGCTGCGGGTTCTCGGGGCGGCGGTTCTCATGATCGCTGCGTACCGCCGTGCGGCCGAGCCGCCGCTCAGCGATCCCTGGCGGGAGCAGCTCAGGTATTGCGTGCCTTCGGGAACGGCCTCGGTGCTCTCGATGCTCAATCGCAATTTGAGCAGTCTGGTAGTCGCCAAAGTCCTCGGCGCGGTGGCGTTCGCGCAGTACAGCATTGGAAAGTTCGGCGAGCCCGTGGTGGTCACACTGCGCAACTCGGTCTCCGCGGTCGTCCTGCCGGAGATGGTCCGGCGCGACCGCGGTCCGCAAGCGGAGTCGCTCGTACTTTGGAAGCAGGCGACCGTGATCAACATGATTCTGCTCTTCCCGGTCGTGGTCATCGTCTGGCGATATGCGCTACCGCTGGTCGAGACGGTGTTCGGCCGCAGCTACGCTCCCGCGGCGCTCGTTCTGCAGATCTACATGCTGGGCCTCGTGCGCGAATGCTTCGACTTCGCGCCCGCATTGCGCGCGCTCAATCGGACCCGCCCGCTGGTGACGAGCAACGTCGCCTCCATGCTCGCCTGCGGCCTGATGCTGGCGATCCTGATCCCGGCGGGCGGCGGCGTCGCGAGCGCCATGGCGGCAGTCGTGATTGCCATGTTCGTGGAAGGAGTGTGGCTCGGCCGAGCCACCATGCGGCACTTCCATGTGCGCCTCGGCGAGCTCATTCCCTGGGCCAGCACGGGCAGGGTGGCCCTGGCGGCGGTGCTCGCCGCGGCGGTGCTCGCCACCTCAGCCTGGAGGGACAAGTTCGGGGCGGGCGGGATGGTGCTCGGCTCGATCGCCTATCTCGCCGCCTTCACGTTTCTGGTCCTCGCGCTCAAGGTTCCCGAGGCCTACGCATTGCTTGCGTGGGCGCGACGGCTCGTGCCGACCTTCATCGCCGCTTCCCGCAAGGCCTGATCCCATGCGTCTGCTCTTCATCCTCCTCATCGGAACCCTCACCACCTGCGACATCCTCCAGACGGGCATGAGCCTGGCTCCGGGTATCAGCGCCAAGAACGCGATCCTCTACCCCATCGCGCTCGGACTCATCTTTCGCATGGCCCTCACCGGGCGGTTTCGCATGCGGCTGCCCACGGTGAATGCGGCTTTCATCATCTGGATCACATACGCCTTCCTGACATGGGTCGCCTGCGTCACGATGATCCATTATCCGGGATACGACCCTCGCGGAATGTTCATCGAGCTCAAGTCGATGCTGATCGATTCAGCGCTCTTCTTCTTCGTGTACTTCTATGGCGCAGAGGGGGAGAAGGAATTTTACGCGCTCACCAGAACGCTGGCCTTCTGCATCGGGGTGGCCAACCTCCTGACTCTCGCCGATCTGGCGGGGATCGTGCATCTCGGCATTACGGTCGGCAGCGGGGGAGTGGAAGCGGATCGGGTCTTTGGAGTCTTCGGTCACGCCAACGATACCGCGACAGTGATCGTCTGCACGTTGCCGATGCTGGTTACCGTGGCGATCTCGAGCCGCAGCGCAGCCAGGATCTTCTGGTACGCCGGCGTTTTTGCGTCGCTGGCAGTGCTCGTCCTCACCGTCTCGCGGGGCGCTTACGTCGGCGTCATCGTCGGCTATGGGGCCGCGGTGTGGCTCTGCCGGCGGTATCTGCCGACATCGCGGGTCGTGTCCTGGACGATGATCGGCCTCACGGGCGTCGTGATCGCCGCGGGACTGGCGGCCGCCCTGATACCCAACATCACGCAGGTGCTCAACGAGCGTCTGTTCAACCAGTCCATGGCCTCGTCGATGAGCGTCGCCTCCTCAGGGCGCACCGTAATCTGGGCGCGCGCGATCTCCACGATGGCCCTTCATCCGATCACTTTCCTCACGGGTTACGGCTGGGACGTCTACAACACGATGTTCGAGCTCGTCACTCACAACTACTACCTCGATCAGTGGTTCGGGCTCGGCCTGATCGGCCTCATCGCCTTCATCACCATCCAGTACCAGACCGTGGTCACCGCGAGGCGGGCGATCGCGCTGGCAGGGCGAACACCGATGCGGCCCTACATGATCGCGTTCGTGTTCGGCATGCTGGGCCTCGCGGTGTGCATATTCTTTGAGAATCTCGACAAGCCGTGGTCCTACGTCTGGATCTACGAGGGTTTCGCGCTGCGCGCGGCCGCCGATATCATCGAGAGAGCGGAGCGGCGCGAGCTCGAGTCCCTCAGGCAGGCGCCACGCAAACCTGCGGCAAGCCCGGTCGCGGTGGGTGCGCGGCTCGCAGCGCGCCGTGCTGTCGGCGAACTGAGACGCTGAGTTGTCTGGAATCACAGACAGCGATGCGCAATTTCAAAGATTCCGCAAGTGCCACTATTGACGTTCGGGCAAACGCTGCAAGAATAGCCGCGGGTCAAACGGTGCAGCTTGCCTCGTCGCAAGGTGCTCGGGGAGACCTCCAGTGTGGACGCGAATGCGGTCATCGAACCGCAGTGTTATCCGGGCGCCTCGCACGCGCTCGGATGACAGCGAGAACAGTCACGGCTTGCATGCCGTCTGTCGGTCACGCCGGACAGCACCTCGACTTCGTCGAGCGGTCAGTTCCAACTCCCGGGGGGAGATGATGATTCGTAACCCATTACGTCATGGATTGGTGACGGCTGCCGCCGCCGCCGGACTCGCAATCTCTGCGAGTGCATTTGCTTTCACGCCACCGCCATTCCCGCGTATCGGCGGCATACAGGTCGGCGGCCCATTCAATTACAACGATGCGACCTATCAGGCACAGCTCGCCAAGCAGGCGATCACGGTACTCGAGTACTGGCCCGGCATGACCGCGGGCGGTGAGTCCATGGAGAGCGTCGTCAAGGCGATCAAGGGAATCAACCCGAACGCGCTCGTATTCCTGTACACGAATTCGGACGAGGGGTACACCTCGGGCGATGAGTCCGTAGCGTTCGCTCCGGTCGCCAGCAAGATGAATGCCATGAAGTGGTGGCTGTATCCGAACACCAACTCGACGAGCCCCGTGCTCTCCTTCTACGGCAACGGCGGCTACACCATCAACAACACGCCCTATACGCCCAAGGACGCGAGCGGCGCGGATTCGATCGACTGGCTGACCAGGTGGTACGTGAGCACTTACTACACGGCGGTACCGAACATCGACGGTTTGTTCATGGACAACGTGTTCACGCAGCCCCGGGTGTCCGGAGACTGGTATCGCAACGGGTCCGATCTGGCGGATACCGACCCGAAGGCCCAGGCGGCGCTACAGGCGGGTTATCAGCGCTGGTTCGCCCTGGCGCGCCAGCTGATGCCGGGCAAGTACCAGATCGGCAACATCGCCACCTGGGGGCAATCGGGCTCGGTGCCGGCAGGGTACCAGCGCATGGCGGACGGCGGTGAGATCGAGGGGCTGATCGGGCTATCGTGGTCGATCGAAACGTGGGGCGGCTGGCAGGCGATGGAGAACCAGTACTTCACCATCATGTCGTCGCTCAATTCCCCGAAGCTCGCCATCTTCAATCAGTGGGGCAATCCGACCGATTACCAGGCGATGCGCTATGGCCTGACCTCGTGTCTGATGAATGACGGTTACTACAGCTTCACGGACACTTCGAAGGGTTATGCCGGGGTCGTCTGGTTCGACGAGTACAATGCCAATCTCGGCGCGGCGACCAGCACGCCGCCGGCGGGCGCCTGGCAGAAAGGCGTGTGGCGGCGCGACTTCACCAACGGCATCGCGCTGGTGAACCCGAAGGGCAACGGCCCGCAGACGGTGCAGCTCGGCGGCACGTTCGTCAAGATCAAGGGAACGCAGGACCCGTCGGTCAACAGCGGGCAAACCGTGACCTCCGTGACCCTCCAGGACAGGGATGGGATCATCCTGCTGCGCCAATCTCCGCTCAAGCAGCCCAAGGCTCCCACGAACATCAGCACCGGGTAAGCCAGAGACGTGTCCACCGAGCCGGGTGATCAGGGACTTCACCCGGCTTCGGGGCCGTCGATGCGGCGCGCCTGGACGAAGGCGCCGCTGCAGTTGAGATCCTCATCGCTGAGGCTCCGCCAGCGCGGCGCAAGGCGCGAGCGCGGGATGCCGTCGGTGCGCATGGCCTGCAGGAGGCACGTCATCTCGAGGCCCTCGGAGCGCAGCAGACGAACATGCGTGGAGAGCGGCTCCCGGTTGATCATGTAGAGCCGCTTCCCCAGGAGGACACGCCAGAACGTCTCCGAATATGCCCGATAGCCGTTCCAGGCGGCGGTGATGCCGTGAGAGTCGAAATCGATCTGGTGCGACGTCAGGCCGTTCGGCTTGAGCCAGAGGGCGAGGGCGCGGTACGTAGTTTCCAGATCGACGACGTGCTCGAGCACCGAGTGCGACAACAGCACATCCACCGAGTCCCGTACGAGGACACTGGCGTCGGTCCAGGGAACGATGTAGCTCACGCTGATCCCGTCCCGGGAGCGCGCCGGGTTGGCGATGGCGTCCCGGATCCTGTCGATCCTCGAGTCCGCGAGCGAGGCGCAGAGCAACTCGTCCGTAAGGATGTGGCTGGGGAAGAGCCGCTCATCGAGATAGCCGTCGAAATCCGGCCAGCCCGCGGAAGGCCTGGGCGCCCTGGCCCGGAACAATGCCACGAGCTCATCGAGGACCGCCAGGTTGGCCGCCGTATTCGCATACTTCTGGACGTCCAGCGCGAAATAGCGGCGCGCCCCGCAGAGAATTGCCGCCAGTCCAACGCCGAGGGAATCACCCGGCCCGAGCTCGGCCACCGTCTCGGGAATCGCTTGCAGGCCGTTCTCCCAGAGGAGAGTGAGATGTTTCATCCATACCCAGTAAGCGTAGGACGCCGACTGGGTGACTCCCGCAGTCCGCTGGCGTAACAGGGGCTCGACGCCCGGAATGTTGGTGAGCAGGCCCTTGACCAAGGATTTGAGCACCATGCGATCCCCCGGCCCTTACCGCGCGACTGACGGCTTGCGCTCGGCGATGAGCCGCTCTCGCCCGGCGATGAGCCGCCGCTCCTTCAGCGCGGCGTGAAGGTCACGCGCGAAGGCTGAGGAGTTGAACGTCTGGTCGTAAGTCACGCCGGCGGCCTCGCCGAGCGCCCGCCTGAGCGCGGCATCCTCGAGGAGGACCCGCAGGCGTCCGCCGAGCTCCTGGACGCTGCCGGGCCGGAAGAGAAGCACGTCCTTCCCGTCCGCGACGTAGTCTTCGATCCCGGCCGTCGCAGAGACCACCGTCGGCTTGGCACAGCGCATCGCCTGCATCAGAACGACCTGTCCGCTGGAGATGTCAGGCCGTTTGAGCGCGATCACGACGATCCGCGCGCGCTCGATCAGGGACTGGAATTTCTGGTCCGGGACATTCCTGTGGACGGTCACGAAATCAGGTACCTCCCTGTCGAACCGGGTGGCCTCACCGACGACGAGAACCGTCCGGGCCCGCAATCCCGTGACTGCCTCCAGAACGGTATCGAAGTCGCGATTGGTCCGGCCACCGCAAAAGACGTAACCGTCGTCAGCTAGATTTTCCGACTGCGGCTTGCCGCTGCCGCCGCCCCAGCGCACGAAAGCCAGCTTGCCGTCGACGCCCGGATACCTCGCCGAAATCGCTCGTATGAGCGGCCGGGTGTTGCAGATGACGAGATCGCAACCTGACAGCGCCAGCCGGGTCAGGGCCTCTTTCACGCTGCCGCGCAGGCCCGGGGCCCTGGGGTTGGGGGCAAACCCTACCCACACGAGCCGCAATCCGCGACGCTTGCCCGAGAGCCGGTTCAGGATGCCCAGCCAGTAACCGTTTCGATAGTAGTAGCAGATGACAAGCTTGTAGCGCCAAACGCGGCGTACCAGCCGAAACATCGTGACCAGCGGGTCGACGAGAAAGAACACCGCCTTCGCCAGAGCGGTCCTGCGCTCTCCCCACACAGAGGCCGCACCCGAGCAATAAATATCCGCGCCGAGGCGCTGCACCAGTTCCAGCACCGGCGGGTCATTCTGCGCGGTGACGATCAGAGTCTTGGCATCATGCGGCGGCTGTGGCATTGGCATCCTCGAGCAGCTCCCCGATGCAATCCGCGAAGCGCGCCGACATGGCCTGGACAGTGAAGCGCTCCCTGACCCGCTGCGCGGCGGCGCTGCCGAGTCGCTCGCGCAGCGAGCCGTCGGTCAAGGTCCTCAGGTGCATCGTCAGGCCTGCGATGTCTCCTGGCTCGAAGAGAAACCCGTGCTCGCCATGGACCATGAGCTCGGAGGCGCCCCCGACATTGCTCATGACGACGGGCTTGCCGAGCGCCATGGACTCGAGCGCCGCGAGCGAGAAGGCCTCGACCGAGTGCGACACCAGTGTCATGACGTCGCAGGCGCCGATGAGCGGGCGCACGTCCTCCTTCAGGCCGGTGATGACGACATCCTTCTCGAGCCCGAGCCGGCAGACGGCGCGCTCGATCGAAGCGCGCTCCGGGCCGTCGCCGATGAGCAGTCCCTTGGCCGGTACCCCCGCGCCGCGCAGCCTGATGAGGGCATCGAGCAGATCGCCGTGCGCCTTTTCCGGGCGAAATACGGAGCAGAGTCCGATCAGGTAGTCCTGGTCACCACAGCCGAGCGAGAGGCGCAAGGCTCGCCGCTCCTCGGGGGAGTAGTGGTCCGTGTAATGCGCCGTGTCGATGCCGTTGTAGATCACCTCGTCGGCTGCAGGGTGTATCCCGTTGGAGCGCCAGTGGGCGCGTTGACTCTCGCACACGTAGATCAGCAGGTCCGAGCGGTTGAAGAGGCGTCGATAGAGCAGCATCTGAGCTCTTTCCTTCGCGCTGCGCAAGCGCGTGGTATGAAACACGGCGACGCGCTTCGGCTGGGCCTCGCCGCCGCGCACGGCGAGCCAGCCGTACAGGGTCGAGTAGGGGTTGGTGCATACGATGGCGTCGATGCCGCCGCCGCCGATCAGCTCGCGCAAGCGAAGGATTGCTGCGCTGTCGATGCGACGAGAGACGTCGCAGCAGAGGACCGTGGCGAGCCGTTCCTGGCGCAGCTGCGGCAGCAGCTTCTCGTTGCGCTTCAAGTACGCCAGATGCAGCCGGAAGCGGCCGGGCTCGAGGTGGTTGAGCAGTGTCACCACCTGCTTCTCGGCGCCCCCGGTCTCCAGGGAGTTGACGATGAAAAGCACTCCGGGCGTCATTTCTGGCTCGCGGTAGCGTGGAGACTGACTTCTCGCCGCGGGTGCGCGCCGCGGGGCTCGATGCCGAAGCCGCGATAGATCTCGAGCAAGCGGCCGACGGCCGTGTCGAGCGAAAAGCGTGTGGCGATGGTCGCGCGCGCGGCGCTGCCCAGCCGGTGCCGAAGCTGCGCGTCGCTCATGAGGCGGTCAATGGCCGCTGCCAGCGCCGCGACGTCCCCGGGGGCGACCAACAGCCCGTTGACCTCGTGCGTGATGATCTCGGGGACGCCGCCCACCGCCGTCGCGATGGTCGGCAGGCCCCAGGACATCGCCTCCAGCAACGCCATCGGCATGCCTTCCACATAGGAAGGCAGAACGAATATCGTCGCGGCCGCGAATAGCTCGCGCTTGCGCTCCGCTTCCACCCATCCCGAGAACTTCACGCGGTCGCCGAGCTCGAGCTGTGCAGTGAGCTCGCGAACCTCGTCGATGGCCCGGCCCGTACCGCTGTACACGAGCTGTAGTTGCGGCAACGCATGCGTGATCTGCGAGAAAGAGCGGGCGAGCTCCAGGACGCCCTTGTGGCGGGCCACTTCGCCGAGAAAGAGCAGGGTCGGCTGACCCTTCCCGCGGCACTGTCCCTCATCGAGCGCCGGGAGAGGAACGGCGTTCATCAGCACCTGCAGGCGTGCTCGCGGGGCGATCCCCTGCAGCGTCGCGCGCCACGTCTCAGACAGGGCCAGTACGAGCGCCGCCCGCGTCAGTACGTCACGCACGATGCGTTGTGCGCGTGGCGAGCATTCTTCGTAGAACTGTGCGAATTCCGAGCCGTGGACGTGAAGGAGGTACGGCCTGCCGGCAAGCCGTGCGAACAGGCAGACGACGGACTTGCGCCAGAAGGAAGCGCGGGAGGAGAGGTGCACATGAACCAGCGGAGAATCGAGCGTGACGAGCCGCGCGGCCACCCTGGTCCAACCGGACAGGGCGGCGCAGACCTTCGTCCAGTGCGATCCAGGGCGGTGCGTCGTGACGTAGGTGCAGTCGATCTCGTCGAAGAGCCCGGCCGCGACGTACCCCTCGACGACCGTGCGGATGCCCCCCATGCCGGAAAGGTCGGTGCCCACCATCAGGACCTTGCGACAGGAGCGCTCCATCACTTACCAACGAAGATCAGCGACGCGGGTGCGGCTGTGCGCAGCAGCCCTGAGAACGCTTCCAGGTAAGCGCTCACGGACCGCGATTCGTCGCAATGCTCATCGTAATAGCGCGCACTGTTCGAGCTCGCCGCCTGCCAGGCCACGGGGTCGCGGGCGAGCCTGGCGATTGCGGCATGCAGCTCGTCGGAGCTGCTCACGGTGGCGCCCATGCCGTTGCCGCTGATCATGCCCTCCGGGTCGAGAAACGTCACGACAGGCGTCCCTCGGGACCAGGCCTGCAGGAACGTGTTCGGGAACCCCTCCGTGTTCGAAGTGCTGACATGGACGCGAGCGCGCTCGAAGAAGGCTCCGATCTGATGCTGAGGCACGAAGCCGTGGAAAGTGACGTTGGGGAGTGACTCGGACCCGGCACGCACCTCGTCGTACAGCGCCGGGTCTTCGTCCAGGCGCGCCCCGATCAGGTGAAACGACAGGCTCGGGAGCTGCGCTGCTGCCTCGAGAAAGAGGAGCGGGCGCTTCAAGGCGCGCACGTTCGCCACCCACAGCGCATCGATGTCCCGCTCGTGCAGCGTTCGGCGGGCGCCCGCGGCCTCGACGGCGGGTCCGACCACCCGGCTCTGCCGCCCGAAATTACGGACCAGGGCGCGCTGCTGTGAGGGCGTCTGAGCCAACACGAGGTCCGCGCGTGCAAGCCCCCACCGATACAACAGACGATCGCGCCAATAACGCACGAGGAGCGCGCGGGGATCGCAATCGGAGTCGCTGGCGATGCGGAAGAGCACTTTTTTGCCGTGTCGGCGCGCAAACAGCGCCACCTGCCCGAGCTCCGCGCCAGCGCAACTGGTGTAGTAGATGTCGGCGTCCGCCCGGCGCAGCGCGCTCTGCAGCTTCGTCCATCGAGGATGCAGGAAGCGAACGACGGGGATCCCCTCATCGGCTCGATATGCCTTGTAAGTCTTGACACCGTCCCAAGTTGCGCCCTCCGCTTGTCCGTGATCCAGGACGATCATGGAGACGCGCCACCCGCGCCGGGCGAGCGCGCGAGCGAGCAGCGTATGCTGCAGCGCCTCGCCACCCGAGGGCTGAGAGGAATACTCGGGCGCCAGCACGGGAAGATTCCCGAGCCCGACGAAGCACACGTGGGGAGCGGCCATCGGTTCATTCCTGACGGTCACGATCGGAACGCAACGCGGACCGAAGCGAAACGTTCCCGGCGCCTCCCCCGTAACGCTGCCGTAAGCGGGAACGCAACTTGCGCCGGCGGCGGGGAAGCCTTTCCACGGGGAACTCCCTTGAGCACGACAACCGAAATTGCGGTCACGAGAGCCGCGGGCACGCACGCGCACGAGATTGCGCGTGGCGATCGCTTCGCCTTTGGGGACAACTGGTTACGCTACCTGAAGGTTCTCGACGACAAGAGAATAGAGCACGCCGTTGCCAGCCTGACGAGCATGCTCGAAGTCGAGGACTTGCGCGGCAAGTCCTTTCTCGACATCGGCAGCGGCAGCGGCATCTTTTCGCTCGCGGCCAGGCGGCTGGGCGCGCGAGTGGTCTCCTTCGACTACGACCCGCGCGCCGTGGCGTGTACGCGCGAGCTCAAGAGACGCTACTACGACAACGACGGGCAGTGGCGGGTGCAGACGGGTTCGGCCCTCGATCAGGGCTTCCTCGACGGCCTCGGCCGGTTCGATGTCGTCTATTCCTGGGGAGTGCTGCATCACACCGGAGACCTGTGGACGGCGCTGTCGAATGTTGATCGAAACGTCGCGGAGGGAGGCAAACTGTTCATTTCGCTCGCCAACGATCAGGGAGGGCCCTCGCGGCGCTGGACGACGGTGAAGATGATCTACAACAGAGTTCCTTCACGCCTGAAGGGAGCGTTCGCCGTACTGGTCTATCTCCCGCTGGAGGCCAGAAGATTCTTCGCCAGTCTCGCGAGAGGGCGGCCACACGCGTATTTTTCGTACATCCGCAACTACGGCGAGAACCGCGGCATGAGCTGGTGGCGAGACAACATCGACTGGATAGGCGGCTATCCGTTCCAGGTCAGCAAGCCCGAGGAGATTCTCGATTTTTACAGGCGGCGAAACTACACACTACTGAGGATGGTTACGTGCGGACCCGGGCACGGATGCAACGAGTACGTCTTGCAGCGAAATCCGCAGGCTGGAGCAGTTCGCTGACGGAGCCGCCGCAGCTCTGCCCTCCCCGTGCCTACCTTGAACGGGAACGGAACTTGCTCAATCTCGGCAGTTCATTCAGGCACCGCGGGCGCGACCCCCGTCCGTAGAAGAACAGGAGACCTGCCGATGCGCTCGTTTGTTTCCCGCTTCGCATGCGGGGCCCTGCTCGCAATGGCCGCCAGCGTGGCCCTCGCTTCCCCGCCCGACCCGCCCTACACCGTAAAGCCCGGCGACACGCTGATGGTGTCGGTGTGGAAAGAGCCGGAGCTGCATCGTCCGGTCCTCATCGAGCCGGACGGGACGTTCTCGTTTCCGTTGTGCGGACAGATCGATGCCCACGACAAGACTGTCGGGCAGTTGCAGCAGGAGATCACGCATCATCTCGCGCGCTTCATCTCGGACCCTGTCGTGACGGTGTCGCTGCAGCAGATCAAGGGCAACCGCGTCTATGTGATCGGGCAGGTGAAGACCCCCGGAGCCTTCGTCGTCAACCCGCGCGTGAATGTGATTCAGGCGATCAGCATGGCGGGTGGCACGACACCCTTCGCATCCCTGGGCAGCATCAAGATCATCAGGCGCACGGCGAACGGCGGACAGGAGGCGCTGCCGTTCAACTACAACGACGTGGTGCACGGGAACAATCTGTCGCAGAACGTGACGCTGGAGGCCGGCGATGTCGTCGTCGTGCCGTAGGCTCTACGTGGTGCTCGGCGCCGGAGCGCTCATCGGTTTGACGCCCGGCGTGCGGGCGGATAACTGGGAGTTCATCCCGCGCATCGAGGGCGGTGGGACCTACAACGACAATTACCGTCTGGCGGAGAACTCGGCCGACAAGTTGACCGTCTACGGGCCGTACATCGATGCATCGCTGAACGCGCAGATCGTCGGGCCCTCCGGCTCGAAGTTCCAGATCATCCCGCGAGTTCACTCGACATTCTTCCCGACCGATCACGCGGATCAGTCGACGGACGGCTACCTCGACTTCGACGGCGAATACAAGACGCTGCGGTCCGACTTCAACGCTATCGGGCAGTATGCGAACGAAACGGTGATCTATTCCGAGCTGTTGCCGGCGACCTTTCCGGGCCTCGCGCTCGGACAGGTGGTGGCCGCGCAGACCGGCCGAGTCAGCCTCCGCAATCGCGAGCAGCTCGCAAGCTTCAGGCCGAGCTACATCTATGACCTCACGCAAAGGCTGCACCTGAACCTGGGCGGCGAATACGACCGCGCATCCTTCAATCACGGCGCGATACAGCAGGTTGGCTACAGCAATTACATGGGCAGGGCCGGACTCGGCTTCGACGTCTCGGAGCGCTCGAAATTCACCGTGACCGGCTTCGGCTCGCGCTTTCTGCCGCAGGAGGGTGGTCATGACACGAGCACTTACGGCCTCAATCTGCAGTGGGACCTGAGGGAGTCGCAGATCGCGCAGTATTATGCGCGCGTCGGCGCGAACCGCTCGAGAGCCGATGCGACGTTCACCACGGTCACGACCACCACGGAGCCGGGTCCGCGTCGCACGGTTGTCAACGTCACGACCACGACCACCACGAACGAGACGATCGCTACGAGCGGGATCACCGGTGGCGTGGGCATGGATTTGCGCTATGAGGTCACGGAAGTCAGGCTGGACCTGCTGCGCTCTTTGACGCCGAGCGATGCGGGCGCCCAGGTGATCAGCAACGAGGCGCGTTTCAGGGTTCTGCATGCGTTCAAGCCGCGCTTCTCGGGATTCGCGGGCCTGCGCGCGGTACAGGTGCGCGGGTCATCGAGCCGGGTGGGGCTCACGATCCAGGGCGAGGACTACGTCGCCGCCGAGACCGGCTTCGACTATCAGATCACGCAGAACTACCGGGTGGAGGGCACGTATTACTACACCTGGCAGCGCTTCCAGGGCGAGCCGACGGCGAACTCGAACGCCGTCGGACTCGCGATCATCTATCAGCCTCTGAGCCGCTATGAGCCCCTGCCCGAGCTCACCGGCATCCCGCAGGAGCGATGAACATGGCGGAACACGTCATCGAAGAGAGCACCACTCCCGACCTGTCGGACTACCTGGCGGCCATCAAGCGGCGCCGCATGCTGCTCGCCAGCATCGCGCTGCCGATTCTCGCGATCTCGGCGGCGCTGGCGGTGGGCTTGCCCAACATCTACGTGTCCACGGGTTTGTTCAGCTTCACGGACGCCACGGTGCCGGGCGAAATGCCAGCCAACGCCAACGCGGATGCGATCCAGCGCATGCAGGAGCAGTACCGGGACGCTTACGTCGACAGCCTCGCCGGCACTGTCATGAGCGACGCGAGCTTTGCGCAGCTCGCCAAGGAGGTCCCCGGTGTGGTTCCGCCGGATACCGATAGCGGCACGGCGGTCGGGGAGATCAAGCGCCGTGCACACGTCGAGACCGTACGCACACCGGTACTCGACCCCAACACCGGCCGCAATCTCGACATCATCTCGGCCTTCACGGTGTCGTACGACAGCCGCGTCCCGCAGGTCGCCGCCGCCGCTGCCGGCTGGCTGAGCAACGCCTTCATCGAGGCGAACCGCCACGGCCGGCTGCTGCAGGCCAAGGCGGCCGAGCAGTTCTACGACGGACAGACAACTCAGTATCGGCAGCAGATCGCGCAGATCGAGTCGAAGCTCGCCGCCTTCAAGGCGAAGAACTACGACCAGCTTCCCGGACTCACGGCGCTCAACATGACCGCCATGCAGACGACGCAGCGCGACCTCGACAATGTTACGCAGCAGATCGCGGCGCTGCGCCAGAACCGGATCTTCCTGCAGCAGCAGCTCGATCAGGCCAAGAACGCGGGTGATGACACGGGAATGCTCGCCCAGCTCCAGGCGGAGTACAACAGGAAGCTCGCCACGTACGACCCGGACTACCCGGACATGATCGCACTGCGCCAGCAGATCGATGCTTTGAAGGAGGGCGGCGGTGCGATCAACAGCCTGTCCCTGCCAGCGCAGCTGCGGGCGCAGGAGCAGCTGCTCGCGCAGGCGCGGCAGCGCTACAGCGAGGACTTCCCCGACGTCAAGCGCATCGAGCGGCAGATCAAGACGCTGAAGACACGCATCGCGCATGGGGAAAAGTATGCCGGCAACGCGGTGGGCAGCCCCGCCGTGGTGCAGCTGAAGACCCAGCTCAACGCCAACGAGAACCAGACCAATGCGCTGGAGAAACAGTCGGACAAGCTGCGCCAGCAGTTGACGCAGCTCGAGGGCCGCGTCGAGACGACGCCGCAGGTGGAGCGCCAGTACAAGGCGCTCGCGCTCAACCTGCAGCTCGCGCAGACCAAGTACAACCAGCTGCTCAAATATCAGATGGACGCTCAGCTCACCAGCCAGGCGATCGCGAGCGGACGCAGCGACCGCATCCGTATGGTGCAGGAGCCTTCGGTCCCGCTCACGCCCGGCAAGCCCAAGCGGCTCGCGATCGCGGTCGTGGGACTGATGCTTGCGATACTGCTAGGGCTGACAGCGGTGGTAATTGCCGAGAGCGTGGATCAGAGCGTACGCGGCAGCCGCGACATCCGTCGCGTGCTTGCGGTGTCTCCCCTCGGCGTCATACCGGAGATCCGGGACGCGGCGACCGCACGCCGGTATCGATTGCAGGTGGCAATGCTGACCGTATGCGTATTCGTGGGAACCGCGGTGGTGCTGATGGCGGCGCGAAGTTTCTACTCTTGAACCGAACGGCTGCTCGAGCGGCGAGGTAAAAGCGACTCATGAGCCTGATCGAGGAAGTAATGCGCCGCCAGGCGCACGAGCGTGCCGCGGTGCCGGGAGGTCTCGCGGCGAATAGCGGCGGCGGAGCGGCCGTTGCCGCCCGGCACGCGCGTCCGGCTTTCGCGCCCGCGCCGGACACGGTGGTTCAGCAGTACCGCACCGCGGCAGTGGACCCGGACGCCATGGAGCGCAACCGGGTGTTGCTCCGCGTCCAGGATGTGGCGGTATCACGCGCCTACAAGATCCTGCGCACCCGGGTGCTGCACCGCATGGCGGCCAACAACTGGTGCACGCTCGGCGTGACCGGTACGTCCGCAGGCGAAGGCAAGACCGTCACGGCGGTGAATCTCGCCCTGGCGCTCGCGCAGGACCCGAACGCGTGGGTGTTCCTGGTCGATCTCGATCTGCAGCGGCCGCAACTCGGCGCCTATCTCGGCATGAGCTACGAGTACGGGCTCACCGACTATCTGACCGGCCACGCGGAGCTCGAGCAGGTCATCTACGACATCGGCATCAAACGCCTGGCCGTGGTGCCGAACGCGAGTCCCGTGGAGACATCCTCCGAGCATTTGCGCGCGCCGCGGATGGCCGACTTCGTCAACGCGCTGGAGGCGCAGACGCCGCGCCGCATCATTGTCTTCGACATGCCGCCGCTCAACGTGAGCGATGACGTGCTGGCGTTCGCGCCACGCGTGGACAGCTTCCTGCTCGTGGTCTCGCAGGGTCACACCGCGCGGCGCACGCTCGCCAACGCCAAGGAGGTGCTCTCCGAGCTCAACGTACTCGGCGTGGTCCTCAATCGCTCCACCGAGCACAACGATAGCCCCTACTACTGATGGCGCTGGATCTCTCGGTCGTCGTTCCGCTCTACAACGAGGAGGAGAGCGTGCGGCCGCTCTACGATGCGATCGTCGCCGGTGTCGCGCCGCTCGGAGCCTCCTTCGAGATCGTCTTCGTCGATGACGGTAGCCGCGACGGCACGGCGCGGGTCGCGGACGAAATCGCGCGCGGCGACCCGCGGGTGTGCCTGGTGAAATTCCGCCGCAACTACGGGCAGACGCCCGCCATGGCGGCCGGCATCGCCGAGGCGCGGGGCGAGATCATCGTGACCATGGACGGCGACCTGCAGAACGATCCCGCCGATATCGGTGAGTTGCTCGCGCGGATCGAGGAAGGGAACGACATCGTGGTCGGCTGGCGTCACGACCGCCAGGACAAGCTGTGGACGCGGAAAGTCCCCTCGCGCATCGCCAACGCGCTCATCGCGAAAGTGACGGGGGTACCGATCCGCGACAACGGCTGCTCGCTCAAGGCATACCGCGCCTGCCTCATCAAGCAGATTCCGCTCTACTCCGAGATGCATCGCTTCATTCCGGCGATGGCGTCGATCGCCGGCCCGAGGATTGCGGAAATCCGCGTACGCCATCATGCACGGCGCTTCGGCAGCTCCAAATACGGCCTGTCGCGCGTCTACAAGGTGCTGCTCGACCTGATGGTGATCAAGACCGTCGCCTCGTTCACGGCGCGGCCGATGCTCTGGTATGGGCTGCTGTCGCTGCCCATGCTGGCTGCCGCGGCGCTGGCGCTGGGCTGGACCGGCTTCACGCTGGCGACCCAGGGGAGAATGTCGCTTTCCATTGCCGGCACGGGCGTGATCTTCCTCACCTCGACCGTCATGCTGCTCGCCGCCGGTGCATTGGGCGAGCTCATCTACAAGCTGGGGGACTTGCGCGAGCATCAGTTCTCCGGCCTGACACAACACTTGCTCGTCAGAGGCGCTGCCACCCATGACTGACTCTTCCGGCGCGAGAGTGGACGTCTCGGTGATCATCCCGGTGGGCCGCCGCCACGCGGCCGATATCCTCGCCCTGTATGCCGACTACAAGGCCGGCCTCGAGGCGCTGGGATCGACCTACGAAGTGATCGTGGTGCTCGATGGGCCGCGGCCGGAGCTGGCCTCGGACGTGCAGCGGCTTCTTTCGTCGGGCGAGCCCATCTCGGTCATCGGCCTGACACGCCGGTTCGGAGAGGCGACCGCGCTCGTGGCGGGATTCAAACGAGCCAGCGGGCGCATCATCCTGACACTGCCCGCGTATCACCAGATCCGCGGCAATGAGATCGGCAAGCTGGTGCGGGCGTTGGGAGTGACCGATCTTGCGATCGGGCGCCGTTGGCCGCGCGCGGGCAGCCGCTTCGAGACGATGCGGCGTGACGCTTTCCACCGCCTGCTGGCCGCCATCACCGGCCAGCGCTTCAACGACCTGGGGTGCGGCGTACGGGTCATGAAGCGCCGGGTACTGGAAGAGATCAACCTCTACGGCGATCAGCATCGGTTCCTGCCGGTGCTCGCGGGCCGGATCGGGTTCAAGGTGCTGGAGGTCGAGCTGCACCAGTCGGCGCTCGATCGCTACGAGAGCGGCTATCCGCCGCGGGAGTACATCCGGCGCGCGCTCGATATCTGCACGGTGTTCTTCCTGGTGCGCTTCACGAAGAAACCGCTGCGGTTCTTCGGGATGGTGGGCTTCACCACGTTCGTGGCCGGTGCGGCGCTCGTCGCCTGGCTGGCCATCGATCGGCTGGTCTTCCACCATCCGCTGGCCGACCGGCCGGCGCTGCTGCTGTCCTCGCTGCTCGTCGTGTTGGGTATGCAGCTCTTTGCGCTCGGGCTCCTCGGCGAGCTCATCATCTTCACCCACGCGCGAGACATCAAGGACTACCAGATCGAGGAGGTCGTCCGTTATCCCGCGGCGGCGCTGCCGGCGCAACGGCCAGGGCAGGCCACGCTCGCGCCGGCTTCTCCCAGCGAGTCACATCCGCATACCGCGTAGACCCGCGCCGGCGGCGGCGAAGGCTCGGCGCGGTGCGGCGGGACTGCCCCGCGCCGCGGGCTGTCGGCCTCCACACATCGGGCCTGCCGGCTGCTACACCGCCGGAGGCGCGCCCCTGGTGTCGAGGAACCATCGTCCATGGCAACTTCGCTTCGAGAGAAGGCTGCGGGGCAGTCCGGGAAATCGCCCGCCGACAAGTTGCCGGCCGAGAACGCTGCCGCGCAGGAGCATGAAGCGGCGGCTTCTCCTGGGCACGCGCTGCCGCAGCTCGCGGTCGTGGTGCCCTGCTTCGACGAGGAAGAGGTGTTGCCGGAGACTGCCAGGCGCCTGCGGACGCTGCTCGAGCGTCTGCGGCGGGAGAAGCGCATCGCGGCCGGCAGCCGGATCGTGCTCATCGACGATGGCAGTCGCGACAGCACCTGGGAGCTGATCGAGCGCATGTCGCGCGAGGACGACCGGGTGGGAGGAATCAAGCTGTCGCGCAACCGCGGGCATCAGAATGCGCTGCTCGCGGGGCTCTTCACGGCCGAAGGCGATGTGCTCGTGAGCGTCGATGCGGATCTGCAGGATGACATCGAAGTCATCGGGGAAATGCTGGACCAACATGAGCTGGGCATGGAGGTCGTCTACGGGGTTCGCGACGACCGCTCGAGCGATGGACTCTTCAAGCGCGCATCTGCGCTGGGATTCTATCGGCTGATCCGGGCGCTCGGGGTCGAGTCGGTCCACAACCATGCCGATTTCAGGCTGTTGAGCCGGCGGGCGGTGGAGGCGCTGAAGGACTTTCGCGAGGTGAACCTCTTCCTGCGCGGCATCGTGCCGCTCATCGGCTTCAAGTCCTCGGTGGTGTACTACACGCGCACGGAGCGGGTGGCCGGAACCTCGAAATATCCGCTGCGCAAGATGCTGGCGTTGGCGGTGGATGCCGTGACCTCGTTCTCCGTGGTTCCCCTGCGGCTGATTTCAGCTCTCGGATTCCTGGTGTTCCTGTTCAGCGCCGGGATGGGGCTGTGGACGCTCTGGGTGCGGCTCTTCACGGACCGGGCGGTGCCGGGGTGGACTTCCACGCTGCTGCCCATTTACGTACTGGGTGGGCTGCAGATCCTGTGCGTCGGTATATTGGGAGAATACCTGGGGAAGGTCTACCAGGAGACCAAGCGCAGGCCCCGGTACATCATCGAGAAGGTGCTTTGAGCGGCGCCAATCCCTTCCCCGCCAGGACACATTTCTCACGCTTCGTGCGGTTCAGCCTCGTGGGAGGCGTCGCGACCGCCATCCAGTACGTGCTGCTGGTTCTTCTCGTGCGCGGCGTGGGGATGGCGCCAACTCCCGCTTCATCCATCGGCTTCGTTCTCAGTGCAGCCGTCAATTATCTCCTCAACTATCGCTTCACCTTCCAGAGCGACCGGCCGCACGGACCGGCCGCGGCGAAGTTTGGCCTGCTGGCCGCGACGGGGCTGGTGATCAACGCCGCGATCATGCACCTCATGATCACGACCGGTGTGCACTATCTGCTGGCGCAGGTTTGCGCGACGGCCGTGGTTCTCTTCTGGAATTTCATCGGCAACAGCCTCTGGACGTTCGGCGTGAGGCCCGTCGGAGAGCGGACGCGCACGTGACCCTTGGCGAAGGGGTTCCAGTGGCTCTGACGGTGTAGATAGAGGCACGACCCTTGCGCCGGGCGTCACTCTTTGCAGACAGTCTTTTCGCGCCGCGGGTATGGGCTTTGCTCGACAGCATTGAAATGCAAATCCTGCTGGTCGCGCCACAGCCCTTCTACCAAGAGCGGGGTACCCCTATCGCAGTGCGGATGCTCGTCGAGGCACTCTGCGGCCAAGGCCATGCCGTCGATCTCCTGACGTACCACGAGGGCGCGGACCTCGATATCCACGGATTGACGATCCTGCGGACTCCGGCGCTTCCGGGGCTGCGGCACGTCCCGATCGGGATCTCCTGGAAGAAGCTGGTTTGCGACCTCCTGCTCTGCGGGCGGCTGCTGGGACTTGCGCTCACCCACCGCTACGATGTCATTCACGCCGTCGAGGAGGCGGTCTTCCCTGCCATATTGCTGCGCTCTTCCGCGCGCGCCCGCGTGGTCTACGACATGGACTCCATGCTCGGCGAATCTCTCGTCTCCAAGTGGCGGCTGCTGCGGCCAGCGGGGCGGATGCTGCGCGCCATGGAGCGGGCCGTCATCCGCAGGGCCGATGCGGTCTTCGCCGTCTGCAAGGACCTCGCACGCCACGTGACTGTGGATGCGCCGGGCGTGCCCGTATTTCTGATCGAGGACGTGGCCTTGCCCTCCCAGCCGTTCTGCGGCGGCGCGGAGCCGCTGCGGGAGCTGCTGGACATCCGCGGGCCCCTGGCGCTGTACGTGGGGAATTTCCAGCGCTATCAGGGCGTCGAGCTGGTCGTGCACGCCGCGGCCCTGCTTCCGCAGGCGTCCGACCTCACGGTGGTGCTGATCGGCGGCACGCCGGAGGACATCGCGCGCATGCGCGCGCTCGTACGCAAGCTCCATATGGAGGACCGCGTTTACCTCCTCGGCCCGCGACCGCTCGCGCAGCTCAACGAATTCCTCGCGCAGGCCGACGTCCTGATCTCGCCGCGCCTGCACGGCAGCAACACGCCGATGAAGGTCTACTCGTACATGAATTCGGGGAGGGCGATTCTCGCGACCCGGATCCGCTCCCATACCCAGGTCATCGACGACGACTCCGCGCTGCTCGTCGAGCCGAATGCGCAGGCTCTGGCGAAGGGGCTCACCGCGCTGGCGATGGACGAGGGGCTGCGCACGCGGCTCGGGTCCGCGGCGCGGCGGCGGGCGAGCGAGTGCTACTCGCTCGAGGCGTTCCGCGAGAAAGTCCGGGCCGCCTATCAAACACTGGAAACGCGCGGAGCCGCTTAGCCGGCCGCTCGGGCCACTCGGGCGCCTGAGGCGGCCCGTCTACCTGGCGGCCGGAGGAGTCCGGCCCGGCTACTTGGCCGCGGGACTCTGTCGCCTGGAATGCGCGATGGCTCGCGCCCGCGCCGCGGGCGCCGGGGACTGTCCCAGATAGCCCGCCGTCCGATACCAGTGGGCGGTGCGCGCGATGCCTTCCGCCGCGCTGACTTTGGGGGCGTAGCCGAGGAGCCGCACGGCCTTCGAGCAGTCGAACTCGCGGTGGTGCGTGAAGAATGCCACGCGCCGCCGATGTAGCGGCGGGTCGAGGCGCAGCGGCACACAAACCGATTCGCAAAGAAGGGCCGCGGTCATCACGGGCCATACGGGGATGCGCCACCGCGGTTGCGTCATACCCAGCGAGCGCGCGATGTGCCGCACGAGCTCGTTCAACGTCGGCGCGTCCGGGCCCGCGAGGATGAAGGCCTCGCCGAGCGCCGCTTCCGCGGTGCTGCACAGGACTATGCCGTCTACCAAGTCATCGATGTGCACCATGTGCAATTTCGGCCTGCCGCTGCCGATCATCACGAAGACACCGCGCGCGACGGCGCGGTAGAGCTTCAGGAACCGCAGGTCGCCCTCGCCGTAGATCGGGCCGGGCCGCACGATGGCGACGCGCTGCCCGCGCCGGGCCGCCGCCGCGACGGCGAGCTCGGCCTCGAGCTTGGTTCGCTGATAGATGTCCCCAGGGGCGAAGCGGTAGGTCTCGCTGGCCGGGGGATCCGCGATGTGCCCGTGCACGCCGCCTGTCGAGCAATGCACTACGCGCTCGCAATCGCAACGCCGCGCCGCCTCGAGCACGTTTTGCGTACCGCCTATGTTGACGTCGCGGTAGTAGCTGTCAGGGTGTCCGGCCGTGCGGAACACGGCCGCGATGTGATGAATCTGGTCGCACCCGCGTGCAGCAGCCGTCACGTCCTCGAGAGACGTCAGTTGTCCTACCCGCACGTCGATGCCGTCGGCGGAAAGCGACGACGCCTGGGCTGCGTTCCTGACGAGCGCGCGCACGCTCTCACCGCGGGCGGCGAGCCGCCGGGCCAGGTTTCCACCGGTGAAGCCGGTGGCGCCGGTGACGAGAATGGTGCGGGGCATGGGGAGAGCCGGAGCAGGGATCGTGCCTCCGCTGACAGCCGCGGCCACGCTCGAGGCATCGGGCGGCGGACCGGAGATAGCGCAACTTCCCGAAGCTTGCGCCGATGATCGGTCACTCCGTGGGAAGAGGTCCGCAGCGCAGATGCCGCAGCGCAGATGCCGCAGCACAGATGCCGCAGACCAGGAATGCCGACTCCAGGTCGAGCGCGATATCGGGATGCTAATCCAACATCAAGCGCACGAGCGCAGTCCCGGAGCGCTCGGAGCCGATCAGCTGGACAGGCGTGTCAGTCGGCGTGGCGGTCACGCTCACCTGGCGCGGATCAGGGTAACGTCACGGCTGTCAAGCGGCGGCCGTGGACACGGCGAGCGCCGACGACAGGCGCGTCACGCCGTCGTCGGCCATGGATTGGAAAAGGGCGGGCGGCATCTCACCGAGCTGCTCGGCGCATTGGCCGAGAGCACCGAGGAGGTATACGGGCAGATCCTCCGGCTGGCATCCGAGCGCAGCTTGATGGAACCGGAGCTGTCGGCTCAATGCCCTGGCGGAGAGACGGAACGATTGCGCGGCCCGGATGAGATCGAAGATCGGGAAGCCGTCCTTGCGCGAGCCCCGCCAGTCGATGAGGGTGAACGGTGCCGATCGAGAGTTGCCGCGCAGAACGTTCGATTTCCAGATATCGCCGTGCATGGGCGTGGAGCGGGGCAGGAAGCGGCCCGAGGCCAGGTGCCTCTGCGCCGAGGGGAGGGATGCGGCGGCCGGGCTCTGCGGCGCAATCAGACGGGCGAGCGCGCTCAACGCATGTTGGTATCTGGCGACATCGGTCGCAGCACCATGACGCTGTACGACTTGCAGCAGCCAATTGCAAATATGGCGCTGCATCCTGAGCAGGTCGAGCCGGCCTATGATGCGCTTCTGCGAGAGCGGCCTGCGGTACGGCAGCACTGCGTACGTCGATCTGTCGATACGGCCAGTGTCCATGGGTTCCAGGATGGGTGCGCCCAAATCGCCGAGTAACGACCGCATCTCGGCTGCCTTGCGGCATTCTTCCGCGACCACACCCGGAAATTCACTGGGGGAGACGATCACCACGAGCCCGGGTGCTCCCTTGCCCAGGAACACGGCCTTGCTGTCGCGAACTCCCCCACCCACAGAGTGCCGCTCGAGGGAAACGGGCTTCTGAAGAACACCCTTGGCGACCAGGCTCTCACTGACGACACGTGAGACATAAGATGCGTCGGTGATGGTATCCACAGACACAGATTGGCTCATCCGTAACGGATCCGCAATAATCGCGTAGCGCTCGTGCAATAATCAGACCAGAATTGGAGATGCCTGACATGCAGGTCTGTCCTTTCCCGCCCTTCAGATCCCCGGCTCCCGCAGCGGAGAACGGTGTCTTCGTGTGCGCCGATTCGAAGCGCCACGACCAGATCGATGATTCCTCGCAACTCGACAAGTTGAATCAGGTCGCAAAGCTCGAGGGATGGCGCGCGGGAGTTTGCGCCGCCCATGGCAGCGGTTGGCTGAAGTACGTCGACAACCCGGAGCGGCTGATCTTCCTGCGCCTCCTGCCCCTGCAGCCGACAGATGCAATCCTGGAAATCGGTCCCGGACTCGGTCAGATTTGCACTGCAGTCGCACGCCGGGTCGCTACGGTCGATGCCCTGGAGGTGGTGCGCGGCCAGGCGGAGTTCTGCGCCGAGCGCTGCCGGCAGGAGGGGATTGCAAACGTCCGCGTCACAGGGGGTGGTGACAATTGTGAGCTTCCGTACGCGGACGCCTCGTTCGATGGCGTCATCCTCAACCTCGTGTTGGAATGGTGCGGGTGGCGAGCTGCCGAGTCGCACGTCCAGATGCACGGCAAGCTGCTCGCCGAGATTGCCAGAGTGCTGAAGCCGAAGGGCTTTCTCTACATTGCTACCAAGAATCGATTCAGCCTGCGCCTGCTGACCGGCGGCCGGGACGAGCACATGTTCAGAATGCCCTTCGGCAGCGCGCTACCGCGCTGGCTCGCGCGTCCGCTGCTCGCGGGGCGACGCGCGCCCGGCCATCTGCACTCGTACCTCGAGTTGCGGGCCCTGCTGCGCAGCGCCGGATTCGATCGCATCGAATCGTACTGGGCGACGCCGGAGATGCGATGGCCGACGCACATGGTCCCATTCGAATCGGGCGAGTTCTCACGGCAACGGCGCAAAGTACCGCAGGGTGAGAGCCGGCGAACGGCGGCGATCGCCTCGTTGCTGCCGGACTTCATGATCAAGCACGTTGCGCCGGGACTGGCCTTCATCGCCCGGAAGACGAGTGCCGCGGCGTGAGAGGAGCTCCGCAGGAGAAGCTGATCCACCAGCTCTTCGAGGAGCAGGTGGATCGGACCCCGGCCGCGGTTGCCGTAGCATACGAGGAGCAGTCGCTCACCTATGGCGAGCTCAACGAGAGAGCCAACCGCCTCGCCGGTTATTTGCGGGAGAGAGGAGTCGGTCCCGATGTGCTGGTCGGGATCTGCCTGGAGCGCAGCCTCGATATGGTGGCGGGGCTGCTCGGGATCCTGAAGGCAGGAGGCGCATACGTCCCGTTGGACCCGGCCTATCCCGGCGAGCGGCTGTCCTTCATGTTGGCGGACGCGGCGCCGGACATCGTGCTCACGCACGAGCGGTGTCGGTCCCGACTGCCCTCGGGCAGTGCCGCGGTGATCTCTCTGGACAGCCACTGGAGTGAGATCGAGCGATACCCCGCAGATGACCTCTCACCGGAGGCGCTGGGCCTGCAATCCCGACACCTCGCCTATGTGATCTATACCTCCGGATCAACCGGACAACCGAAGGGTGCGATGAATGAGCATCGGGCGGTCGTCAACAGGATCGTATGGATGCAGAGTCAGTACGGCCTCGATGGGGGTGCGCGAGTCCTGCAGAAGACGCCCTTCAGCTTCGACGTGTCGGTCTGGGAGTTCTTCTGGACCCTGATGAGCGGCGCGCGGCTGATCATTGCGCGCCCGGAAGGACACCGCGATCCGGCCTATCTCAGGGACCTCATCGAGGCAAGCGGCGTCACCACCGTGCATTTCGTGCCGTCGATGTTGCAGGCGTTTCTGGCACGACATCGCCAGGGCCGCTGTCCGAGCGTGAGGCATGTCGTGTGCAGCGGCGAGGAGCTGCCGGCCTCGCTGCAGAACGAGTGCCTGCGGCTTCTGCCGCAGGCGCGCCTCTCCAACCTGTACGGTCCGACTGAATGCGCCGTCGACGTGACTGCCTGGGAGTGCAGCTCCGATCCGCAGTGCCGTCGGGTTCCCATCGGCCGGCCGATCGCCAACACGAGGATATACATTCTAGATGCCGACAGAAAGCCCGTCGCTGTTGGCACCGAGGGAGAGATTCACATAGCCGGCGCCGCGGTAGGGCGCGGCTACTGGAAGCGGCCCGAGCTGACGGCCGAGCGGTTCCAGCCGGATCCTTTCGCCGGCGATCCGCGGGCGAGGATGTACAGGACGGGCGACTTCGGGCGCTGGCGCGAGGACGGCGCGATCGAGTACCTCGGCCGCTACGACCAGCAGGTCAAGATCCGCGGCTTCAGGATCGAGCTCGGTGAGATCGAGGCGCAGCTTGCGAGATGCGCCAAAGTGCGCGAGGTGGCGGTGCTCGCCCGCGAGGATGTCGAGGGTGAGAAGCGCCTGGTGGCCTACGTCGTGCCGCACGATCCAACTGCCGCGCCGGCCGCGCAGGAGCTCAGAGAGCAGCTAAGAAGCGCGCTGCCGGAGCACATGGTTCCGAGCGCCTTCGTGATGCTCGAGCGGATGCCGGTGTCGCCGAACGGCAAGCTCGACCGCAGGGCTTTGCCGCCGCCGGATCCAGCCGCTCACGCGCGCCCTCCATACCAACAGCCCGTTGGTGCGGCCGAGCGCGCCCTGGCGCAGATCTGGCAATCGCTGCTGCGTGTGGCGCGCATCGGGCGCGACGAGAATTTCTTCGACCTCGGCGGGCACTCCCTGCTCGCCGTGGTGCTGTGCGAACGGATCCGCAGCGAGCTCGGCACGGAGCTTCCGCTGAGCGCGATTCTCGAGGCGCCCACCATCGAGCGCCTGGCCCGGCGCATCACCGGCGATGCGCCTGCCGATTCGCTGGTGCTCATCCGGGCGGGCGAGGGAGAGCCGCCAGTCTTCCTGATCCACGACGCTTACGGGGAGACGCTGCTCTACCGCACTCTCGCGTTGCGGCTGGATAGCCGCCACCCTGTTTATGGGATGCATCCCCGCGTCCTGCGGGGCGTGCCCATCGCGCACACCCGAGTTGCCGACATGGCAGGTTGGTACATTGCCAAGCTCAGATCCGTGCAGCCCCGTGGGCCGTACTTCCTGGGAGGGCTATGCGCCGGCGGTGTGATCGCCTTCGAGATGGCGCTGCAGCTCCAGGCACAGGGCGAGCAGGTCGCCCTCGTCGCACTCATCGATGCCGCCGATACGCGCGCCGAGCTCGAGCCATACCTCGACATTCGCAAGCGGCTCGACCGCATCGCAGGGGAGCTGCGGGGCCACCAGACTCACTCCGGCATCCGTCGCGCCGGGCGGATCGCAGGCAGGCTCGCCGGCAAGCTGTGGGGCTTCACGAGCTACCACCTCGGCAAGACATGGCGAGGAATGCGCGACCGGGCCCGCCTGCGGCTGCTGCGGATGTGGCTCGATCGGGGACGGCTGCCGCCGAGGCTCGTCGGCCGCCTGACGGTATTCGCGACCTATCTGCTCGCTGCGGCCGAATACGGGCCCGACCGGCAGTTCGATGGCGAGCTGGTGTTGTTTCGGGCCACACGGGGCAGCGGCGTGGATGTGGATACGCCATTCATCGAATTCTTCTCCGATCACGCCTTCGGCTGGGGGCCGCGTGCCTCGCGCGGCGTTCGCGTGATCGACGTGCCGGGGGGGCACAACAGCATGCTTCAGGAGCCGCACGTCAGCGTGTTGGCGCAGCGGCTGCAGGAGGCGATCGACCGCGGCTGCACGAAGCGGGGCGTCGCGGTACCGGAAGCGGAAAGGGCAATGGGCTAGCGGAGGCTGGCGCTGATTACGTTCGAGCGGATGATGCGAGAACGACATCAGCGCCCGAATGCGCGCTCACCGGCTGCATCGCGGTCGCGCGAACCGGCGCAAACAGCCGGTTGCGCCGCCAGAGGAGGCTGTTTCTCAGGAGGTCTCTCCAAAAGCAGGGCACGGAGGTCTGTGAGCGCCCCAGAATCAGGCGCTTGATCCAGCCGATCGGGTACGCCAGCAGAACGAGCAGATCGCTCGTCATTGCGTACCCGACCCCGAAGGCCAGCGCGTAATACCGTCGTCTCGATTCGAACCAATACTGCGGCAGGCGCCTGGGCCGGACATTGCGCACCGTCACCCCGGTGCTCTGGCCGGCCACGTGCATCACCCGGCTCGCGGGCACGTACCAGGTGGGGAAGCCCGCCCGCTGCGCGCGCAGGCAGAAGTCGGTCTCCTCGAAGTAGAGGAAGTAGCTTTCATCGAAGCCGCCGATGGCGCGCAGGACCTGCGGGCGGATCATCATCGAGGCGCCACAGATCCAATCGACCGGCTGGGCAGTCTGCGACATCTCCCGTGCCACCCGCCACCTTCCCAACATCCGGGTCACCGGGCCGAGGTCGAGCGCCGAGCAGAATTCGCTTATCAACGTCGGGAAGCGGAAGGCGATCGGCCACTCGCTGCCATCGGGATTCTCGAAGCTGCTGCCCGCCACTCCGACCTCGGCGTGCGAGTCGAGAAAGCCGGCGAGCGCGGCGATCGCTCCGGGTCGCACCTGGGTGTCCGGGTTCAGGAGAAGATAGTAATCCGCCGGATGCCGCTCCAGCGCGAGCCTCACGCCGAGGTTGTTGCCGTAGGCGAACCCGCCGTTGGTCGGAGCGAGGACCACCGTTACCCACGAGCTCCAGCCGTTGTCCTCGACCGCCTTTGCAATGAGCGGGAAATCGCCCGAGGCGTTGTCCACCACGATCGCGCGGATGCCGGGGCCGGGCGCGCGGCGCTCCTGGGCCACCGAGCGCAGACAGTCGACCGTGAGGTCCGCGGAACGGAATGAAACGATGACGATGCAGACACCGGAGTGCATCATGAGCCAAGCGACGCCGTTCGTGCGAAGCTGGAATTTTACCTATTGCGGACCATGACGTCGATGGCGCGGGGAGCTAAGATGACGGCAAATGTCCGAAAGTCATCACGAAACCGAACGACCGTCAGCCACGGTTCCGGATTGGTCACGCGAGGCTAAGGGGCTTTTCACCTGGTCTCCTGCGGGCTCCCTGCTCGCGAGCATCCGGGCCTATCAGCATGCGCAGCGCTCGCGGCTGCCCTGGCGCTCGCTCGCGCGGAAAATCGCGGTGCTGCGGCATCGCATTTGGAGCGTTGTGACGGGCGCCGATATTCCGCTGAATGCACGCATCGCCGGCGGCCTGCTGCTTCCGCACCCAAACGGTGTGGTCGTCCATCCCGGCAGCTACATTGGCCCCAACTGCGTCCTTTTTCAGCAAGTCACACTCGGAAGTCTCGCAGGCCGTGCACCTCGCCTCGGGGGGGATGTGGTGGTGGGGGCCGGCGCGAAACTACTCGGAGGCATCAGCATCGGAGATCATGCCCGCATTGGCGCGAACGCGGTGGTCTTGGAGGACGTTCCGGCGGGAGCCACGAGTGTAGGCGTCCCCGCGCGCATCGTCTCGCGTCCTCACGTCCAATCCGCGGCCTGCGAGGTAGAGGCGCAAAAGATGCGCCCGTGACGGGATGCCATGCAGGGCCGTTTGCCATTTTGTGATTGAGTTCGCACTTGGAACAAACGTCGGAACTACGGGCGCTTGCGCTCACAGTTTGAAACAGGGTCTCCCATTGGAGACAGATTGCTCGAGAGCTCGGACTGCGTTTCAATTCGTCAGCTCGTCCTCTCGAGCCGACGAATCGGCAACCAATCGGCTCACGTGGAAGCCGCCAATGGGATTTCGGAAACAGGTTGAACGATGAAGCTACTGACTCTCTGCGCCGTTCTGGCGATTGCCCTCGGATTTTCGACTCGAGCACCCGCGGCGACGAACGCGAATGCGAATTCTCCGCTCGGAATCAATCTGAATTTCTTGAGCTATTACGATCCCGAACAGCCGTTCCTCAACATATTCAAGACCACGGGCATCACGCAAAGCACCCCGACAGGGTGGTCAACACGCAGCAAGAACATGAATGCGACGCATGAGGAAGCGTTCCTACAACTCGACTCGGATGGGTATCCCGCGACTCTCACGCCGAGCTCTTCCGATCCGAATTCCCCCCAGAAGTTCGACCGGGTGTGCGCGGTGCTGCTGCGATTGCCGGCGTCAAACGCCGGTAGCGGGCTACACTACCGTGCGGGACAGTACGTGATACTTTACGACGGTGTCGGAGCGCTGAGTGTCGGCATGGACGCCAAGATGGCGAGCACCGCCCGGAGCGCCTCGGGCGGTCGCGATGTGTTCAATGTCGCGACTCCCACCCGGAATGGGGTGTGGGTCTGCATTACCCAAACAGATCCCAAGAATCACGTGCGGAACATCCGCGTCGTCAAGGCGGAAGAGGAATCCCTGTTGGACCAGGGGAATGTCTATACACCCGCGTTCCTGGGTCTGCTGAAGAATTTTCGCGTGATTCGCGCGATGCAGTGGCTGAAGATCGATGAAAAGGTCACTCCTCCAGGGACCTGGGCCGACCGCGCGCAGCTCACCGACGCCGGTTGGGGTTCCGGGAAGGGCGCACCTCTAGAAGCGGTGATCGGCCTTTGCAATGCGTTGGGTGCGGATTGCTGGATCAACGTACCGCATACGGCTGACGATGACTACATGACCCAGATGGCGACGCTGGTGCATCAGCAGTTGGGCAGCACTCAAAAGGTGTACGTCGAATTCAGCAACGAGGTCTGGAACGGGGCATATCCTCAGTATCACTACGCAATGAACCAGGGAGCGGCGCTCTGGCCGAGTGCCAAACCGTTCCAGGCCAACCGGGACTGGTACGGGATGAGGACCGCGCAGATGTGTGACATATGGGCCAAGGTCTGGGGCGGGGACGATTCGCGCGTTCACTGTGTGCTGAGCGCGCAGGCGGCGGTCACGAGTACGGCAACCGAGTCGCTGAATTGTCCGCTGTGGTCGGGCGCACCATGTTACAAGCATCACATAACGGATGTTGCGGTCGCGCCGTACGTCGGCTGGTCTGCCTCGCAGTACCCTCTCGCCTGGAGGACGGCGGACCCGGCGACACTCCTCAACGACATATTCAAGGAGTTCAATGCCGGTGCATCCGGAGGATACATAACCAATACATGGACCGGCTTTTCGGGCGGCGCACTGCAGAACGTGTCGAACGGGGAGGTCGCGTACCAGAAGGCGCTTGCGCCCTACCATCTGCCGCTCATTGCCTATGAGGGTGGTCAGAGTATCCTGGGTGGTCCCAGCTCCTCCGATGACTCGACCCTGGTCAACGCATATGTCGCGGCCAACCGGGATAGCCGGATGTCCGCCGTGTACACGACCGCGCTCGAAAATTGGAAGGCGAACGGCGGCGAGGTGTACGTGCTCTACGACGACGTATCCAGTCCTGGCAAGTACGGAGAATGGGGGCTTCTGGAGTCGTTCCTCGATAGGGTGAGTCCCCTGAGCGACGCACCGCCGAAGTGGCAGGCAGTGCAGAATTTCATTGCAAAGAACCCATGTTGGTGGTCGGGCTGCGGCGGAATGATCGCGACGGTCCCCGCGGCGCCTGCGGGCTTCAAGGCTTCGAACTAGGGAGTTTCACCGGGTCTTTATCGTGGCATTCAGATACTCGAGGATCGCTCCCGATATCCTCTCCTCGGCGAACGCATAGTCGGCAGGAACGAAGTCTTGCGAGCGTTGCAGGACGTGCGCCAAGTCTCCGTTGCCGTTCCACGGAAGAATGCTCCCGGCCTTGGAGAACACGTCGAGAATCTCCAATTGATGATCGTCGATGTGCTCGTCGAACATCCGACGCCGCGCGATGACGATCACCTTCTTGCGCTTGCGTAGCCCGAGCATGATGGAGCCTACACCGGCCTGACAGATCACGAGGGACGCCTGCTCGTACATCCTGTCCAGCTCTTCCTTGCCAAAGAACGGTACGAGCTTCATGAAGTTTGATTCGTAGGAAGTCTTTCCCGCCTGCACCACGATCGGTTGCGGCAGTAGTCCCTCTGCAGCCGCTCGCTCGATCTCGATGAGCGGGCGGGTGAAGGGCATCTCCCAGGTGCCGAGGACCACGAAGATCATTTCAGAGGGCGTGGGAGCCGGGCAATTCCTGAAAGCATGGGCTCAGAAGAGCGGGCCTACGTACCGGCTCGCCGGATATGCGGCGCGCATCTGTTCCCATTGTACGAAGAACAGGTCTGCAATCGGATACACGGCATTGGCGGCGGCAGCTTTGGTGTCTATGCGGCAGAAGGACAGTATGAAGATGATCTTGCAGCCGAACAGCTTGCCGAGATAGCAGAACGGGACCGCGGTGTGGCTGCCCGTCGTCACGATCGCATGAGGGCGGAACTCGAGCAGGATCGGTACCGCGAGGAACCAGTTGATGAGGAAGTTCTTCCAGAATACCCAGTCGCGATTTCGGCCATTGGGACGCACGAAGCGGCATGGCCGACCCTCGAGCAGGCGGTGTGTCAGAGGAAGATCTTCGGTGACGAAGAGATGGTCCGTCGCCTCGAGGAGCCGCTCGAGCTGAAAGACTTCCGTCAGATGGCCGCCGCTCGAGCTCGGGATGAGCACGCGCAATCTATCGTCCGCCCGCGGTCCAGTGCCCGTCGCAGAGCCGGCCATATCAGGCGGCGCCCAGCCGATCGATGAGCTGCTTGGTGTGAGCGATATTGCGCCGGCTGGATGCGCCAAAGACGATCGACTTGATCTGCGGCCGGCGGCAGATGTATTCGAGCGCCTCCTGCGGCGCCAGGGCGCCACTGGCGAACACGGACATCGCGATGAGCCGGCATCGGTCCGAGGCGATGAGCTCTTCGTAGACCGCCATTCCGCCCGACATCCTGAAGCCGATCTTGTTGATGTTGGTGCAGATGATCGGATTCACGATACCGACCTTCGCCAAGCGCTCGCACAGCCGGGGCGCATTCATGGTGATGAAGCCGGGCTCGGCACGGTATCGGTCGTGGACGTGATCGGCGAAGATCTTGAACGCCTCATCGAAGCCCAGGCCCAGCAGAAAATCGGTCGCGACGTTCTGCAGGAAAATGACCGGCGTCGGAAGGCCTGCGAACATCTTCATCTCGGCATCGATCAGAAGGCCGGCGAGCCCCTCGACGTCCTTTCGCGCGAGGGAGACGCCGCCCTTCAGCAGTGCTCCGAAGGCGTTTTCCTGCGGAAGGAAGCTGCGGATCGCGCCGAGCACCCCGAGCTCCGCTGCCGCATTGGCGTACTTGTGAGCGTACGGCATGCAGGGGTAGAACTTGAAGTCCCGGTACTTTTCGCGGTTGGCGCGGAAGTGATCGCAAACCTCGGAGATGCGCTCGTGCGTCGTGCACATGAAGGTCCTGATGCCTTCGGCATAAGCGTCATCGAGAACCTCAATGACGGCGGCCGTATCCTGAAAGCGCATTGCCTGGGTGCGCGCTTTCTCTTCCGACATGTGGTTCACGCCGAAGAATTGATTGTCGCCGAAGAGAATCCTGTCCATAGAGTTTTCGCTCGATCAGGTCTCGCCGGTGCTCAGGAGACGGGCGACCAGAGTGCGCACGAGCGACTTCGGAGGTGCCTTGGCGAGAGGTTGGACGACGACACTCAGGGCCTGCGCGGACAGCGGCACAACGGCGGTATGAGGCTTCGTCGCGTCGTCGCGCATCATCGTGGCCACCAGGCTCGCATCGGTCGCCGTGCGGAAGCTGCTGATGGGCGTCGCGCCCGTCTTGATGCACTGGACGAAATGATCGATCTGGGCCGAGTACTCCTCTCCCCGCATGTAGAACCAGACGGGACGGGTGAGGTCGGTCGTGTAGCGGACGTTCCAACCTTGCTTGAAGTCCTCGAAGGCCTGCGGCAGCGAGCGCAGGTAGACTTGAACCTCCTGCCGATCGACATTGATGCGGCCGTTCGTGCCCCAGAGGCAGAGCTTCAGCGACATCTTGCGGTATGTCTCGTCGCTCCAATTGGTCGCGAGCTGGCCCTTGACGCCCTTGGAGAAGTGGAACGTCGAATAGATCTCGTCATCGACGTCGTTCGAAAAAATGCTGTTGAGTACGGTGCCGGAGACCGCCTGCGGCCGTCCAGCGAGGTAGTTCACCAGATCGATCGCGTGACAGGCGTAGTCGAAGAGGCATCCGCCGCCTTCGCTCTTGCGGGACCGCCAGGTCGATCCCTTGGGGCGCAGCACGACCGGGCCGTACGCCTCTGCCCGGATGTGGTGCAGGTCGCCTATGAGCTTACGATCGAGAAGGCGCTTCGCCTCGTTGAACGCGGCGACGAAGCGGTAATGGTAGCCCACCTGATTGACGAGACCCCTGCGCTCGGCCTCATCGGCCAGGCGGTAGCCGACTTCCGGGTCGAGGCCGAATGGTTTCTCGCAGAAGACGTGCAGGCCGCGCTCGATCGCCGCGGAGACGACCTCGGCGTGAAACCTGGAAGGCGTCGCGATGACGATGCAGTCGAGCGCCTCGCTCGACAACAGCGCCTGGTAATCGGTGTAGGTCTTGACCCCGGTGTACTTGGACAGCACATCGAGCATGTAGCCCGATGTGTCACACACCGCCTTGAGAGTTACTTCCGGATGGGCATTGAGGACCGAGTGATGAGAGAGGCCCATCTTCCCCAGACCGATGATCGCGGCTCTAAGCATGCACTGTTCCGGTCGGCAAGGACGATATCTCCAGCGATCGATCGAAACACCGGCGCAGTCCGTCACAGCCCGTCTTGGGGCTCTGACACGAGCGGGCGCCAAAGCCGGCAGGAGTGATCCGGGCCGGTCCCTCGACGTCCGAAAGTGCTTCGAAGTTGGTAACACCTCGGCTTTGCGCGCGTCCGGAATCGCATTGCGGCCCATGGCTTGCGCGCCCGTGATTCTAATGTGGATGGCAGGCTGCTTCAACGGCGGGGGCGTGATCGGCCTCACAGGAACCCTGAGGTGCCGCCGGCTATGCTATATTTGCCTTCACGTTTGGGTGGATCACTTGGTCAACGCCTTCTCGCTGCCGCGGCCTTCCTCCGCGCCGGCGCATCCCGCACGCGGTATCGGCCCTGGCGCAGGAGTACAATTGTCGCCCGTAGCAGGCAGGCCGACAGTCGTCCTGATTACCGCCACCACGCCGTGGCCGCTCTCTGCCCGGCTGGCGGTGCGAATGATTGCTTACGGTTGCGAGGTTGTCGCGCTGTGCCCGCGCGGGAACGTCCTGAACAAAGTCTCACGGATGGGGAAGATATACTCTTATCGTGGTCGGGACTCGATGGCGGCGCTGGAGAGGGCAATAGGCGGCTCGGGCCCGGACATCATAATACCTTGCGACGACCGTGCCGTCTGGCAATTGCACGAGCTACATGAGAAGCGGCCCGCACTGCGGCCGCTGATCGAGGCCTCGATCGGCCCCGCGGACTCCTTTCACGCCGTGAGCCATCGCACCGAGCTCATGGAAACTGCGCGACGCATGGGCCTGCCGATCCCCGAGACCCGGATGATTGGCTCGGAGGAAGACATCCACCGCTGGTTCGACGACTTTTCCGGCGGCGCGGTTCTCAAAGTCGACGGCACCTGGGGCGGCAGCGGGGTTGCCATGGCCGAGTCGGCTGAACAAGCAACGTCTGCGTGGCGCAGATTCTGCACGCCGGAGCCGCGCGCTTCGGCCTGGAAGCGATGGCTCATCAACCGTGATCCGCTTGCATTCTGGTCCCGGCAGCAGGCGACAGCGCGCGGCGTTTCGTTGCAGAGATACGTCCCGGGGCGACCGGCAAACGCCATGGCAACATGCTGGCGGGGAGAAGTCCTGGGAATGGCGAGCGTCGAGGTGCTGTGCAGCCAGGGACCGACCGGAGCGAGCACCGTCGTCCGCTTGATACACAACCCGCAGATCGCCGAGGCAGTCACCGTCCTGGCTCGGGGTCTCGGTCTCTCGGGGTTCTGCGGTCTGGATTTCATTCTGGAGGAAGGCACCGGCACTGCCTTCCTGGTCGAGCTGAACGGACGTTGCACGCAGCTTGGCCACCTGGTCCTGCCGGGTCGCGGGGACTTGGCAGGGCTGCTGTGCGCGCAGCTCGGTGCGCCCGGGCGACCCAGGACGGAAATGCCCATCGACCGGGACGTGATAGCCTTTTTCCCGCAGGCCTTGGCGTGGCATCCCGATAACCCGTACATGCAGCAGTGCTACCACGATGTGCCATGGGGCGAGCCGGCGCTCGTGCGGGAGTTGCTTCGGCAGCCGTGGGCGGAGCGGCAATGGCTGTCCCGCCTGTATCATCGCATGACGGGCAGGAAGCCCGATCCGCTGCCCAGTGCCGGGCATTTCCAGCGGCTGGCTGCGCGGCTCGGATTCTCCTCCGATCCGGGTGGAATCATTTTCGGATAGCGGCGCTCTTCCCGGTAACGCCGGGTCTCACGCCCTGTTCTCACCGCGAGAGCTTCAAAGGTCCAAGCTATGTCTGATTCCCATCCGCCGGTCGCCATCATCGGCGCGGGGCCCTACGGCCTGTCGCTGGCCGCTCACCTGCGCGCCCGTCGGGTCCCGTTGCGGATCTTCGGAGAACCGATGTTGAGCTGGCGCAAACACATGCCGCGGGGGATGTTCCTGAAGTCCGAGGGATTCGCCAGCAGCATCTACGACCCGGAAGGCTTCTTCACGCTCGGCCGATATTGCGAGGGCGCAGGACAGCCGTATAGCGACATCGGCGATCCGGTGTCTCTGGAGAAGTTCGTTTCCTATGGCTTGGAGTTTCAGCGCCGGTACGTGCCGGATCTCGAGCATCACCAGGTCACGCTGGTGCGCGAAGCGGAGCGGGGCTTCTGTTTGACTCTCTCCACGGGCGAGACGCTGCGTGCCCGCAGCGTCGTCGTCGCGGCCGGGATCACTCATTTCGGCTACCTGCCGCCGGAGCTCGCGGGTCATCCGCCGGAGCTCATCTCCCATAGCTCCGCGCATTCGGATCTCGAACGGTTCCACGGCAAGACGGTCGCCGTGATCGGCGGGGGCTCCTCGGCCATCGACATCGCGGCCCTGCTCTGTGAGGCCGGCGCCGACGTGCATTTGATCGCGCGGCGGCAGACCATCGATTTTCACGAGCCATCCACGGAGCCTCGCCCGCTCGTTCAGCGCCTGCTCGCACCCCGCTCCGGCCTGGGAGTCGGATGGCGCTCGCGGCTGTGCACCGACGCACCGCTTCTATTTCATGTGATGCCAGAGTCTTTCAGACTGCGGGTGGTGAAACGCCATTTGGGTCCGGCCCCCGGCTGGTTCATGAAAGAGCGCGTCATGGGGCGTTTCCCGATGCGGTTGGGGACGGCTGTTCGCGGGGTCGAGGTGAAGGACGACAGCGTGGGGCTGACTCTCGATAGAGGGTCCGGCGATAGAGTTACTCTCGAGGTGGCTCACGTCATCGCAGCGACCGGCTACAAGCCGGCGATCACGCGGCTTCCGTTCCTCGCTGATGACCTCCGCCGGAAAATCCTGACGGCCGATGAGGCTCCCATTCTCAACCGCAACTTCGAATGCTCCGTGCCCGGCCTGTACTGGGTGGGGCTGGCTTCCGCCAACAGCTTCGGCCCGCTCGCCCGCTTCGCCTTTGGCGCGAGATTCACCGCGCGCCGGCTGACGAGCTCGCTGGCCGCCTCGCTGCGCCTCGCCCCCGCGCCCGCCGAGGGCTTTGCGTCGACCGAGGCGAAGTGAACTGCGCCGGGCGTCAGCGGGGTCGATCCTCGTCGCGCTTCGTTCGTACCCACTCGAATTGGCGTGCCACCAGGAAGCGGAAGTACAAGGGGATCTTCAGGAGCGCATAGGCAATCGCAAGAGCGAGGCTGCCCGGCGACAGGATCTGCCGTCCATAGCGAGTCCAGGCCGAGAGCACGGAGAGCGTGAGTAGTGCTACCGCGGCACTGGCGATCAGCAGCGGCAGATCCACGCGCGTAACGGCGCGGAATATGGCGCTTGCGATCCACACCGCCGCGGCCAGAAGAGTGAGGAGCGCGACGGGAGGCACGCAGACATCCAGGCCAAGTGCCAGCAAGTCCCTGTTGAGCGTGTGCACGGACTTCAGCAGCACGGCGGGCGCATCCTTCACGAGCACAGTCAGATATCCGTGCTCCCAACGGGTCCGCTGACTCTCGAAGCCCTCGTGTGACGCCGGGAAAGAGCTGGTCACCTGCGCCTCGGGACAAAAGAGGGGCGGGTAGCCAGCGCCGGCAAGCTCGAGCCCGAGCTTGAGGTCTTCCACGATGTGGCCGGTGGCGAGTGTTGCTTTGGCAATGCACGCCCACGGAAAGGCCATACCTGTCCCCATCAGCTGACAGGGGAGCCCCAGACTGCGCAGCCCGAGCGGGCGAACGCGGTTCTTGAGCACGAAGGCGAACTCCGCGACTCGCATCGCCAGGCGTGCCCCCGGCGGCGCGTGCGACAGGTAGAGTGCCTGAACGGGCCGGCCGGTCTGCGCGCAGACGCGTGCCAAGCGATCGATCGAGCCCTCCTCCACGCGGCAATCCGCATCGACGATCAAGACCACTGCGGGCGGATCGGCCGCCAGATGGCGCATTCCAAGGTCCAGAGCGTAGCCCTTGCCACGATGAGACGAGTCGTTTCGCTCGATGACCTCCGCCCCCGCCGCCGAGGCGATGGTGGCAGTGTCGTCCGTGCAGTTGTCCGCGACGACGAGCAGCCGGTCGCCGTTTTGCAACTGCGGAATGAGACAGTCGAGGGCGTCGCCGATCCCAGACGCCTCGTTATGGGCAGGAATGACGACCCCCAGCCTCGGCCGCGCGGCCATGTCCTGTGGTTGCCCGTCCCTGCTCAATGAGGCGGCCAGCACCTCGGCAGACAGGATGAGGATGGGAATGAGGATCGCCAAGGCCGCCGCACCGATCAGGACCTCGAGCAGCAGCATCTATCTCTCGTCTCTCTTTCTGGGCCTGATGATCGCGGGAACGCCTATTGCCAGGCAATCATCGGGCACGTCGGTGATGACCACGGCGTTCGCGCCGATCGCCACATTGTTTCCAATCGAGATGCGTCCCAGAACTTTGGCGCCCGCACCGATATCCACGTTATTGCCTATCACCGGGGCGCCAGGATCTTCCACCCGCTGCAGGCCGACGACCACTCCGTTACGAATCCGGCAGTTGTCGCCGAACCTGGCGTAGCCGCTGATGATGATGCCGCCAAAGTGGTCGATGACGAAATTGCGGCCGATTTCCACTTCGCACGGTAGCTCGATACCCGTGAGGATCTGCACGAGCTTGTAGAGGATCCGATAGATCAGGGAAAAGAATTTTCGGAGCAGCTTCGGTCTTACTCGGTACCGCCACTGGCCGAACCGATAGACGACGAGTGCCCAGAATCCCTGAGCGCCCCATCTACCCCCGTGTGCCTTGAGGTCCTGGCGGATGTTGTCGAGCATGGCAATGAGGCCGGAGTGCTGAAGCGTGCAGCCGGCCGGCGATTACGACTCGTCGGCTGGCTGCGCGTCGCGGCATTGCGTCGCAGTTCGGGAGGCGCGCGCCGCATGGAAGAGCTTACCGAGCTTGGCGGCTTCCGTCTCGATGGAGTGGCGCGCAATGACTCTCGTGTGTGCCGCATTGCCCATCGCCTGAAGCTCTTCGGCAGACTTTGAGAGGCAGTCCTCCATTGCCTTCGCGAGCTCATCCAGGGATCCGGCGGGCACGAGCCATCCGGTCTCGCCCTGGCGCACGAGCTCCGGGATGCCGGCTACATAGGTGGTCAGTACCGGACGGCAGAGTGTCATGGCTTCCATGATCACCACGGGTAGTCCTTCGGCAAAACTGGGTAGCACCAGGGCGCGCGCCTCGAGCATCTCGCTGCGCACCCGTGCACCGCTGATCCAGCCCGTGATCCGAACCTGCTGATCCAGACGAAGTTCCCGAATCAGCGCCTGGAGCTCGCCGTGCAGCGGTCCATCGCCGGCGAGGACCAACTCGAATGGGATCTTGCGAACGGCCAAGCGAGCGGCCGCCTCCACCAGAAGAAGCTGACCTTTTGCCTCGCAGAGGCGTCCGACACAGACGAGTCGAGGAGCCTGCGGGACTGGCGCCCCAGCACCTTCAAAAAATCCCCTCTCCACTCCGCAGTGAACCACTTCGATCCTGGACCAGTCGGCATGGCGCGATCGCATATAGAGCTGGCTGCGACCGAAGTCGCTGATCGCGATCACGAATGCGGCCCGGTGGATCTTCTCTTCCAGACCCATGGGCTTGATGAATTCGTCCGGGCCGTGAACCGTGAAACTGTAGGGAGGCCCGCCCAGCACATGCGTGAGCATGGCAATTTCCGCCGAATTGGTGCCGAAATGAGCGTGAACGTGCTCGGCTCCAAACTCCATCAGCCACGCGACGATTCGGCAGGCCTCGGCGAAGTAGATCACGTGATACGGAAGAGGGCGGTCGGAATGGCGCGACATGCGTACTGCCAGACCCAGAGCGGAGAAGAACCGCGCCGGTGACCGCAAGAGCGCGGCCAGCAGGGGAAGCAACAGAGCGGATACACCGTGGCGCAGTACATAGCGAGTTCGGCGCCTCTCGCGCTGGTCCGCCTCGTCCGGCAGGGGACCGTCCCACCCCCGCAGCGCTACCCGCAGGATTTCGAACCCCTGGCGCTCCAGTGCCAGGATCTCGCGCCGGATGAAGCTGTGGCTGACCTTGGGATACTGGTTGACGAAGTACGCGATCTTCAAGCGGAGTTTTATTTGTATTCGATCAGCCCGGATTGTACGCGGCGAATCTTGTCGAGCATGAACTTCACTTGACCAAGCATCTCGGGAAATTTGCACACTACCAGTGCGCCGGCCCGCAGCCAGTTCTCGCGTGCGCTGCGTTTGCCCCGAAGCGCCAGCCGGATCACCTGCAGCGGGTAGAGTGCGAGCAGGCACAGCCCCCACCACCCGACGGCGAGAGACAGCGCCACGACGGCAAGTGGCACCCACAGCCCCCAAAGCCAGACACTGCGAGATTCCCTCACCCAATGCCGCTCCGGCGGGCCTCCGTGCAGCTCGGAGCCCTGAGCGTAGCCATATCCGCCACGCAGCACGCGCTTCCACCACTGGCCGAAGTGATAGAGAGCCGCGTCATGGAGCGTCATGTCGACACCCAGGCGCCAGACCCGCCAGCCCGCTCCGCGCAAACGTACGCAGAGCTCCGGCTCTTCTCCGCAAATGAGGTCCGGGCGATAACCGTCCACCTGACGTACCGCATCGATGCGCATCACTGCGTCCCCTCCGCAGGCTTTGGTCTCGCCCACTGGCCAACTGTCCCATTCGATGTCACATAGCAAGTTGTATACGGACTTCTCGGGGTAACGCTCGCGCCGGCGTCCCCAAACCACCGCGACCTGCGGATGCGTCTCGAGGAAGCGACAAGCTTCATTCAGCCAGCCATGAACTACTTCGCAATCACCGTCTACGAAGAAGACGTACGATAGCTCCGGCCGGGTCTCGATCAGCTTGCGAAAACCCTCGTTGCGGGCACGGGCAGCCGTGAAGGGAATGTGCAAATCGAGGTCTACGACCTCGACGCCCAACGTGCGGCTCATCTGCACGGAGTCGTCGCTGGAGCCGGAATCCACATAGACGATGCACTCGGCAGTCCCAAGGACCGATTCGAGACAGCGCTTCAGGCGCTCGCCTTCGTTGCGGCCGATGACCACGACGCCAACCGCGCCCGAGGCGTTTCGGTCTTGACCCATGAAGCCTCAAGAGGTAGGAATTGCTGCTCACTCCCAGATTGGGCAGGATACCATTGCGGCCATGGAAATGTAGACTGAAATGGTTGCAAGACGCTGAAAATTTTGGACATTTCGGATTTCCCGTATCCGGCGGCATGAGCCGCGGGCGTGTTTGTCCGGCGGAAGGTGGCATTGTGGCTGGGAGTCGAAAAGAAAGTCGATACGAGGTCCTGGATGGGTGGCGCGGCATCAGCATTCTTGCGGTCCTGGCATGTCATCTACTTCCGCTCGGACCGAAGCGATGGGAGCTGAACCTCGCTGCCGGTTACTTCGGCATGGCGCTGTTCTTCTGCCTGTCGGGATTCCTGATCACAACCTTTCTGCTGAAGGGACACGGCGTTGTGGATTTCCTCATCCGGCGTTGCTGCCGCATCCTGCCGCTCGCGTGGCTCGCTCTGACCGTGGGACTCTGGATGGCGCGCGCGCCTCCGTCCTACTATCTGCCGAATTTCCTGTTCTTCGCGAATCTGCCGCCGTTCCATCTCACGAGCGTGACCGCGCATTTCTGGTCACTCGGAGTGGAGATGCAGTTCTACTTCGGGATCGCCATAGCCTGTGCTCTGTTGGGAAAGAGGGGGCTATGGGTCATTCCGATTTGCGCAGCGGCGGTCATGGTGCTGAAGGTCAGCAGTGGCACCTCGGTATCCATCGTGACCTACTATCGCGTCGATGAGATCATGTCAGGCGGGATTCTGGCGCTGATCCATTCCGATGAGATCAAGATCGGGAAGTGGATCGCGGTGGTCAGTCCGGAACTGGCCTTGCTGGCACTGGTCGCGTCGTGCCTGCCGGAGACGGGGTGGCTGGATTATCTGCGTCCTTATTGCGCAGCGACGCTGGTCGGCACGACTTTGATGAGGAACGATAGCCATCTGCACGCCGCCCTGAGGTCCCGGATTCTGTCCTACATCGCGCAGACCTCGTATGCGCTCTACATCGTGCATCCGCTGCTCGAGCACACCTGGCTGGGGAGCGGCTCGAAGCTCGTCAAATACGCCAAGCGTCCTCTGTTGTTCGTGGCGACCTTCGCCGTCGCGCATGTCTCCACGTTCTACTACGAGGCGCGCTGGATCTCGTTCGGGAAGAGACTCAGTGCCCGGGTTGTCAAAAGGCGGGCCATCGCCGAGCCCGCAGGTATGTGAGTCGAGTCGAGAGGTAACATCATGCAGTCCGTCCAAGACCTGAGGCTCGAGTCGTTCCTTCCGCTCTCGCGCATGAGAGCGGTGGAAGAATCGGGCTACTCGGCATATTCCAGCGCAAAGCCGTTCCCACACATCGTCCTCGACGACTTCTTCGACCCGGCATTGGTGGATGCGGTGCTCGGCGAATTTCCCAAACCGGGGGAGATTCGCTGGCAGCACTTCGACAATGAGCGGGAGATCAAGCTCGCATCCGCGGCGGACGCATCGTTCGGGCCGCTCACGAGATTGCTCCTGTATCACCTGAATTCGATCACTTTTCTCGAATTCCTGAGCAGGGTCACCGGCATCCCCAATCTCATTCCCGATCCCAGCTTCGAAGGGGGGGGTCTTCACCAGATCGTGCGCGGCGGCAAGCTCGGAATTCATGCCGACTTCAACAAGCACCGGCAGTACAACCTCGATCGACGCCTGAACCTCCTGCTCTATCTTAACAAGGACTGGCAGGAGGAATACGGCGGCCACCTCGAGCTGTGGGATCGTGAGATGACCCGTTGCGAGGCGAAGGTGTCGCCTGTTTTCAACCGTGTGATGATCTTCGGAACCACGGACTTCACCTATCACGGTCATCCGGATCCCTTGCAGTGCCCGCAGGAGATGACGCGAAAATCGCTGGCGCTTTATTATTTCAGCAACGGGCGCCCTGCGGAGGAGGTCTCCGGGCATCACACCACGATATTCCGTAGCCGGCGTGACGACGACTTCACTCCGACCGTGCGCCAACGCATCGTCAACGTGGCCAAGGATCTGCTGCCGCCGATCATCATGCGGCAGCTACGAAAGAGTCGCTCGGCAGGCGCCTCCTGAGCCAGGCCGCGGGCGCCCTGGGACCGAGCTCGACTACGAGAGCAATGGCTCGAGGCCGGCGGATATGGCCGCGTGACGACAGTCGGAAAAATTCGCTATTACCTCCGCAGGATCGCGCGGCAATATCTTGCGTGTTCGAATTTGCGGCTCAAAGCAATCGACATCGAGAAATCGATAGAGCTCGTTCATCCGCTCGGGCAGCGCTTCGGGGTCGGTGAAGGCCTGCTCGTAAGTGATGCGATGAACCCTTTGAGAGGGCAGGGCGGCCGTCATTCTGTCGAGCTCGGCGTTCTCCTCTGCGACCGCATTGAGCATTCTCACGAAACGCGCGGGTTCGATCACCACGGCGGCGCGCCTGGTGCCGGCGTCGCGCTTGTGTGCGGCCACGACGCCGGTCTCGCGGAGCATCAGGGATGATATCGTTCGATCCAGGGTGGAGAGTCTGCGCAGTGCTATGACCTTGATCCACGGGCGCTCGGATAGATAGTTTCCGATCCCCAGGCGCTGCAGATTCAACGAAGACTCCTTGATGCCCAGGCTCGTGGTAGTCCTGCGGGACTTTATCTCGGGGCGATCGCCACGCCGGAACTGGTGGACCGCGCGCACTGCTTGCGCGCCATAAAACGGCATGCGGTTTTTGAGGAGAAAATCGAGCCAGCTCGCATCGTCATTCCGGAAAATTCCAATCCGGCGCTGCAAGCGCCGCATCGGAATCCAATCACCGAGAACTTCGCCATAATTGAGAAGACCCGGATGCTGATTGATCAGGTCGACGAGCAGATTCGAGCCGCTGCGTCCCAGGGATAGGATCAGGTGGTTGTTCATTTGGATGAGTTCAGGACTCGAGTCATCCGACCGGAGCGGCTCCGGACGAATTGCGGGCGGAAGGAGTGAATGGTCCTGCTGGTTTGATCGAGCTCCTCAAACCTTGATGCCAAGTGCGGGCAACAGGATCATGATGAAGCTGCTCGCGAAGTAGGTACACGTGGCGACGCCGCAGCTGAACCCAATCTTGTACAGCTCGTACTTCATGATGAGCATCCCCTTCCTGTGCTGCAGCCACCAATAGTAGACCAGCGCCGGGATGCCGCTCAAGGCGACGCCGTACGTGAATCCCAGGAAGCCGAAGAACTGATACCCGAGAAGACTCACCCCGACGATCCAGATCACCCGGTATACGTTGGCCACCAAGACCAGCCGGTTCTCGCCGGTTGCGATCAACATCCTTTCCGCCGGGGAGTGGAAGGCCTTTATCACCGCCCGGACCATCCATGCCTGAAGCACTGCCGCGGCGTCGGCGTAGCGTGGGTCATAGAGGGTCGTGATGACGAGATGGGCGGCTCCTCCGAGGGCGGCGGGAATCGCCAGCGTGGCGATGAACAGCTTGGTGTTCTCGAGGTAGTACTTCAGGGGGAAGGTATGCGGGTCGGTACGAAAGTTATGCGCGCATCGCGGATAGAGCACCACCTGGCTCGCTCTGCCGATGAGAGACTCGACGGGAGTGGCAATGTTGGCCGCGAGGCTGTAGATACCGAGGAGCCTGAAATCGAACAGACGCAGGAATACGGCCCTGTCGAACTGATTCAAGAAGAGCGTAAGGATGCTCGACGGCATGACGACGCGGGTGAACTGGAAAATCTCCTTGGCTGACGCCCAGTCCCACTGAATTCTCGGCCTGAGCTCCCGGTAAAATCGATGGCTCATGATTACGACGACCAACCGGTTCACGATCACGCCGTAGAGCATGCCCCAGAAGTCCCGGGAAAAGTAGCAATACACCAGGGAAACTATCGCAGCTACAAAGGATCCGAGGAGCTCGGAATAGCTGTACACCCGGGAGTTCCTGCGCCGGATCGCCAATGGAAAGGCGGTGGACTCGAACCCGTCGATCAAAAACCATACGGAAAGAACGCGGAACGGGGCCGTCAGGAGCGGTGCGTGGTATAGCTCGGCAATCAGAGGTGCGGCTAGAAACAGGATCGACGCATTGACGACGGCGCGCGCGATTCGCATCGTCCATGCAGTGTTGAGATAACTGGGGTCCTCTCCCCTGACCGAGCGGACTATGCACACGGAAAAGCCAATATCGGACAGCAACACGAAAATGGCTACGACCGACATGAGGATGGCGATCGTCCCATAAGCCGACGGTTCGAGAATCCGCGTCAGGACCAGGCTGCTGATGAGCTTGATGCCCGTCTGCGCGGAGAACTGGACTCCGGTGGCGAACAGATCGCCCCTGACATTGAAAAACTTGAATCTCGACATTCAGCGCGGTTCCTGAGAGCGTACGGTTCCCCGCACGGAACTTCGGCACGAGCAGGTCTCAGTTGAGGCTGATTCCCCAAAGCCGCTCGACATCGATGCCGTGCTCCTTCGAAAGCCTGGTGAGGTCGTCGTGCAGTTCGCGGAGAATGTTTGCTTCTTCCTCCGCATTCAGGGTGAAGCGCCCGAAGCCGGAGCGTTTCTTGGAAAAGAGCCGCTTCAGCGGACCGCGCAACTTCGGTGGAATCACGGCGCGGTAGAGCAGCTTGAGGGGGGCGAAGGCGCTGGCGCGCGTCCACAGCGCCACCGGGCTCCTGGCGGGACGCTTTTGGTTGAAACGCCGGGAGACGTCGACCCGGTGAGGCGGGAGGTCCAGGAATTCGAACACTCGGGAAACGATGGCTTGCGGGTCGGCCTCGAGCTGTTCCAACGTCGTGAGGAATACGTGATCCCGGCCAAAAGCCTCGACATAGGGCCGGATCTGGTAGGCATAGCGCGAGATGTCGATCCACACGTCGGAAATTCCGCCATCGAGAGAGAGGTCTTCCCGTTCGACCACCATATGGCCGATTTCCTGCCGTGTGCGGTCGACATGATACGCATGCGAGGCGATCCGGCGCAGAGGGTTTCGCATGATGTAGATGATGCGGTACTCCACGCCCGGGAGCCTGCGCAGGCGATCGATGACGCCGTCGCAGTGCGGACGTTTCGTGTAGTCGGTGGAGCCCTCGAGTGCCCAGACATGGCGTGCGGCATCGAAGTCGAAGCAATCCTGGTACCAGTCCAGCCCTTTCTCCCAAAGGTCGTCGAAGGCGAAGAAGCTCACCTCTTTGGGAAAAGACGGACAGATCGCCGGGTGCTGCTCCAGATACCGGAACAATGTCGTCGTTCCGGCTTTCATGGCGCCGACGATCAGGACAAATCTGGTAATTTGCTGCTTGGACATGTTGGCGAAGTGGGCTTCGGGCGGAACCAGAGCCAGGAGCCAGGAATCTCTAATGGCTCTCCGACACCGCGATGGGGGATTTACTTCGCGCTTCCGTGCGCGGAGCGGGCTGCGATCTCGTCGAATAGAGTACAGCCAAATATGCCTCCGCGGTTCCGATGAGGATGTAGAACACGGCTCCGGATGCGTAATGCAAACCGCTGTCAGCCAGTAGAATGACTATGCCGACGAAAGTTGCGGATATGGCTGCCGCAAGGAGCATGGCGTCCGGATCAGATTTCAGTAACTGCCGCGCGATGCGCCGCATTCTGTAGAGCGGGAGGAGCAGGAATGCCAGGAAAAGGGCGAGACCCGCAAAGCCGTGGTACAGAGTGACACCCAAATAGGTGTTGACCACGTCGATGATGCCCTGGCCCTGGCGCAGGCCCTGCATGTGGGAAAGCGCGAGTTGGTCCCCGAGGAACGGATGAGCCCGGATGATTTCCCATGATCGGTCGAACAACTGCTCGCGGTAGGTGAGAGAGCTCTGAGCCGCTTCGCTACCACTGAACGGCAATGTCGCGCGGAGTTGCGTGCCGAGGGGCGACAGGACTACGAGGCCACCGAGGACCAGGAGGAGTATCGTTGCTTTCATGAGACGCGATGCCCGCCCGGGTCCGAAGGCCGAATATGCAAGGAAGACCACGAGTGCTGCGAGCCACGGGCCGCGGGAGAAGGAAACGAAAAGGCCCGCCAGAAGCACGGTCGTCACCACCACTCTTCGGCCCCGTGCCCCGGTGACGCGGGACTGAAGATACAGCCAGAAACCAAACCCGACGGTGAGCAGGTAGCCGAGGGCCAGAGGCTGCCCGGAGGAAGCCTCGGCGCGAAGCAGCCCCTCACGTACATAGTATTCGGTACGCAGTCGGTCACCACCCCAGCGCGCGAACAGGTCCGTATACAGGAGCCAGTGTCGCACCGCCTCGAACACCGCGATGGAGGCCATCAGCCCGCAGGAGAGCACGAATGCGGCCAGCGCGTCCCTGATGGCGCCACGAGTCGTCCCCGTGCGGCTGGCTACGTAGTACAGAATGTAGACGTCGATGTAGAAGAGGAAGGCGGTTCGCAGAACATTTGTAGCGGAATTATGGAGAATGACGTAATGGGACTGAGCGGGGTCGGGAGGGACGAACAGCAACACCTGGAGTGCGCCATAGCCAAGCAGCAATAGATCCATGCCGCGCAACCCCCTGATCCGGTGCGGGTCCGGAGACTTTCGAAGCCGCCAAGCCGCCGGTATGAGGACACACAGCGATAGTAATCTGTATATGTCGAGGTCGAAGAGCTCTTTGATCGCGATGGTCGGGATTGCGCGCGAAATCGGTGGAATGACGGTCAGTAAGAGCAGATAGAACGCTACCGGGTTGGAATCCCTCGTTCCTCCCCAGTACAGCGCCGGTATCGCGACCAGCGCGAAGAGCCAGATGTTCGGGCTGAGAAAAGCCGCGATCGTCAGCACGATCCAGACGTTGCGCCGCCGGTTGAAGTCGTTTTCGGCGCTGAATTGCAGCGCAACGGGCTTGGCTAGCGCGAACACGATCACGCCCAGCCCCAACACGACGATCAGTTCCTTCAAATAGAGGGACATGGTCTCAGCTCGGCACGGATCAGCTCGGTCCTGATCGAGTGTGTGGTTTCTCGCGGGTTTTCATCGCTGCGCAGACGGCGACCGCTGCAACGCCGCATGCGCATGCGGCGAGGCACGAATTGCCTTCGGCCGCTCCTTGCGGCCTCAGCCCGACCCGGCGCCTCGATCGGATCAGCCCACCTACCGCTGCTTGAATTCTTCCGGCGTCAACTGGTGCCGCGCCAGCAGCTTGTAGAAGTCCGTCCTGTTGCGCTTCGCCAGCCGCGCCGCCTGACTCACGTTGCCGCCGGTGATCTGCAGGATCTGCGACAGGTAGCTGCGGGTGAACTCATCGCGCGCCTCATCGAAGGAGGGGAGGCGCCCGGGTGAGCCGCCCAGGGACTGTTGGACGAGCTCGACCGGGATGATCGGGGTCTGGGAGAGCGCCACGTTCTGACGCACGACGTTCTGGAGCTGGCGGATGTTTCCGGGCCAGTCGGCCGTGGCGAGGAGCTCCACCGCCTCCGGGGCATAGATCTTCCGCTGGCCGGTCTCCCGGGCGATCTGCGCCAGGAAGTGAGCGACGAGCAGCGGGATGTCCTCCCGCCGGCGGTTCAACGGGGGCATCTCGATGTGCACGACGTTGAGCCGGTAATAGAGATCCTCACGGAACTGTCCCTGGGTCATCAGCTGCTGCAGCTCGCGGTGCGTGGCGGAGATGACGCGCACGTTGACGGGCAGGGCGTCGGTGCTGCCGACTGGACGGATGACGTTCTCCTGCAGGACGCGCAGCAACTTCACCTGCAGGCGCATCGGCATGTCGCCGATCTCATCGAGCATCAGGGTGCCGCCGTCGGCGGCCATGAAGAGGCCGCGGTGGGCACGCGTCGCGCCGGTGAAGGAGCCCTTCTCGTGGCCGAAGAGCTCCGACTCGAGGAGGTTCTCGGCCATGGCGCTGCAGTTGATGGCGACGAATGGCTTGTTGCGCCGCGGGCTCGCCAGGTGGATGGCGCGGGCGAGGAGCTCCTTGCCCGTGCCGCTCTCACCGGTGATGAGGACGCGCGCGTCGGTGCCGGCGACCATGTGGGCCTGAGCCAGCTTCTCCTCCATCACGGCGCTGCGGGTGACGATCTCCGCGCGCCAGTCCTCATCCGAGGCGCCGAAGCCGGAGATGCGCAGGGCCTTGCCGACCTGATCGAGCAGCTCCTGCTTGTCGACCGGCTTGGTCAGGAATCCGAAGGCGCCCATCTGCGTGGCCTGTACGGCATCGGGAATGGTGCCGTGGGCAGTCAGGATGATCACCTTCAACCCGGGCCACCGATTCTGCAGCTCCTTCAGCAGGCCGATGCCGTCCATCTGGTCCATCTTCAGATCGGTGATGACGAGATCGGGGCGGAAGCGGCTGGAGGCTGCGAGCGCCTGCGCGCCGCTCTCCACGGCCTCCACGTCGTAACTCTCCGCGCGCAGGCGGATGGTGAGGAGACGCAAAAGGCCGGGGTCGTCGTCTACGACGAGGATCCGTGCCTTGCGCCGTCCGCTCTGACTCAAGGTGTTCGGGGGGGTGGTCATCTTGCGCTGCTCGGGCAGTACGCTGCCAGGGGTCAGGGTCACTTCGGTCGTCCCTCGTTGCCGGGTTTGCGCTCGTTGAGCGATTTCTCGATGTTGGCGATGGCCGCCAGCTTCGCTTTTGCCTCCTCGAGCTGCTTTTTGAGCTTCGCATTCTCCCCCGCGGCGCCATCGAGGCGACGCTTGAGACCGGCGAGCTGGTCAGCCCGAGTGGCGTCAGCCTGGAGGGTGCGGTTTTCCGCCTCCAACGTCAAATAGTCGCCGATTTGCTTCAGTTGCAGGGCGACGAGGGTCCGCTCCCCGGGGAGGAGGGAGGACTGCGGGTCCGCGGACAGCTCCTGCAGCATCTGCTGCGCCCGCGGCAGGTCGGCGGCCGCCTGGTCGGGGGTCCCCAGGATCAGCGCCAGGCGCAGCTTCTTGCTGGGCGTGGGGGTCGTGCGGAAGTCCTGCTCCGCCGTGCCGACCATCTGCATCTGCTGCTCGGGCGGCGCCGCAAGGAGCTTGTCCAGCACCGCGAAGTCATCGGCCAGCGCCTCGGCGGAGGCGGCCTTGTGATCGATGACGGGCGGTGGCGGCGGCGGCTTCTGGGCGAAGAAATCCGTCGCGCAGCCGCTCACGAGCAGCGCCGCCGACAGGACCAAGCTCGCCGGCAGTCCCAGCGTCACCCCGATGCCCGGCATACGCCGCCGGGCGCCTCTCGCCGGGGTCTCATGCCGCATGGGCCTGGGTCCTGCGCGGTGGACTGTCCCCGGGCCGTCCGCCCAGGGCCAGGTTGATGGGCATCCGGATGCGGAAATGCGCCCCCGGATATTCTCCATCCATGATCTGCACCGTGCCGCCGTGCGCAGCGACGAACTCCAACACGACGGAGAGCCCGATTCCGGTGCCTTTGACGGCGGAGGTCTTGGCCGCCCGGCCGGTGTAGAACGCCTCGAAGACGTGATCGCGGTCTTCCTTGGGGATGCCGGGGCCGTTGTCGGCGACATCCATGATGAGAGAGTTCGAGGCAGCGGCGGCTTTGATGTGAATGGTGCCTCCCTTCGGGGAGTATTTGACGGCATTCGACACCAGGTTTTCGAGTATGAGGCGGATCTTGCCGCGGTCGGCGACGAGGGTCACGTCCTCCACCTGCACGTCCAGGCGCACGCGCTGGGAGAGGAGGGTGAGCTGCTGATTCTCCAGCACCTGCTTCACCACGGGGCGAAGGCGGAATTCCGTCGTCTCCAGTCCCACGCTGGAGGAGGTCTGCCAGGCACTGAAGGAGAGGAGGTTCTCGATCATACGCTGCAGCTTGATGCCGTTGTCGCGCAGGATCGCGGTGACCTCCCGCTGTCCGGGATCGAGCTCGCCGACCGCCCCGTCCATGAGGAGCTCCGTGCCTTCGCGAATGTTGGCGAGCGGGGTCTTCAATTCGTGTGACATGTGGCGCAGGAAGCGGCTGCGCTCCTGCGCGACTTCGAGCAGCCGCAGGCGCAGCCACTCGAGCTGCTTGCCCAGACGCTCCAGGTCGTGCGGGCCGCGCACCGTGATGGGATTGCTGATGTTGCCGTGGCCGATCTCGTTGATGGCGCGATCGATGTGCCGCAGCGGGCGGCCGATGACGAGCGTCAGGGTCACTATGGCAATGAGCGTGAGAGGCAGGAGCAGGGCCGCATACCAGAAGAGCCGCGCCCGGGCGTGGTCGGTCTGGCGCTGCAGTCTCGCGACCTCGGCGTCGATCTGCTGATTGCTCTGCTGTGCGACCTTGTCGACGAGCGCGCTCAGAGCTGCGAATTGCTTGGAAAGGCCGGGTGTTTCGGCGGCGCCGTTGTCCTTCGCGGTGGTCATCACGGCTGTCCGAATGTCGCTCTGCACCCCGGCCAGCTGTGTCAGCGTCCGGCGCGTCGCTGCCGTCGCGTTCATGAAGAGCTTGGCGCGCGTGCCGGACAGGGCCTGATCATCCGCTCTGTAGGAATCGAGGCTCTCGGAGTCATTGAGAACGTCGTAGAGGCGGGCCGTGCGCTCGAGCGAGGCGATCTGACTGAAGAGCTGCTGGCTGGCGCGTGCGGCGGTCACGCCCTCGATGACGATCGTCTGGCCGTTCGTGGCGAGCCTGCGAATCTGCAGCGCGGCCGTAATGATCGCGACGAGGAGGGGTAGGGCGAGGAGCCCCAGCCCAAAGAGCATCAGGCCGCTCAGCGACTTGGGGCGCACCCACTGCATCGTCGGTAATTCTACGCCCAAGGCTCTCGCAGCAAGCGCTTTTCCCAGGCCAGCGCGGTGCGCACGATCGTGTCCAGGTCGTCCAGGCGCGGCTTCCAGCCGAGCTCCTGGCGGACGCGGTCCGCGCGTGCCACGAGGGCTGGGGGATCGCCGGGCCGGCGGGGCTCTTCGACGATCTTCAGCCGCTCGCCGGCCACCCGCTCGACGCTCTGCAGCACCTCGCGCACGCTGTAACCATGGCCGTAGCCCACGTTGAGGACGGTAGACGCGCCGCCGGCGCGCAGGTAATCCAGGGCGTTGAGATGGGCCGTCGCCAGATCCTCGACGTGGATGTAGTCGCGTACCCCGGTTCCATCCGGCGTCGGGTAGTCGGTACCAAAGATCGAGACATGCGGGCGCTTGCCGACGATCGCTTCGCACGCGACTTTGACCAGGAGAGTTGCCTTGGGCGTGGCTTGACCGACGCGGCATTGAGAGTCCGAGCCGGCGACATTGAAGTAACGCAGCGCGACATGCTTGAGGCTGGATGCCGCGGAAACGTCGCGCAGCATCCACTCCGACATCAGCTTCGAGGTCCCGTAGGGGTTGATGGGGGCGGTGGGGCTGCTCTCCGCCGCCACGCCGTCCGACGGAATCCCGTACACGGCCGCCGTGGAGGAGAAGACGAATTGCTTCACCCCGCTCTCCAGGCAGCATTGCAGGAGCGAGCGAGTCGAACAAGTGTTGTTGCCGTAGTATTTGAGCGGCTCCCGCACCGACTCCGGCACGATGGTGTAGGCAGCGAAGTGCATCACCGTATCGACGCCATGCTCGCGCAGCACCCTGAGCACCGTGTCGCGGTCGCCGACCTGACCGACGACGAGCGGCGTATCGAGCACCGCCTGGCGAAAGCCCCGCGAGAGATCATCGAGGACGACTACCCGCTCGCCGCGTGCGCGCAGCTGAACCACGACGTGGCTGCCGATGTACCCGGCGCCGCCGGTCACGAGGATGGTGGCCTGTTTCATGCAGAATAGAGGTACTTTGCGTGGATGGGGTGGGAGCCAGAGCTCCGGCGATGATAAACAAAACCCATAAAGGTCACGTGACGCCTTTATCTGCTGTGGAAACTCCCTTCGCCGGGCTGTCCCCGGAGCGGGTGCTCGATGCCGCGAGCTCCGTCGGGCTCGACCCCGACGGACGCCTCTTCGCGCTGAACAGCTACGAGAACCGTGTCTACCAGCTAGGAGCCGCCGAGGGAACCCTCATCCTCAAGTTCTACCGTCCGGCCCGCTGGAGCGATGCGCAGATCCTCGAGGAGCACCGCTTCACCGCCGAGCTTGCCGCGGCGGAGCTGCCGGTCGCGGCCCCGGTTGCGATCTCGGGGCAGACCCTGCTGTGCTATCGGGAGTTCCGTTTCGCGGCTTTTCCGTACCTGCGCGGCTCGGCGCCGGAGCTCGACGCGCCGCAGGCCCGCGAGCTGCTCGGCCGCTCGCTCGCCCGACTGCACCAGGTGGGCGCGCGCCGTCCCTTCGAGCGCCGTCCGCAGATCGGCATCGAGCGCCTGGGCGTGGAGGCCCGCACTCAGGTCCTGCGGGCGGATCTGCTGCCCGAGGGGCTGAGGGACCGCTACGAGACCGTCAGCGGCATGCTTCTGGAGCGGATCGAGCGCGCTTACCACGAGGCCGGTCCCGTCGGACACCTGCGCCTGCACGGCGACTGCCACCTGGGCAATCTCCTCTGGAACGAGCATGGGCCGATATTCGTCGATTTGGACGATTGCGCCATGGGCCCCCGCATCCAGGACCTCTGGATGCTACTTTCCGGCCCGCCCGCCGATCAGCAGGCGCAGTGGGCGGCCCTGCTCAGCGGCTACCAGCAGTTCGCCGACTTCGATTTCCGCGAGCTGCGGCTCGTCGAGCCGCTGCGCGGCCTGCGGATGCTCCACCACGCCGCCTGGGTCTGTCACCGCTGGCTCGACCCGGCCTTCCCGCGGGCCTTTCCGTGGTTCGGGGAGGCGCGCTACTGGGAAGGCTATGTCGGCGACCTGCAGGAGCAACTGGCGGCGATCGACGAGCCACCGCTGCTGGCCGCGTAGCAGCGGGCACTGCGTGTAGAGTCACGAAAATTCACCGGTTCGCGTGCGCACGGCACCCCGGTCGCGCTATTGTCAAAAGTGTCGTCGCATGCTTGCGCGGAAATCCTGCCGGATGCCAAGAAAAACTTCCGCTCTGTGCCGGGGGGGCCTGTGGGCCGTGGCGGCCCTTCTGGCCGCCTGTGGCTATTTAGGCGGCTCGCCATCCGCTCCGGCAGCCCATTCCGCGCCCAAGGCGCACGCGGCGGCGCCGGTGGACCCGGCCGCGAAGGCTCTGGCGGGCATGGTGGAGGCCGTGGGGCCGAGCGGCAGCCCGGCGCCCGTGGAGCTGCGTTTCTCCATCCGCAGCCGGCCTCAGGTCGGCCAGGACGATGAGGTCGACTACGCGCTGATTCCCCGCATCGCCGGATTGCAGACCATCCGCCTGGTCTTTGGCGCCATGAAGGCGAGCGGACTGCAGGTCGTGAGTCACGGTCCGGCGCTGGCGGCCATCAAGCCGGCGACCGGGGTGCCGATCTTCGGATCGGTGACGGTCCGGCCGGTCAAGGCGGGTCTTTTCACCCTGACGGCCGCGGTGGCCGTAGAGTCTCCCGACCAGTCAGTAGTGTGGCCCTTCACTATCCCGGTCATTGCGGGCGAAGGTCCGGCACAGACGGTGGCCAACCACCCATAGCCCGACGTTATGTCAACGCCGCAGAATGTCTTGCCGTCGGCTGAGGAACCTCAGCCGAGCACATCGGCGACCACGACACTGGTGCGGGTGGAGCCTGGATTCGCGGCGCCCGCGCCCGAGGAGCTGCATCCCCAGGTGCGGGGCATTCTCAAGGAGGCGACACTCCGGTCGGGAATCGGGGTGCCGGATCCCGGGGTGCTGCTGAAGCTCATGAGCATGCAGTGCGAAGCCATGGATGCGGAGCGGCGCGGCATCGTGCAGTCGATGCGCCTCATGGCGGACGAGGCCTCTGAGCTGGCCTACCGCGCCCGGGAATCGGAGCTCACCGAGCGCGTGGCGCTGGCCGAGCGCGCCGTCTTCGAGCAGCTCACCGGGAGCGCCCCGCTCGCGGACATCCTGGCCTCGATCACCCGCTTCATCGAATCGGTCGGGGTGGGCACGATCTGCTCCATCGCGGTGCTGGCGGCGGACGGCCAGTCCTTCTCTTACCTGGTCTCGCCCCGGCTTCCGGAGAAACTGCGCGCCGCGCTGGAGCGCTGCGCGGTCGAGATCCGCAACGGCTCCTGCGCCGCCGCGGTGTATCTCAGCCGGCAGGTGCTGGTGGCCGATATCGCGACCGATCCGTTCTGGGAGCAGCCGCGGGCGCACGCGCTGCAGGCCGGGCTCCGCGCCTCGTGGTCGACACCCATCAAGGCGGCCGACGGGCGGCTGCTGGGTGCCCTCGGCGTCTACCACTCGACCTCGGGCCTGCCGGGACAGCGGGAGCTGCGCATCATGGACCATGCCACGCAGATCGCAGGCATCGCCATCGCCCGCCGGCTGGCCGAGGAGGCTCTGCGCGCCAGTGAAGCCAAGTACCGGGGCCTCTTCGAGACCATCACCGAGGGGGTGTACCAGAGCGGCCGCGACGGCCGGCTGCGCTCGGTCAATCCCGCCTTCGTGGCCATCCTGGGCTATGACAGTGCTGAGGAACTGTACGTGCTGCCGAGCGTTGCAACGCTCTACTGGAACCCGGCAGATCGCGCCGAGTTCATTCGCCGTGTCGAATCGGAGGGGGAAATCCGTAACGCGGAATTCCTGGTGCGCCGGCGCGATGGGGAGCAGCTCGTCATCCTGGAGAACGCGCGCGCGGTCCGCGATGCGACCAACCGGATCACGCACTACGAGGGCACGATTGCCGATATCACCGAGCGCAAGCGCGCCGAGCAGGCGATCTTCGCCGAGAAGGAGCGGGCGCAAGTGACACTCCAGTCGATCGGCGACGCCGTCATCAGCACCGATGCGGAGGGCCGCATCGAGTACATCAATCCCGTCGCCGAGAGCCTGACCGCCTGGACGCTCGAGGAGGCGCGCGGGCGCCCGATCGGCGAGGTCCTGAGCCTCGTCAACGAGATCACCCGCGAGCCCATCGAGAACCCGCTGCTGTGCGTGTTGGGCGGCGGCGAGACGAGCGCACCGGCGGATCACTCCGTGCTCGTCACCCGCTCCGGCCACGAGGTCGCGATCCAGGAGTCGGCGGCACCCATCTGCGACCGCCAGGGACGGGTCATCGGTGCCGTCATCGTCTTCCATGACGTGACGAAGGAGCGGCGGTTGAAGCGCGCGCTCTCCTATCAGGCGAGCCACGATGCGCTGACCGGTCTCATCAATCGCCGCGAGTTCGACAATCGGCTGCACGCGGCGGTGTTGAGCGCGCAGCGGGGCGAGGGCACTTACGCGCTTCTCTACATCGATCTCGATCAGTTCAAGGTGGTGAACGACACTTGCGGCCACCAGGCGGGTGACCGGCTGCTGCGCGACGTCACCGGCCTGCTGCAGTCACGGGTGCGCGCTTCCGATACGATCGCGCGGCTCGGCGGCGATGAGTTCGGCGTGTTGCTCGAAGGCTGTACGGTGGAGCAGTCCACGCGTATCGCCGAAGGCGTGCGGCAGGCGATCCGCGACTACCGCTTCGTCTGGGGAGCCACGACGCTGTCAGTGGGAGCCAGCGTTGGCGTCGTACAGATCACGGCAGAGACGGAGAGCGTCGCAAACGTGATGAGCGCCGCCGACATCGCCTGCTACGCGGCGAAGGACGAGGGGCGCAATCGCGTGCATCTCTATGAGTCCGATGGTATCTCCCATCCCCGCCATCGCGAGATGCACTGGGTGGCGCGCGTGACGCGGGCCGCGGAAGAGAACCGGCTGGAGCTCTTCTTCCAACCCATCCGGCCGATCGCGCGCGCCGGTGCGACCGCGTTCCACGAGCTGACCGTGCGGCTGCGCGACGATGACGGACGGCTGGTCGCCCCCGGGGAATTCATTCCGGCGGCGGAGCGCTATAACGTCATGTCGGTGATCGACCGCTGGGTGGTGCAACGCGCCATCGAGCGGCTGAAGGAATGGGCCGCGTGTGGGGAGCTGCCGGAGGCGGTGAACGCGGGCACGCGGGGCGTCGCCCGCTCGGGAGCCGAAGCGCGTCAGGCCCGCGAGTTGCTCGGGTCGGGGATGCCGCTGCTCGCCGTCAACCTGTCGGGCACTTCGCTCAACGAGCAGTCCTTCATCGATTTCGTGCTGCAGCAGGTGGGCGATGCGACCCTGGCCCAGGCGCTCTGCTTCGAAATCACCGAGACCGCCGCGGTCACCAACCTGTCGAACGCCACCTTCGTCATGCGGGAGCTCAAGGCGCGCGGCTGCAAGTTTGCGCTGGATGACTTCGGCACCGGCCTTTCGTCCTTCATGTATCTGAAGACCCTGCCGGTCGACTACCTGAAGATCGACGGCCAGTTCATCAGCCACGTCTCCGACGACCCCGTCGACCGCAGCATGGTCGAGGCCATCTGCAAGGTCGGGCGGGCGCTCGGCATCGAGACGGTGGCGGAATGCGTCGAGTCCCAGGCGGTACTCGATGAGCTCGAGCGCATCGGCGTCGATTACGCGCAGGGGTATTTCCTGGCGAAGCCGGAGCCCATGGAGCGATTGACGCTGTGAGACCCCGAGATCCGTTATCGGGAGCCTCAGGCTCCCGGGAAACGCTACACTAGTTCCAGGGGTTTACCCTGGGAGCGTCGTCATGAGCAGCTCTGAGCCGCCCTTCTCGGTCGGCATCGAAGAAGAATACCTGCTCGTCAACCTCGACTCGCGCGATGTCGACGAGAACCCGCCGGCGCCGCTGCTGGAAGAGTGCACGCGCCGCAGCGACCGACAGGTGAACCCGCGGTTCCTGCGCAGCCAGCTCGAGGCGAGCACCCGCGTCTGCCACTCCATCGCCGAAGCCCGGGCGGACCTCGCCCGGTTGCGCGCGATCATAGCGGAAGTGGCCGCACGACACGGACGCGCGCCGATCGCGGCCTCCACGCATCCCTTCGCCAAATCGACCCGCCAGATCACCACGCAGCACGAGCGCTTCTTCGCCTTCGCCAACGAGATGCAGGCGGCGGCGCGGCGGCTCATGGTCTGCGGGATGCACGTGCACGTCGGGATCGACGATGATGACCTGCGCATCGACCTGATGAACCAGCTCTCGTACTTCGTCCCGCATCTGCTCGCGCTCTCGTGCTCATCCCCCTTCTGGGAAGGGGAGCGTACGGGGCTGATGTCGTTTCGGATGACGCTCTTCAGCTCTCTGCCCCGGACGGGCCTGCCGGAGCGGTTCGCGAGCCACGCGGAGCTGCGGCGCAACCTGGACATGCTGATCCGCAACGGTGTCATCGAGGATGCGGGCAGGATGTGGTGGGACGTTCGTCCAAACCCGCACTTTCCGGCGCTGGAGGTGCGCGTCATGGACAGCTGCACCAGCATCGACGATGCGGCGAGCCTCGCGGCGCTGATCGTCTCGCTCGCGCGCCGGCTCTATCGCCTCAAGCTCGAGAATCGCAGCTGGCGCATCTATCCCAACATGCTGATCGCCGAGAACCGCTGGCGCGCGATGCGCTACAGCGTCGATGGCGAGCTGCTCGACCTCGCTCGCGGCGAGCTCGTCGCATTCCCGGCGCTCGTCAGGGAGCTCATCGCGCTGGTGCAGGACGACGCCCGGGAGCTCGGCTGTTTGCGCGAGCTCGAGCACCTCGAGACCATTCTGCTGCATGGCACGAGTGCGCACCGGCAGATCAGGATGTACGAGGAGGCGCGCGCTGCCGGCGCGAGCGCACGGGAAGCGCTGCAGGCGGTGGTGGACTTCCTCATCCGGGAGACGAAAGCCAACCTGGCGGGCAAAGCGGAATAGCGCCGGCGGCGCAGCCGTCGGCGAGGCGGGTGCGATTGCTCGCTGGAGGGGCGCGCTCAGCGCGGGCAGGTGGCGGCGGCGCCGCTGTCCAGGTGGACGTTGGCGATGTCGAGTGTCAGCTTGCCGGCGGTCTGCAGCGCGAAGGGCGTCAACACGCGGCGCATATTCTGCCCGGCGGCGGCGAAGCAGGCGAGCGGGACGTCGAGGCGTTGCCATTGCCCGCGCGGGGCGGCGCGCAACGCAGGCGCGATGGGTACGGTGCCGCCGCAGGAGGCTCCGCAGGCCATGCCCAGAGTCACCTCGGCGCTCGGCGCATCCTCGACCCGGTAATCGAAGCCGAGAGACAGTTGGCCGTTGGTCTGCCGCGTGAGGTCGATCGCGGTCGCGCCGGTGATCTCGGCGGTGGAATGACCGGTGCCCGACCAGCGCAGACGCCGGGAGTCTTCCTGCTTCGTCTTGTCGATCGAGGTCAGAGTCAGCCGGCGAGCGTCCGATGCGCCGATGCCATGAGGTACCGGGCTTGCGCCGGCGTCGTCTGCGATCGCCCAATGCCATCCGGAGCCGGTACGACCGGACGTGAAGAACGACGTGTTATCGACCACGGCGGAGGACGGCAATCCGGAAGCCTCTGGAAGCTTCCGCAGGTTGCCGTTGCTCGCGTCCGTCAGGCCATAGCCGACCGGAAAGAGCGGCTTGCCCGGCGTGTCGCTGCCGAACTGCAGCGGCGTGCGCGGCCAGGAGAAGGACAGCTTCCCGTGGAAGTCGTAGCCGATCGCGCCATCCGCCTTGCGGAAGATCACATCGGCGACACCGTCACCCTCGGACCCCGGAAGCCACGCAGCCACGAACGCATTCGAAGCGTTGAGCTCCGCATTCACCCAGAGTGGGCGGCCGGAGAGGAAAACCGACACGACCGGAATGCCCGCGCCGCGCAGGCGTCGCAGGAGCTTTATATCGGTGTCGCTGCCCGGGCTGAAGGCGAGATTGGGCACATCACCCTGGAACTCCGCGTACGGATTCTCGCCGTAGATGACGATCGCCACGTCGGGCTTCTGTTCGAACGTTCCGTCTGGACTGAGCTGCGCCTGGCCGCCCGCGGCGCGCACGGTCTGCGCGATGCCCTGCCAGATCGACTCGCCGTGCGGAAAGTCTTTGTTGGTAGTGCCCGTGCCCTGCCACGTGAGCGTCCAGCCGCCGCACTGCTTCGGGATATTGTCGGCGCCGTCACCGGCGACGAGCACTCGCTCGCGCGGCGCGAGTGGCAGCAAGTGATTCTCGTTCTTCAGGAGCACCAGCGACTCGCGCACGGCACGGCGCGCGACCGCGCGGTGCCGCGCCGATCCCAGCAGCTCGAAGTGCCCGGCGAGCGGCCGGGAGACGGGCGGCCCTTCCTCGAAGAGACGGTCGCGGACCTTCACGCGCAGGATGCGCCTCACGGCATCATCGAGCCTCGCCTGCGGGATCTGCCCGGAGCGCACCTGCGCCAGGGTGTTGGCGTAGAGCTGCTTCCAGTCGGTGGGCGCCATGAACATGTCGAGCCCGGCGTTCACGGCCTCGGGGCAGCTCGCGTCCGTGCAGCCCGGCACCTGCCCGTGCGCGTTCCAGTCGCCGACCGTGAAGCCATCGAAGTGCCAGCGGTCCTTGAGGACTGCGGTGAGCAGGCCGTAGCTGCCGGTCATCTTCATGCCCTGCCAGCTCGAGAAGGAGACCATGACCGATTGCGCGCCGGCCGCGATCGCCACGGGGTAGCCGGCACCGTCGAAATCGCGCAGGTGTGTCTCGCTTTCCGTGTTGTCGCCCTGATCCACGCCGCGCGTGCCGCCGTCGCCGAGATAGTGCTTCGGGGTGGCGATCACGTGATAGGCGTCGAGGAATTCCGGGGTGCCGGGCTTGCCCTGAAGTCCCAACACCATGGCGCGCGCGTACTCGCGCACGATGGCCGGGTCCTGCGAATAGCTCTCGTAGGTGCGTCCCCAGCGATCGTCGCTGACGACCGCGAGCGTCGGCCCGAAGGTCCAGTCGAGGCCGATCACTCGCACTTCCCGCGCGGTGACCTGACCGATGAGGCGCATGAGCGCCGGATCGTGCGCCGCACCGAGACCCACGTTCTGCGGGAAGACCGTCGCGCCGTAGACGTCGTTGTCGCCGTGCACGGCATCGACGCCCCAGAGCTCTGGAATCGGATGCGGCCCGTGTGTGGACGCCATGGAGGCGAGATAGAACTGATTGGCGAGAGTCAGCCACGCGGAGGGCGGCGCCCGCATGTTGCCGCCGGGCTTGGAGTTGCCACCGTTCAGCACGGAGCCGAGCGGGTATTGGCGCAAGTCCGCGGGAGTCAGAGTGGTGATGTCACCCTGGATGAGCTGCCCGACTTTCTCCTCCAGCGTCATGCCGGCGAGCAGTGCGTTCACTTTCCGCCCGAGCGCGGGATCCGGCGGCAGTTGCGGGCGGGTCTGCGGCCAGATGTCGGGATGGATGGTGGCGGTCGGCTGCGCGCCTCGCGCGCGGGCGCAAGTGAATGACCCCAGGAGGGCGATAACGACACAGAGAGCCGCAAGCAGCGCATGGCGCTCCACGACCCCGATTTCGGAGCGCTCGTTGCGGGCCGTTCTCATAATGGGGCGGCAGAATCCCATGGTCGTGACAGCGCTGTCAAATGAAAAATGATAGCGGTCCCAGGATGGCGACGCCGCCGCCGGGGGCCTTATTTCACGTGGATGTCGGCCGGCGCGAGGCCGGCAAGATACCGCTCGTATATCAGCGCGTAGGCGGTTTCCAAATGCCTGGCGGATGCGGCAGTGTCGAAGAGCGGCGCCGTGCGCAGGTTGGCGGCGAGCTTCGTCCTGATGCCGGCCAGCCGTGCCGGCTCGCGCGCCAGCTCGATCGCCAACTTCTCGTACTGCTCTCGCGTCGTGGTGATGAGCTCGGGCAGGCCTACGGCCTTCAGCAGACTCGCGCCGATCCTGGCGGCGAACGCCTCGCCCTTGCAGGTGAGCACCGGTAGGCCGGCCCACAACGCATCGCTTGCCGTCGTACCTGCGTTGTACGGCAGCGTGTCGAGGAAGAGGTCCGCGCTGCGGTAACGCGCCAGATACTCGGGCGCCGACAGCCGCCCGCCGAAAACGATGCGCTCGGCCGCGACTGCGCGCACCTGCGCCTCGCGCCGCAGATTGACTTCCAGCGTGGCATCGCCGCCGAGCAGATGGAGGACACTGCCGGGCACTTGCGCCAGGATGCGCATCCAGCAGTCGAACATCTGCGGCGTGATCTTGTAGGTGGAGTTGAAACAGCAGAAGACGAACGCCTGCGGCGGCAGCCCGAGCTCCTCGCGGCTGAAGCGTCTCTCCGCAATGCGCCGCTTCGAGTCGTTGACCTGATAGCTCGGCAGGTAGACGATCTGCTCCGCGTAATGCTCGCGCTGCGCCGCTGGGATGATCTCCTCGTCGGCGAGCAGATAGTCCATGTACTCGGCCGACAGGGTACCGAGATAGCCGAGATAGCTGACCTGAAGCGGCGCCGCCCGCAGGGCGAAGATCTTCGGTCTGGCGCCGCGCGTGAAGCCGCCGAGGTCGACCGCAATGTCGATTTCCAGGCTGCGCGCGAGCCGTGCGATCTCCCCGTCCGAGCGCTCGTGCACGTCGAGAAAGCGATCGAATGCCGCGGCGATGCGCGTGCGCATCTCGTCCCGGGTAGCAGAGCCGAAGGCGAACGCGGTGAGCTCGAGTCTGGAACGGTCGTGCGTCTCGAAGAGCGCGGCGGTCAGGACGGCAGTGGCGTGGCCGCGGAAATCCGCGGAGAAGTAGCCGACCCGGATCTTCTCGTGGCGGCCGCGCGCGGGGGGCGCGGACAATGTCCCGTCAGGCGGGCATTTCGCCCGAACCCAGTTGCGCGCGGCCTGCCGCTGCAACGGCGGCGAATCGCAGAGGGCGAGGACGGCGAACGGATTCGATGCGGCCTCGCCGCGCTCGATCGCGGCCCGCAGGCGGGCGGTCGCGGGCGCCAGGTCGCGCCAATCGGCGATCTGCATCCTGGCGTGCAGCCGCGCGCCATGCCATTCCGGCATGCGGTCATCGAGCGCGATCGCGCGGTCGTAGCTCGCAACCGCGTCCGCGGGCCGCTCGAGCATGAAGAGCGTGTTGCCGCGATTGTAGTGAGCGCGCGCATCGGCGGGCGCGAGCGCGATCGCCCTGTCATAGCTCGTCAGGGCCGCCTCGAACCGCTGCAGCGCGTACAACGCACCGCCGCGGACATACCAGATGCCCGGATGGCCGAGCCCGAGCGCGATGGCCGCATCCAGACTCGTGACCGCCTCCTCGTAGCGCATGAGCTCGGCGAGCGCCCTGCCGCGGTCGAAGTGAGCGGCCGCATAGTCGGGCTTGAGCGCGAGGGCTCTGTCGTGACTCGCGAGCGCATCTTCGTAACGCTGCAGCTCGAAGAGCGCCTTGCCGCGCCCGCTGTGGCTCGGTGCCTGATCCGGCCGGATCGCGATCGCCGCGTCGTAGCTCGCCATGGCCCCCGCGGGCTGCCGCAGGGCGAGGAGCGCATTGCCCTTGTTGTTGTGAGCCGCCAGATTTCGCGGCTCGAGCTCTAGGACCTCATCGAAGAGCGCAACGGCACGCGCGAGGTCGCCCGTCTGGGCGGCGATGATGCCCAACAGGGTGAGCGCCTGCGGCTGCCGCGGGCGCAAGCGCAGCGCTTGCAGGCAGAGGGCACGGGCCTCATCGAGCCGACCGGCCCGATGCAGCAGATGAGCCTCACGCAGGGCCGATTCGACCTGGGCTGACATCTCAGTCGGTGAGCGGTGATTCAGCGCCGTCAGCGCCGCGGATAGCTGTAGAGCCTGACACGGTACAAATGGATCGCATGCGCGTCCATCAGCAGCCCGCGCCCCTGGTCGCTCTGGTCGCCGTTCATCTGCTGCGCGACCGTCCAACGCTCCCCGTTCCAGGCGAGCTGCGCGATTCCGGCAATCCCGGCAATGCGATCATCGACATCCGGGTCGCGCAGGAAGGAGACGGTGAGCCCGCTGCCGAGGACGTAGAACTCATCTGCCGCCGATTGCATGACGAGCATCGCGCCGTTTGCCGTGAGCGGCTTCTGGGAAGGCCAGGATCTCGCCAGGGTCGCGCGCAAGAGATACCCGCCAAGGGACACGGTCTGGGCGCGACGGGGACTCGAGAGGTGAAGAATGAGGGCGCGGGTCTCGCCGCGCGCCTGTGCCTCGAGGAAGCGGTCACCGAGCTGACTCAGTGTCTGATAGACATCGGCGAGCCGCGGGCCCGGCACGGAGGCCGCTGAAGCATCGATCCCGAAGGCGGAGAAGCCGATCCCGCGGGCCTGCCCGAGGACATAGAGAGCGTCGTAGGGCGCGAGCTCGGGGCGCGACTCCGGTACGAAAGCCGGATTTCCCAGCTCATGATAGCGGTCCACCCAGCGCTCGAAATCCGGCCAGTAGATGTCCGGGGCGTAGAAGTCGACGGCCGGAGCGGCCACGCGATAGATCGGCTGCGAGAAAGGGTAGGGCCCGCCGCTCGGGTAATCGCCGGCGCGCTCGCGCGGCGCCGGCAGTTGCGCATTCATGTAGATCGGCAGCGCATACGCCTGCTTCCCGGCCTGCGCGACTCGATCGCTGAAGCGGGCGTAGTACCAGGCCATGAAGACTTCGTCCGCCGCGTCACCGAAGGCGGTTGCCCAATCGCCGCTCCCGGGCCGGAAGGCCTGCGCGAGCCTGCCGGGCAGGCGAGTGCCGGGCTGGGCGAGAGCCTGCAGCAGTTGCGGCGGCACCGGCTCGTCAAACAGACGGTTGGCTTGCGGCGAGCGGTCCCGGCCGCCGGTGCCGACGTAGCCCACTTCATTTTCCACCTGAATCATGATCACCGTCTGCTCGCGCGAGTCGATGTCACGCACGTGGCGCATGAGCGCCGCGAAGGCCAGGCTGTCGCAGCGGAGCGTCTGCCCGCCAAACACCGAGAGAATCTGCGTCGCAGTGCCATCCGCGGCCAGCGCGCGGGGGAAACGTCCCGCATCGGCCAACACCCACTTCGGGGCGTAGCTCGAGAACGCGTTCTTCCAACTCCCGAACCAGAGGAGCACCAGGCGCAGATGCTCGCGCCGCGCCACGGCAATCCAGTGATCGGGAATGGTGAAATCGAAGCGGCCTTCCTCGGGCTCGATTTCATTCCACGCGACGGGCATCAGCACGGTGTTGAAATGCTCCGCCGCCAGGCGCGGCAGGATGGTGTCGGCTTGCGCGGCGGTGCCAGCGGAGGAATTGCCGAGCTCCCCGCCCAGGATGAGAAAGGGCTTGCCCGCAACCATGAGGCGCCAACTGCCGGCAGCGCCGCGTTGCAGCCGGGGCGTGGCGGCGGCGGTTGCGGATGGCCGTGCAACGGACAGCATCGGGACCGAAGAGATTGCCAGGGTGGCCGCAATCACGGCCCATCGTTTGAGTCGCATAGAGACGCGCAGGGTAGCGGCGATCTTGCAAAGCGTCAGCTGCTGCGCAATGATAGCGCTGTCAATGCGAGGGCAAGGCTGACGTGGCTCTGGAACAACGGCTGCCGCAAAACTGCTGTGGCACCGGCGATTGCCGGGAACCGGCGGCGCGGCACCCCAGCGGCGCCGGCAGCCGGTTTGTTCGCGCAACCATACGTTTGTGAGCCCCCGTGGCGGTGCCCTAACCATCACGGGGCGGTGGTCGCTTCCCGGTCGAAAATATGCGGAATCCCACTGTATTTTGTGGACCAGGAAGCCCAAGCGTTGGCCGCACGCGTCGGTAGTTGACAGCAGCCGAAGAAGAGGCACATACTCGACTCGCGTTAAGGTAGCGCTACCATATAGGGCCGGTAGGATTCGCGCCATGGCGTAAGGGGGCTTCCGAATTCCGATCCTGGGCAGCGGCCGCGTGACGGCCTTGCCGACTGTTGTTTCCTTGCAACGTCCATTTCTTGAGGGGGAGATGTCTGATGAGCCGCAAGTCTAGGCGAAATACGTTCAAGAAGGCCGCCAAGGCAGAGCGCCCGTTCGCGCTACGCCTGCCTTACAGCACGCTCGGTCTTTCCAGTCTCGCGCTGGGCTCCATGGCGATTGCCGGCGCGGTACACGCGCGGGACGCAGCGCCCGCCAAGGACACCGATGCCAGTGCCGGCAAGCCGAAGGCGGCCCCCACCACCCAGCAGGCGAAGTCCCTGCGATCCAAGGTGATCAAACTCGCTGCGAGCGGAACGCTGCCGGCCGATGGCGCCGGGCTCGTGGCGCAGAACGACCAAGGCGCGAGCGCCACCGCCGCCCAGACCCAGACGACGGCTCCGCCGACGGGAGGGTCCGCGAATCAGCTGCAGGAGATCGTCGTCACGGGTATCCGCGGATCCCTGCAGAGAGGCCTGGAGATCAAGAAGCAGTCGCTCGGCGTGGTCGATGCCATGTCGGCGGAGCAGATCGGGCAGTTCCCGGACAGCGACATCGGTGAGGCCGTGGCACGACTGCCGGGCGTCACCGTGAACCGTGGCAGCTTGAACTATGCGAGCGCGGCGGGCGCCCCGACGGCCACCGGCCGGGTCCAGGGGCTCAATGTCGACGGCTTCGGCGGCTCGTTCAACGAAGTGCTGATCGAAGGCCGGCAGATCGCCTCGGGCAACGGCCAGACATTCAACTTCTCGGACTTCAGCTCCATCTACGTCGGCGAGATCGACGTGCTGAAGACGCCCGACATGAGCCTGTCCTCGGGCAACATCGCCTCCACGACCAACGTCAAGTTCCCGAATCCCTTCGACAACCCGGGCCTGCACATGTCCGGCTATTATCAGGAGGACATGAACTCGAACGCCGGCCAGGGCACGCCCAACTTCGGCGCCCTGTGGAGCGACACCTCGAGCGACGGCAAGTTCGGACTCCTCCTCGACGGCGACTACCTGGACGACAAATACAAGAACCAGCACCAGGACATCGTGGGCTGGAAGGGCAACACGGCATTCGCCTGCTCGTCTCTCGCCGGTAACTTCACCACTGCCTTCGGCAGCACCGGGTGCGCAACGACCGGGGCCGGGGCGGCCGGCAACAGCGCGGTGCCCGTATGGTACCCGCAGGACATGGCCATGTACCTCGAGTACATCGACTCCAGGCGCAAGGACGCGCGCGCGTCGCTCCAGTGGCGTCCGACCGAGAACGTGCTGGTCACGGTCGATGACAATTACTCCTCGGACGACGAGCACAGATTGAGATATCAGCGCAGCACCTGGTTCGGGGCGTTCCCGGACGCGACGCTGGACGGCAACGGCACCATTGTGAACTTCATGAACACGGGGCCGACTGACTTCAACTCCTTCGTGTCGGACGAGTACATCGTCACCAACACGCCGGGCATCAACGTGCAGTGGTACGTCAATGACAACTGGACGGCGGAGCTCGACGCCGACCAGTCGGAGTCGCAGTACAACCCGAACGGAGACTACACCGACATCGATGCCGATACCGGCTACGGCAACGCCATCAACCAGTACACCGGCGGGCTGGTCCTCAATAACAACAGCAACGTATTGCCGTACTGGAGCGCGGTGGGTCCGAACACCGCGGCAGCGGGCTCGGGCGCGGTCATCTCGTCGAACGCCAACGGCCTGAACCCGTTCATCATCGGCTCGCACGTTCTGCCGATCCAGATCCAGCAGAACACGGACAAGATCAACGAGGTGAAGCTCGATGCCACCTGGCACTCGGGCGCCACCAAGATCAATTTCGGCGCCCAATACCTGGACGACGTGTGGAGCTCCTCGCAGTGGAGCACCTTCCAGAACAACTACTGGCAGATCTGGGGCGGCTATGGACCGGCCTCGAACCCCAATCCCGCGCCCGGCACGCAAGCGCAGGGCGTTCCCCTGCCGTCGTCGTTCTTCTCGGTCGTCAATACCGGCTCCTGGATGCCCGGTTACAGCGGCCAGGGGAACCTGCCGTCGAGTCTGGTGGCCTACAGCCCCTACACCGTCCTGAGCTATCTGCTCAATCAGCCCGCCGATTCGGGCTGGAGCCCCTCCGGCGGATATCCCATCTGGTCGGGAGCGGCCGACGGCATGCCCGTGGCGTTCCAGCCGGGCTCGCAGCAGAACATCGAGCGCAAGAACTACTCGCCCTTCTTCGTCATCACGCACGACTTCGACCTCGGCGGCATGTCGCTCAACGCGAGACTCGGTCTGCGGTACCAGAGGACGGACTCGACGATCGCCGGTCTTTCGGCGCCGCTCATCGCCATGGACTGGCAGGGTGCCGGGGACCCGACGGCGTACAAGTTCTCCACCAGCCCGACGCCCGTCTATACGATCGTTCACAACAACTACGGCTTCTTCCTGCCGGCCCTGGACCTGAACCTGCTGGTCACGCCGGACTTCAAGTTGAGGTTCGACGTGTCGCGGACGTCGTCCGCGCCGGCCAACCAGGACCTCATTCCGAACACGACCTACGGCGGACGAGTCAACGCGCTGGGTGCGACGGGCAACAACCCGCTGCTGATGCCCTACGAGTCGACCAACCTGCTGCTCGGCGCGGAGTGGTATTACGCCCCGAACGACTACCTCTCGGGAGAGGCGTTCTACAAGGCCGTGAAGAACTTCCCCACCTCGAGCGTGGTGGACGTCACGGTACCCGGCATCAACGATCCGGCGCCGTGCTCGTACTCCGGCACCGCGACCTTCACCGATGCCAACTGCGGCAAGCCGGCGGTGTTCGCGGAAAGCACGTTCAGCAACGCAGGCAAGGCCGATGTGGACGGAATCGAGGTCACCTGGCAGCAGATGCTCTTCTGGGGCTTCGGCATGCAGATCAACGGCACCTACGTGCACACCAACGGTGGCTTCAACAACTACAGCCTGACGTCGAACCAGTTCGCGGTGACGGGCCTCGGCAACTCGGCCAACTTCATCGGGTTCTATCAGGCCCACGGGTTCCAGGCCAGGCTGGCGCTGCAGTGGCAGGGGAATCAGCTGATCAATCTCGGCCAGGAGCAGGGCGGCGCCGCGTTCGGCAACGAGCCGGTGTACCTCGCGCATGCGACCCAGCTGGACTTCAGCTCGCAGTACGACATCAACAGCCACTTCAGCGTGTACTTCCAGGGATCGAACCTGACGGACACCATCTATCACAGCTACGGACGGTTCTCGAATCAGACCTTGAACCTGATCAACTACGGACGCGATTTCTCGCTGGGAGTGCGAGCCAAGTTCTAAGGTGGTACAACCGGTAAAGGCGGTCGTCATCGTCGGCGGAGGAACCGCCGGCTGGCTCACCGCAGGCATCATCGCCGCCCGCCATCAGGCTCGGATGAAGGCGGGCGGCCTCTCGGTGACGCTGATCGAGTCCCCGGACATCAAGATCATCGGTGTCGGGGAAGGCACGTGGCCGACGATGCGCTCGTCCCTGGAGCGGGTCGGCGTATCGGAGACCGCCCTTTTCCGCGAGTGCGATGCCGCTTTCAAACAGGGAGGCAAGTTCACGGGCTGGACCACGGGGGCGGCGGACGATTACTACTATCATCCGCTGATGGTTCCCCAGGGCTTCAGCCAGGTGAATCTCGTGCCGCACTGGCTGCGCGGGGGCGGTGGGCGAAGCTTCTGCGATTTCGTGACACCCCAGGGACGATTGTGCGACGAAGGGCTGGCGCCGAAGACGATCACCCACGGTGAATACCGGGCGCTCGCCAACTATTCCTATCATCTGGACGCGGGCAAATTCGCGCCCTTCCTCGCGCGACACTGTACGGAGAAGCTCGGCGTGCGCCACGTCCTCGCCGATGTCGTGCAGGTCAACCAGCGCGAATCCGGCGACATCGAGGGCGTGCTGACCAGGCAGAGCGGGGAGATCCTGGGCGATCTATTCATCGATTGCACCGGCTTCGCGGGGCTGCTCATCGGCAAGACCCTGGGTGTCGGCTTCAAGGCATGCGGCGATGTTCTCTTCTGCGATACCGCACTCACGGTACAGGTGCCGTTCGACACCCCCGATGCGCCGATGGCCTCCCAGACGATCTCGACCGCCCACGAGGCGGGGTGGACCTGGGACATCTGCCTGCCCACCCGCCGCGGCGTCGGCTATGTGTACTCGAGCCGCCACCAGAGCGAGGAGGCCGCGCGGGAAACGCTGCTCGGGTACATCGGCTCCCGGCACAAGGACCTGCCGGTGCGCAAGATCCCGATTCGCGCCGGTCATCGCGAGACCTTCTGGAAGAGGAACTGCGTCGCCGTCGGGCTCGCCAGCGGCTTCCTCGAGCCGCTCGAGTCCTCGGCCATCGTGCTGGTGGAGCTTTCCGCCAAGCTCATCGCCGAGCAGATGCCGGCATGCCGTGAGGTCATGGACATCATCGCGCGGCGGTTCAACGATGTGACCATGTATCGGTTCGGCCGGATCGTCGATTTCCTCAAGCTCCACTACGTGCTCACCAAGCGCAAGGATACGGCCTTCTGGCGCGACAACGTCGATCCCGCGACGGTGCCGGAGCGGCTGCGGGACCTGCTCACGCTGTGGAAGTACCAGTCGCCCTGGTTCTTCGACGAGCTCGACCGCCTGGAGGAGGTGTTCCCCGCGGCGAGCTATCAGTACGTGCTCTACGGAATGGGATTCGAGACGGAAGTCGCACCCGAGGATACCGTCGATACCGCACTGGCCGCGGCGCGGCTTCTCAGGGAGAATGAGCGGATCACGGGTGAGATGCGCGCGCGGCTGCCGAAGAACCGCGAGCTGCTGAACAAGATCTACGAGTACGGACTGCAGCCGGTCTGAGGTCCATTCGCGATGACTCGCATCGTTCCGCTCGACAAAGAGGCTCACAAGTCGCTCAAGGTCGACGGGCGCCCCTCGGCCGCCTACGGCGACAATCAGCATTTCACGCACGTGATCGTCAACGAGTTCCCGCAGCTCGTCGTGCATTACCCGATCCTCTTCTCGAAGGACCGCAACACGGGCGAGTTCTATTGCGGGGCCATGCTCGGGCTCGATGCGCAGGAGAACCTCTTTCTCGAGGAGTGGCGCGACCCGCAGTTCTATCGGCCGCTCGGGCTGCAGCGCGTGCCGTTCTACGCTCACGGCCCCGATGTCGCGATCGACCTGGATCACCCGCGCGTCGGCGTCGCCGACGGCCAGCCGCTCTTCACGGAGTACGGTCAGCCCACACGATACCTGCAGCGCATCATCTGGGCCTTTCAGGACCTCGCGCCCGGCATCGAGGTGACCCGCCACTTCATCGCGCGGCTCCTGGAGCTGAAGCTGATCGAGCCGGTGGAGATGGAAGCGGAATTCGACGACGGCCGGATAATCAACTGCGACGGGCTCTACACCGTCAACCAGGAGACCTTGAGCCGGCTGCCCGACGCGGCGGTGGTGGAGCTCTTCCGCCGCGGCTACATGCGCCTCATCCACTACATGATCGCCTCGCTCAAGCAGTTTCCGGTGTTGGCACGCAAGAAGAACGGTCGGCTTCTGGAACGGACCGCAGGCCTCGTGGGTGGGGTCGTTCCCGCACACGGTTGAATCCGCAAACCTCTCGCTCCCGCCGGCGATCTCCGCGGTGACCCCATGACTCTCTCACCTAAAGAGATCGCCGGCCGGGACCTCGATCCGAAGCGCTTCCAGCGCGAGGTCGTCGAGGGCTGCCAACCCCTGGTCCTGCGCGGCCTCACCGCCGACTGGCCGGTCGTGCGCGCGGCGCACGAGTCGCCGGGGCGGTTGAAGGACTATCTCTGCGCGTTCGACGTGGGCGGCCGGGTGGAGGCCTTTCTCGGCGACCCGGCGATCGCCGGCAAGTACTACTACGTCGCCGATTTCAAGGGATTCAACTTCGAGCGGCGCATGATGAAGCTGCTCGATGCGCTGCAGATCATGGTGGAGTCGCTGGAGCGCCCGAATGCGCCGTCGATCTACGTCGGCTCGGTGCCGACGGGCGACTCCCTGCCGGGCTTCGCCTCCAGCAACCCGATGCCGCTTCTCGGGCAGGGCGTGAGCCCGCGCATCTGGCTGGGGACGCGGTCCAACGTCTCCTGCCATCACGATACTTACGACAATCTCGCATGCGTGATCGCCGGCCGGCGGCGATTCACGCTGTTCGCGCCGCAGCTCATCGGCAAGCTCTATGTCGGTCCGATCGACAACACCATGGCCGGCGCACCGGTCAGTCTCGCCGCCTCGGCGGACGCCGCGGACGAAGAGGAGTTTCCGCTCTTCGAGGAGATTCGCGAGCAGGCGCTCAGAGTGGAGCTCGAGGCGGGCGATGCGCTCTATCTGCCGAAGCTCTGGTGGCACAAGGTGGAGTCGCTGGCGCCGATCAACGGCCTCGTCAACTACTGGTGGGACGCCTTCAGCGCCGGCCCGGATGCACCCTATACCAGCATGCTCCTCAGCATGATCGCAATCGCGGAGCGGCCGCCGGCTGAGCGCCAGGCCTGGAAGGCGTTCTTCGACCACTATGTCTTTCGCACGAGCGGTCATCCGCTCGCGCATTTGCCGCCGGAGCAGCACGGGCTACTGGGTCCCTTGAAGCCGGAAAACTACGCGCGGATCCGAGCGCGCGTCATGCACCTGCTGCGTGGGGTCTGAGTCGCCCGACACGCCGGGCGCGCCTGGGCTGCCTGGAATAATGGTCCACTGGCATCGCTGGACCATAATGGCCCATGACAAGGGGTCCGCGAAGGCGCATGCTGAGCCCCAGGGTGACTACCAAAGGGCGCGAATAGAGGTGCCATGGAAGGGAACGTCATCGTTCCGGTTCGGCCACAGGCCCCGGCGGGCACAGAGGAGCCGCGTGCCCCCTGGTCGCGGCGGCGCTTCGTGGCGCAGAGCCTCCTGGCGATGGCCACTGTCGTACCTTCGCTCGCAGGCGCGGTCGTCGCCCCCGCCATCGGCAAGCCTCCTGACCTCAAGGACACGCCCGATCTGAAAAACTCCGGCGCGGTGCGCACCGGGTTCGACAGCCGCAACCGACTCACGACTCCCGTCTTCATCAATGGCCGCGGGCCCTTTCGTTTCCTCGTCGACACTGGGGCGGAGAGGACTCTGATCACGGAGGAAGTCGCCGCGAAGCTCGCTTTGCCGCGCGGGCCCAAGGTGATGGTCGAGGGTATCATCCGAGGCCAGCCGGCGGACCTGGTCAGCATCCGCAGGCTGAAGATCGGCGGGCTCGTGTGTTCGAACCTCAATGTGCCGGTGCTGCCGCGCTCCATGCTGAGCGTGGACGGCTATCTCGGCCTCGACGTGCTCGATGGACGGCGGGTGATCTTCGACTTCCGGGCCCGGACCCTCACCGTCACGAAACCGCAGGGGTTCTTCAGCGCCTTGTGGCTTCATGGGAATGAAGCCGTCGTGCGCACGCTCGGCAGCTCCGGCCGGCTGCGCGCGACCAATTGCACCGTCGACGGAGTCCGTGCCGCGGCTTTCGTCGACACCGGCGCGGAAGTCTCCGTGTGCAACCGGGCGCTCTATGAGCTGCTGCGCCAGCGCGCAGCGAACCGTCAGGTGGTGCGCGGGCAGGTGGGACTCTATGGCGTGACCGGCGGGCGAATCGTGGGTCTCGATACCAACGTCGATGAGATCCTGCTCGGGCGCTTGCGGCTCACCTACACGTCACTCATCGTCGCCGGACTGGAAGTGTTCGATGTCTGGGGGCTCAAACACGAGCCGGCGCTGCTCTTCGGCATGGACAGCCTGCAGCGCTTCACGCGCGTCTCCATAGACTACGGGCGCAAGGAGCTGCGCTTCCAACTGGCGAGCTCGCTGCCGCAACCGCTGGAGGCCGGGCTGACACCGCCGCTGATGGGCTGAGAGCGCCCCCGGAAGCGCAGGCCTCCGAGGGCGCGACCCGGGATCGGCGGCCGGGGCGTCGCTCAGTACTTGCAGTGCCGCGCGATGAGGCTCTCGGCCAGCTCCTGGCGGCCGGACCTCGGTGTCGGATCGAAGCCTTTCTCGACGGCAAGGTCGGCGAGCGTCGCGAGGTCGATCGCGCCGCTCTCGATGCGCGCACCGAGGTCGCTGTCCCACCGCTGATAGCGCTCCTGCTTGAGGCGAGCGAGCTTGCGCTCGGTGACGATGTCGGCGGCGGCGAGCAGCGCGCGCGACAGCGTGTCGATGCCGCCGATGTGCGCGATGAAAAGATCGGTCGGATCGACCGACTGGCGGCGCAGCTTCGCATCGAAGTTGAATCCGCCGCTGGCGAAGCCCTTCTCCTCTACGATCTGGACGAAGGCCGGCACCAGCTCCTGCGCGTTGTTGGGGAACTGGTCGGTATCCCAGCCGTTGCGCGCATCGCCGCGGTTGATGTCGATGGAGCCGAAGATGCCGTAGGCGCGCGCGGCGGCCACCTCGTGCTCGAAGTCGAGGCCCGCGAGAGTCGCGTGGTTGACCTCGATGTTGACCCGCACTTCATTGGTCAGGCCGTACTTCTGCAGGAAGGCGAACACCGCAGCGACGTCGCGGTCGTACTGGTGCTTGGTGGGCTCGAATGGCTTGGGCTCCACCAGGATCGTGCCCTTGAAGCCGATGCGGTGCTTGTGCTCGACGACCATGGAGAGGAAGCGGCCGTAGTGATCGAGCTCGCGCTTGAGGTCCGTGTTGAGGAGGGTGTCGTAGCCCTCGCGGCCGCCCCAGAGCACATAGTTCTCGCCGCCCAGGCGGTGCGTGGCCTCGAGGCAGAAACGCACCTGCGCGGCAGCCCAGGCGTAGACCTCGGGGTCAGGGCTCGTGGCCGCGCCGCCCGCGTAACGCGGATGGCTGAAAAGGTTGGCCGTGCCCCAGAGCAGCTTCACGCCGGTCGCGGCCATCTTCTGCTGCATCTTCTCCACGATGGTCTTGAGGTTGCGGTCCTGCTCCTTCAGGTTCGCCGCCGTCGCCATCGCGTCGACGTCATGAAAGGTGAAGTAGGGGACGCCGAGACGCTCGAAGAACTCGAAAGCGGCCTCGAGCTTCTGGTCCGCCATCTCCTGGGTGATCTGCGGAGCGAGCCAAGGACGGGGGAGAGTACCGCCGCCGAAGATGTCCTGGCCGGGCCAGTTGAAGGAATGCCAGTAGCAGACGGCACACCGCAGCCAGTCTTCCATGCGCTTGCCGAGGACTTTGCGGTCCTTGTCGTATACCCGATAGGCGAATTCGTTCGCCGTCTCCGGACCCTCGTAGCGGACCGGCTCGATGCTGGAGAACAAAGTCATGAGCAAAACTCCACGAATGTATTCTTGAGATCCCGATAGAGCCGCTGGAACGTGCGGCGGCGGCTGGCGAGCAGCGCGGAGAGCGCCGTGTCAGGTTGCACCACCCGTTCCACGGGCGGGGCCGAGCAGACCTCCTCCTCGCCGCCCTCGCGCGCGGCCAGACGCGCCAGGCGCGCGGCGCCGAGCGCCGCTCCGACTTCGCCTCCGGTGCGGTAGGTGAGCGGACGGCGCAGCGCCGCGGCGATCAGTCGTCCCCAGTAGGGCAGCCGGGCACCGCCGCCGGTGACACTGATGTCGTCAACCGGCTGGCCCTCCTGATCGCTCTTTTCCGTGAGGACATCGAGGCCGTCGGCGAACGCGAAGGCAACACCCTCGAGGACCGCTCCCGCGAGCTCCGCCGGAGTCGTATCCGGCCGCAGACCGAAGAAAACTCCCCGTGCATTGGGGTCGTTGTGCGGCGTGCGCTCGCCCGTCAGGTACGGGAGGAACATCGCCGAGTGACGGCTGAGGCCATGGGCTTCCGCCTGCGCGACGAGCTGCGGCAGGTCGGTGGCGCCGACGAGTTGCGCCACCCAGTCGAGTGTACTGGCCGCGCTGAGCATGACGGACATCTGGTGCCAACGGTCGGGCAGGCAATGGCAGAATGCGTGCGCGGCACGCTCCGGATTCGGGCGGAAGCGATCAGTGACCACGAAAAGCACACCGGATGTCCCAAGCGACAGGAATGCCTGACCAGGACGCACTACGCCGAGGCCGACCGCGCTGGCGGCGTTGTCGCCACCTCCGCCTGCGACAACGACACGCGGGATGCCGAGTGTGGCAGCAGCCTCCGCGGTGAGATTTCCCGAGGGGCTCGAGCCCTCGACGAGGCGCGGCATGTGCGCGCGGCTGAGGTCCGTCGCCGCGAGCATGGAATCGGACCAGTCGCGCCGCCCGACATCCAGCCAGCCGGTCCCGGCGGCGTCCGACATATCGCTGACTTTGTCCTCGGTCAGCCGCAGACGCACGTAATCCTTCGGGAGCAACACGCAGGCGGTGCGGCGGAAGATGTCCGGCTCGTGACGCGCGACCCAGAGAAGCTTCGGGGCGGTGAATCCCGGCATCATGATGTTGCCAGTGATGGCGCGGGAAGCGGGTTCCCGGCGCTCGAGCTCCAGGCATTCCTCGGCGGAGCGGCCGTCGTTCCACAGGATCGCGGGCCGCAGCGGACGATCCTGTGCATCGAGCAGCGTCGCGCCGTGCATCTGCCCGGAGAGGCCGACCGCGCGCACCGCGGCGCGAGCCGCGCCCGAGAGACTGCTGACCGCGCGGATCGTGGCCTGCCACCAGGCTTCGGGATCCTGTTCCGAGAATCCAGGGGCCGGACGGCTGACCTCGAGAGGAGCGGAGGCCGACCCCGAGAGAGTCCCTTGCTCCGTCAGGAGCACGGCCTTGACACTCGAGGTGCCGATGTCGATGCCGAGGTACAGGCGTGGCGCTCTGGTATGGGGTGTCCGGGCGCGATGGTAGCGGTATCAGATTGCGGGTGTCAATTGAAGCGCGCAGGCCGTGCGATGCGGCGTCTCCAATTCGCCGCCAGCGCGCGCTGACGCCGTGGATACCGTCGCAAGCCCGCTGTGGTAGGCTGGTCGCGGGCTTCAGGTGGACCAGTCTGTCGGCCGCTGTTTGGCGCGCAAGTTGGGCCACTCTAGGAAGGACGTCATGTCGAAGACCGCGGCCCCCGTGACTCTCGCCCTCCGACCCCGTGCGGGCGGCGCCACTCTGCTGCGTTGGCTCTACGATGAGATCCGCCTCGCGATCGTGCAGGGCAGGCTGCCGCCGGGCGCGAGGCTGCCGTCCACGCGCGCCATTGCGCAGCAGTATCGCGTGGCCCGCGGCACCGTGGTCGCGGCGTTCGATCATCTCATCGCGGAGGGGTACATCGAAGGAAGTGTCGGCAGCGGCTCTTTTGTACGACAAATGACAGCGCTGTCTGCCTCCGCGTCCGCGCCCAACAGGGCGCGTCCGCGCGCCAACGTCGAGGCGCCGTCACTTTCGGCGCGCGGCCGACGCCTGGTGAGCCATCCGTTTCCATTCCGCATGGCGCACAACACGCACACGTTCCGTCTCGACAACGCGGCGCTCGAGGCATTTCCCCTCAAGACCTGGAGCCGGATCACCGCGCGCTGCCTGCGTACCGCGCTTCCAAGCCTGCTGACGCACGGCGATACGCTCGGATTTCACCCATTGCGCGCGGCCATCGCGCAGTACCTCGCGGCGGAGAGGGGCGTCGTCTGCACGGCGGACCAGGTCGTGATCACCTCCGGCACCCAGGCCTCCCTGGACCTGATCGCGCGCCTGGTGCTCGACGCGCGCGATCGCGTCTGGGTCGAGGATCCATGCTACACCGCCGTATCGGCTCTGCTGCGCGGCGCGGGGGCGGAGGTGATCGGTATCCCCGTGGATGAGGCGGGCATCGACTGCGAAGCCGGCCGCCGCCGCGCGCGGGCGGCGAAGCTCGCCTGCGTCACGCCGGGCTGCCATTTTCCGTTGGGAGTGACCTTGTCGCTGCAGCGGCGCCTCGCGCTGCTCGAGTGGGCGCGCGAAGTCGGGGCGTGGATCTTCGAGGACGATTACGACAGTCAGCTCGGCTTCAGCGGACGGCCGCTCGCCGCCCTGCACAGCCTCGATCGCACAGGCTGCGTCATCTATTCCAACAGCTTCAGCAAGATGTTGTTTCCTTCGCTGCGGCTCGGCTTCCTCGTCGTGCCGCAGGCGTTGCTCGGCGCCATCGAGGCTGCGCGCTCGGTGTTGCAGCGCTTTCCCTCGGTGCTCGACCAGGCGGTGCTGGCGGAATTCATCACCGCCGGCCACATGGAGCAGCACATGCGCCGCATGCGCGATCTCTACACCCGGCGGCACGATGAGCTCATCAGGCTGGCACGGCAGGAGCTCGGTGACGTGTTGCGGATCTCGCCGGTCACGGCGGGACTGCAGAGCGTGGGCTGGCTGTCCGAGGGCATCCCGGAGCTCGAGGCGGCGCGACTCGCGATGGAGCAGGGCATCGTGGCGCTGCCGCTCTCGCGGCTCACCCTCGAGCGCACCCTGCCGCCCGGCATCGTGCTCGGGGCGGCGGCAACCGACCTGCCGGGTATCCGCCGCGGAGTCGAGCAACTCGGCGCCATTCTGCGCGGGCTGAGAGATGGCAACCGCGCAACGGGCGGCCGCGGATCGCGAATCGCGGAGCGTGTCGAGCCGGGCTAGCGGAAGGGGCCCGGCGATAATGGTCCAGGCCGGCCGCGCCAAGTGGACCAATACATTGGGCAGGTTCAGCCTACCATGGCGCTCATGTTGCCGGGCAGCGGCGGGGGAGTGTTCGGGCCATGTATTTGCGCAGAATCGGTGTCGGTCATCTCTTCTTCGCGCTGAGTTTCGCCGCCATCGGGGCGATCAGCTTCGTGGCGCGCGATTTCCTGCTCTTCCAGCAGCCGGTGCCGCAACACATCCCCTGGCGGGCGACCCTCGCGTGCATTTCCGCGGCGCTGATGCTGGTGCCGGGTATCGGCATGCTGTTTCCGGCGATCGCAACGCGATCGACGTTGATTCTGACGGCGTTCGTGGCGTTGTGGGTCGTCGCCCTGGAGCTCCCGCGCGCGCTGGCGCATCCGCTCGTGGAGGTGAATTGGTTGGGCGTGGGTGAGGACACGACGATGACCGCGGGAGGCTGGCTCATCTACTGCGGCCTCGCGGCGCGCAATGATGGCAGCATCAGGATCGCCAGGATCCTCTTCGGCCTCGCGCTGGTGCCGATCGGGCTGTCACACTTCTTCTATCTGAAGTCCGCCGTCGCCCTGGTGCCGACGTGGATGCCGCTGCGCGCGCCGCTGACCCTCCTCACGGGCGCGGGACACATCGCGGCGGGTCTGGCAATCCTCGTCGGCGTCGTGCCGCGGCTGGCCGCCACGCTGGAGGCCGTCATGCAGAGTCTGATCACGGTCATCTGCTGGGTGAGCGCCGTGATCGCGGCGCCCACCAGCCGGATGGCCTGGGTGACTCTTTGCATCTCGACCGCCATCACGGCGGCCGCATGGGCCGTCGCGGAGTCCTACGGGAGGCTCGGCGAAATCAAACGGACGGCGCAGCGGTAACGTGCGCGGGTAGCCCGCGCTCGATCGGACGCGGTAGACTCCCGGCGTCCTTGAGCCAGGGTCGACGCACACTCATGCAAAAGCGCGAGCGGACGCGCGAAATTCGCCGCGTCGATCTGTCCGACGTCGAGCTGGCATCCAGTGTCACGGCGCGGCGCATCAACCGCGACATCGTTCTCGAGCTGATCCGGACCCGACAACCGATCTCGCGCGCGGAGCTCGCGCGGCAGTCGGGGCTGCAGCGCAGCACCGTCTCACAGATCATCGAGCAGCTCCTCGCCGAGAAATGGGTGTGCGAAGGCCGCACGGCGGTGTCGCAGCGCGGGCGGCGGCCGACGCTCATCCGGCTGAACGAGAGCCTGGTGGCCCTGGCCGTCGACATCCATCCGCGCCAGGCGACGATCGCCATGGTCGATCTCAACGGCAGGTTGATCTCCCGCTCCATGGCGCCCCTGAGCCGTGACGCCGGGGCCTCCACGGATCTGATCCTGGACGCCATGTCGAGAATGAAAGCCGGCCTCGGCGGCATGTCCATCGAGGGCATCGGCGTCAGCTTCCCGGGACGGGTGGACCCGCGCACCGATCAGTTCCTTTTCGCCCCGAACCTGCACTGGCGCGATTTCGATCTCAAGGGCGCCATCGAGCGGCGCATGAAGCTGCCGGTGCACGTCGCCAACGCCGCGATCGCCTGCCTCCTGGCGCAACTGACCTTTCACCGCGATGAGGGCAATCGCGACGCCGTCCTCATCACCACTTCCGAGGGTGTCGGCGCCGCGATCTTCGCCAACGGCAGCATCATCACCGGCCACGACGGGATGGCGGGGGAGTTCGGCCACATCTCCATCGACCCCGAAGGCCCGGAGTGCGCCTGCGGCCGGCGCGGCTGTTGGGAAGTGTTCGCCTCGTGCCGCGCCGCGCTGCGTTATTTCAGGGAGCTGCAGCCGCAGCATCGGCCCGTGACCTTCGGCGAGCTGCTGAACCTGGCGGAGGAGGGCAACCCGCACGCCGGCAAGGCCCTCGAGCGGCAGGCGCGGGAGATCGGCCAGGGGTTGCGGCTGATCGTCGCGGCGTTGTCGCCGGCGGTCGTCTACATCGCGGGCGAGATCACCTCCGCATGGCACCGATACCGGCCGACCATCGAGAAGATGCTGAGAGGCATCACCATAGCCGGCAGCCCGCCGGCCGTGGTGCCGATTCCGGACGGTGACCTGGCGCGCCTGCGCGGCGCTGCCGCGCTGGTGTTCCAGCGCCGTGCCTAGCCAGCGCCGTACCTGCGCTTGATGCCGCGCTGGGCCGGGCGGGGGGGCCCGGATCCAGCGCTTCAAACCAGGATGGCGGCGCCGTGGAGGGGGTACGCATCGCTGCGCGCACGGCACCGCCGCCCTGCGCACCAACTACCATATAGTAGTTGATCCGAACTATATTGTCCCGAGCGACGGGCCGTCAAGCCGGCCCGCTGACTCGTCCGAAGAATGGAGAGGAAGTGTGCCACCGGTGGCACACAGCCGGTCAGCGTGGCTGCGCGCCGCGCTCAAGGGGTGACCTCCAGGGTCGCGGTCTTGAGACTGACAGAGTCCGGGCCGGCCATGACCTCGAACGTGCCGGGCTCGACGACATCGTGCAGGTTCTCGTCCCAGATCGCGAAGTCGTCGCGGCCAAGCTCGAACTGCACCTGGGTTGCAGCGCCCGGCGCCAGCGTCACTCGTTTGAACCCGCGCAGCACCTTCGTCGGCTCCGTCACGGAAGTGACGAGCTCGTGCAAATAGAGCTGCACGACCTCATCTCCGGCGACCTTGCCCGTGTTGCGCACGCTCACGTTGACGGTCACGGTACCGCCCGCGGGGATCCGGGCCGAGGAAAGCACGGGCGCGCCCACCTGGAAGGTGGTGTAGGAAAGGCCATAGCCGAAGGGGAAGAGAGGCGAGTTGTCGGCGAACTGATAGCCGCGGTGGGCGCTCGGCTTCTCATCGTAGTTGTAAGGCACGAAACCCACGGAGCGCGGGATGGTGACGGTGAGCTTGCCGCCGGGGTTGCTGTTGCCGAAGAGCACGTCCGCCATCGCGGTGCCGCCCTCCTGACCGAGGTACCAGCCTTCGATGAGGGCATTGGCCTTCTTCGCGATCTCGTCCACCGCGAGCGGGCAGCCGTTGATGAGCACGACGACGACCGGCTTGCCGAGCGCGAACAGCGCATCGGCCAACTGCTGCTGTTGTGCGATGAGGCCGAGGCTGTCGCGGTCGCCCAGATGGTTGTCGGCCCAGCCCTCGCGGCAGAGGGCTCCGCGGGTGCCGATCGCGAGCACGATCTCATCGGCCTGTCGGGCGACGCGCACCGCCTGGCGGATGAGCGGGCGATTCTCCTCGGGCGTGGCCAGCACGACGCGGTCGGTGTACTGATCGCCACTGTCGAGGAAGCGCACGCCTTGCGCATACACGACGCGCACGCGAGGGCCGGCGAGTGCGCGGATGCCCTGCAGGATGCTCACGGAATGGGCGGGTACCTCGGAGTAGCCGCCGAGCCGCGCGACGGCCGCGTTGGGCCCAATGACGGCAAGGGTCCGGATGCGTTGCGGCTGCAGCGGCAGCGTGCCGTCGTTCTTCAGGAGAACGATGCTCTCCTGCGCGGCCTTCACCGCGAGCGCGCGGGCCTCGGCGTCGTCCGTGATTGCCTCCGCGTGATGCGCATCCGCATACGGGTGCTCGAACAGCCCCGCCAGGAACTTCAGCCGCAGGATGCGGCGTGTCGCCGCGTCGATGTCCGCCTGTGTGACTTTCCCCTGCGCGAGCGCCTGAGGCAGGTTGGCGTAAGCCTCGCCGTCCGGCATGTCGTTATCGACGCCCGCCTTCAGCGCGCGGGCCGCGGCATCTGTCAGGCTGCCGGCCACGTGATGCAGCGACATGAGCTGCTCGACACCTTCATAGTCGCTGGTTACTATGCCCTTGAAGCCCCACTGGTTGCGCAGGACATCGGTCAGCATCCAGTGGTTGGCATGCGAAGGAATGCCCCCGATCTCGTTGTATGAGGCCATCACGATCTGGGCGTTGGCCCGTTCGATGGCGGCACGGAATGGAGGCAGATACATCTGCAGCAGCGTCCGGCGAGTGACTTCCGCGGGACCCACGTTGGTACCGGCCTCCGGCACCTCATAGGCGGCCATGTGCTTCAGTGTGGCGAAGACACGCTCAGGTCCGAGAGGGAGCGTGTCGCCCTGCAGGCCGTGCACTTCTGCGACGCCCATCTCGCCGACGAGATACGGATCCTCGCCGAAGGTCTCCTCGATGCGGCCCCAGCGCGGATCGCGGCCCAGGTTGATCACCGGAGTCAACAGCAACTGCACGCCCCGTGCGCGCGCCTCGCGCGCGACCACGGCATAGACCCGCTCGATGAGCGCCGGATCCCAGCTGCTGCCGAGCGCAATGGCCTGGGGGAAGCTCGTGGCGTCCCGTGCCATGTAGCCGTGCAGGCCTTCGCCGTGAAAGATCGTCGGAATTCCGAGGCGGGTGTCGTTCACCGAGTAGTGTTGAATGGCGTTGACGAAGTCCACCGTCTGCGGGACATTGCGAAAGACGTTCTGCAGCGGGTCGTTCGCCTCCAGAGGCACGCGGTCGCTCGGCCGGGCGACCTGTCCGATGCCGTTGGGAAAGACGCGGCTCGCTTTGGCGGGATCGAAGTTGCCCTGCGCATCCTCGACGTCGCTCTTGCGCTGCCAGATGCAGGACATCTGCGCGATCTTCTCCTGCAGAGTCATCCGCGAGAGCAGGTCATCCACGCGCGCGGCGACCGAGGCCTGCGGGTTTTTGTAGAGCGGTTGCTCCGCGGCGCCGGCGCCGAAGCCGGCGAGCGCCAGCGCGAGAGCGGCAGTCGCCGCGACCGCGCGGCCGAGGCGCCGGCGGGATCCTGGAACGTTGGAATGCGACAAGAGATTCCCCCTGCGTGGCGCCCGGGCAGCGGCGCTGATACCGATATCATAAACGAATGGGGAGGGCGGGCGAATCCTCGGCGCGGCACATCCACCGGCCTGGCGCTCGGCAGTGATTCCGCCGTTGCAAACCTAAATTGCTAGCGTTAACATCCAGCGCGCAGATAGTTCGGGTCCAATACCAAATCAGGGGAATTCGCATGGGCTGCCGTCCGAGCTTCCAGAAGCACAATCCGATCTCTGTTGCCGTCAGGCTCGCTCTCGCGAGCGCTGCTTTGTGTCTGGCTCTGCCGGCGATGCCGGCGGCGGCGCAGACGGCGGCGAGCGGCGCCGCGGGCCAGTCCGCCAGCCAGGCCGCGAGCGGCAATGTGCTGCTCGCGCAGACGGTTCCGCCGCCTGCTCAGGGCACCGAGCAGAACCCCGAGAATCCCGCGCCAATCCTGTCTGAGGTCGTGGTCACCGGCTTTCGCGAGAGTCTCGCGAAGGCGACCAGCGCCAAGCGTGATGCCATCGGCTTCACCGACTCGATCTACTCCGAGGACATCGGCAAGTTCGCCGACAACAACATCGCGGAGTCGTTCAACCGCATTCCCGGCATCACCATCATTCGGGACATCACCGGGGAAGGGGTGGCGATCTCCATCCGCGGGCTGGGCACCGACTTCACCAAGGTGCTGCTGAACGGTGCGCCGATCGCCGTCGCATCGACGGGCCCGACGGACGCGCAGAGCACCAACCAGGAAGTCGATCTCGACATGTTTCCGACGGAGCTCTTCACCAGCCTGACGACCTATAAGACTTCCTCCGCCGACATGCTCGAGGGCGGCGCCGCGGGCACCGTCAACATGCGCAGCGCCCGTCCGTTCGATTCGCCGGGCCGGCATCTGGCGTTCGGCGCGCAGGGCACCAAGAACCAGAACGCCGGCGCGTGGGGCAACCACGACTATCTGGTGGCGAGCGATACGTTCGAGAACGGCTTCGGCATTCTCGCCGGCGGGGTCATCAGCCACAACAACGTGGCCACGCCCGGATTCGAGACCATCGGCTGGACGAATCCCAATCTGTCGGCGGCGCAGTGCGCCGGCGAGTCGGTGTGCAACAGCACGCGCGGCGGCAACTGGACCATTCCCTCCACCGTGCCGGCGACCGCCGGCAACGGCCTGACCACCGGCGCTCCCATCGATGCGGCCTTCCTGCTCGCGAACAATCCCGGAGCGACGCTGCAGCAGATCGACAACGGCATCATCCCGCGCCTCGGCCGGCCGTCGTTCGAGTTCGGTGCGAAGAACACCTACAACGGCATCATCAGCCTGGAGTACCGGCCGAACGACGCGCTGCACTTCTACATGGACAACATGTACGGCAAGAAGCACAATGTCCTGACGCGCGAGGACATGGACTGGGTCGGCCGCAATGGTGCGATGATTCCGCTCAACGAGAAGTTCGACAAGAGCGATTGCAGCAACGGCTGCACGGTGACGAGCGCCACCTTCGCCAACTCGCAGTTCTTCCTGGAGTACCGGCCATACTTCGAGGACACGCAGTTCTGGGGAACGAACCCGGGGCTCAACTGGCGCGCGAACGACTGGCTGAGCGGCGATGTCCAGGCGAACTACACCAAGAGCACCTTCCACCGTGAGGTGCCGAGCGTGCTGGTCGCCACGGGCACCAACGCCACGATCAACTACACCAACGACGGCGGCGTTCCGGATATCGCCTCGGACGTGAATCTCAACGATCCCGCCAGCTTCACCTGGAACAGCAGCACTCGCGTCAATATCCAGGACGAGCGCCGCGAGACCACCACCAAGGGGATCCGCCTGAATGTGACCTTCGGCAAGGGAGGCGTCTTCAACGTCAAGGTCGGCGCGGCCTATGACGACATCTGGCGCCACATCAACGGCTTCGACAACAGCCAGGCGTGGCAGAATGCGGTCTGCGGCGACAATCCGAATGTCTCCCTGCCGGGCCCGAACAGCCAGCCGCCCTGCCAGGGCCTGAGCACCGCGACTCCGGGAGCCGGCTATCCCACGTACCCAGCCCTTGGTACGGGCTACTCGGCCGGCATGGGCCCGCTCGCATATCAGGGATCGCTCATCCCCGTCACCGCGCTCGGCCAATACCTGTCACCGGGGCCGGCCGGCTTCATCACGGTCAACTGGAATCAGTTCAAGGCGGCTTCGGATTACGGTGCCTTCCACGCGAACGAGCCTGCTTCAGGAGGCACGAATACCGGTGCTAGCGGCGGATACATCCGCAACTCCGACACAGGGATGTACCTGCAGTTCAACGGCAATACGGCGATCCTCGGCCACGGCTTCCGTTACACCGCCGGTGTCCGCTGGGTGCGCACGATGCAGTACATCGGCGCGCCGATCTCGCTCGCCAACCCGGCGAATGCCGGTACTCCCGGAACGACCACCTGTCCGAACAACACCACGAAGGACCTGACTGCGGCCTGCGACGGCTCGTTCTACGGGAACATCAGCAATTTCAAGACCTTGGAGAACAACTACAACAACACGCTGCCGTCGCTGGAGCTGGTCTACAACATCATGCCGAACTTCCTGGCGCGGTTCGCCGCCTCGAAGACCATGACGCGGCCCCAGCCGTCCGCGATGCTGCCGGGGGTGAGCTTCAGCAGTCCATCGGCGGACGTGGGCACCGCGGGCAATTCGGCGCTGCAGCCGTACATCTCCAAGAACCTCGATTTCGGGCTGGAGTACTACACGGGCAAGGAGGGCTATGTCGCCCTGACGCTCTTCCAGAAGCAGCTCACGGGCTTTACGGCCAATGCCAATACGACCTATCCGTTCTCGTACCTCTCCCAGTATGGGATCACTTACGGCACCCTCACCCCGACCCAGCAGACGGCGATCAACTCGCGCGGCGGCCCGGACGCGGCGACGGTGGTGCTGACGCAGCAGGTCAACGCGACCGGTGTCCTCAGGGTCAGAGGCGAAGAGGCCGACTGGACGCAGCCGCTCGATTTCCTCCTCGGCCGCTTCGGGCTCAACGGCTTCGGCTTCTCGGCCAACTACACCCACATCAATCAGACCGGAAGCGGCGCCGCACCGGCGATTGCCACCGGAGTGCCGCCTGACACGTACAACCTCACCTTCTACTATGAGCATGGTCCCTTCAGCTTCCGGATGGCTGAGAATTACAACGCAGCCAATGTCGTGTCCGGGCTCAATCAGAACGGCATCCCCGCCGCGGCCCTCTACGCGAGCTCCTTCCGGGAATGGGATCTGTCCTCGTACGTGGACATCGGGACGCTCCTGCGCTGGCCGATGAGCTTCCAGGTGACAGCGAACGCGCTCAACCTCTTCGACGCCAAGCAGCGCTCGTATTTCCAGTTCCCGAACGCCACCTTCACCGAATACAATCCGGGGCGCGAGCTCATGATCGGGTTCCGCGCGAAGTTCTGATCTCCCGGCGCCGTACCTTTTGCCAACCCGGCGAATGAGGGCGGGAAGCGGAGCTCAGAGCTTGTACGCTTGCTTCGGCAGATCGTAGGCGAGGGCGCGCGCGACCTCGAGGGCTTCGTCTTCGGGCAGCCGGTGCTCGGCGACCAGGCGGGCGAGGAAGGCGCAGTCGATGCGGCGGGCCGCATCGTGGCGCGCCGGGATCGAGAAGAAGGCGCGCGTGTCGTCGTTGAAGCCGACGGTGTTGTAGAAGCCGGCGGTCTCGGTGGTCTGCTGGCGAAAGCGCATCAGGCCCTCGGGGCTGTCATGGAACCACCAGGCGGGGCCGAGCTTGAGCGCGGGATAGTGGCCGGCGAGAGGCGCGAGCTCGCGGCTGTAGGCGGTCTCATCGAGAGTGAAGACGATGATGCCGAGGGAGGGCTCGTTGCCGAAGCGGTTGAGCAGCGGGCGCAGCGCGCCCACGTAGTCGGTGGGCATCGGAATGTCGGCGCCGACGTTGGGACCGAAGCGCTCGTAGAGCCAGGCGTTGTGGTTGCGCCAGGATCCGGGGTGGATCTGCAGGACGAGCCCGTCGTCGAGGCTCATCCGCGCCATCTCGGTCAGCATCTGAGCGCGGAAGAGCTCCGCGTCGGCGGCCGCCACCGTCCCACTGCTCGCGGCGCGCACGACGCGATCGAAAAGAGATTCCGCCTCGTGCCCGCTCAAGTCGGCCGTTTGCGCGGTCGGATGACCGTGGTCGGTGGAGGTGGCGCCCATCTTCGCGAAGAAGGCGCGGCGTTGGCGGTGCGCGCCAAGGTAGCCGCGCCAGGAACCGGTGTCCGCGCCGGTCAGCTCGCCCAGACGGACGAGCCCCGCGGCGAAGCCGGGCGCCTCCGGATCGACCACCGGATCGGGGCGGTACGCGGTGATGACGCGGCCCTTCCAGCCGCTCGCGCGGATCGCGGCATGGTGCGCCAGGTCATCGAGCGGCGACTCGGTCGTGGCGAGCACCTCGATGTCGAATCGCTCGAAGAGCGCGCGCGGCCGGAACGCGTCCTGCGCGAGACGCTCCGCGATGCGGTCGTAGGTGCGATCGGCATTCGCGGGAGTGAGCGGCGCCTCGGCCTCGAAGACCGCGCACAGCACCCAATCGAGCCAGAGCCGCGTCGGCGTGCCGCGAAAGAGATGGTAGTGCGCGGCGAACTTGCGCCAGGTGGCGCGCGGGTCGCCGGCGTGGCCGCCGTCCGAGCTCGCCGCGGCGGCGGCCCCACTGTGTCCGGCGGGCGCGGGCAGCACGCCCAGCTCCTCGAGGCTCAGGCCCTGGCTGTAGAGCATGCGTGTGATGTAGTGATCCGGCGTCAGGAGCAGCGAGACCGGATCGCTGAAGGGCGCGTTGTCCGCGAACCAGCGCGGGTCGGTATGACCGTGAGGGCTGATGATGGGCAGCGCGCGGACGGTGTTGTAGAGTCTGCGGGCGACGGCGCGCGTGCCGGGTTCCGCGGGAAAGAGGCGGTCCGGATGCAGGGTGCCGGCAGATTCCCAATTGGAGTTATTGTTCATGGCTAGTCCTCAGTCTGATCCGGTTCCTGGCGCACCAACTTCCACGGACCCGGGTCTCGGGAGCGGCACGTCCCGGGAGCGGGAGATCGTCGCCGCGCGCGTCATCGTCACCTGTCCGGGGCGCAACTTCGTGACGCTCAGGGTCGAGACGCGCTCCGGCGTGTTCGGGCTCGGGGATGCGACACTCAACGGTCGCGAGCTTGCCGTGGCGGCGTACCTCGAGCAGCACGTGATTCCCAACCTGATCGGGCGCGATGCGGGCCGGATCGAGGATACCTGGCAATTCCTCTACCGTGGCGCCTATTGGCGGCGGGGACCGGTGACGATGACCGCCATCGCCGCAGTGGACGTGGCGCTGTGGGACATCCTCGGCAAGATGGCTGGACTGCCACTCTACCGGCTGCTCGGCGGCCGCTCGCGCGAGGGTGTGCTGGTGTATGGACATGCGAACGGCCGCGACATCGAAGAGGCGAGCGCGGAAGTGGCGCGGTACGTCTCCTTGGGCTATCGCGCGGTGCGCGCCCAGTGCGGTGTGCCGGGGCTCAAGAAGCCCTACGGCGTCTCGCGGCAGAAGGATGCGTACGAGCCGGCGGAGAGCGAGTTGCCGCTCGAGACGGAGTGGTCGACGCCGGCTTACCTCGAGATCGTACCGAAGCTCTTCGAGCGGCTGCGCGCCGATCAGGGCCGCGCGCTCGAGCTGCTGCACGATGCGCATCACCGGCTGATGCCGGTGGAGGCAGCGCGCCTGGCGCGCGACCTCGAGCCGCACCGGCTCTTCTGGCTGGAGGATGCGACGCCCGCGGACAATCCGGACGGCTTCGAGCTCATCCGCCGCCACTCCGTCACGCCGCTCGCGGTGGGCGAGGTGTTCAACTCCATCTGGGACTGCAAGCGTCTCATCGAGGGACGACTCATCGACTTCATCCGCGCGACCATCGTGCACGCCGGCGGCATCACTCACGTGCGCCGCATCGCGGACTTCGCCGCGATGCACCAGGTGCGCACCGGCTTCCATGGAGCCACGGACCTCTCGCCGGTCACGATGGGCGCGGCGTTGCACTTCGACACCTGGGTTCCCAACTTCGGCATCCAGGAGTACATGCGCCACTCCGAGCGGACGGACGATGTCTTCCCGCACGACTACGTGTTTCGCGACGGCCGGCTGCATTGCGGCGAGACCCCGGGTCACGGTGTCACGCTCGACGAGAAGCTCGCAGCACGGTTTCCCTACAGCCCCAAGCAGCTGCCGATCGCGCGCCTGGAGGATGGCTCGATGTGGGATTGGTGAGCGTTCCATGAGCGCTCAGCGCGGCACCGCGACGTCGGCCGGTGCGCAGCCCGGCGAGCGTCCGGGGGATCCTTCGACGTAGGGGATGCAGAAGGCCTCATAGTGCGCCAGCGTGTCGGGCGGCGGGGCCGCGCCGGTGGGCAGCGGGCGATGGGAGATCGACTGGAAGTAGGCGACGCTCGCGTTGCGCCACCACTCGGCATCCTTCTCCTGGATCGCGAGGAAGTCCGCCGTCATACGGTAGCGCTGGCCGTCGACGTACGGAGAGAGTGTGCTCCAGGTCTTTCGCGCCTGTTTGACCCAGGCGACTCCGCGGTCGTAGTGCCGCACCAGGGAATCCCATACGGTGTCTCCCGAGCGCAGGCGGTAATCCCAGGACAGATGATGGAACCAGAGGAGGAGGTTCTCCGGACAGCTCGCGAGGCTCCCGTACTCGGATGCGACATGCGCTGAGTACTGCGCCACCGCATTGCTTCCTGTCGCAGTGCGATCGACGCCGATCCCGTCGGCGTCCGCGCGGCTGTAGTAGGTGCTGCTCCAGTCGGCAGGCATGTCCTTCGCGGGCGCCACCCAGGGGCCCGGGCCCAGGTGCGTGCCGGCGGCCATCTGACTCGCGAGACCGAGCGGCGTCATGTAGTCGACCGCTGCCTCGCGCGATCCCATCATCATCTGCACCACCGGCGTGACGAAACGAGGATCGCTGGTGAAGGTCATCGCGACCCACTCCGCTGCGATCCGCCGCGCCGAGAGGTCAGGGTCCCAGGCCAGCCGGCCGAACGCGTACCAGTTGGCCTGGTTGAAGATCGACCCGGACCACGTGCGATCGGAGCCGATGTTGGCGACGCCGGCGATGGCCGTCAGGCGCTCTCCGTAGAGCGAGCCGTCTATGACTCGTGCCACGGTCGATCCCTCGCCCTTGGCCCAGGTGTCATCGTGCAGCGCTTCCGCGAAGAGCGGCCCGAGATAGACGATGCTCGTACGCTGCCCGAGGTACTCCTTGGTGATCTGCAGCTCGAGTGCCAGGTGAGTGTGCGGCAGCGCGCCGAAGAGGGGATGGAAGGGCTCGCGCGGCTGGAAATCGATGGGGCCGTTCTTCACCTGCACCAGCACGTTGTCGGCGAATTTGCCGTCGAGCGGCTTGAATGTGTCATAGGCCTGCCGGGCGCGATCCTCGGAGTGAGCGCCGGTCGTGTAGACGAATGCGCGCCACATGACGATGCCGCCGTGCGGGGCGAGCGCGCGCGCGAGCACGTTGGCGCCTTGCGCCTGGGTGCGCCCGTAATCCCTGGGCCCCGGCTGTCCCTCGGAGTTGGCTTTCACCAGGAAGCCGCCGAAGTCCGGGATGTCGCGATAGATCTGCGCGACCTTGGCGGTCCACCAGGCCTGGACCCGCGGATCGGCGGGGTCGGCGGTCTGCAGCTTGCCCAGAGTCACGGGCGCGCTGAACGGCACGGAGAGGTACACCCTGATGCCATAGGGCCGCAGCACGCGCGCGAGCGCCGTGACTTTCTGCAGATACAGGGGTGTCAGGATGTAGGGAGTCGCGTTGACATTGTTGAGAACCGTGCCGTTGATCCCGATGGAGGCGCAGGCGCGTGCGTAGTCGGTGTAGCGCGGCGAGAGGTGCTCCGGCAGGGTCTGCCACTTCCAGATCGAGTCACCGGCGTAGCCGCGCTCCACCGAGCCGTTGAGATTGTCCCAGTGGTCGAGCACGCGACGTTGGATCCGTGGACTCGACGTGATGTTTAGATGCGCGACGGGCTCGTGGGTCTGCAGCAGGCGCAGGAAGGCGAACGTGCCGTAGAGCACGCCGATGTCGCTGTTCGCCGCTATGACGGTTGCGCCATGGCCCTGCAGGGTGACCGTGCGGATCGCGTAGCCCTCGGCACCGAGCCGCTGCAGGTCGAGCGCCAGGCTCTTCACCAAGGGAGAAGAGGTCGGGGTACCGAGAACAATCGCGCCGTCCTGCGTCACATCGGCGGTTACGCGAGGCGGTCTACCCAACAGACCCGTCAGGCCTCGCAGCAGCTCCGCCTGGGCCGCGCGCAAAGCAGGGGAGAGGCCGGAGGGTGCGCCACGCGGGGCCGACGCGTTGGCGTCAGTGCCTGCGAGCTCGGTCGCGCAAGCTCGGTAGCGCGCAAGCCATTCGCTTCCCACGGGAACGTACCGCAGCCAGAGACGGTAGCCATCCTCCGCTGGAGCGGCGCTGCCGGCGGGCAGCGTGGTGTCGCCCGCCGCAGGAGGGGTGTCCGCCGCCGCGACGAACCGAGTCAGAGTCAAGCCTGCCGCCACGATGACCGCGAAGAAAACCCAGCCTGAGGACCCTCGGCGGCCCTGGGGACGGACGCTCATTCGGAACATCGGAATCGACATCGGACATTCTCCGGACGCGCGGCGTCGAGGCGGATGATAGCGCTATCATGAGCCTCGGCTCAATGCGCCGGGCATGAAACTCTCAGGCGGTGACCGCCAGAGACTCCTCCAGGCCTTCCGCCGGTGCGTGCGCCGTGGGGTAGAGCGTTCTCGCCGTGGTGCGGATGGCATCGAGAAGCGCCTGGGCGCCCGGAGAGAGATTGTGCTTGCGGCGCGTGATGATGCCGAACGGAGTCATGCTCACGCCGACGTTGTCGATCAACACCGAGAGAAAGCCGGAGTCACAAAGCGGCTGGACCGTCTCGCGCGGAAGCGGCACGACCGCATTCGTGCTGCGCAGGAGTCCGAGAACGGCCGGCAGCGACTGGGTCTGCACGACATTCGCCGGCATGGGCAGCCCCTGCTGCAGGAAGATCGTGGCCAGCCGGTCGCGCAGCACGCTGCCGGGCGGCGGCAGGATCCACGGCTGCCCGAGCAGGTCCTGCAGCCAGATGCCCGTGGCACCCGCGAGCGGATGGCCGCCGCCGGCGATGATGGCGTGCGATTCCTCCCCCAGAGGCTCGAATTGCAACTCGCCCGCGCCGCGCGAGTCGAGCAGGCGCGCGACGACCATGTCGATCTGACCGCCGAGCAGCCGCTCGACGAGCGGGCGGCTGTGATCGAGGTCGATGCTGACCATGAGTCCGGGATGCTTCTGCTTCAGCAGGCCCACGGCGAGCGGCACGAGATTGGTGCCCGGCGTGGTGACCGTGCCCACCGAGGCCTGGCCCGAGAGACCGGACTTCAGGCTCGCGATCTCTTCCTGCACCTGGTCGATCTCCGCCAGGATGGCGCGCGCGTGGCGCACGAGGATTTCCCCATAGGGCGTGGGCGCGATGCCGCGCGCGTGGCGCTCGAACAACGGCACGTCGAGCGCTTCCTCGAAGCCTTTGAGGAGGGTGGAGGCTGCAGGCTGCGACATACCGGCGGCTTCTGCCGCGCGCACGACGGAGCGTGCGTCATCGAGCTGCGCCATGAGCGCAATATGCCTGATATTCAAGCGCCTACGAAGGAATGATCGGATTCCGGATTGTTGCCCCATCGGACCCCCGCCGCCTGCCGCCAGAATGTCTATACGAATAATCGTATGGCTGGAATCATACTTCGCATTGGTAGCGCGAACAATGACAGCGCTAACCTAGGGATAACGGGTCGTTTACGCGCGACGCATTGACGCACTAGAACCCGCGCGCTTCTAGCAGGGGTACCCAGTATTTCTCTTCGTTCGACATGCACCTTGCGGTGGGCTCGGCAACCTGGCGACAGCGCTGTCGCCCCCAGCCGCCCTGACCGTTGATCTTCGAGCCAGCGACATCCAAAGGGGGAATATCGTGGCAAAACGTTCGAACCACCGCGGCCATCGCTCCGCCGCGAGCATCCGCCCGGGCGTGCCGCTGCGTGTGCCGGGGAGCGTATCGGCGCTGGCTCTTGTAATGGCGCTCTCGGGGACGCCCGCTCATGCGCAAGATCAGGCGGCCTCGCAGGCCACTGCGGCGGCCCAGCCGGGTCCTTCCCCGGCTGATGCCATCCCGAGCACGGCAGCCCTGCAGGAAGTCGTCGTCACCGGGCAGCGTCAGGCGATCCAGACGGCGCAGCGCATCAAGCAGCTCTCGATGCAGATCGTCGATTCAGTCGTCGCGGCGGACATCGGCAAACTACCCGACCGCTCCGTCACGGAAGTCCTGCAGCGCATCCCCGGCGTCGAGATCGACCACACCTACGTCTCGATCAACGGCGCGACCGACCCGGAGCACTTCCAGGTCGAGGGCGCCGGCGTCTCGATCCGCGGCCTGAGCTACGTCAGCTCGCAGATCAACGGTGAGGATAGCTTCAGCGCCAATAACGGACGCGCCCTGAGCTTCGACGACGTTCCGCCCGAGCTCCTCGCGGGCGTCGATGTCTACAAGAATCCCGACGCATCGCAGACCGAGGGCGGAATCGGCGGTGTCGTGAATCTGCGCACCGCGAAGCCTTTCGACTTCAGTGGCGCACGGATCAGCGGCTCGGTCGGCGGCGCCTGGGGCGACTTGAGCCGCGGCAACGTGAAGCCGTCCGCATCGCTGCTGCTGAGCGACCGCTGGCACACCGGCATCGGCGATATCGGCGTGCTCGTCGATGTGGCGGACTCGGAAGTTCAGGACCGCACGGACGGCATGGAGCTGTACCCCTTCTTCCCGCGGACCGCGAGCCAGGGCGCCGCCAGCTCATGGGTGCCGGCCGGCCAGACGGTCTGGGTGCCGGATGGAGGCGTCACGTGGCGCACGCTGCGGTACAGACGCACACGAAAGGGCGCCTACGCGGCGCTGCAATGGCGTCCGAGCGATAGCCTCGTCACGACGCTCACGTACTTCGGGTCCTACTACAAGTTCCACTGGGACGAGAACGCGATCTTCCCGCAGACCGATCCCTACAACGTGCAGCCGGCACCGGGCACCGGCTTCACGTTCAACTCCGCCGGGATATTCCAGTCGGGCACGATGACCGATCCGACCGACGGCGGCCTGCCGATGAACGATGACACGCGCTCCGCCGACCAGCATTCCGCGACGGACAATTTCTCCTGGGACACGGTATGGAACGCCACCGATAATCTGAAGCTGACGACCGATCTGCAGCTCGTGCGCAGCAACAACCACGCCGATGACTTCACCGTCGCGACCGGCGTGAACGTGCCGTACGAGACGATCAATCTCACGGGCGAATTCCCGAGCGCCTCGGTCCCCACGGCCTACATGCAGGACCCGTCCAACTATTACTGGGCGTTCACCCAGGACGGCCTCGAGTTCGGCCACGGCCAGGAGTGGGCCTGGCGCGAGGATGCGGAGTACGCTCTCGGCAACGGCTTCTTCAAGTCGATTCGCGGCGGCCTGCGCTGGGAGGACCGCAGCGCGGAGACCGATGTCACGGAGCCCGGCAGCGGCTACAACTGGGCGGCGGTCAGCCAGACCTGGATGTCCTTCGAGATCCCGTCGCTCGCTTACCTCAACAAGTTCCCGGCGCCCTATGCCAGCTACAACTTCCCCAACTTCTTCAACGGCCGCGCGACCCTGCCGTCCTCGGTGATCTTCCCCGCCACTTCGCTCGCGACCGGATGGCCCGGCAGCTTCGCGGAGCTGCAATCCTTCTTCACGACTCTTTGCCAGGAGCTCAATCCTTCCTGCACCAACTCCTGGAAGCCGGCCTCGTTCACATCGGCGCCCGGGACGCTGCCGGCCGGTGGGCTCAACACCCAGAACGAGCACACCTACGCCGCATACCTGCAGCTGCCCTTCGCGTCCACGCTCGGCGCCACGCCATACGATGGCGAGATCGGCGTCCGTGTCGTGCGCACCGTGGACAATGCGACCGGTTTCCTCGTGGTCAATCCGTTCTCGCCCAGCAACCCGCCGGCCGGCCACGCGGCGAGCGAATACGTCTCCTTCAGTCAATCGGCCCAGGAGCTCGCCGCGCAGAACAACTACACCGATGTCCTGCCGAGCCTCAACCTGCGCTTCCACTGGACCGACCACCTGCAATCGCACTTTGCCGCCTCCGAGGGACTGTCACGTCCGCAGTTCACGCAGCTGCAGGCCTTCACCACAGTGAGCTCGGGCATCGATAACGGCAGCGGCGTGCAGACCTTCACCGGAACCGCCAACGGCAACCCGAACCTGAAGCCGACGCGGGCGTTCAACCTCGATGGCACCCTGGAGTGGTACTTCGCGCCGAGCGGCTCGCTGAGCGCCGACATCTTCTACAAGCACCTCTCGGACGTCGTCATCAACCAGGTCTTCAACGTGACCGCCACCGACACGGCGGGCGGCACGCACACGTTCACGACGACAGGTCCGGTCAACGGCGCGAGCGGCGAGATCAAGGGCGTCGAGCTCGCCTATCAGCAATACTATGACTTCCTGCCGAGCCTGTTGCACGGTTTCGGCACGCAGTTGAATTTCACCTACATCGACAGTCATCAGACGCTGAACAACCCAGTGGCCGGCGGCTATTGCGACAACGCCAACGACAATGCGGCCAATCTCTCCCTCAATCTCAACGGCTGCGACACGAACGGCACCACCTTCGGCAACCTGCCGCTGGTGAACCTGTCGAAGTATGCGTTCAACGCCGCTCTGTTGTATGACCGGGGTCCGGTGTCCGCGCGTCTCGCCTACAGCTGGCGCAGCAAGTACCTGATGGGCGTCAACGTCAACCCGCTGCAGGGCACGAGCGGCACCAATACCGATCCCGGCAGCCCGAATCTCGGCTCGCAGAGCAACGCCTGGGCGCTGCCCATCTATGCGGCGAGCTATGGCGAGCTCGACGCGTCGCTCTTCTACAAGATCGGCTCGCACGTGCAGCTCGGCTTCGAGGCCCTGAACCTGACCGACTCGACCTACAAGGAGCTGATGCAGCAGCACATCGGCCTGGAGACGTTCGCCTGGTATGACAGCGGGCGGACCTACACGGCGCAGATGCGCGTGACGTTCTGACCCCCGGGGAGGGGACGCCGGATCGGGCGCCCCCTTCTCATCCCGGGCGGGTTGGGCTAGAAGAAGGACATGGCAGGCTCGGCCGTGCGCAGAATCGTCATCGTCGGCGGCGGCAGCGCCGGCTGGATGGCGGCGGCCGCGCTGAGCGCGCTCGTCGGCCGGCGGGTGGAGGAGATCGTCCTCGTCGAGTCGGCGCAGATCGGCACGATCGGAGTCGGCGAGGCGACGCTGCCGACCTTGCGGGCGTTCAATGCGACGCTCGGCCTCGATGAGATCGAGTTCATCCGCAAGACCCGGGCCACTTTCAAGCTCGGCATCGAGTTTCGGGGCTGGAACCCGGACCGCACGTTCTTCCACGGCTTCAGCGATTTCGGACCGGACCTGCGGGGTGTCTCGCCGCATCAGCTCTGGCTGCGCTCGCGCGCGGCCGGGGACGAGCGGTCCTACGCGGACTATTCCATCTCAACTGTGGCGGCGGGACTCGGGCGCTTCGCGCCGCCGCTCGCCGACCGGGGCTCGGTTCTCGGCTCCTACTCCTACGCCTTTCAGTTCGATGCCACGGCCTATGCCGCGTATCTGCGCGCTTTCGCCGAGGCGCGCGGCGTGAAGCGCATCGAAGGGCGCATCGTCGATGTGCGCCTGCGGTCCGCGGACGGCTTCGTCGAAGCGGTGCTGCTGCAGGGTGAGCGCTCGGTGAGCGGCGACCTCTTCATCGATTGCAGCGGCTTCGCCGCGCTCCTCATCGAGCGCACGCTGCATGCGGGTTTCGACGACTGGTCGAAGTGGCTGCCCTGCGATCGTGCTCTCGCGGTGGCGTGCGCGCGCAGCGGCGAGCCCGCGCCTTTCACCAGCTCCATCGCGCATCGTGCGGGGTGGCAGTGGCGCATCCCACTGCAGCATCGCACCGGCAACGGACACGTCTTCTGCAGCAGCTACGTCGGCGAGGATGAGGCGGCGCAGACGCTCCTCGGCAACCTCGACGGAGAGGCGCTCGCGGCGCCGCGGCTGCTCAAGTTCACCGCCGGGGTGAGGCGTGCGAGCTGGATGCGCAATTGCGTGGCGCTGGGCCTCGCCGGCGGCTTCCTCGAGCCGCTCGAGTCCACCAGCATCCACCTGGTCGAGTCCGGCATCGGCCGGCTGATCGAGCTCTTCCCCGACCGGGGCTGCGAGCCCAAGCTCGCGCAGGAATACAACCGCCTGATGGCGCGCAGCTACGAGTCGATCCGCGACTTCATCATCCTGCATTACCGCGCGAGCCGCCGTGAAGGGGAGCTCTGGCGCTACTGCCGCAACATGACGATTCCCGATGGCCTGCGTCACCAGATCGAACTCTTCCAGGCCGGCGGCGTGGTGGCCCTGTATGACAGCGGCGCGTTCGCCGAGCCGAGCTGGGTCTCGCTCTACTTCGGTCTCGGGATGTTTCCGCGCCGCCACGATCCCATGGCGGATCTCATCGAAGAGGCCGCGCTGAGCCGGGAATTGCAGCGCCGCGGGCGCATCGTCGCCGGCGCGGCGCAATCCCTGCCGCTGCACGGCGCCTTCATCGACAAGTATTGCCGGGCGGCGACGTGACGGAGCCAGGACAAGGCGCCGCGCGCGGGCTGCGAAGCATCGTGATCGTCGGTGGCGACGTGGCCGGATGGATGGCGGCCGCGGCGCTGGCGCGAGTGCTCGGGCCGGCAGCGTGCGAGCTCATCCTCGTCGAGCCGAATGAGAGCACGACGGGCGGCGCGGACGGCGCACTGCCCAATCTGCGCGCATTTCATGCGCTGCTCGGTATCGAGGAGCGCGAATTCCTCGCGGCGACGCACGCGACGATCAAACTGGCAACGCAGTTTCACGACTGGGGAAGAGTCGGAGAGGGGTTTCTGCACGCCTTCGGACCCTACGGGGTCGACGTCAAGCATGAGCTCTTTCAGGCGTATTGGCTCGCGCGCAGACGGGCGGGGCGGCCATCACCCCTCGAGGAGTGGTCGGTCACGGGACTGGCGGCGACGCTCGGCCGGTTTGGTACGCGGCCCGCGAATGACTCATCTGCTCTGCGGCATCTGTCCTACGCGTATCACTTCGACGCGGGGCTTTACGCGCGCCTTTTGCGGACCCATGCGGAGAAGCGTGGCGTGCGTCGCGTCGAAGGCGAGGTCGTGGATGTGACGTTGAATGACAAGGGACGGGTCGAGTCGCTGCGTCTGCGGGATGGCCGCGCGATCGGCAGCGATTTCTTCATCGATTGCTCAGGTCCCGACGCGCGTGTCATCGCGGGCGCGCTGCGGACCGGATACGAGGACTGGTCGCAGTGGCTGCCGTGCAATCGTGCGGTGACGATCGAGTGTGAGAGCACCGGTGATCCCACGCCGGTGACGGAGGCGACGGCACGCGCGTCGGGCTGGCAATGGCGGATTCCATTGCGGCGGGGCGCTGGCTGCGGCCATGTGTACTGCAGCCTGTATCTCTCCGACGATGAGGCCGCCTCGGAGCTGCTTGCGGTGGCGGGAGATGCGCCGCTCGGCGATCCGCGGCTCCTGCGCTTCACGGCCGGGCGCCGCGCGAATGCGTGGGTCGCGAATTGTCTCGCCCTCGGGGACGCGGCGGGCGTCCTGGAGCCGCTGGAGGCGACCGGCATTCACCGGGTGCAAACCGGTCTCGGGCGTCTCTTCGCGCTCTTCCCGGACCGCGACTTCGATCCGGCGATCAGCGCCGAATACAATCGGCTGACCGCGCTCGAGCACGCGAGGGTGCGCGACTTCCTGGTTCTGCACTATGCCGCCTCGCAGCGGGACGATGCGCCGTTCTGGCGTCATTGTCGCGCGATGCCTCTGCCGGAGACATTGACCCACAAGCGCGATCTCTTCGCGCGGGCGGGCCGGATCGCCCAGCTCGAGGAGGAGACCTTCGTGCCCGCGAGTTGGCTCGCCATCTACACGGGCCTCGGCGTCTGGCCGGAGCGTCCGGAGCCGATCATCGACATCGTCGGCGCAGCCGCCGTGGCGGGACGGTTCGATGCCATGCCGGAAACGATTCGCAAGGCGGTCGCAACGCTGCCCGCGCACGCAACCTATCTCGCCGAGGCTGCGGGAATTGCCTGAAAATCGCTCGCAACGGGGGTGGCGCCCGGCCTGTGGGAGCGTTACCATGGCGGTGACAAACGGTAGGCGGGGGGGACCTTGAATCGACCTTGCGCGCTGCGCTCGCGCCTCCTTGCCCTCGCTGCCGGTTGGCTGGCCGTGCTCGCCTCGGGCGCGGCGGCCGTGGCGGCCGACGATGTGCCCATGCCGCGTGTCCTCAGCGCCCACGGACGGCACGAGCTCGTGGTTGCGGGCAAGCCGTATCTCATCCTCGGCGCGCAGGTCAACAACTCGAGCAACTACCCTGCGATGCTGCCTGAGGTCTGGCCGGCCCTGGCACAGATGCACGCCAATACGGTGGTCATGCCGATCGCGTGGGAGCAGATCGAGCCGAAGGAAGGCGCGTTCGACTTCTCCTTCCTCGACCTTTTCCTCGCACAGGCGCGCGCCCACGGGCTGCATGCGGTGCTCCTCTGGTTCGGGACCTGGAAGAACGGCAGCCCGGGTTATGCGCCGCAGTGGGTGAAGCTCGACGACGCGAGATTTCCGCGGGTGGTGAGTCCGCAGGGGCGGCGTGTGGCCTCGCTGTCACCGCTCGCGCAGGCGACGTTGGATGCGGATCGGACGGCCTTCACGGCGCTGATGCGTCACCTGAAAGCGGTCGATGCGCAGCGCACGGTCATCATGGTGCAGGTGGAGAACGAGACCGGCACGTATGGATCGGTGCGGGACTATTCATCGCGGGCACAGAAGGTTTTCGACGGGGCGGTGCCGCGGCAGCTCGTGCGAGCGCTGAAGACGCGCAGCGGCACGTGGAGCGAGGTATTTGGGGCGCGGGCGGATGAGTTCTTCCACGCCTGGAACATCGCGCGGTTCGTGCAGCAGGTCGCGGCGGCGGGGAAGGCGCAGTATCCGCTGCCGATGTATGTCAATGCGGCGTTGCGGGATCCGCTGAACCCGGGGCCGCCATCCACCTATGAAAGTGGTGGGCCCACTGACGATGTGTTGGGAGTCTGGAAGGCGGGGGCGCCGGCGATCGATCTCATCGCTCCGGATATCTACATGCCGGATTACGCGCGCTACACGAAGGTGCTCGACCTTTATCAGCGCTCGGACAATCCGCTATTCGTCGCGGAGACGGGGAACAGGCAGGGGTACGCGCGATATCTCTTTGCGGCCCTGGGACATCAGGGAATCGGGTTCTCGCCCTTTGGCATGGACTTCACGGGCTACAGCAACTTTCCGCTGGGGGCGCTGGTGGTCGATGGGAAGACGCTGGCGCCGTTTGCTCTGGAGTACGGGCTCATCGGGCCGATGGTGTCGGAGCTGGCGGATGTGAGCTTCCATGGCGGTCTTGCGGGGGTGTCGGAAGACAGCGCTGTCCATGTGCAGACCATTCCGCTCGGGCGGTGGAAGGCGGTGGTGTCGTATGGGCTGCACTCCTTCGGGAATGGGTGGGCGCCGGGGAATGCGGTGCCGGAGGGTGGGGTGTTGGTGGGGAGGTTGGGAAAGGATGAGTTTCTGGTGACGGGGGTGCATGCGCGCGTGGCGTTCGAGCCGGCGGATGGGAAGAGGGGGCAGCAGATGCAGTATGCGCGGGTGGAGGAGGGGAGGTACGAGGATGGGAAGTGGAAGTTTTTGCGGGTCTGGAATGGGGATCAGGTGGACTGGGGGTTGAATTTCACGTCGGTCCCGCAGGTGCTGCGGGTGCGGCTGGCGACGTACTAGAGAGCTTGCCGGTGTGTCGAGAATTGTCCACGTGACAGGAGTTGCCGATTACATCCCGGGAGCGCCTCACAAAATGATCCTGGCCAGAACGTCGCGAGTACGTCCTTGCAGCCTAGCGGATCGCCGTCCTGGCGATCGGCTTCTGGCCAGGATCATTTTGCGATGCGCTCCCCTGAAGCTCGGAACGGTGATCGTCTCGTTGATGTTGGGGGCGTTCGGGGCGAATGCGGCCGTGGCTAATGTGACAGTGGCGAATGCGGCGGCGCCGGAGGGGAGCTACGTCAGGATTGCCGGTGGGATCGTGGTCACGCCGGCGGCGGGGGTGGCCAGGAAGGTGCGGCTGGAAGTCGTTTCGCCTTCGATCATTCACGTGACGGCATTTCCGGGCGATGACCTCGCGCTGCCGGCCAGTTTGATGGCCGTGCGTACGCGGAGCACGGGGGTTGCCTTTACGGTGCGTAGTGCGTCGGATGCGGTGACGCTGTTTACGGGCAAAGTGAGCGCAGTCGTTCGCCTCGATGACGGGCAGGTCGTGTTCGAGGATCCGCGGGGAAAGGTCATTACCAGCGAAGTGCCGGGGGGGCGCGAGCTGAGGCCGGTCACGATCGCGGAAAAGGCGTATTACGAGGTTCGGCAGCAGTTCGAGTCGACGCCGGATGAGGCGTTTTATGGGCTGGGGCAGCATCAGGCGGGGATCATCGATTACAAGGGGAAGGACGTTACGCTGGCGCAGCACAACATGGATGTGGCGGTGCCGTTCGTCGTTTCCAGCCGGGATTACGGGATTTTGTGGGATAACGACTCGGTCACGCGGTTTGGGGATCCGAAGCCGTGGGAGCAGATCTCGAAGGGGCTGACGCTGTATGACGCGCATGGAAAAAAGGGTGGGCTGACCGCCAGTTACTACGTTGATGGGAAGCTGGTGCTCGAGCGCACGGAGGGCGACATCGACTATCAGTATCTCGATGGGCAGGCGCATTTTCCGGCTTCCTTTCCGCAGTCTCTCGTCAAACTGCCGCATGTGAAGGTGGTGTGGACGGGGAAGATCGAGGCGCGAAGCGCAGGGTTGCAGACGTTCTCGCTCTATGGGAGCGATTACCAGAAGCTGTGGATCGGCGGGCGCAAAGTCATCGATGCGTGGCGGCAGAACTGGAATCCCTGGTTCCGGAACTTCGCGGTCGAGATGTCACCGGGCAAGCCGCTGGCGGTGCGGGTGGAGTGGGACCGTGAAGGCGGTTATCTCGCGTTGCTGCATCGGGACCCGCGGCCGACGGCGGAGCGGGAGCGGCTCTCGCTTTCCTCGCAGGCGGCGCGGGCCATCGATTACTACTTCATCCGGGGGGCGAGTCTCGATGGCGTCATCGGCGGCTACCGTTATGTGACCGGGAAGGCGGTGCTGCTGCCCCGCTGGGCTTATGGGTTCTGGCAGAGCCGGGATCACTATGAGACGCAGCAGGAGCTGCTGGGGGTGGTCGAGAAGTATCGCCAGTTGCGGCTGCCGCTCGACAACATCGTGCAGGATTGGCGCTATTGGAAGGATGACGCTTGGGGGTCGCAGGAGTTCGACCCGTCGCGCTATCCGGATCCGCGGGGCATGATCGCGAAGGTGCATGCGCTGCATGCCCACCTGATGATCTCGGTGTGGCCGAAGTTCTATCCGGGCACGGACGACTACAAGGCGCTCGCGGCCCGTGGATACATGTTCCCGCTCAGCGTGCAGCTCGGGGTCAAAGACTGGGTGGGGCCGGGCTATACCTATGGGTTCTACGACCCCTTCTCCGAGAGTGCGCGGCGGCTCTATTGGCGGCAGATCGATCAGCGGCTGGCGAGCCTCGGGGTGGATGCGTGGTGGCTGGATGCCGACGAGCCGGACATGATCTCCAACACCACACTCGCGGAGCGGGAGGCGCTGATGTCGCCTACGCCGCTCGGGCCGGGGGCGGCGCTCTTCAACGCCTATTCGTTGGAGCACGTGGGCGGGGTGTATGAAGGCAACATTGCCGCGCATCCGAACACACGGGCCTTCATCCTGTCGCGCTCGGGGTTCGCGGGCCTGCAGCGCTATGGCGCGACCGTGTGGAGCGGGGATGTCGCGCCGCGCTGGTCGGACCTGAAGGATCAGATCGCGGCGGGCGTCGGCTTCTCGCTCTCGGGGTTGCCCAACTGGACCATGGATATCGGCGGCTATCAGCCGGAGTCGCGTTATCTCAAGCCGAACGCGAAGGACCTGGCGGAGTGGCGGGAGCTCAATACGCGCTGGTTCGAGTTCGGCGCCTTCTGTCCGGTGTTCCGCTCGCATGGGCAGTTCCCGCACCGGGAGATCTACAACCTGGCGCCCGCGGGCTCCGAGGTCTACGACACGCTGGCCTACTACGACCGACTGCGTTATCGGCTGATGCCCTACATCTATACGCTCGCAGGCGACACCTGGCTCGATGATTCCACGATCATGCGCGCGTTGGAGATGGACTTCGCCGGCGATCCCAAGGTCCGGGACATCGCGGATGAGTACATGCTCGGGCCGGCGTTTCTCGTGAGCCCGGTCTATGCCTACCGGGCCCGCAGGCGCGAGGTCTATCTGCCGGCGGGGACGCTGTGGTACGACTTCTACAGCAATCACACCTTCCAGGGCGGACGACGCATCTCGGCGGCCGCGCCTCTCTCGCGCATGCCGCTATTCGTGCGCGCCGGGTCCATCGTTCCGGTGGGACCTGCGATCCAGTACACGGGCGAGAAGCCCGATGCGCCGCTGACGCTCCTCGTCTATACGGGCGCGAGCGGTCACTTCACCCTGTACGAGGATGAGGGGACCAACCTCGATTACCGCCACGGTGAGTACACCACCATTCCTTTCTCCTATGACCGGGCAACCGGCACGCTGACGATCGGACCGAGGTCCGGGGAGTTTCCAGGTATGCAACAGAGCCGAGCCTTCCATATCCGCTGGATGTCGCCGCAGGCGCGTCCCGGGGATGACTTCGCGGCGCCGGCCGACAGAACGGTCCATTACTCGGGTGCCGCGGTCGAAGTTCAGTGCGCATCGTGCGCCGGCACGGCGGGGAGAGCGTGATGAGCAAGAGCAAGGGCCCAAGCATGAGCAAGAGTATGCGATTCGCCATGGGATTCTGCAGCGCCGTTGCCGCGGCCTGTCTGCTGCTTCCACGCAACGCGGCCGCCGCCACGGCGCAGAAGCCGTACGAGAACTTCAGTGTCGCGATCTACATCCCGGTGTTCTCCACCAACCAGCTCGCCGACCCGAAGGTGCTGCAGCAGCAGTTCGACCGCATCTGGAGCCAGGTCCACTTCAACAAGGTGTACCTCGAGGACTACCGCAGCGGCCTCTTCGCAGATCCCGCGGCGCTCGATCGGATCGCACGCTTCTTCCGCGCGCACGGCATCACCGTCGATGGCGGCATCACGCTGACGGCAGCGGATCAGGGCGGGCCCTTCCGCTCTTTCGACTACGAGAACCCGCAGGACATCGCCACGGCGAAGCGCGCCATCCGTGAGGCGGCGAGCCACTTCGACACCGTGATCCTCGACGACTTCACGTTCTACAACACGCGCAGCGACGCCGATATCCGCGCCAAGGGCTCGCAGAGCTGGACCGAGTACCGGCTGCGCAAGATGCGGGAGGTGGCCCAGCACCTCATCCTGGGGACGGCGCGCAGCGCCAACCCGCACGTCAAGGTGATCATCAAGTACCCGAACTGGTACGAGCACTTCCAGGGACTCGGATTCGACCTCGATCGCGAGGCGCAGATGTTCGATTACATCTACACCGGCACCGAGACGCGCGACCCGGTCGAGACCTATCAGCTGCTGCAGCAGTACGAGAGCTATCTCATCTACCGCTACTACAGCAACATCCGCCCGGACGGCGGCAACCTCGGCGGCTGGGTCGACACCTTCGAGACGCGTTACGCCGACCGTTACGCCGAGCAGCTCTGGGACACGATGTTCGCCAAGTCGCCGGAAATTACGCTCTTCAGCTGGACGCAGCTGGCGTCTCCAGCGCCTGCGATCGCGGGCGACCGGCCGTGGGCGGGTGATGCCACCAGCTTCGACTGGAACGCCATGACGAGCTCCTTCCATGCGCCGGCGGGCAGCGAGGCGGTGCCTGGCTGGGCGCACGTGGCGGGCTATTCGCTGGACCAGGTGGATACCTTTTTGGGCAAGCTCGGCCACCCGATCGGCATCGAGAGCTATAAGCCCTACCAGTCGTCTTCCGACGAGGACTTCCTGCAGAACTACCTCGGCAACATCGGCATCCCGATGGACTTGACGCCGCACTTCCCCAAGGGCGCACCCGTCGTGCTGCTGACGGAGAATGCGGCGTTCGATCCGAATCTGGTGCAGGAGATCAAGGGCAATCTCGCGGCCGGTGGCCAGGTGATCATCACCTCGGGGCTCCTGCATGCGCTTCAGCACAAGGGCATCGAGGATGTGGCCGAGATCACCTACAGCGGACTGCCCATCACCGCGCGGCACTACTACGGCACGTTCGGACCGCATGGCGGCGGTGATCTCGACGTGCCGGGGCGGGACAACCCGCCGGTGATCTTCCCGCAGATCCATTTCTACACCAACGACACCTGGCCGCTGATCCGCGGCGAGGACTCGGCGAATTCCGTGCCCATTCTGCTCTCCACCGGCTACGGGCGCGGCGAGCTCTACGTCCTCAACGTGCCGGCCAACATGGGCGACCTCTACGCGCTGCCGCAGCCGGCGCTCGATGAGCTGCGCGGCTGGCTGGCCGCGCGCTTCCCGCTGCGCATCGCCGCGCCCGCGCGTGTCAGCCTCTTCGCCTACGACAACCACACCTTCATCGTGGAGTCGTACCGCGCGAGCCCGGCTACCGTGCGCGTCTTCGTCAAGGCGGGAGCCACCAAGCTGGTCGATCTCGCTTCGGGGCAGAGCGTGCTGCCGGCGCCGCAGAGTGTGCCGGGGCCGACACCCGATGAGCGCAACGAGACCAGCTTCGTCGTGCAGTTGCCGCCGCACTCGTACCGGGCCTTCCGGATCCAATGAGCAGACCGGCCCGAAAAGCCCGCAGCAGTGTGCGCGCCGGGGCGACGATCAAGGATGTCGCGCGGCTCGCGGGCGTGTCGCCCATGACCGTCTCTCGCGTCGTCAACGGCAGCGAGTACGTGAGCAACGCGACGCGCCAGACCGTGCAGCGGGCCGTTCGGGAGCTCGGCTACTCGCCCAACCTCGCTGCGCGCAATCTCGCGAGCGAGCGCGGCGAGCGGCTGGGGCTCCTCTATGGCAATCCGAGCTCGGCGTACCTGAGCGAGTTCCTGGTCGGCGCGCTCGAGGCGGCGACCCGGCATGGCGTGCAGCTCGTCCTGGAGAAGTGCGAGCCGACCCCCGCCGCTTCGCGCCGGGCGGTGCGGCGGCTCCTTGCCGGTGCCGTCGTGGGCGTCGTGTTGCCGCCGCCGTTGTGCGAGTCGTCCGTGATCCGCTCCGAGCTCACCGCCGCGCGGCTGCCTCTCGTGACGGTGGCCGCGGGGCGCCCGCAGCCCGATGCCATGTGCGTGCGCATCGACGACTATTCGGCAGCGCTCGAGATGACGCGCTATCTCATCAGCCTGGGTCACGAGCGCCTGGCGTTCATCAAGGGTCATCCCAACCAGAGCGCGAGCGAGGAGCGCTGGCTCGGATTCACGGCGGCACTGGAGGAGACCGCGCGCTCGCGGCACACCGCGCGGACGGCGCCGCACATGGAGCAGGGGTTCTTCAGCTTCCGCTCGGGGCTCGATGCGGCCCGCAAGCTCCTCGCGGCCGAGCCGGCGCCCACCGCCATCTTCGCCAGCAACGATGACATGGCGGCCGCGGTCATCGCCGAGGCGCACCGGCGAGGGCTCGATGTGCCGCGCGACCTCACGGTCGTGGGGTTCGACGATACGCTCATCGCCTCGACCATCTGGCCGGAGCTCACCACCATTCAACAGCCGATCGCCCGCATGGCGGCGGAGGCGGTCGATATGTTGGTCGTGTCGGTACGCGGCGTCCGGCGTGGGCCGGAACGCCTGCATCGCCTCATCCCACACGCCCTCATTTCGCGGCAATCGGCGGCTGCGCCGAAGCTCGTGCGACGGACTTGACAGCGGCCCGGCGGTGCGCGATGTTAACGCTAACAATCCGGGTCCTGTGAGCGCCTGGGGGGGCGCGTCGATGCTCGATTCTCTGCCGCGAGACTGGCGCCAGGCGACGTTGCTCGGGCGCCTGCTCACCCGCGAGGGGCCGACTCCCATCCTCATCCGCCGCGGGCGGGTGCTGGACGTCTGCGCCTTTGCGCCGACCACCTCGGAGTTCATCGCCCGCTGGCGCGGGGAGACGGAGGTGCCGAGTCAGGATCTCGGCGATCTGGAAGCCCTGCCGCTCAAGGCGGCTTGGGGTGGTGTGGACGAACGGCTGGTTCCGCATCTGCTGTCGCCCGTGGATCTGCAGTGTCTGAAGGCCTGCGGAGTTACCTTCGCGGTGTCCGCGCTGGAGCGCGTGATCGAGGAGCGTGCGCGAGGCGACGTCGGCGCTGCACAGAGGGTTCGTGAGGCGCTGGAGCAACGTGTCGGAACGCAGATCAGCGCAGTGCGGCCCGGATCACCCGAGGCGGCACGCCTGAAGGAAGCCCTGCTGGCCGCGGGCCTCTGGTCGCAGTACCTCGAGGTCGCCATCGGCCCGGACGCCGAGGTCTTCACCAAGGGCCCGGTCCTGTCCTCCGTCGGCTGGGGCGACTGGATCGGTGTGCGCTCGGACTCCAAGTGGAACAACCCCGAGCCCGAGATCGTGCTGATCTGCGATCCGGCGGGACGCGCGGTCGGGGCCGCTCTCGGCAACGACGTCAACCTGCGCGACATCGAAGGCCGCAGCGCCTTGCTCCTCGGCAAGGCGAAGGACAACAACGCCTCGTGCGCGATCGGCCCCTTCATCCGGCTCTTCGACGGCGGCTTCACGCTGGAGCACGTGCGCGCGGCGGAAGTGACGCTCGAGGTGCGGGGCGAGGAGGGCTATGTGCTCACAGGCAGCAGCTCCATGCGGCTCATCAGCCGCGACCCCCTCGAGCTCATCAGCCACACCATCGGCCGCCACCATCAATACCCGGACGGCTTCGCGCTCTTTCTCGGCACCATGTTCGCGCCGATCGAGGATCGCGACACCCCGGGGCTCGGATTCACCCATCGCCGGGGCGACCTGGTCCGTATCGCGAGCGAGCGGCTGGGGACGCTCGAGAACCGCGTCACCCATTGCGAGCATGCGCCGCCCTGGAAGCTCGGCATCGCCGCGCTCATGCGCAATCTCGCCGCCCGCGGCCTGCTGCGGCCTGCATGAATCGCCTCGAGGAGCTTCCGTTCAATGAGTAGTGCCCTGGCCGAGACCCGCGTGCAAACGTCTGCCTTCGCGCGAAGCGTTTACCCCAGCCTCCGGGGCAAGCGCGTCGTGGTGACCGGTGGCGGCTCGGGGATCGGCGCGGCCATCGTGGAGGCCTTCGCATGGCAGGGCGCTGCCGTGGCTTACCTCGACAACTCCATCGAGGCATCACGCGCCCTAGAGCGTTCGCTCTCTACGTTGGATTCTCCACCGTGCTTTCACCCCTGCGACCTGCGCGATGTGGACCGTGTTCGCGAGACGCTGAGCCGCTTAAGCGAAGATGACGCCGGTCCCATCCAGGTTCTGGTCAACAACGCTGCCAACGACGACCGGCACAGCTTCGAGGAAGTCACGCCCCAGTACTGGGAGCAGAGCCTCGCCGTGAACCTGCGCCATCTTTTCTTCTGCGCCCAGGCCGTCACCCCCGGCATGAAGGCGGCGGGCGGTGGCGCCATCATCAATTTCGGCTCCGTGTCGTGGCACCTCGGGCTCGCCGGGCTCTCGGTCTACCAGACCGCAAAGGCGGGGATCGAAGGCATGACACGCGCCATGGCGCGTGAGCTCGGAGGCCATGGCGTCCGGGTCTCCTGTGTCATTCCGGGGGCCGTGCGCACACCGCGGCAGACGCGACTGTGGCACACGCCAGACGAGGAAGCGCGCATACTTGGGCAGCAGTGCCTCAAGGCCCGGGTGGAGCCGGAGGACGTCGCCTCGCTCGTGCTGTTCCTGGCTTCCGACGATGCGAGAATGTGTACCGCGCACGAGTACTTCGTGGCTGCGGGTTGGCGATGACTTAACTCGAGAAGTGTCTTGGGGGAACTATTAAAATGAGCAGCAAAGGCAATCCGGGCCTCGTGGCGGCGCTCACGGTGGCGGCAACTCTGGGGGGGCTGCTGTTCGGTTACGACACGGCGGTGATCTCCGGCGTGACCGATGCGATCACCCACAATTTCGTGTTGCCGCGGCATCTGGCGGAGGCGGACGCCAACTTCCTGTCGGGGCTCGCGATCTCGATCGCGCTGCTCGGCTGCGTCATCGGCGCAGGCATCGCCGGTCCCATCTCCACCCGGATCGGCCGCAAGGCCGGAGTACTGATCGCCGGTGTGCTCTTCTTCGTGTCCTCGCTCGGCGCGGGCTACCCGGAGTTCTTCTGGAGCATCTTCGGGGCCACGGGTTACCACGCGCTGCCGCCCTTCCTCTTCTATCGCGTGCTCGGCGGCATGGCGATCGGCATGGCCTCCATGCTGGCGCCGATGTATATCGCGGAGGTCGCCCCGCCGGCCTCGCGCGGCATGCTGGTGACCTTCCAACAGATCGCGATCGTGGTCGGCATCACGCTCGTCTACTTCGTCAACTGGGCGATCCAGTTGGGCCATACCCGCGAGTACCTGATGACCACGGCGTGGCGGCACATGCTGGCCTCGGCGGCGATCCCCGCAGCGCTGCTCATCATATTCATGCTGATGGTGCCGGAGACGCCGCGCTTCCTCGTGCTCAAGGATCGTGACGCGGAGGCACTGGCCTTGCTCAAGCGCCTGGTCGGCGACTCGGAGGCGCAGTCGACCCTGCAGCAGATCAAGGCGACCCTGGTCGAGCACACGCGGCCGCTCCTCAGCTTCGGCTGGCTGGTGCTCATCGTCGGCATCCTGCTCTCGGTCTTCCAACAGGTGGTCGGCATCAACGCCGTGCTGTATTACGCGCCGCACATGTTCGAGAACATGGGCGCCTCGACGACCCAGGCGCTGTGGGATTCGGCGATCTACAGCGGCGTCACCATGACCATCTTCACACTGATCGCGACCTTCACGGTCGACCGGATCGGGCGCAAGCCGCTGCTCATCGCCGGCGCTCTCATCATGGCGGTGGCCATGATCCTCCTCGGATTCCTGTTCGACCGGCATCTGGTCGCCGCGACGGCCGGCGCCGGCGGCGCGACCAGCGGATCGTCCTATGTCGCCCTGGCGGCGGTCGTGTTCTACATCCTGGGATTCTCGTTCTCCTGGGGGCCGGTGGTGTGGGTGATGCTGTCGGAGATCTTCCCCAACTCCATCCGCGGCAAGGCGATGTCGATCGCCGTGGCGGCGCAGTGGATCATGAACTTCATCGTGTCGGCGACCTTCCCGGTGATGGACGGCAGCACTGCCCTGAACAGCCACTTCAATCACGGCTTCGCCTACTGGGTGTATGGCATCTGCGCAGTGCTGGCGGCGCTCTTCGTCATCCGCTTCGTGCCGGAGACCAAGGGCCGTCCTTTGGAGTCCATCCAGGAGCTCTGGCACCAGCGCAAGCCGGGGGATGCGGGGCTCGCCTCCCCGCGGGCGGCGGAGTAGTGCAAGAGACCGTCACCCTCGCCAACGACGACCTGACACTGGAGCTGTTGCCCGACCTCGGTGCTGCGGTCGCGACGCTGCGGTACCAGGGACGCGATGTGCTCAGGCCGACACCCGCGGGTGTCGACGATCCGTTCGAGACCGCGGCGTTCGCGCTCGTCCCCTTCGCCAACCGGATCGCCGGTGGCGTCTTTCGGGTGGGCGACCGCGAGATCAAAATCGAGCGTAACGCGCCGGGCCAGGCCCATCCGCTGCATGGGCATGGATGGCGCAACCCGTGGCGCGTCGAGTCGGCGGTCCGGGACCAGGTGGTACTGTCCTTCGAGCATCCGCCCGATAGCTGGCCCTGGTGTTACCTCGCCATGCAATCCCTCACGCTGCGCGCCGACAACCTCGAGCTGGCGCTCTCGGTCGAGAACCGCGACACGACGCCGATGCCGGCAGGCCTCGGATGGCATCCCTACTTCCACAAGGGCCCCGGGGCACAGCTCAAGGCGCATCTCGAGGGAGTGTGGCTCACGGATGAAGAGTGTCTGCCCACGCGGCTGACCCAGGGCGCGCACTTTGGTCAATGGAGCCGCGGGGATGAGTTGGCACGGCAAGAGCTGGTCGACCATTGCCACACGGGCTGGCCCGGCGTGGCGGAGATCTTGCTACCGCAGGAGCGGCTGCGGGTCGCGCTCACCGCAAGCCGCACACTGCGGTGGCTCCATATCTACAGTCCACCCGGGAAGGATTTCTTCTGCGTCGAGCCGGTGAGCCAGATGCCGAATGCAGTGAATCGCTCGGCCCCGCCTGCGCTCACCGGACAGAAGCTCCTCGGGCCGGGAGAGCGGCTCGAGGCGCGGGTGACGTTGAGCGTGGTCGAATCAGATAACTGAGGCCGGTGTCGGTATGCTCATGGACGCCGTACATCGATGCAAAGTGGGCGCCGAGCTGGGCGAGGGTCCGGTGTGGGTGGAGCGTGAGTCGGCGCTCTGGTTCGTCGACATCAAAGGCCGGCGCCTGCACCGCTGGGATCCGGCAAGCGGTGAGCACCGCGACTGGCCTGCCCCGGAGCAGCCGGGGTTTCTGGCGCCGATGCGCGGAGGCGGGTTCGTCGTCGGGCTCAAGAACGGTCTGCACCGCTTCGATCCTCAAACACGCGAGTTCGTACTGTTGGCACGCGTCGAGGCGCACCTTCCCGACAATCGTCTGAATGACGGATCTGTGGGCCCTGAGGGGGCGCTGTGGTTTGGCTCGATGGATGATCAGGAAGTCGAGCCCAGCGGCGCGCTGTACCGTATGGGTGCGGACGGGCGATGCCTTGAACTCGAAAAAGGCTATGTCATCGCGAACGGGCCGGCGTTCAGTCCCGACGGGCGGGTGTTTTATCACACCGAGACGACGCAGCGGACCGTGTACGCCTTCGACCACCCACAGCCGCAGACCCTTACACGCAAGCGCGTGCTCGTCAGGATCGAGGAGAGCGCCGGCCATCCCGATGGCACCGCGGTGGATCAGGAGGGCTGCGTGTGGATTGCCTTGTTTGGCGGGTGGGGTGTGCGCCGCTACTCGCCCTCGGGCGAGCTGCTCGCGACCGTGCGCCTGCCCTGTGCCAATGTGACCAAGATCGCTTTCGGAGGGGCCGGCCTTCGCACGGCCTACGTCACCACGGCCTGGAAGGGCCTGGCGCCGGCGGAGCGGGCGGCGCAGCCGCTCGCGGGAGACCTCTTCAGCTTCGAGGCGCCGGCACCCGGCCAGCGGCTGGTGGAAGCGCATATCGGCCCAACACGCGATTCCCGGAAAGAGACGACAGATGGCGGCGATTTATCCTGATTTGAAAGACCGTGTGGTGCTGGTCACGGGCGGCGGCTCGGGGATCGGCGAAGCGATCGTGCGGCAATTTGCCGCCCAGCAGGCAAAGGTGGCCTTCATCGACATTGCCGTGGAGCCCTCGCGTGCGCTGGTGCAGGACCTCACGGCGGCAGGCACGCCTGTGCACTTCGAGCCCTGCGACCTCACCGAC